>NZ_JACJRC010000001.1:0-600000 GCF_014697025.1 Alkalinema sp. FACHB-956 | reverse complement strand
CGGCATCGGCCAGCGATGATACGTTGGTCAAACTCTGGCGACGCAATCAATATTTGTTGACTCCAATGAATGGCCATCAAGACATCGTTTGGGAATTGGCAACTAGCCCCAATGGCAAACTGATTGCAACGGTGAGTGGTGATGATACTCTCAAACTTTGGCACACGGATGGGAGACTCATCCAGACGTTGCAGAACGTGGACTCTGGATTTCGGAGTGTTACGTTTAGTCCAGATAGCCGAATGATGATTACGGTGGGGAATAGCCTCAAGGTGCACCTGTGGAATTTGGGCGATCGCGATCATCCTCATATCCATTTGCTGCGATCGTTTCCTGGTCACACAGCCAGCATTTATGCCGTTGCCATCAGTCCCGATGGTCAAACGATTGTGTCTGCGGGGGATGACAATATGATTAAATTCTGGTCGATCGCTGGCCAATTGCTCCACAGCATTAAGGCCCACAAAGAACGCATCTGGAAGTTAGCCTTTAGTCCCGATGGTAAGCGCTTGGCTTCCGCTAGTGAAGATGGGACGGCCAAGCTCTGGTCGATCGACGGCAAACCGATCGCCACTCTACGGGGACAAGGGACTGTCTGGGGCGTGGCCTTTAGTCCCGATGGTCAAATGGTGGCGTCCGCCAGTCGCGACGATACCTTCAAACTGTGGCGACTCGATGGCAGTTTGATCCAAACGGTCGTGACCCAGAGTCAAGGGATCACTCGCATTGCGTTCAGTCCCGATGGCAGCACGATCGCCACCGCCGGGGTCGATAACACGGTTAAGCTCTGGAATCTCCGTGGGCAGTTACTCAGAACTTTACCAGGGCACCATGGAATTGTTTCCAGCCTCGCCTTTACGCCCGATGGGAAGCGTTTAGTGTCTGGCAGTGACGACAGTACGGTGGTTTTGTGGGATTTGCCGAGGATTCAGGCCCTCGATGAATTGGAGACAGCCTGTAACTGGGTTAGAAGTTATCTGCGAACCAGTCCTAAGTTTACAGAGCCGGAGCGCCAATTATGCCAGTTCCCAAGGAAACCCTAGGATGCCCCACAGAATCGTCGAGCCTTGCGAATTTTGGGCTAGACTTGGGCATTCTTACACCATAACGTTGCCCTCCCATCTCCGAAACCCCATTCCTGCGCTATGGTGCAAACGCAAGATGTCAACACTGAAAGCCTCCTTGAACAGGCCCTTGCCCTGAGTCAAAAGGGCGATTATTCCGCTGCGATCGAATTATTCAACCGAGTGCTTGAAACGCGCCCGGATTCCCTGATTGCCTGGAGCGAAAAAGCCAGCACCTTGCTGAATGCGGGCCAGCAGGAAGCTGCCATGACCTGCCTGAACAAAGCGCTGACGGCTCACCCTTCGTCGCCCTACTTGCAGTACCAACGGGGTTGGATTGCCCATGTGGCGGGCCAGTATGCCGATGCGATTCTGAGTTTTCAGCGCGTCTTGCAACTGCAACCGAACTATCCCAACACCCATTACAGTTTGGGCCTCTCGCTCTATACGATCGAACGCTACGAAGAGGCGATTCCCTACTTATCTAAAGCGTTAGATTTGGATCCCCAATCCGCCGATGCCTGGTACCTGCAAGGGGCTGCGCTCTACGCTACGGGGCGCTACGAAGGAGCCATTACCCACTTTAATCGGGCCTTGGAAATGAAACCGGACAATGCGGATGCCCTCAGTGGTCGGGGCAATGCATTGCTCTGTTTGGGGGACTATGAAGCCGCCGCTTCCAGTTATGCCCAAGCCCTCGCGATCGACATTGAAGATCCCGTGATTTGGTACCATCGCGGCCTTGCCCTCAAGCAAATGAACCGCCACGAGCCCGCGATCGATTGCTACCAGAAGGCCATTAAACTCCATCCCGACTATGCCTCGGCTTGGTATGGCCAAGGCTTTTCCTGTATGCGGTTGGAGGACTATGAAACGGCTCTGGCCAGCTTTGACAAGGCGCTCGATCTGCAACCGAACTATTACGAGGCTTGGTACAACCGAGGGGTCATCCTAAAAACCTTAAATCGCTTGGAGGAAGCTCTGGTGAGTTATGACCGAGCGATCGAGTTACGACCGACAGATTTCCGGGCTTGGAACAATCGAGGCGGCTTATTGGTCAGCCTGGGCCAATTAGAAACCGCTCTCAAAAGTTACGATAAGGTGCTGGAACTGCGCCCCGATGACCAGATCGCCCTGAAGAATCGATCGGCGGTGTTGCGGAAGTTGCAATCCCAAGCCAGTGCTTAATCCCAGTAACTTAATCCCAGTAACTTAATCCCAGCACTTCAGCTCAGCGTCACTCCTCCGATGCTGTGCGATCGCCTAGGCCATGTTCTGCAAGTATTGCTGATAGCCGACTTGATCCAGTTTGGCTTGTTTTTCCATGACCATGTCTTTCAGGCTGGTCTGGTAGGCCAGCACTTTTTCCAGTAGGGCTGCATCGTGGGTCGCTAGAATCCGCACGGCGAGTAACCCTGCATTCCGTGCATTGCCGATCGCCACCGTGGCCACGGGAATGCCCGCTGGCATTTGCACAATGGAATAGAGGGAATCCACGCCCTGCAAGGTGCGGGTCATGACGGGTACCCCAATCACGGGCAACGGCGTCAGCGAGGCAACCATCCCCGGCAAATGCGCAGCTCCCCCAGCTCCGGCAATAATGACTTGAATCCCTCGTGTATGGGCAGTTTGGGCGTATTCCACCATGCGCTCTGGGGTACGGTGGGCTGAGACGATCGCCACTTCATGGGCAATGCCAAATTCTTCACACACCGCGATCGCGGCTTGCATCGTGGGCAAATCGGAATCGCTACCCATAATGATGCCAACGATCGGCGGTTCCATCGGGTTTGTCATAGTTTCTCCCTGTAATGTCTCCCTATCATGTCTTCCTGTCATGAACAAGAAAAATCCCCTGAGCGATCGTAAAGAACACTGAGGGGAGTCTCCAAGCAAAATTAAATCTCAACGAACTGGATTCCGGCTTCCTTCGGGGTGCTTAGCCTAGCAGCAGATGGCTAAGCCACGGGCTGACTAATTGATCCATGAACGATCGCCGGAGTCCGTAATCATTCCGAATGGTTACGCTGCAACCACTGCAAAGGCCACGGAGACAGATACTTCGGGGTGCAGTTTGATTTCAGCGTTGTATTCGCCCAGTTTTTTGACTTCAGGAACATCGATATCCCGACGATCGAGTTCGATGCTGGCGGCAGCCTTGATCGCTTCAGCGATTTCTTGGTTGGTCACCGTTCCGAAGATTGCGTCGTTTTCGCCCACTTGTTTAGCGATCGACAATGTACCTGCTTTTTCCAGGGCTTCTTTTTGCTTCAGAGCTTCTACTTTCAGTTCAGCTAGCCGCTGACGCTCCAGTTCCTTCCGGCGCTCAACCTGTTTGAGGATGCCGGGGGTCACGTTGGTGGCAACCTTTTGGGGGAAGAGGTAGTTCCGTGCGTAGCCAGGGGCCACATCCACCACATCACCCAGTTTGCCCAGTTTGCTCACGTCCTTGGTGAGGACGACTTGAACCCGTTTTGCCATGATCGTTCCTACTTAACGCTTGTTTCCGTCTCTGCGGAGAAATCTCTAAGCCAATTTTTCGCAGCCAAATATCTAAGGATACCAGAGAGGAGATCTTTTTGGAAGGGGCTGGTGAAAGGTAGCTTCTGGTGAAAGGTGGATCGGAGAGCATGTGAGGCGATCATGTAAGTCCTTGGCGAACTAGGGGTTCAAAGATGGCTAGCAAGTCTGGATGGCTGACCACCAGGCTGGGATAAGCGTGGGATCCATAGTTTTCTTCGGGCTGGAGGGGAAAGGCGGGCTCCTTGGCGAGAAATTTCCAGGTTCCCCCGGCGGCCTGGACGATCGGCCAGGTTGCGGCAATGTCCCAAATTTTTGGGGTGGCTTCTACTCCGCCGAGGGCGGCTCCCATGGCGATGGTGAGAACGTTGTAGGTGGCGACGCCTAACATGCGGATTTTGGCCGGGATGGGATTTTTGAGAACCCCGATGCTGCGGGCGCAGAGGTTGAAAAAGTGGCTACCGCTGAGGGCATCGGCAGAGACTTGGATGGGTTGACCGTTGCAAAAGGCTCCGCTGGGCATGTCTAGGCCGGAGTTGCCTGCCCAGTAACCGTAGAAGGATTGGCCCAGGGGCGGCACGTGGACATAGCCGAAGACGGGGGTGCCGCGATAGAGCAACCCGATCGAAATGCCCCAGAGGGGCAGGCCGCGCGTAAAGTTGGTGGTGCCGTCTATGGGATCAATGATCCAGCACCATTCGTTGGGTGGGAAGATGTGGACGGTTTCTTCGCTGAGGACGCCATGGTCGGGGAAGGCTGCTTGGAGCGATCGGCGCAGTTCTGCATCGGCCCATTGATCGGATTGGGTCACGAGGGAGCCATCGGCTTTTTCGATCGCTTGCATGTGCCCGAAGTCCTGAAGTAAGCGATCGCCCACCTGCTGGGTTACGGCTTGTGCTGTCTGCAATACCTGCGTCCAAAAATCTGTCATAGTCAGCCTCTGGCAAAATCTCACATCTCAGCATAGCGTTATGCTGAGGAAAAGTATTGAGCGGTGCTAGGGGGAAGAGTTTGCTGTTGATGGGACTGATGATAGAAGAGAATAGCTAAATTGCAATGGAATGATAAATAAATCCAAAAACAAATCCAAAAACTATTGGAAATCCAAACAACTATTAGAACAGGAAATGCAATGTTGACTAATCAAACGATTCGGCTGAGGTAATATGTAAGATTGTATGTGAAATATTACTCATAGTAATACTGATTCAATGGGTCGCCGCAATGATCGCCGAGTTTCAGGGCCATACCCAAACCGCACAACTAGATCGGGTCTGAGATTCCCAATACCGAGATAACTGGCGAATTGTGGCCGCAATGATAAAACCTCGGTTGGCTGATTCAAAAATGCATTTTTGATGCCTAGGGCAGTTGCTTGCAGGGCGAATCGTTCGTAGCATCGTCCTGTTTCAATCCAATGTTCCTTATCATTACGTTCAGATACAAAGATAGCAATTCCCGCAGAGCTACGAATCTGTTTAGCATATTTATCATTTTCACTGTTGGCTGTAAAAAATACATTTAACAATCTCATCCCCAGCCAGCGAGGGACAATAGGATTGCCTGACGAACCGGCAAATAGTCCATCCCGGTGACTCAAGACTTCGTTATAGCTGAATCTAATCCAAGATTTTAGTTCCTCAATAAAAGCTCGATCGTTCATCTGTGCTGTATTCCCCTGAACGACATATTCCAGGATATTCTCAGTTTGTGCTTTGTCAGTGAGCAGTAATATCCTCACTCCATTGCCTTGCCCTGCTCTTTCAAGGGTGGCTAAGTCAGCATTACTTAATGTTTTACCGTTATATTCGACTCTGCTGCATTGACGGTGGGGAATTGCCTTAAAGAGGTCAGAATCTATTGCTTTTGAGGGGGCTAAGCTGACTGTGACCCTATCATCGATAGCAAGGTCAAAACGGGCAACGCCATGCTTGCCAAATGCCTGTGCTGCTTGAATCAGATTTTCCGTAGCACAGCCTAAACTCACAAACAGATGATGGTCATCCGGATCAACCGCAGGACATCGCCTTGTCCAGTCTGGCAAAATTGAGATGGTTTGATCGGTGAGCATTGACGGGGAGACTGTGCCGATCGCGAATTTCCAGCATTGCGTATTATGACTTGATGCAGCTAAGGTCGCGTAGCGCACCAGTTCGCGAGTGACTGCTGTCAGATCCCTTAATGCTCGATCGGACGTGTGTCGCCAAGTATCATGGACGGCATGGGTGTATTGGCGGTTAGACTGATGAGCAGAGCCTATGGCGTAGGCCATTGTTCCTCCTGTCAGTGCGGTCAGCCCTAAAATCATTCGTCTTCGACTCAGCATTAGTTAAACCTCAGTCTGATGTTTGCAGTGATCCCCTACGAATTTTTGTAGCGATGAATGGGGATAACATTAACCAAATTAAGCCAATCGTCATTAAGCCACCTTGCGATAAATCATAATCCGCACCCATTTGCTGCCATGAATAGTTGAAGACAAAGATCCCTAGGCTAATCTCGAATATCACAGTTAGCAGTAGCCACAGTAGGCCAATGCCAAATAACTGAGAAATGTTGGATGTATGAAGCCATTGGATGAATACTGTCGCGATCGTTAATATCAATATTGAACCCATAACAAACGAAATTTGATGGGCTATGGGGTCACCGAGTAGTGGCATTAGCCAAAAGATCCGAGCAGCTCCATTCAAACTTTCTGCAAGAATAAAAACGAGCCAAATTACGATGCTTTTCAGGATGATTGTGATCATAGTTTGCATCCTTAGAATCCAAGTTATCTCTAGTTATGAGAGTAACGCTGAAAGCTGAGGAACTGGTGAGGACTGAATTTAACGCCGATCGCGACTCTCCAAAAACCGGGATTTTCTAAAAATCCCGGTTTTGATTCAATCCTTGGGAGAACCGATCGAACTCACTGATTCTGTCATCCGATCGCTGCGATGCATGGTTCAACCTTTATTGGAGATGGTGCGGGGGCGTTGCGAGATCTGGCGTCGGTGATGCGGGAGGTTTGGGTGAGTTAAGCCAGTGGGGGCGAAGGGAATATGTTATCCAACATTCTTTACGTTCTTCAACTCCTCAGCGTTGAGCACTTTGGGAACAACAATCGGAGTGCTGGATTCCATAACAAAGAAGGGGGTTTGTTTATACCTGCCGTCACAACGCGCTTTTAGCATCATCCCCATCACGCGCAAGGTGCCAGATAGAACGCCTGCCGATTTTGGCTTGGTTTCCCCGATCGCCGATTCGGTGTTGACGTACATTCTGATCGGCCCAAATACATTTTGCAACGACGTTTGATCTAAACTCAAGCAGGTATGGATAACCCCAATGAAAGATAGGTTGGGGGTTGCAAGCGTATTCCCGATTGGCGTATTACAACACGCAGCGTACCATCGCAGCATCCCAGTGTCTGTAAGACGCATACAGGTCAAATTCTCGATGCCTTCGGTAAACGTGATATTAGCAGGGAGGGTCTGAATGATGTTAGTTCCTCCCATTTCGTCGAGTATTTCATGCTCTCGCTTGAGGAAACGGGCAAAGGCTTGGCAATCGGCACAATAGCACACACATCGGCTGACGGTTTGACTGTGGTTCAGTGTGCCTTGGAGTTTGCCACAATGACAACGAATTGATTGGGGCATAATTTTGTCCTCTTCTTGAAGAACCTGTAACTTTGAGATCCTTGGAGATCCACGGGTGCCTATCCCTAGGGTTTCCGCGCAACAAAAGCAGCATGGGCAGGTGGTAATTCAAACTCGCCATACTGATGAATAATTTGAATCCGGAATCCGGCATTGCGCAAAATCTTGGCGACATCCACCGCAGAATATAACCGCAGTTGATGCACAATATCTGCCCGCTGATATTGCTCCTCCACCTTGCGGAGGGTCGTAATCCGACGGGTCAGCATCGATCGCCGTAGATCTTCTTCCTTCTCCACTAGGACAATCCAATCACTCCCTTCCTGAAAACTTTTGGTTGTACTGCCTTGCATCACCTGTCCTGGTTCTGCAATATCAAAAATAAAAACACCACCGGGAATCAAAGCATCGTATATTCGATCGAATAGATTTTTCAACGTATCAGAGCTATGATTAGAATCAAATAAATAATTTAAACATTCCCCGATCGAAATCACTGCGTGACAGGATGGAATGTCAGTTTGAAATAAAGACTCCACTCGAAACTCTGCTTCGGGGACTCTACGACGGGCGATCGCAATCAGGGCCTCCGATAGATCAACGCCCAACACCTGGTAATGGGCCTTTGTCAATGCCTGAGCAGACAGACCACTCCCACACCCCAAATCAACGACCAACCCCTCTCGAATTTCATATTGGGCTAGAATAGCAAGGATTCCTGGCACCGATTGGAGTGCGTAATCACGATGCCCAACATCATGCACATAGGCGAGGTCCTCGGGGTATCCATCTTGCATAGCTGTGCTCCAATCCTATGACTCCTCCAACTGAAGTGTAACGTTTCCACCAATGGAATCGCTATGATTTCTCATCTTGGATATTCCTTGTAGGTTATCTGCCCTGGTAATTATCCCATTGTAAATATCCACCTTTCGATCGTCCCAGGGATGAAGCTGTGACTGATTCTGAAATGACGATTCTGAAATGAGCTGTAATAATTGATAGCTTGAGGTGTGGTATCTTAAAAACCTGTAATGAATCAGCCTTAGAACGCATTCCTTCTGGCAAAGTGGGTACAATAAAAGATGTTGTCTTTTCCCGAAGCAATTCATCCCACTTGATAAGGTGCTTTATTGAGGTGATTTTCAGTTGATTTCACCAAATATTTAGTCAAATTTAGTCAAATTTTGTATGAGCTTTCTCTGAATTGACTGACGATATCGACTAGCGATTGGCTGTTGCCCATGGATCTCCGAACTCGCTCACTCCCTCAAGTTGATTTACGGTCGATCATTCTTCGAGAACCCCTCGTTGCGGATGCGAGCACAACGGTGCTCCAAGCGATCACTCAAATGAGTTGCGTTGCAACCATGGTTCCGGCTTTAGACTCGCTCAGGCGATCGCGCTGTGTGGTAGTGCTGGATGGTGAGGAAGTTCTTGGGGTGGTGTCAGAACAAGCAGTGTTACGTCTTGTGGCGCAGCAAGCTCCGATCGCGCAAATCCCCCTGAGCCAACTGCTGCCGTCGCCCGCCCTTACCCTGAAGGAATCAAACCTAACGGATTGGGTCACGGTGATCCAATTCATGGAACAGCATCAGATCAGCTATTTGCCGATCGTGGATGTCCACGATCGCTTAACGGGTCTACTTTCCTACGAATGTTTGCAGCAGCTTGCCCAGTTTAGTCAGCAAGCCAGTACCCTGATTGATCAATGCAATACCACCAACGAGCAATTACAAACGGAATTGGTTGAACGGCACCAAACCACGATCGAACTTCAGGCTAGTGAACAGCGCTATGCGGCTTTGGTCGCGGCGTCTCCTGTGGGTATTGTGCATACCGATAATGAGGGCATTTGCACCTATGTTAACGATCGCTATTGTGAAATTTTAGGTCTCGATGCAACGGCTCTACTCGGCCAACCTTGGTCTGTGGGATATCGGCCTGAGGATCTGGAACATATCGTCGAAGAATACGAAAAGGCCCACCGTGAAAATCGTCTCTGGGCGATCGAATATCAAATTCAACGGCCCGATGGCTCAGATGCCTGGATTTATGGTCAAGTAGCCGTTGAGTACAATGCTGAGGGGCAGGAAATTGGTTTCGTTGGCACGATTACTGATATTAGCGATCGCAAACGGACGGAATTCCTGCTAGAGAGTCAGCATAAAGTGCTCGAACGCATTGCGAAATCGGAGCCACTGTCCGATATCTTGGATGCGTTACTGCGAACCACAGAATTTCACCTACCGGGTACACTGTGTTCGATCCTGCTGTGTCAAGGAGGACATTTACATTGTGCAGCAGCTCCCAGTTTGCCTCTGGCCTATTGTGCTGCGGTCAATGGAGCACCTATTAGAGAAGGGATTGGTTCCTGTGGTACGGCGGCTTTCCGGCGGGAGGTGGTGATTGTTTCTGATATTGCAACGGATCCCCTCTGGCGGGATTATCAGGCGTTAGCGTTGACCTACGATTTGCGCGCCTGTTGGTCTGCCCCTATTGTCAGTGGTGAAGGCACGGTTCTGGGGGTGTTTGGAATTTATTATCGTGAACAACGAGTTCCCCAGCCCCAGGATCTAGATCGGTTGCGGCAATCCGCCCACATTGCAGGGATTGCGATCGAGCGGTCTCAGGCGATCGAAGCCCTGCACCAACTCAACCAGGAACTAGAATGCCGGGTGGAAGAACGCACGGCTGCGCTACAGGCTAGCGAAAACCGTTGGCAACTGGCGTTTAATGGCTCAAAGGCAGGGATTTGGGATTGGGATTTACAAAATAATGTGAAGTTCTATTCCCATGGTTGGAAGCAGAACCGGGGCTATGAAGATGAGGAAATCAGTGATTCAGTGGAGGAATTCTTTGCGCGGATTCATCCCGATGACTATGAGAATCTGATGGTCATCATGGCTGCGCTGCGATCGGGGGAAACGGATGTTTTCGAAGTTGAGTATCGCAGTTGTTGCAAAGATGGGTCATATATTTGGGTGCTCGATCGGGGGCAGGCATGGCGAGATGCCTCGGGCCAAGTGGTGCGCATCCTAGGTACAGAAATTGACATTACCGATCGTAAACACATTGAAGCCGCGTTAGCCGACAGTGAAGCCAAGTTCCGACGGTTGATTGAAGGGGGCCAGGATGTTATCTGGTCGATCGATTCCCAGGATCGCTTTACCTATCTTTCGCCTCAATTCAAAACGGTGTTTGGTTGGGAACCCAGTGAGTGGATTGGTAGGCCATCGCTGGAGGCTGTCTATCCGGACGATCGCGAGTGGTTAATCCAGCAACGCTTATTACCAGCCATCAACACCGCCCAAAGCTATCTAGAATTCCGCCATTGCCACCGCGATCGGCCCTATGTGTGGGTCAGAGCCAGTACAACGCCCGTCATGGATGCTACCGGACAGGTTATCGGTTACCAAGGCATTTTAACGGACATTACCGATCGCAAAATGGCTGAAATGGCCTTGCAAGCGAGTCAGGCTCAGTACCAACGGCTGACGGAAAATATTCCAGGGGTGATCTATCGCTATGTCCTGTATGCGGATGGGCAGGATGCTTATACCTATCTGGGTGCATGTCTCTATGATATGTTTGAACTAGAATCCGAAGCAGTTCTGCAATCAACTCAGCCACTGTGGGACAGGGTGCATCCCGACGATATCCCTCACTTGCAAGCGATCATTCTGCAATCTGCCCAAACCTTGCAACCCTGTAACAAGGAATTTCGGGTGATCCTCGCGCATGGGAGGATTAAGTGGATACAATTCATTTCGCAACCCGAACAACAGAGTGATGGTTCGTTGGCTTGGGATGGCATCTTTTTCGATGTCACCGATCGTAAAACTGCTGAAATTGCGTTACAAGCCAGCGAACGACGTTATGCCAGCCTTGCCGCTGCGGCTCCTGTTGCCATTTTCCGCTTTGATGCCCAGCTTAACTGCACCTATGTCAACGATCGCTGGAGCGAGATGACGGGTAGACCCGCTGAGTCTGCCCTAGGGCGAGGTTGGCTCAATGCATTACATCCTGAAGAACGAGAACAGACTCGGGAGACTTTGGCGGAGTTGCAGAAGAGCCTGGACTTCAACCTCTCAAGTTTGGCCACAGGGGAGGGGCGTCATTTGAACCCTGATGGAACGATTAACTGGTTTTATTCCAAGATTGTCCAAGAATTTGATGATTCGGGGCAGATGATTGGGTTCATTGGGACATTAACGGATATTACCGATCGCAAAACGATCGAGCAAGAACTCATCCTCAAGAAAAAGCATCTCACCGCTTTACTCAACAATATTCCACACATCGCTTGGATTAAGGATGAGCAGAGTCGGTTTATTGCCGTTAATCAACCCTTTGCTGAAGCCTGTGGTGTGGCTGCGGACGATCTCATTGGCCAGACTGACTACGATATTTGGCCTGCTGACTTAGCCGAAGCCTATCGTGATGATGATTTTCAGGTTTTGCAATCCGGTCAACGCAAAGTTGTGGAGGAGCGAGTTGCAATGGCCAATGGCACATTAGGCTGGCTAGAAACCACGAAAACGCCTTTTCGAAACGTTAATGGAGCGTTTGCTGGAACGGTTGGAATTGCGGCGGATATTACCGATCGTAAAACCGCTGAAATTGCACTGCGGGAAAGTGAGCGCCGGTATGCTAGTTTGGCCGTTGCGGCCCCTGTTGCTATTTTTCGTTTTGACGCGCAGCATAACTGCACTTACCTCAATGATCGCTGGAGTGAAATGACTGGACGTCCGATCGAATCGGGCTATGGACTAGGTTGGCTTGAGGCGATTCATCCCGACGATCGCTCCAAGTTAGCAGCTCTTGTTTGGTCTGAAGCCAATGTGCCAATTGCTCCAGAAGCGATGTCCCTCAGTAGTTGGGAGGGTCGGCATTTACATCCCGATGGCACCATTACTTGGTTTTATGTTCAGACCGTGCGGGAGTTGGATGAGTCGGGGAATCTCCTGGGCTATGTTGGGACGTTGACCGATATTACCGATCGTAAGCGCATTGAAGCAGAACTCGCAGAAAGTGAGGCCAAATTCCGACGCTTGGTGGAAGGTGGGCAAGATCTCATCTGGTCAGCGGATGCTGAAGATCGGTTTACCTATCTTTCGCCTCAATTCAAAACGTTGTTTGGTTGGGAACCCAGTGATTGGATTGGCAGATTAGCAGTCGAAACCGTTTATCCAGACGATCGCCCGTTGTTTCTTGAACACCAATCCATTGAACACGTAGGTACAGGCATTGGTTATCACGGGGGGACAGGCATTGGTTATATGGAGTTCCGTCATCTCCATCGCGATTTGCCCTATATTTGGGTCAGAGTGAGTGTCAAGCCTATTTTCGACCCAGAAGGTCAAATTGTAGGGTTTCAAGGGACTTTATCAGATATTACGAGTCTCAAAAATGCAGAGCTTGCTTTGCAAGAAAGTGAACGCCGCTATGCCAGCCTCGCTGCCGCAGTACCTGTGGCGATTTATCGCTTTGATTCCCCTTTAAATTGTGTGTATGTCAACGAGCGTTGGAGTGAGATAACGGGTCGCCCGAGGGAATCCGCCCTCGGACAAGGTTGGATCGATGGCTTACATCCTGACGATCGCGATCAGCTCCTCGAAACCTGGGAAAATCTATGGCAACAGGCTTCTCCCAGCACCCAATATTTTCAAGTAGGCGAATGGCGGCACTTACGACCGGATGGCACGATTAATTGGTTTTATTCACAGGTGGCCCAAGAGTTGGATTCGGATGGCAATGTCATTGGTTATGTCGGGACATTGACCGATATTACCGATCGTAAGATGGCAGAACTGGCTCTGCAAGAGAGTCAGACCCAGTTCCACCGAATGACAGAAAATGTACCGGGGATGATTTTCCGCTATGTGCTGCATCCCGATAAAACCGATGAGATAACCTATGTCAGTTCTCAGGTGAGGGAGATCTTTGCAATTGAACCCGAAACTGCCCTCCAAAATGTTGCTGTTCTTTGGGAGCGAGTTCACCCTGATGATTTGTCTGCGGTTTTGGCGGATGTTCTAGTTTCTGCCCAAACGCTGGAACCTTTTGCAACTACCTATCGCTTACTCCTACCCGATCAGGGAGTGCGTTGGGTGCAACATATGACCCATGCGGAACGCCTGGAGAATGGGGATGTCATTTGGGATGGAATTGTGGTTGATGTGACCGATCGTAAATGCATCGAAACCCAATTAGCTCAATCGCGCCAGAAATACTACAGCCTGATTCAGTCGGTTAATGGCATTGTTTGGGAGTATGATCTCCAGACCGATCGCTTTATCTTCGTTAGCCACAAAGCAGAAGAAATTCTTGGCTATTCCATCTCTGCTTGGCTTAATGAACCTAATTTCTGGCGGAATCATGTTTATGAAGCTGATTTAGAAAAAGTTGAACAGCAGTTTAATCAAGCCATTTGCGCTCAACAAAATTGTGAAATGGAATATCGCATGATTGCGGCGGATGGCAGCTTGGTCTGGGTCTATGATGTTTCAAGTCTCAATTTAGATGAAAATGGCGAATTGACGCGATCGAGTGGTGTTTTAATCGATATTCGCGATCGCAAACAAGCAGAACAGGCGTTGCAAGCCCTTGCAGAACGACTGGATTTTGCCTTGGAAGGGGCTAATATCGGTATTTGGGAATGGAGCGCAACCAGTAATCGTTTAATTTGGGATAGCCGGATGTTTGCTCTGTACGGCATTCAGCCCGAGGAATTTTCCGGTCAATACGAAGACTGGTTCAATCGAGTCCATCCCGACGATCGAGCCTATGTACAACAGGCAGAACAGGAATCTCTACAAGGTACAAGAGATCCCCTAACAGAATTTAGGATTACGTGGCCCGATGGCACCGTTCGCTTTATTGAATCCAGGGCATTTAAACATCGTAATAACCAAGGCGAAGTCATTAAGGCAGTGGGTTTAAATCTTGATATTACCGATCGCAAAAAAGCTGAACAAGCATTGCAAGCAAGTCAACACTTTATCCAAAAAATTGCGGATGCTTCTCCGAATATTCTATTCATCTATGATTTGCAAGAGTCGCGCAATATTTACGTCAATCATGCAATTACACCAATTCTTGGCTATACCGAAGAACAAATTCAGGTGCTGGGCACGACTCTATTTACCCGTTTGATGCATCCTGAAGATCGGGAACGGCTGCCAAGTTACATTGCTCAACTGTATGAAATGCAGGATGGTGAAATTCGGGAATTTGAATACCGGATGCGCCATAGCAATGGGGAATGGCGTTGGTTGCATAGTCGCGATTCAGTGTTTAGCCGGGACGACCAAGGTCGTTTGAAGCAGACGATTGGAACTGCGCAGGATATTACCGATCGTAAACAAGCTGAAATTCAATTGCAGCATACTAATGAAGAATTGCTGCGAGCTACACGACTGAAGGATGAATTTTTAGCGAATATGAGTCACGAATTGCGGACTCCTTTGAATGCGATTCTCGGAATGTCAGAAGCGTTACAAGAGCAAATCTTTGGGACACTGAACGATCGACAACTGCGATCGCTCAAAACCATCGAAAATAGCGGACATCATCTTCTAGCGCTGATTAACGATATCCTGGATGTCGCGAAAATTGAATCCGGGCAAGTTACGCTAGAGTATCAATCTACAAATATCAAATTACTATGCCAATCTAGCTTGACATTTATTAAACAGCAAGCCTTCAAGAAAAACATTCAGATCGATCTTCAATTACCCGACCAACTGCCGCAATTGTGGGTAGATGAACGTCGTATTCGACAGGTGTTGATTAATCTGCTAACAAATGCTGTTAAATTCACGCCGGATAATGGACAGATTACCTTAATGGTTAATGCCCCAATTGACGCTAGTACCATTGAAATCAGTATTATTGATACTGGTATTGGAATTGCACCGGAGCATCAGTCTAAGCTGTTCCAACCGTTTATTCAAATTGATAGTGCTCTGAATCGGCAATATTCTGGCACAGGGTTAGGATTGGCCTTGGTGAAACAGATTGCTGAACTCCATGGTGGTGAAGTGCGCTTAACCAGTGAGGTGGGGGTCGGCAGCTGTTTCACGATCGAACTTCCCTGCCATCCCCCCTCGGAAACCCTGGTGCAACCTGAGTCGTGAAGCAACCCACTATTCGTGAAGCAACCCACTATGAAGCCTCGATCGGGCCTTCCGATTCTTCCGTTGTTAAACGGGTTTCCACGATCGCGGGTTCCATGATCGCGGGATTGTCTCCTGTAGCTGCGATCGCTGGGGTCGGGGCTTTCAGGGCCCCTAAGGCGGTTTTAATCACCACGGCGGTGGGCACTGCAATAATGACTCCCAACAGACCGCCCACGCGTGCTCCCGTCAAAATGGAAATGAATACCCACACTGGATTCAAGCCTGTAATGCTGCTGAGAACGCGGGGCGCAATGATGTTTTCAATAATTTGCTGCACTAACACCGCCGTTGCCAGCACCTTAACGCCTAGCCAGATATCCCGCAGCGCAACGAGTAAGGTGACTAACGCAATACCCACAGATCCCCCGAAGGGAACCAGTGCCATGGTTCCGATCGTCAGCCCAAACAAGAGGCCAAAGGGGACCCGCAACCAGAGAAAGGCGAGGGTCAAAATTGAACCCAAGGAAGTCGCCAGAATGAACTGACCCAGGAAAAAGTTCTGGAAACTGACTCGCAACGTTTGGGAAAAGGGCTGACGAATGCGAACGGGCAACCAATCAATTAGACTTTCCCACAGTTCATCGCCATGCTGGAGTAAATAAAATGTCAACACTAACGTTAACAGTGAATCCAACAGACTGGTAACGGTAAACAGTGCCAGATTCAAAACCTTTTCGGTAATGGCCTGTAGTTGACTTTTTAACCGATCGACAATTTGTTCCGTCAGCAGATCCAAATTGATCGGGAAGCCCATGTTCTCCAACTGCATATTTAACAGCAGCAGTTGTTGCTTCCCAGAATCGATCCATTTGGGCAAACTCGAAATTAATTGTTCAGCTTGGGCTAGGGCTAACGGAACCAGCGTCACCCCCAAGGCCAGCAGTAGGGAAATCGACAGCAGGAAGACAACGATCGAAGCCCGTTCCCGATTATTTCCCTTCAGTTGTAGTAAAGTAACGGGATAATTGAGCAAAAACGCCAATAATGACGCAGCAATGACAATGACAAAGAGGGAGTTAAAGTATTCAAAAATGGTTGAAACTGCCCAAATATTCACTACCAGCAGCGGAACTGCTAGTGCGATCGCTAACACCTTGCCTAGCGGTGAAATGGTTTCCCACCAAGTCAACCATCGATTGGTCTGCTGCATCATGCCACCGAGTTGAACCGTGCCAATGACTCCGTAACTGTTCTAGCATCTGTTCTCACAGCTCTAGCCAAGCCGCTACGAAGTCCTGCCTTCATTATCACGAAAATTTGAGTTTAAGGCACGCCAGGACGGAAAGGAGAGGGCAAAATAGAGCAAAGCTGACCACTGACGTTACCCACTGCTGAACTGAGGGATCCATGAATCGAACGATCGATGCCATCGACAAAGATGAACTCAAGAACCTGACGCTGCTGCTCTATCTGATGCCTGTGTTTGGGGTTGGCCCTGCGATGTGGACGCTGAGTCGGCCCGATCGCTCCAAGCAGGAACGCGCCCTCAGTCGTTTGGCGATCAAGTTGGCGATGGCTTGGTTTGCGGGGACGGTGATGTTGGATCTGGGGGTGAACAATTCCGACACGATCAAAGTGCCGTTGCTGTTGGCCAGTAGTTTACTGACTTCGGGCTACTTTGTTTTGAATCTGTACCTTATGCTGCGGCTGTGGCAACGTAAACCCGTGGAGGTGCCGTTCTTTGGTCGGGTCAGCCGGATGTCCTAGGGGAAACATGGGTTTGATGAATGTGGGGTGCGGCACGATCGTCAGATGGCTCTTCCTTAGATGGCCATTCCTTGCTGTTGTAGGACTTGCTTAAAGTGACGCAGGGACAAGGGTTTGCCGTCTTTTTGGGCCTGTTCGATCGCCCGTTGACAGATCGATCGAATTTCCGTCGGGGCGAGGTCTAACTGTGCTAACCGTTTCCAGGATAAATTTCTCACCCGAGGAAAGTCGCTGGGCACTGCTTGCCGCCAGATCTGTTCTCGATCGGGGGTTCCCGGCGATGATTCTACTGTTGGCTGAATTAACAGTGCTGCGGCTGTCTCTGGTGCTGCGGCTGTCTTTGGTACGACTGCTAGATCCGGCGCGACGGTTAACGTTTCAATTGACTCCAGGAATGGGGGCGATACCAGGGGCTGCTGGATACCTCGCAGGAGAGCCGGGTGGATGTCTGGTAGCGGGGGTTCGATCGCTGATGTCGGTGGCACCAGCTTGTCCAGCCATCCCGTCTCTGGCCGATCGGAGAGTAAAAACGTTACCAAATCATCGGACAGCTTGATCGATCGCTTCAGCAAGGGCCCTGGCTTGTCTTCCAAGAGCTGAATTAAGCCTTGAAAGGGTTCAGTCAGAAACTTTAGTCGCCCTTCTCGCCAGGCCTGATCACTCCGACACAACAACCGTAGTGCCAGATCTACTGTCGGTAAATTTTGCTGGCAGAGGTATTCCAGTAAATCACTGTAGCGATGGTGAATTTCTGGCGCTAAGGCCAGCAGCAACACTTGCTTTTCAAACCGCGACAAAGCGAGGCGATCGCACAATTGCGGTAGGGCCAGGAAAATTCCCTGTTGTGCGGAAGCTTGAATGCGCGTTTCTAACTGTTCGTGGTAATTGCCTGAAGTTGCTGAATGGGCTACCACAGGCCGAGGGGAATCATATCCGCCTTTTTCCACTGTGATCACGCCTTTCCACCAATGGCTAGTGGCCCGATCACCTCGTGTTTTGGCGATCGCGTCCAGTTCTTTGGTTTCTTGGCGTTGTTTGGCAACGGCCATCATCAGCAACCGTTCTAACCAATTCAATTCAACTTTGAGATAGGCCCAATTGTCTGAAAAGGCATCCATAGTAGAGGGCACCGGGTAAGTAAGCTGCGGGGCAGTGAGCCGCAGGTCTAGCTGTCATTTTAATCGCTGAGTAGGTTATTAATGGGCGATGAATTGCCAGATATGATGGCAGTCAATTTAGTAGTCAATTTAGTAATGAATTTAGTAGTGAATTTATAAGTTGCAGCAATTTATAAGTTCCAGTTTACCCAGGGATACGGGCCATTTCCCGCAGGAACTCTAGGGGTAATCCATCACTATCTGCTACAAACGCCACTTCATAGACGCGATCGCCAATCATCTGCTGTTGAGGGGCTAGCAGAATTGTCAAAGGTTGGTCGATCGCTGCGAGTTTGGCTTGGAACTCGGCTAGCCAACCGGATAAATCTGGGGTTAACTCGGTCAATTCGAAGGAAAGATGGTAGTACCCCACGTAATGCTCATCGCCAAAGGCATCGGCGGCGGGATTGGGCTGGGGAATCTGCATCAGTTCAATGCGTCCGCCCAGCCCCTCCATCCAGCAGGCAAGGGTGTAGCCCGCTGTAAACCGTTCGCACACCGCAAAGCCCAACTGCTCATAGAACGCGATCGCCCGAAAAATGTCTGCCGTCCGAATCGAAGCGTGGTGGAGCATAGCGTTGTCTGGTCTACCTAACCTTTCCAGAATTCAAAGACTCCGGTTAATCATTACTCCAACAAGCGGAAATAGGGATAACGCACAGGGGCCCCTGGTTCCTTTTCTAAATCAAAGTTGATCACATTCCAGCAGGGTTCATCATCCGGATCCGGACTAAATTCTACAGGCAAGCCATAGAGTCGGGGTTTTTGGGAATCCGTTTGGCCACGCCAAGGGGTGCTGCGTTCCAGATAGGTGCTGATCAGCTCTTGGTAGCGCTTGGCAATGATGACCCGTGTGGCTCGGTAGCCTTGGGTATACAGGCGATCGAGGGCTTCGTGGATCTCAAACCGAATGCCATCGGGATGGGTGTGCTGGCGGTACCAGTCCCCATTCCACAGCCGCCAGTGCCGACCAGATTGGAGATGAACCAGTTCGCCAGTTTTGGGATCCGCCTCAAATGCCCCGTGGCGAGGACACAGATAAGTATCCGTCAGCGTCAACGCAGGAATCGTTTGACGACAGTGGGGACATTGGATCTCTGGCCCGAAAATCGGATACTGCGAGCCTAGGCTATTCATGGATTCGGGGATTTGATACGGCATGCGGTTGCTAACGTTTATTATAACTAGGGGCAAATCCTTGTCTCTAGGTCATCCTGCCATCTTCGTATAGAAATTCTCAGGAACTGACCGAAAATTTTTGGAATTGCAAAACGTTTCTTGATATCAATCCCGTGGTGCAACCTTCTTCGTTCCCTTCCTATTGGCCTCCCGTTGATACGTCCCAAGCCGCGTTTGTCGCGGATAATGCCACTGTGATTGGCCATGTAACGATCGCCGAGGGCGCTAGTATTTGGTACGGCGCGATCGTGCGGGGGGATGTGGAAAAAATTACGATCGGGCCCCATAGTAATGTGCAGGATGGGGTAGTCCTCCATGGGGATCCGGGGAAGGAGACGATTTTGGAATCCCATGTGACGGTTGGCCATCGGGCGGTGATCCACAGTGCCCATATCGAATCCGGCTGTTTGATTGGCATTGGGGCGATCGTGCTGGATGGGGTGCGGGTGGGTGCAGGCAGTATTGTAGGGGCAGGGGCAGTGGTGACGAAGGATGTTCCACCGCGATCGTTGGTGGTCGGCATTCCTGGTAGACCGATTCGGGAACTGTCGGATCAGGAAGTGGCGGATCTGGTGACCCACGCAGAGCATTATGAGCAACTGGCCCTCGTCCATGCAGGCAAAGGCGCTGATTTAGGATTTTGCTGATTCTAGGATTTTGCTGATCCAACGATCGAGTTGAGCCCGAGGGGGCGATCGAACCGTCAATTCCCTGGAAGGCGGGGTTCTAATGTCTTCACGCTATCTTAAGGTCTTCGACCAAATGTCTTCCCCTGGGGCGCGTAATCGGGTAAAAATTAGTAATAACATTACCTAGCTTTTTAAGAGAGACAGGGAACTATGGATTTCGACTTTCGTGTTTTGGCGGTTCTGGCACCCGTAGGACTCGCACTCGGTTGGGCCGTTTTCAATATTTTCCGTGCCGCTCAACAACAGTTGGACAACTTCTTAAACAAGAGAGCTTAGTGAGCGTTAGGTTCTAGTCGAAATATTCTTGTCAGAAAAGAAGTTTTGGACTCTGTCCAGTAGGCTAGTCAATTGAATTTTTTTCCAGTCGATCGTCCTTGGGCGATCGATTTTGGTTTTTAAGGGAAGATTTGCCCCAAGTCTAGGGTCGCTGCTGCAAATCCAGGTACGGCCAAGGGTTGACCCACCAGAACGATGTGGCGGGTTTGGTAGGAGCACTGGCCTTGGGCCGATCGGTAGGGCTGGCTGTAACACTCCATTTGCCGACTATTCACATCAGCAATCCAATAGTGGGCAATGCCTGCTTCGGCGTAGAGTTCCAATTTGACGGTGCGATCGTAGTCCAAGCTGGAATCCGCCACTTCGATCGCCAACAGGACATCCGCTGGATAGGGATGATGATCGAGATAATCCGTATCCCTGCCCTGGGTAATGACGATATCTGGCTCCGGCTGACTGTCCGGTGGAATGGCGATCGGTTCCTGGCAACGTAACGTGACCGCCTCACCCAGCAACCGATCCAACAGCCGAAACAAGCGCATTGTACAGAAGCTATGGGCAGTGCCTTTGGGTGACATGGACAGCAATTCTCCCCGGATCAGTTCAATGCGATCGCCCGCACGCAGCAATCCCACTTCCCCTAGGCGATGGTAATCGGCGATCGTGAATCGTTTTGGTGTGATAAGGGTCATGACGCTAGGGCAGAAAAAAGGCAGAAAAAAGTTGGTGATGGCTAATTCATACAAGAACCGTTAGCCAAGGAAAAACTAAGGAAAAATGGTCGCTAAGTCCAATGCGACCGTCGCAAATCCGGGTACAAGCAGGGATTGCTCGACCAACACGATTTGGCGGGTTTGATAAGCGAAAGTTCCCTGGGCCGATCGGTAGGGCTGGCTGTAACACTCCATTTGCCGACTATTCACATCAGCAATCCAATAGTGGGCAATGCCTGCTTCGGCGTAGAGTTCCAATTTGACGGTGCGATCGTAGTCCAGGCTGGAATCCGCCACTTCGATCGCCAACAGGACATCCGCTGGATAGGGATGATGATCGAGATAATCCCGCAGGGAACCGCGAGCAATAATCAGATCTGGCTCAGGTTCGCTCTGGGTTTGCGGCAGTGTGATGGGTTCCTGGCTCCGGATGGCCCCTTGGTTCCCCAGTAACGTCAGCAACTGAGCCTGGAGCAAACCATTGCAAACAGAATGGGCAGTGCCTTTAGGTGACATGTGCAGCAGTTCTCCCCGGATCAGTTCGATGCGATCGCCCTCACGCAGCAATCCCACTTCCCGTAGGCGATGGTAATCAGCGATCGTGAATCGTTTCGGTGTGATGAGCGGCATAGAATCACCTCCCGGTCTGATCCAATTATGCGCCTTTGCTGCCTTCGCGGGGACGGGGGAAGGGTTTGATCTGCTCCTGCGCGAGGAACACATGGAAGCGATCGACCACCACACCGCCTCGGTAGAGCGGCACTTCGCCCACTTTTTTCAGCGAACGGAAATAGGGGATATATTCTGCGGCGGAATCTTCCTGGGATTGGTACTCGTTGGAAGTCAGGTACAGCCCCGTTTTTCCTAGCCAATCGGTTGCCTGGGACCAAAAGGCAAACCCCCGCATATCCCGTTTGTCAAAGCAGGTCACTGGCAGCGATCGCAAAGGTTTTAGTGCCATGGCAATGTGGCCGGAGAGATGGAAGCGATTGCTGAAAACAAAGTCCGATCGCTGCAAAGCTTGCATCAGTTGGGGCTGCTGGGCAAAACCTTGGCGTAGTTGGGCAATGTCCACCAGTTGCACGGAGGCATCTCCCTGGGCCGGGATAAAGCCCCCGAAGAGGGCGGTATTGCTTGGTGTTTGCAGGGTGCCAGCCGCGACATGGGACAGGGCTAGGAGGAGTAGCAAGTTGACGGCGATCGCGGAGCCTAGCAACCACCGACGAATGAGTTTGGGTGAAGGAATTTGCCAGACAGCCACTTTCTGGGCCAGCAGAATCGTCGCGATGAAAAATCCCGGCATGGCCCAAGTGGGCAGCACCGATCGATAGCCGCCGATCAGGGTAAACAGCAGGAATACTGGAGCCGATAGCCACAGAACTAACCGTTGCTTAATGCGAATATCCTGGTGGGTGTCCCGAATCCGGCGGACAAAGGGAGAAAGGCTCTGCGCCACCAAGACCCGTAGGCTAACCCACCACAGCGGAATCCCGATCGTGGGGAACAGATAACCCACTTCCTGCAAGACCAGCCCAAATAGTTTACCCAAGCTGTAACCCTTGGCCGGAACGCTGCGCCCTGCTTGGAAGGTAAAAGAAATCCAGTCATGCTGGGCATTCCAGACCAGCACTGGGTAAAGCGTCGCAAAAAAGGCCACAAAACTCGCCAACGCCCAGGGAGAATAGAGGGCCCGTCGGTGCTCTCGGCTGGTAAGGCAAAAGCCCACTAAGCCAGCCCCCAGCAAAAATCCGTGGTACTTGCTAATGCAGGCCAGCCCGACGAGTAAGCCCAAAATGGCAAGGCGATAGGTCGGGCGGTAGCGTTGGCCGTCTAACGGAAAAAACTCCTCCGATGCGCCCCACAGTGTGGCTGTCCAAAAGAACATCAAGGGCACATCCGGCAGCGTCATAGTGCCAAAGGCGACTTGGAAAATCGGCACGATCGAGGCCAAAATCAGGGCCAATAGCCCGACCCGAAAGCCAAACAACCGTCGTCCCGCCCGATAGAGCAGGTAGAGTGTCCCGGTGTACAGCAGCAAACTGCCAATGCGGATCGTGAACTGCGACACTGTTTCGCCACTGAACCACAACCCGATCGCTGTGGTGATGGCGACTAAGGGTGGGTGGTCAAAAAAGCTCCAGTCAGGATATTGGGTGTAGAGATAGTAATAGGCTTCGTCGAAGCCGGGTTGCAGCCAGAAGGCAAAGATGGTGCGAAGGAATAATCCAGCAGCCAAAATCCAGGTGACTTGGCGATTGATGGGCACACTCCACCATTTTTGGGTTGTTTGCAAAAAGGTATGCATCATCTTCTATTACTTCCATTCCCCCCTCTGTTTTAGGGGGGCTAGGGGGGATCGAATTGAAGGATTGAGGGGGATTGCCCGAAATCCTTTGTATCGAGACGAGTATCGAGACGATCGAGTACAAGGGAGACTAGTCGAGCGGGAATCGTACCAGCTGATAAACCCCTGCTGTTGCCAGAGATTGGTAGCGATCGGTGGAGATTTGGGCTTCTTCCAAAGTTTTTGGCGTTGTCACCACCAGCGCTGATTTTACTGTCCCTGCTTGGCGTAACTGCTCTAGCTCAGGGCGCAGTTTGACCGATCGTGTGATGAAGACGATCGGCTGTTGGGTATAAAACACGAGGCTGGGTTTCTCAAAGAAATTGACCGCCATGATTAAGGGCTCGCCGGAGGTTTGAACTTGGCGAATTTCCACAGCCAGTTGGCGCAGGGGCAGTTGGCGCTCCTGATCCACCAGGCCCAGTAACGGTAAAACAAATAGGGCGATGAAGAGAGCCATGGCCGCTAAATTGATTGTCCAAAGCCTGCGGTATTTCTGAAACAGGAACGCGAGGAGGATGGAGATCGCGGCAGTGGCCCAAATGGCGGATCCTAAATAGGGTAGACCGAAGGCTGCGACCTGTTTCCCGAGGTTGGGCATGGCCGGATCTCCCTGCAACCAGTTGGGACAGAGCCAAGCGGCCACTGCCAGGGCGATCGCCAGTAATCCTGTGACCGCAAGGGTGATGATTTGCCCCAAATTCTTTTCCTGCGGTTTGCCAGACGCAGACTGCCGCTGTTGGCTCCACCAGAGTCCGACCAGAATGGCCGCAGCGGGAATGGAGGGCAAGCTGTAGGTAATGTATTTCGTTTGGGCGATCGTGAAAAAGCCCAACACACTGCTGAACCAAATCAGTGCCAGTAAGCCTAGATGTTGCTGGCGATCGGCTGATCGCCAAGGTTTTTGCTGGATCACCTGGGCGATCGCGGCGGGTAAGGCCAAGGACCATGGGGCAAACCCACCCAACACCATTAAGAAGTGGTAGTACCAAGGCCCACTGTGTTTGTTCACCACTTGGGTGAAGCGGGCTACGTTATGGAAGCCGAAAAACGCATCAATAAAGGATTGACCGTTGGCAAGATAGGCCAGGATGTACCAAGGCAGGGCGATCGCGACCAGTAAACTGAGGCCCCATTTCCATGGCATCTCCTGCCAAACTTTACGCCACTGTCCTGTGATCAAGACAAATAACGCCATAATGCCACCGGGCAGCACGATCGCCACGGGGCCTTTGGTCAATATCCCTAGCGCCATCAGGATCCACAACAGGATGTACCAGCGGTTCCGGCGTCGGGGTTCCGCTTGCCCATATCCACGCCAAAAGGCCAGAATCGACCCGCTGAAACACAAATTCAGCAGCATGTCGGAATAGCCAGTGCGCCCAAAGAAAATCATTTGCAGATTCAGGGCGAGGGGGGCGGTGATGAGGTAGGGCAGGGCTAGATCGATCGGTGAGGATGAGGGGCGATCCAAGGATCCTGGGGAAGCTGTTTCGGCCTGCCGTGTGGGTGACTCTACCGAGGGCGATCGCACTGGCTTAACCCACTGCTGAGCGATGTAAAAGATAAAGCCCACCAATGCCGTTGCTGCGAGGGCTGAGGGCAACCGCGCCGCCCAACTGTTGACCCCGATCGTCTGGTAGGCGATCGCCATCAGCCAGTAAATCAAGGGGGGCTTATCAAAGCGCGTTACGCCGTTGAAATAGGGCGTGATCCAGTCTCCGGTTACAGTCATCTGCCGTGCGGCCTCGGCAAACAGGGGTTCGGTTTCGTCCAGTAGGCCCGTGCTGCCCAAGCCATACCCAAAGGCCAACCCACCCAAGAGGCCAATCCAGATCCAAGGGACCCAGCGATTTGCTTGCAACGCCTTCACCCGTGCACTCCTTACAGAAACCCCAATCAATATACAGGGTGAAGGGGATGCCTCGGACAGTTAGGGCGTTAAACCTGGACACAAACGCCCGCGAAAATCTCTCGGAACTGCTGCACGACCAAATCCGGCTGTTCTACCATGGCCAAGTGGCCGCAGTGGGGAATTTCAAACACATTGGCCCCCCATTCCTGAAACAACGGATGGAAGCTGGCCAGGTGCCGTACATATTTCAGTTCCATGATGCGATCGTCGGTTCCGGCGATGAAGTAAACCGGCTGGCGCAGACGGGCAACAACCTGGGGCAGGCGATGGACTTCGGCTTGGGTCGTGGAATCCAGTAGGCTCCCTTTGGCGGCATCGGCATCGGCTGCGAGAAAGTCGAGGAGGCGTTGCCGTCCCCAGTGGGGCGCTAACTTCTGGGTGACCATGGCCTGGGCAAACACCCGATCGAGCCAGGGTACGTGGGGCAACCAGCCCGGTCGGAAGCGTACCATTTGCTGTCCCGCTTGACGAAAGCGTTCAAATTCTTCTTTGAGGTAAATTCCGCCCCCGGCATTGACGCAAATCACCCCTTCCACCCGATCGGGCAGGGCCTTGGCGGCCCACAGTGCAATGCTACCCCCCAGGGAATGGCCAACTAACCAGGCTTTGCGGATGCCGAGTTGCTCCAAAAGGTGGGTGAGATCCTCTGCGTAGGCTTGGAGGCTGTAGGGTGAGTGCTGGCTAATTTCTCGGGGATGGCAGGGGTGGGATTGCCCAAAGCCCCGCAGATCGTAGGTGAGGCATTGATAATCCTGGGCTAGTCGATCGACGACAGGCTGCCAATATCCACGGCTCAACATCCAGCCATGGACGAAAACCAAAGTTGTCTGTGAATCGGTGGGAGCGGTTAACTCATAGGTATGAGGGACTCCCAAAACAGAAATCATCGGCATTTTTCAATCCTACCCCGAAAGCGGAAGAGGATTTTTCCACAATTAGCCAGATCAGCCTTGGGATGGACGCAAATTGGCAGAAATGGTCAAAAACAAGCAGAAATGTTAGCCAAGAAACCATTAGTGCTAAAACCTGCGACCCAATAGCCGTTGCTTGACTCCTTCTGCGATTTTTTGGCCGAGATATTCTGGGATCAAGCTTTCATTGGGCCCCAGCAGATAGAGAATTAAGCGGGTGCGCCCGCGCCACACCAGTAAGTTGGCATTGACGACCAACAAATCTTCCTGCCAAATGGCATACATCACTTTGTAGAACAGACCGGGTTGGTTATCGGCTTCGATGAGTAAGGCGGGTAGGTGAAATACTGGATCCACATAGAACTCGGTTTCAACCTGTTCGAGTCCTGCATCGAGATTAAATTCGACCGCGAGCATTTCTTCCACTTCAAAGCGGCCTGCTAAGGCTTCCCGAATGGCGCGGCATACGTTTTCTGCGGTCTTGTCTGTCAGGGCTTTGCCACTGCGAGAAACAATCAGCTTGATAAAGACGAGCATGGGGGGATAAATTTGCCCGTACAGACTCAAGCTATGAATGGTTAACCCATAGGCGGCCAGCACCCCAAAAATGTCACTGAGGAGAAACGACTGATTGCGATAGGCAAAATGAAGTGCGCTTTTGCTTCCCTCCGGTTTGAGTTCGATGACTGCTTGCCGTGTTTTGTATAGTTGGTAAGCTAGCCGGAGATTTTGCAGTTGAATTTCGCTGCTGACAAACTGCTCATAGAACTGGGGAAACGCTCGGTTAAAGCGCTTCAAGAGTTCTAGGGTGGATTGCTTGAGACCCAAGGCCATAGGGAAAAAGTTTCAGTGCAGTATCAAGGAAAGGGTGGGGCGAAAGAGAAGCAATTCTGGTAAACAGCAGACGGGGCCATCCACCGATCGACTATTTTTTGACCATTACAAGAAATTTATCCAGCCTAGATCGCAGGGGTGGTTCGTCCCGCGATCGAACCAGCGTCCTATTGAGATTGGTGGTCTAATCCGGCTTTTAGGTCTGCATACTGGATTCTGCATACTAGATTATGCTTGTCTTGCGACCGTCAGCGCAGAATTCTGGGAAATTCTGTAGCTTCATAGGCTGTCAAGATCAATTCTGTTGGTCTAGATTAAGATGCCCCATGGGAAATACCTGATGCCAATCATCCGAACGATATACTAGCTAGTACTGATTCCACGTTATTGACCTCCACCGCGATCGCATGGGTTTTTGGAAAAGCTTATTCAATGGGCCTGAAACAGCCTCAGCGTCGAAGACCGTCGCGCTAGAGAACTATTCTGCCGTCGAAACAACCGACGATCGCTCGACTCCACGAATTTTTTTTAGTGTCGATCGAGAAATTGATCTCTACGAACTAGAAGAACTGTGTGATGCGGTGGGCTGGTCCCGTCGCCCTTTGCGCAAAGTCAAAAAGGCTATTCAGCACAGTTTCATGGTGGTTTCTATGTGGGAGCAACGGGGCGTCCGGCGACGGATGATTGGGTTTGCCCGTGCTACCTCTGACCATGCCTTTAATGCCACCATTTGGGATGTGGTTGTCCATCCTGACTTCCAAAGCAAGGGGCTGGGTAAGGCACTCATGAAATTTATGATTAAAAAGTTGCGCGGCGAAGATATTAGCAACATTACTCTATTCGCAGACCCCCATGTGGTAGATTTCTACCGCAACCTTGGCTTTATGCCTGATCCCGAGGGAATCAAGGGCATGTTTTGGTACCCCGATTGATCTAGCGGAAAATCCCTAGACTCTGGCTAGCCTTCAGTGCGGTCTTGATTCAATATGCCCCGATCGATCAGGAAAGCTTCGATCACGGTTGACGTTCGTAAACCAGTAATAGTTGAGCTTGACGGATCCAGTGTGATATTTCACCTGCATTAGGGCAGAGATCCGGGCGTTGCATTATGGTGACTTGAAGTTTAAGGATCTGACGGTGCAGTTGGCCTGCTTGTAATTGGGCTAGGCGTTCTACCGTTGCCACTCCTGCATGGAGGAGTAACCCGTTGTATTGGCAGCCCACGCTGGGGACCCGTGCGAGGTCGGCCAGGGCAACCCACTTTTGCACATGTTGGAGGTGGAGATTGAGTTGGGCTGCTAGGGCTTCGCGGGCGGTGGCTGTCCAAGCGGTTTTTAAGAGTTGATGGGTGGTGGTGATGTTGAGCGATCGTAGTTTTGCTTGATCCTGTTCGCTCAATCCGGGCAGTTGGCTTAGTAACCAGTTGGCTGATTTGAGTCGTGCGGGGGCAGAACCCTTGCGCTGGGGCGGGTTTGTTGGATTAGGGGTGGGTTTGGAACGGTGCACCACAATGGATCGTCTCCCCAAGCGGGTACAAAGGATTTGGGCAAGGATGGTTCGGCAAAAGGCACAGGGCTGAAATTGCGCCAGTTACAATCGAGGTTGTTGAACTTGTGGGCTGAAATTGTGAGTTGAACTCTGTGAGCTGAACTCTGTGAGTTGAACTCTTTGAGCTGAACTCTTAGTCTAACGAAGATTTGGATTGTTCAAACTTGTTAAAATTTTTGCTATAATCTCTGAGTGCCAGTACGGGATGTAGCGCAGCTTGGTAGCGCGCCTGCTTTGGGAGCAGGATGCCGCAGGTTCAAATCCTGTCATCCCGATTTGAAATTCAGAGGCTTGAGAACTTGGCTTCTAGTTGGGCTGAGATAGGGTTCTTTGGCTGAGGGAGAGATTTAAGGTGAGTCTGGAGAGTTGGCGAGGCTTCGTGCTTGGCTTGTTCTAGATCTCAGCAAATGGGTTTGGGAAAGTGGTTTTGGGAAGTGGTTTTGGGTGCGGTGGAATTTTAGGGCTTCTCTGTAGGATGTGCAGACTTGCGAGGGCATATTTATAAAATCTACCAGTGGAACGCCTCAGCCAAAAAGCGGAAATTGGTGGGGCAGGCAGGCTCGTTTTAGATAGCGTTGTCAACTGTTCTCGCCTTTTTCTAAGTTTTTGAGAATCAGGGGAACTCGAATGCTCGATCTTGCTTCTTGTGGGGAAGTGCCAGAATAACGATGGAGCCAATGGTTGGAAGGATTCGCTTGTCTTAATATGCGCTTGCCCTAGGATGCGCTTGTCCTAGTTTTGTCTCTTAGTTCAAGTCATGGTTCAGGCTCAAGTCATGGTTTAAGCCCAAGTTATGGTCTAAGTCCAAGTCTTCCACTCACTCTACTGGTTTTAATGTCTGATTCTGAATCGTGCGAAGGAAAAATTTACAGATACCCCACTATCTTGCAGAATGGGGAGACTAAGACCCCGGTCTTCAGTCTGTGGCACAATGAACCTTTCCCCTAGCCTTGTCACAGCGAGCCGACAGTGGAGCGCGCGATTTATCTAGCCCTTATTGCGTAATTTTCAGGAGATCTCAATGAAATCATTGGTGCGTTGGACAACGAAAGCAGGTTTGATTAGCGGTGCCCTAGTCGGTGCTGTCCTCGCCAACGGCCTTGCAGTGCTGGCGCTGACCCCCGAACAAATTACCCAGAAGCTGAGCCGGATTCCTGTGTTTACGATCGCGGATTCTAAAGGTGCGCCTCTGGTTGCGCAGCCGCCCAATGGACAGAAGGGAAATCCTGCGGCGGGTGTGTTTTTGAGCCAAAAGGATGCGCAAGGGTTCCTCGATCGCCTCAAGACGCAAAATCCTGATTTGGCTAAAAATGTCAAAATTGTGCCGGTGTCGATGGCGGAGGTCTATGACCTGGAGCGCAAGAGTGCCAATAGTAAAGATGCCAAGCTGGAATTTGTCTATGTGCCGACGAAGCAGCAGGTGGATTCTGCGACGGCGTTGTTGAAGCAAAGTGGTCAGAAAATTGAGCAGTTTCCAGGAACGCCTCTGTTTGCAGCCCGTGCCGGGAAGGATAAGGCCAAGGGCTTTTTGACGATTCAGCAGGGGAATCAGTCGGTGATTCCGATGTTCTTTGATAAGGAGCAGTTGCAAGGATTGCTCGATAGCTTTAAGAAGCAACAACCGGATTTAGCGGCTACGGCAGATATTCAGGTCTTTCCGTTGGAGGGGTTGTTGGATGCGATGCAAACCCAGAAAGATCCTCAGTTAGAAAAAATTGTGCTGGTACCGTCAGCGGAAGCAGTGCAGTTTATTCAATCACTCATGCAGCAGCAACCTAAGGCGGCTCCCAATGGCCAACCGGCTGCCCAGCCTGCTGCTCCGAAGAAGTAGATTGACGGTTATGCATCGGGTTCTTGGAGCGATCGCTCTGGTAGAGAACCCTGCATCGGATGATGAATGATTAGGATGCCATCCCTTGTTGCCTTATTGGCGGTAGGGATGGTTATTTTTTTGATACAGCGGCGATCGAATTGTTTTGGCTCAGACGATTTTGTTGCATCAGATGTAGTGATGCTAGTCATGAACGAAGTGGACTTGATAGAGCGATCGCTGATCTGACGATTTCCCACAAGTTAGCTGCGGAGTGAGTAGAATAACAGCCACATTTGGAATTATCCGCTAAAATCTACATAACTTCTAGTTTGACTTGAAGCACACTCATGGAGAAATAGTTGCGAGTCTTTTTCTAGAATGCGATTATTTAGATAAGAAGCATTCAGTCTTATATAGCAAGTCAAGTTTATATAGTAAGTCAAGCCCCTAAACTTAGCCTCTATAAATAATGATCACGTCAATTGAACTTGAAAATGTAAGAATTTTTGAGGGTACAGGATGGAATTTTTCACTTCTTCCCATGACAGTATTTTGCGGAACCAATAGTGCCGGAAAATCGACGATTTTGAAGGCTCTATTACTGCTACAACAGAGTCAGGCTGTTCGAGAAAGCTATGGTGGTTTGGAAGGAAGATTAAGGCTTGTTGGGAATCAGGTTGATTTAGGCAGTTATTCTTCATTTGTATCTAATAATGAGACACGGAGAAGTATTTCCTTGTCTGTAACTATCACGGATAAAATGCCTACTCTTTATTACCAGAGAATTTTAGCTTTAAAGCCCGAGAACAAGAACACTGAAGAAGGTGGAAGTATTTCTAGCGATCATTTTAATGGGGATAAGAGAGAGAATCAATTTGTTGATTATGTGCTTAAATCCAGCTTCACATTTGGAATAGTTAGAGGGAAACGTAAGAAATCTAGTGAGACTTCTACATTGAAGGTTATAGAAGGCAGTGAGGGGACGGTATCATTTACACCTCAAGCACTACTGAAGGAAGCCAAATACGAAATCAGTGTTAACAATGAAAAATTACTTTGCTGGAGTGTGAAGAGAAGTGACGATGAGGATGATGAGCTTAGTTATGAAATATTACTTCCGAAAAATTTTTTTAACTCTATTGGAGCAGCAGATGCAATAGTACCAAAGTCAAAAACTAAGATGTATGTAAAGCTTTCGGTTTCGCATCCAGGTATCATCCCTTCCAGTATCATTGCTAAGGTTCAAGATAGTACCAAGAATCCTAGTAAAATTGGATCAGAATTGTCAGAGAAAAGTCAATGGTTGGTCGCAAGATTGCCACCAGTTATAAGAGAGGCAATGATCGACCTAAACAATGCTCTGAATGAAATTCATTATGTTGGTCCTTTGCGTTCCTCACCACAAAGGTATTATTTGTCCTACTCTGAATCCGTGCCAAGAATTGACCCAACTGGGGAAGCTTTGCCGTACATTCTGAGAGAAAAAGCAGTTTACAATTCTAGTGTGTATAATATACCTCCTTGCACGAATGGCGAACCTATACAAGAACCGCTCTCAAAAGCCCTTAACTCTTGGTTGTACTATCTGAGAACAGGAAAAGAGCCTACCCAAGATATAAAAAACTCAGAAATTGAGGTACGTACGACAAGTGACTTGGTTGTAGAGTTGAGGATAAGATCAACTGCTAACCAAAAATGCTATTCGTTAGCAGATTCCGGTTTTGGTTACTCTCAAGTTCTGCCAATAGTTGTGAAAGGTCTTTTAGCAGAGCAAGGGAGTATGTTGCTTATCGAACAACCAGAACTTCACCTCAATCCAGCATTGCAAGTCAGATTGTCAGATTTTTTCATCGCTATGGTTCGATCCAAAAAGCATATTCTCTTAGAAACTCATAGTGAGCATATTGTTAATGCAATTAGAGTCCTCACAGCTGAAGATGAATCTGGAGATTTAGCGACTAGCTGTGGAATCTATTTCATTGATGCCGACTCTGATCGCCCCCTAATACATAAGTTATCAGTACAGTCAGACGGCACAGTTCCTGATCTACCACATAATTTTTTTGGAGAAGCAATTTCTCTAAGCGGTAGGTTACTAAGGGCACAAAAAAGATTTAGGAAATCAGTGCAGGGATAGTTGGAGATTATCTATGTCTTGTTTGCTTTGTCCGTCTCCTATTTTACTTGATCACAGTTTCCCACGGAACGAAGAAGAACTGAGAATTGTTGCCTTTGCGCTTGGTGAATTGGAAGAATTTATTAGTCATGGTAGAGCTAAGCTAGCTAAAACACAAACATTATCTGACTTTATTGATGAATTTGATTGGACTTCTACTCATTCTAATCTACTGATGGAAATTTATAGATTTTTAAGTCAATTGCTTCTCCGCCAGGATGAACGAGTCGTTGACATAAGTAAATATCTTGATTGCATGAATAGTGATTCCGCCTTGACTTATTACTCACATCCATTACCTAAGAGGTGTGGGCATCAAACAGGGCTTTTAGATTTTTGGTCAGATGAGCTAGGAAAAATATTGTTTCTCCATGATCAATGTATTGATAAAAATGATGACTTCTTCATTGGTGTAGCCTGTGCTTATGGATTCGCAGGGCAGTGCATCGATGAATATACGAATCCCCAAAAATGCAGATTTTTCCCCTTAATTAGTCCAGATAATATCGGTATCCTCACTGATGCTTATGAGTGGGAAATACCAAATGATATTCACCAAAAAAAAGTCAGTATTGAGGATGTAAAAAGAAATTGTCAAACAATCGGAGGTATTCTAGAATCACCAGATCGAGATAGTCACTACAAGGTTAAATTTCAAGGGGAAAGACCTTGGACATTCAGTATTAACGATGATCCAATACCAGAACGTTATTTAAGACAGTTAGTGGATAAAACAAACTATCCTATGGATGTCATTAAAACGGCACTTATTAAAGGTAAACTTCCTAGAAAAATTCTAAGGTTAGAAAAGTTATTTTAAGGACTTAAGTGAAGGCTTTATATAGGCTCTTGTTATGTCGAAGGAGTCAGCATAGACTGAGAACAAACCCACTGGAGAATTCGGATAGGCTTTCAGGCGATCGACGTTCGTGCTCAAATATAGATCCCGATTCAGCTTGGTTCTGCTCTGTCGATCGGACACCCAGCTCAAGTATCCAGGGGACTGCCCAGAAGCCCCACCGCCTCACCAAAGGCTACAAGGTACTGTGTCAACAGCTCTCAAGCTAAAATAAAAGAGTCCAAGTCGTAGCGAGGTTAACCCTATGACAGTTCGTCAACGACGTTATAGTAAAGAAGAGATAGCTCGACGTGGACAAGCACTCTATGAGTCCGGTATTCGGCAGCAGGTCGAAGTCGGAAACGAGGGCAAAATTGTCGCTATTGATATTGAAACTGGAGAGTTTGAGGTCGATGAAACGGTCATAGGTGCTACCGATCGACTCTTTGAACGTCTTCCTGATGCTCAACCTTGGGGGATCCGAATTGGGCATCACGCCGTTTATCATTTTGGTTCGCGGAGTTTGAGAAAGAGTCAATGATACACGGAGCCGTAAATCTGCATCGTGAAGCTACCCTTCCTCTTGTAGTTGGTAACTCAACTGGTCAGAAAGAAGTTATCAACACTGTGATTGACACCGGATTTGATGGCTTTCTCTCTTTGCCATCTGAAATTATCGTTCGTCTTGGATTGCCTTGGACGATTTCCAATCCAGCAACTTTAGGTGATGGCAGCGAAGTCTTGTTTGATTTTTATGCTGGAATTGTGATTTGGGACGGGCAATACCGCACGATCGACATTGCGGAATCAGAAACAGAACCTTTGCTAGGAATGGCAATGCTCTATGGTTATCGATTACAGATTGATAATGTTGAGGGAGGTATCGTCCAGATTGATGTGCTGTGATTGTAGTTTGGGTTCGATCGGCGTAATTGCTCCTGGTATCAGTTAAGGCATTAAGAGAGGCGGTCAATCATGCAATCTGAAGTGAAAGTCAAACAGCCATCGTTGTATGACACTGATTATCAGCTTTGGTTGGATCAAACGGTTGCCCAGTTGAAAGTCAAAGATTTTAGCCAAATTGACTTAGAAAATTTAATTGAGGAGATCGAGAGCTTGGGGAGAAGTGACAAACGAGCCATCTCTAGCTACCTGATGCGGTTGTGTGAACATTTTCTTAAGCTGCGGTATTGGGAATCTGAGCGAGAACGGTGTTTCCGAGGTTGGAAGCTTGAGGTTGCTAACTTCCGTTTGCAAATGCAAGCCATACTCAAAGATAGTCCCAGCTTGAAAAATCATCTTCGTGACAACTTTTTGCTGGAGTATCGCAATGCTAGAAAACTGTTCCTCAACGCAAGTGAGTTAGAGGCCCGTTTAATTCCTGAGGAGCCTGAATTTACCCTAGAGCAAGTCCTAGATGAAGATTGGCTCCCCTGGCAGCCCGCATAGCTTCTACTGTTTAAACCTAATGTTTGGATTGAGTGGTGGGTTGAACCAGAACAATGGCAATGTTTCCTTTTTCGGTGTCCGGTGCGGATTTAGAACAGTGGCGCAAAGCAGCTCTGGCGGCGGCGATCGAGGCGCAGGTTGAACCCAGCGAACTGGATTGGTTTTTGCAGGCTGTTGCGAATCTCGATCGGCTCACCTTGCGGTTAAATTTGGTGGCTCAGCAGCCTAGCGTGGGTCTGCGCGTACCCTTTGCAACGCTACAAACCCAGTGGCAGCAACGCCTGCACGATCGTGTTCCCCTGCAATATTTGGTGGGATTGGCCCCTTGGCGTCACTTTGAATTGAGGGTTACGCCGGATGTGTTGATTCCGCGTCCGGAGACGGAATGTGTGATTGATTATGTGCAAACGGCGATCGCGCAGAATCCAACGTTGGCGGAGGGCGATTGGGTGGACTTGGGGACGGGCAGTGGGGCGATCGCGATCGGACTGGCGGATCTCATGCCCCAGGCACGCATTCATGCGGTGGATCTCAGTGCGGCAGCGTTAGCGATCGCGCAACAAAATGCTGAACGGTTGAATTTGCGCGATCGTATTCAGTTTTATCAGGGATCTTGGTTTGCGCCGTTGCCAAATCTACAAGGTCAGTTAAAGGGAATGGTGTCTAATCCGCCCTATATTCCCAGTCAGGAGGTTTTAGCGCTGCAACCGGAAGTAGTGCGCCATGAACCCCATTTGGCCTTGGATGGCGGTATGGATGGGTTGGACGCGATCCATGATTTAATTCAAACGGCCCCGGCCTATCTCCAGTCAGGGGGAGTGTGGTTGGTGGAAATGATGGCGGGACAGGGGGATGCGGTGGTGGAGGCGTTAGCCCAGCAAGGGGACTATTGCAAAATTGCTCTACTCAAAGACTTGGAAGGGGTCGATCGATTTGCGATCGCGGAACGGCGTTAATAAATTGGGGAAATGGGGAGTGCTCCTAGGGATTTATCCCATCCTTTATCACACTAAAGAGCTAGGTAAATCACTGTGATATGGGGATTAAATCACAGTGACACTTGGGAAAGTGTGACATTCTAGAACTTCTATCAAATGAGAAAACGATAGATTAAGGGTCATTGACCTAGTTGGTGGCTTCTAGGCTTAAGTTGGTGGTTTCTCACTTTCTGGCTCATAGCTACTGGCTCGTGGTCAATAGTCTACGTCTTTGCTTACACTTGTTGTCTACATTTATTGCCTACACTTTTGCCTACACTTTTGTTGTCACTTTTACTGACACGCTTTTGCTGACACGCTTTCACTGACACGCTTTCACTGACACTTGGTATCTACCTTTAGTTTTGCTCTACGCTTTTGCTACTCTTTGATTTAAGTTTGCTCACTCAAGTTTGTTGACTCAGTTGTTGTGCTACGTGTTGTTTCTAGATTGTTTAACTTAAATGTTGTAGATTGCCGTAATCTTTCTATGATCTTCCTTAAGACGTATGCTCCCTGTGAGGGAATCAAGGATTAAGTTGCAGATTCTATCTGAGAATTGATTGCCATAATGTTTTCCAAGAGATTTCTTGGGTTGTTGTGAATTGATTTGCTGAACGACTAATCCTTGCTATTAATTTTCGTGTAATACTTGAGTTGTATAATATTTAACTGAGATCACACTTGAGCTAGATAAAGTTACATCGATTTACCGCTAAATTTTTTTCTACCTAGTCAGTAACTTTGTCTTGCTATCAGTGTTGCTGGTTATGCGTCCAGCAAGTTTGATACGAGTTGGCTAGGTATTTTGTTCCTATAAGCTAATTGTTCGATCGTTCGTTATGCCAGAGCCACAGCCAATTCCACCGCAACCTGGGCAAGAGTCTGTTTGGGACTATCCCCGTCCTCCAAGGTTGGAGCCCACGACGAAGCATATTCAGGTGATTTGTAACGGAGTGACTGTGGCGGATACTCGCAGGGCGTATCGGGTGCTGGAAACGAGCCATCCCCCGGTGTATTACATCCCGTTAGACGATATTAACCAGACGTACCTGTTGCCTTCTCCGAGGACAACGTTTTGTGAATGGAAAGGCGAAGGTCGTTACTACACGTTAGCGATCGGCAATATCCAACTGCCCAACGTCGCTTGGTATTATTCTGACCCGACACCTGCCTTTTCTGATATCAAAAACTATGTGGCGTTCTATGCGGCTCCGATGGATGGTTGCTATGTGGATGGCGAGAAGGTGACGCCACAACCGGGGAGTTTCTATGGGGGTTGGATTACCCAGGATATCGTGGGGCCGTTTAAGGGGGAGCCGGGATCGTGGGGTTGGTAGGATTTGCGGCTGGTAGAATTGGGGGTGAAATTTAGCCGCTTGAGTTGGCGATCTGGCTATGACGATTGTCGTTTTTGGCAGCCTCAATATGGATTTGGTGACCCAGGTGCCTCGCTTGCCCCAGGCGGGAGAAACGCTGATGGGCCACCGATTTTTTACGACGCCGGGGGGGAAGGGGGCTAACCAAGCGGTTGCCGCTGCGAAGCTGGGGGTTCCGACGGCGATGGTGGGACGGGTGGGGAATGATGGCTTTGGGCAGGAGTTGTTAGCGAGTTTGCAGTCCTATGGGGTGGAGACTGGGGCGATCGCGATCGATCCGGAGATGCATTCTGGGGTGGCGGTGATTACGGTGGCGGATACGGGGGAGAACCAGATTTTGGGTGTTTTTGGGGCGAACGATCGGGTGGGTGACCCAGAGGTGCAGCGTTTATCCCCGTTACTGCCGACGACGAAGGTGCTTTTGCTGCAACTGGAAGTGCCGATCGAGGCGGTGCGGCAGGCGGCTCAGGCGGCAAAGCAGGCGGGGGTTTGTGTGTTTTTGGATCCCGCGCCTGTCCCTGGGGGATCGATCGAGGATTTGTATCCCTATGTGGATATTTTGGTGCCGAATGAGGTGGAGGCTAGCCAGTTGACGGGGATTGTGGTGAATTCGCTGGAGACGGCCCAGCAAGCTGCCCAGCGGTTACAGGCCCAGGGAGCGAAGACGGTGATTGTGAAACTGGGTGCCCAGGGGGCGTTTTGCCGGACGCTGGAGGAGGAGTTTTTTGTGCCTGCGTTTCCGGTGACGGCGATCGATTCTGTGGCGGCGGGGGATGCCTTTGCGGGGGGATTGGCGACGGCGATCGTGGAGGGAAAGTCGCTGCGGGAGGCGGTGGTGTGGGGTTCGGTGGCGGGGGCTTTGGCGACAACCCGGCGGGGGGCGCAGGTGGCCATGGCCGATCGGTCAGAATTTGATACCTTCCTGCAAACGGTTTCTCGGGCAGGTTAGGTAAGATTGGTTAGGTCATTGTCGTTATTTCCCCATGCCTCGCTGGAAACTTGCCACTGAATTTCATTTTTCTGCTGCCCACCAAATCCGGGACTACAACGGGCCTTGTGGTCGGCTCCATGGTCACACCTATACGGTGAAGCTGGAGGCGACAAGCGATCGGCTCCATGGGTCGGAGTATTGTCCCCATCCGGTGATGGTGGCGGATTTTCGAACGTTGCGTTGGGCGAAGAAGGATGTGACGAAGGGTGGGCTGGATCACTGTGTGCTGAATGAGGTGATGCCACCGGAGTATGAGACAACGGCGGAAATGATTGCGAAGTATATTTACGACAAAACGAAGAAGATGTTGCCCGATGGGGTGAGGCTGAATGTGTCGGTTTCTGAGTCGCCGCATTCTTGGGCGGAGTATACGGATGATTAAGTCGCGGGTGCGATACGGTTAGACCTGTAAAGTTTTTCGATCCCCCCAATTCCCCCCTTAATAAGGGGGGAATTGGGCCAAATTCTCTCAAAGTTCTCCTGATTTCTCGCGCAGTGGCGCGTTGGCGCAGGAATTTTGGGGGATCGTTAGGGATTGCAATTCCAGATTGATTGGGTGTTAGAAAATTGTGCGGCTCTATCTTTTAGTTTTGTTTGAGTTGTTGTTTTAGGGATTTTGTTGTGGTTTCTTTTTCTAATATGTTTTCTAATCCATCTGATGTTGTAACTGATGATCGTTTGTCTGTAGATAAATCATCTGCTTCAGAATTGCAGAATTTGTTGCCGATCGTGGAGACGTTTCATTCTGTTCAGGGTGAGGGGGCTTGGGTTGGGGCGAATGCGTTTTTTATTCGGTTAGCGTTGTGTGATGTGGGTTGTCCTTGGTGTGATACGAAGATTTCCTGGAGTGATAAGCGTCATCCTCGGCATGGCGTTGCGGATTTAGTTGCGGAAGCGCAGTCTTGTCATCCCAGGTTTGTGGTGATTACGGGGGGTGAACCGTTGATGCATGATTTGTCAGAGTTGACGGAGGCTTTGCGGCAAGCGGGTTTGCGGGTGCATTTGGAAACGTCGGGTGCCCATCCGTTAACGGGGCGGTTTGATTGGATTACGCTGTCGCCGAAAATGTTTAAGCCGCCGGTGGCGGAGATTTATGCCCATGTGCATGAGTTGAAGGTTGTGATTTCTCAGTCTGAGGATTTTGCTTGGGCGGAGGAACAGTCGGCGAAGACGCCGGAATCGGTGGTGCGGTATTTGCAGCCGGAGTGGACGAGTGCAGAGGGTCAAAAGTTGGTGTTTGATTATGTGCTGGCGCATCCCCAGTGGCGGATTAGTTTGCAAACCCATAAGTTGTTAGGGGTTCGCTAGGGGGGAGGCTCGATCGAGCCCGCAGATCGATCGGTCTGCAAAATTCTACGATCGAAGTAAGGTTAATATTTTGTTGGTTCTGTACGGTTGACTTGGGAGGAGTTTGTTCGTAGGCTGGTTTTTCATAGCGGTTGCCGTGGACATCCTTCTTTCAGGTGATGGTTAGGTAGGAAGCATGGGGCCGCTGGGATCCTGAAAATTTAGGGCACTACCTGGGATTGCTGACACAAGCCCAAGTAGCTATTCCCCCTCGCTGCGTGAACAGCAAGGAGGCTTGTTGAGAATTTTAGCATTCGATCGAGCCACTCTTGTTTGTGATGTCAAACGGGGTGGCTCTAAATTTTTGGGCTTCTTTAGACCCTCATCCCCAGCCCTTCTCCCACACGCGGGCGAAGGGAGCAAGATTGCAGCAGGGATGGGATGCACTTCAACAAGGAGAAGCTCACATTATGGCGAAAGGTTCTAGCGATCGGAGCGATCGTGAAGTTCAACATGAGAAACAACGCTTACAGATCCACTTAATCGGTCACAAGGAGTTCGTGCAGGATACGATTAATCAATTCCATGCGCATCGAATCGCGGACAGGATTCATTGGAGTCAACCGATGAAGATTGTGCATTCTGACGGACAATACATCAGTATATTGAGTCGCGAACGTCTGCGTTAACGGTTAAAACGTTAGGTGTCCCGCAGGCTTGTTATTTTGGCAGTCTGTGGGTACCTCGGCTAGGGCGATCGAGGTTCCAGTAAAAGCGATTTGCTCATTCGTGGTAGTTGAGAGCGATCGTGTATTTTCTCCCTTATTTGTGTGATGCAAAGTTCGATCTGCTTTTCAGGTTGGTTCGTGGGCAGTTGTTTTCAGATAAAAAAATTAGACAAATTTTATGATTCGCTTAACTTAACCCGTCGTCGTACCTGATTGGTAATGCTGGACTAATTTCAGCAAGGTCAACTCGCAGCAAGTGAACTTTGCGTTATACCGCTTCGGTTAGTGGAGTCGTTTGAATTCAGATATGAATACCAGTCGTGAAGTGGTTGAGATAGTTTTGTCAGAAGTAAACACTACTGATGAACTTCATGCTAAGTTGTCTGATGCTTTGGGGTTTCCAGATTTCTACGGACGAAATTGGGATGCATTTTGGGACAGTATTGCTGGATTACTAGAAATGCCTCGACAATTACGTTTTTATGGATGGAATAAGTTTGTAGAACGATTTCCTGAAGACTCTCACAAACTCAAAAACTGTTTAGCAAATATGATTCAAGAGTCTCCTGAATCGGCTTCGGAAGTAGAATATGTTTGAGTACGTTTACCGTCCTGTTCGCTAAGGTTAAAATAAAGGGGTTAAGTTTGGACGAGGTGAGGCCAATGGCAGTTCGACAACCCCGCTATAGCAAAGAAGAGTTTGCTCGACGTGGCGATGAGATTTATGAGTCTCAGGTGCGCCAACAGGTTGAGGTCGAGAATCATGGCAAGATTGTGGCGATCGATATCGAAACTGGAGCCTTTGAAGTCGGTAAAAACAGCATAATTGCATCCGATCTTTTGCTCGCTCATCATCCTGATGCTCAAATTTGGTTTGTCCGCATTGGTCATCGTGCCGTTCATCGGATTGGATACTTTGAGGCAGGCTGATCACAATGATATCAGGATACGTGAATGCAAATCGAGAAGCAATCATTCAGGTTGCGATCGTGGGTTCCAGTAAACAGTTGAAGAGTGTTAGAGCAATCATCGATACAGGATTTACAGGAGATTTAACCCTACCTAGAGATGTTATTGATGAACTGGGATTTACGTTGAGAGGATTTCAAAGAGTAATTTTAGGAGATGGTAGCGTTCAATATTTTGAGATGTTTGTCGGTATTGTGATTTGGGATGGACAGATGAGGGATGCTGAAATCAATGCAGCAGAAACAGATTCACTGGTTGGAATGGGGTTACTGGAAGACTACAAGTTGGAGGTAGAGGGAAGACCAAACGGTGAAGTCAGAATTATACCCCTGCCAGAATCCCTCTAAAATGCGGTCTAACATATGCCCTAAGCCTCACTAAGTCAAGTCAGAATGCGAAATACACTTCTACTATTGTTGCTAGTCCAAATATAAGCATAGCGATCTAGCGATTCTAAACCAGATTGTTCTAGCGTTGTTAGAATTGAAGGCTAAATCTTAAATTCATTTCATTGGTGTTATTCACAAGTTAACAAATTATTTCATACTTATGAAATAATTTGTTATGCCAACGATGAACTTTTCTGCTGCAATACCAACAGATACTTGGCTGCATCATCAGGGACCCGGTGTTACCCGCAGCAAAACAGAATGCAAACCTATTTGAATGCCAAGGCACGAATTTTTCGCGATCGCGGTAGTTGTTGCCAGCATGAAGCCAAGCCGGAACGATCTCGGCATCGGGACGTTGATGGAACTCACCATCTATTTCAGCTTCACACTGACGCACTGAATTGAGCAAACTGCTAAAAGCGGATGCCAACGCCCCCTTGGATGGAGGCTGCGGTGCCACCACCGCGTTTGTAGGCGTCAAAGGCAATGACGGCATTTCCAAAAACAACGACGTTGCTGTTGGGCAGAGAATAGTCGATGCCGGGTTGGATGGCAAAGGCGGTTTTGTTACCCACAGGTGTATTGCCACCCAGGTGCACAGAAGCCCCTAAGCCCAGGTAAGCATCGGTTTGCCAGTTGATGGGCACATCGTAGGAGATGGTCGGCACGATCGCGGTACCGGAGCCAATAAAGCCTTGGGCCCGGATGGAAATCGGGGCTTCGAGGAACTTATAACGGGCAGCCACTAACCCGGAAATTTCCCGTTCTTCGCCGTTGCCTCCTTTGGTCAGCCCGATCGCGGGGCCAATGCCAACGTAGCTTCCATAGGCCGCTTGGGCTTGAACGGGGGCAGCTTGGAAGCCAACGGCCAAGGCCACACTACTGGCGAGAACGGGGGCGATCAAGGTGATGGGTTTAAAGGCGCATTTCATCGTTGAACTCCTCAGAGCAAGTTCGCTAGGGTTAGCGATCGAAGGTTCTCAGCCAGGTTCAAATGAGCTGATTTCTGCTTTTATCATACCCAAGAACACCAGAACGTTTAATTTTCCTGGTTTGAGCTTGGGTAGACGGGCTGGCTTAGGGGGATGGGCTAACGCTGGGGGACGGGCTGACGCTGGGGGATGGGGAGGGTGAACTGGGACGGCCCTTGAGGATGTCTTGGGCGGAGATGCCGTCGCCTTGGAACCCGAAGTACCAGAGCACCGCGATCGCCTCGGCGCGGGTGACAGAGCGCTTTGGCTGGAAGAGGGTGGTATAGCCTAGGGCGCGGCGAATGTTGGACTGGTCGCTGTTTTGGAAGTCCATGTAGACCGCGCGTAGGGCTTTGGGGGCAATTTTGCTGGCATCTTGGAAGCCCCAGGTCTGCTGGATGCTATCGATCGTTGCGGTGGGTAGGGCTTGGCGGGTGTCGAGTGGGACTTTCCAGAGAATCAAGTCTTCGCGGGTGAGGGGGGCATTGGGCCGAAAGAGGGTGGCGGTGCTGTCGCCGGAGAGGGGACTGGGAATGAGGCCCGCTTCGGCCAGTCCTTGGATGGCGGGAAAGTCAGGATCGTCGCTGGGAATGTCCTGGAAGGTGGGGGGCGTATTGGAGGTTGCGAGACGAATTTGCTTGGTGGTGTTGGCGTGGAGTCGATTGTTGACGATGACCAGCCAGTGGGCGTATTCGCGGCGGGTGATGTTTTTGATCAGGGATGTGTCGTTGCCTAGGGGGATGGTTTCTAGGGCGAGGACATCTTTGAGGTAGGGGTGGAGTTGGCTGGGGACTGGGGTGAGGTCGGGGGTGAGGTCGGGGGTGCGATCGGGGGGAGTGGGGAGTGGGGAGTGGGGAGTGGGATTGGGGGATGACGTGGGGGATTGGGGCGTGGAGGGTGTGGGCAGGGGGGAGGGTGCGGGGGTGAGGCGTGGATCGGCTTGGATGGCTTGCTGGAGGGACTGGGCGTTGGGACTGTTGGCACAGCCGATGGGCATCAGGAGGAGGGGGATGAGGAGGGAGATTCGGAGATCAGACAGCACGGCAATACCCAGGATAACCAAGTCTTTTCTAGTCTAGCTTCCAAGGTTGGCTCTCTGGGAGGGGCGGGATCAGGGGGGCGGTGGGAGAATTGTGGTTAAGGTTAGCCGGATTTTGGGCAGGGTGAGGGGTGTGATGCGATTCTGATATTGCTGCTGTCTACAGATTGAGGGTGAATTGGCGTTGGAGGGCGAAGCGGAGCAGGCGTAGGGGCACGCTGGAACTGCGCAGGATGGGGAAGCGCAGGTACCGTCCGGAGAATAGGCGTAGGAGTCCTTTTAGGCGGGCTTTGCTGCGGGTGAGGAGAAGGTCGAGGGCGTTTTGGGCGTAGGGTGGGCGGAAGGCGAGGCGGCCATAGAGGATGTCGGCGCGGTGGGCGGTGCTGAGGCCGTGGTTACGATGCTCGGGGTTGGGGTGTCCGCCGTGTTCTCCGTAGTTGCGGAAGGCGACGTAGTTTTTCAGTCCTGCCTTGCGGAGGGTTTCTTCGATTTGGGTGTCCCAGGTGGTGTATTGCTGGGGGCCATAGTTGCTGTGAATGCGATCGGCGAGGCTGATGAGATACTTTGCGGCGATCGGTGTGACGATGTAGGCGACGGTGGAGGCAGAGAATCCTTCCGCGTAATTTTGGGGGGAGACGGTATAGATCTGGGGGGCGCAGGTGTAGAGCCATGCAACGCCGGTATCTGGCTGATCGAGGGGGCAGGGCAGGGGCAGTTGGCCGATGCCGCGTACGGGCACAAAGTCGGCTTCGATAATGAGGGCGGGGCGATCCAGGTCGAGGATTTTTTCCCAGGCGCTGCGGTGGTTCAGGAGGCAACGATAGCTGGGGGATGCGTCGGCGAGGTGGGAGGCTGGGGTTTGGCGGCAGACTTCGGGATTGAGGTGTTCTTGGGTCAGGAATTGGGCGAGGGCTTGGGTGTCTTCGCGGTGGGCAATGATAAAGCTTTTGGCGATGGCTTGGCTTAGGGTTTGACTTAAGGTTTGGCTCGGGGCTGGACTTAAGGTTTGGCTCGAAGCTTGGTTCGGGGCTGGACTTAAGGTTCGGTTCGGGGTTTGGTTTGGGGCTTGGCTAGGGCTGTACATAGTACCGGGATAGATCTAGTACCAGGATAAACGCTGAAAGAAGAAAATTACAGGGAGAGGGGCAGCGGGGGGGCAAGTAGTTTTTGCGGGGAGAGGGTTTGTTGAAAGATGCCTTCGATTTCGGCGATGTTGGTTGTTAGGCTGAAGTGGGTCTGGACGTGTTGGCGGCAGCGTTGGGAGAGGAGCGGGTCGGTTTGTTTCCAGGTAAGGACTTGTTGGATGCGATCGGCGAGGGCGGCGGGGTTGCGGGGGGGGAAGAGGGTTTGGGCGAATTCCCCGGTGAGGATTTCGGGGATGCCGCCGGTGTGGCTGGCGATGACGGGGGTGCCGCAGGCCATGGCTTCGATGATGACGCGACCGAAGGGTTCGGGCCAGATGCTGGGCATGATGACGAGGTCGCTGGCTTGGTAGAGGCTGCGGGTTTCGGTGAGGTGTCCTAGGAAGCGGACGTTGGCTTGGATGTTGAGGGTTTGGGTGAGGACTTGGAGTTCTTTGAGATAGTCGGGTCGATCGAGGAGGGGTTTCCCGGCAATCAGCAGGGTCGATTTGGGCTGGGTTGCGTTGAATTTAGCGAAGCCGTGGAGCAGGTTTTCTAGTCCTTTGCGACGATCCAGACGACCTGCGTAGGCCAGGAGGGTGTGATCGGTGGGGAGGTTCCACTGTTGCTGTAATTGCTGGCGGGGGTGGGGATTTTGGTTGCTGGCGGGGGTGAAATATTCGGTGTCGATGCTGTTGTAGACGACTTCGATCGGGGGGTGACCTAAGCTCTGAACCCAAGGTTTTTGTAGCCAGGTTTGTTTGGTGTGTTGGGAAACGGTGATGAATTTATGGACGGCGGAGAGGTAGTGCGATCGTTGGAGATCCAGTTTGTCGGGGGCGGGAAGGCGGAGGTGGCAAACCAGGGGCAGACGGGTTAATTGGGACAGCAGTCCGGCGAAGGGGATGTCATAGATCTGGTTGGTGTAGATCAGGGTGGGTTCGTTGGGGTGGATGAGGGCTTTGGCGCGGTTGAGGTCGCGGGGGAGGTTGAGGAAAGTCTGGAGGGGACGGTGACGGGAAAAGGAGAGGGCGGTGATAGATAGGGTCTGTTGACAAAAAGCTTGATATTGGGACAGGAGATCGCCGGATTGGGTGTAGAGCAGGCTGATGCGATGCCCCCGCTGGTGCAGTTGTCGGGATACTTCAAAGAGGCTGCGTTCTTGGCCCCCCCGTCGGGAGGTGGGTTCTTTTTCCAGGACAAGAATATGCATGGTACCAACTGCCTCAGTAAGGGGGTTCGCGCTGGGCCTGTTGAGATTTGGTGATACAGGCACGAGTTGGCTTAGTGTTCCCCAGAAGCTGTGGGTTTTCCCATGCAGGATTAATTTTTATCTTTTTGGGGTGCTGATGAATTTCTGATGAATTTCTGATGAATAGATAATTGTGGGCTGATTGGCAACGCGGGGTGAATGGCGATCGGGGAATTATTGCGTTACCTGTGGTGTGTATTTAGATGTGTATATAAGTATTGTTTAGCGATAGTCCTGATGATTTTTGTTAATGAATTCTAGTGATTCTAAGCGTGTTGGTTTTTCAGCGTTTTAACTTTTTATGCAATTTTTTCCAGAGGCTCTGGAGGCGGAGTTGGGTGATGCGGCTGGGGGTGAGGGGTGCGATGTCGCTAGGGGACTGTTGCATGTAATCAAAGAAGGTATTGACTTCAGTGAGAATGTGCTGGAGGCGGGAGAGGATGTTTTCAGTGCGGTATTCGGCTAGGAAGTGGGGTGGAAGTTCGATCGGGGGTTGGTGCAGGGTTTGCAGGATGCGATCGCGATCGTATTGGGTGGAGTAGCTGGCGATTTTTTGGCTGTTGAAGCTGGGGTCGAGGTAGTCGGAGAGGCCGTGGTTGACGCTGGAAAAAACATGGCAGCCGCAGGCCATGGCTTCTAGGGGTTGGAGGCCGAAGCCTTCGGTGACGTTGCGTTGGGCCCAGTATTCGGCGGAGTCGTAGAGGTAGACTTTGCTGCGGTTGAAGAGGATGGAGAGGTCTTCAACGTAGTAGTCTACGATTTCGACGCGGCATTGGCTTTGTAGGGCGGGGATGAGTTGGGTGAGGAGGTAGGTGGAGGATTTGCGGGCTTGGATGAGGATGTCGATGTCGCGGGGCTGGTGGCGGTTGTGGAAGTTGTCGGAGATTTGGTTGGGGAGGTAGTAGATGGGGGAGTGGGGGGCGTGTTGGCCCCAGTAGCCGAGGGTGTTGCGGCTGACGGTGACGATCGGGATGTGGGCGGGTAGGCGGAAGTTGTATCCGGCGCTGTGGGCGTGGTAGAGGGTGGGGTTGCTGTGTAGTTTGCGGATGAGTTTGGGGATGTCGAAGCCCCAGCTGATGATGAAGATGCTGTCGGGGTGGTGGGGCTGTTGTTGCAGGAGGTCGTCGAGGAAGAGGTGTTGGGGTTCGCGTTGGCGGTAGGTGACGATTTGGGCGGGGCAAATCTGTTGGGCAAATTGTAGGGTTTTGAGTTCGGCCCAGAGTCCTCCGCAGGCGAATTTGCCGCTGGTGCCGGGGAGGAGGAAGTAGAGCTTTCTCATGGTGGGACGGGGATGGATGAATTCGGTTTGTACGATACCGGGGATGGGGTTTGTTGTAAATGGTTGGGGAGTGTGGGGAGTGGGAGTGGGGAGTAGGGGAGTAGGGGAGAGGAATTGGTCTTGTGTTCTTGTTTGAGACTTGGGATGAGTCTAGAGTTGAGACTTTTGTGGGAGTATGAGATTCGTTTCTGTCGCGATATCTTATTTGAGACTTGTTTTGGGTCTAGATTTGGGTCTTGGATGAGATTTTGGGTCTATTCTCGAGATGACTGGTCTTAAGATGGGTCTTGGGATGAGTCTTGTTTGAGTTTTTGAGACGGGTTGGAGGTGGAATGGCAGTTTATGAGGATCCTGCTCCCTGTTGGGGAGGTGGGTCTGCAAGGGGTTATGAAAAAGGGGCTGTAAAAGGGGTGGGATTTGCAAGGATTCTTGGGTTTGCTGTAATCCTATTGGTTTTTTCTAGTTTTGATTCCCTGTTGTTGCTTGTGGAGTGATGTGTGTAGTGCGGGGGAATCGATCGAATGTGTTGCTAAGTATCACGGGATTGCAACTTTTTGAAATATAGTTGACTTTTCCCCTGGTTTGTCCGTAGGCTTATGTTCCAAGGCCAGTTGCAACCGTGTTGTTTACCGATTGAGTTGGCTGTACCCCAAAAATTAGAGCGCTACCCAGCGTTGAGTGGAGTCAACAAAGGGTAGCTAAACCCCCAAGCTGGATACAACAGCTGGGCGGTCTGACACGGATTGTAACATTCGATCGGGCCACCCTATTTGTCCTGCGCAAGAGGGTGGCTTTAATTTTTGGGATTTCTTCCCGCTACAAGTTTAGGAGAAGTCCCATGGTGATTAATTTTGCGGAACTCGATCGGGTGATCGAGGACGATCGTAAGCCGATGCATGTGTACCTGGTGGGGACGCAGCAGGATGTGCAGGCGACGATCAATCAGTTGTATGTGCTGCGGTTTAGCGACAGAGTTCGTTGGAGTCCGCCGGTTCCGGTGCCGGGTTCGAGTTGGCGCTATGTGAGTGTGATGGAACGCGATCGGGCTTAGGGGTGGAGTCGCTTAAATCTTGAGAGATCCCCCTAAATTGTAAGAGATCCCCCTAAATCCCCCTTCAAAAGGGGGACTTTGAGAGAATCTTTTAGATTTCAGTACAATTCCATCAATTTACTCAATATTTCCGGTTCCCCCTTTTTTAAGGGGGGGTAGGGGGGATCGAATCTGTTGCGGGGATGAGGTAATTTGATATCACTGGATTGTTGCGAAGAACCCCGGTTTTTGTAAGAAAAAAATTGCGGAAAATTGGATTTTTCTGCGGTAGAACAGTAAGTATCTATTTCCTCAATTGATGTAGCCGCTATGGATCCCATTACTTTGGCAACGATCGCTGTAACGCTCATCGCAACGAAGGCGACGGAAAAGGTTGGTGAGAAGATTGGGGAAGGGGCGATCGCGTCTGGTAAGCGGTTGTTGGATGTGTTGCGGCGCAAGTCTCCGGATACGGTGAAGCGGTTGGAAGCTGCGAAGAATCCGGAGGTGATTGATGCAGAAATTATTGAGGAAGTGAAGCAGGTTGCGGCAAGTGATCCGGAAGTGCAAGCTGCGGTGAATGCAACGGCTCAGGCAATGCAACAGCAGTTGGGAACGGTTGTAAATCAAACACAGTTGGCGGAAAAGATTGGCATTTTGATTCAAGGCGGTTACAACCCAATCACGATCGGTAAATTGGAGATTTGACCAGAGTCGTCGAGCGGGGCTGCGACCAAGTTAGATCCCCCTTACTACTATCCGCAGGACTTTTTCGGAGCGATCTTTGTGGGTCGCGATCGGGAAATGGTGGAGCTTCACGATCAGTTGCAGAAGGCCGATCGGGTGGCGATCGCGGCGGTGGGGATGGGTGGTGTGGGTAAGACGACGTTGGCGCGGCAGTATGCGAAGGTGTATGAGGGGGAGTATCCGGGGGGGATTTGGTGGGTTGCGGGGCGATCGGTGGCGACGGAGATTGTGGGCTATGCGGCGCGATCGATCGGGTTGGAGGAGCTTGATCCGAGTTGGGATGAGGCGCGGGTGGTGCAGCATTATCTGGCGCGGTGGGAGGAGCGGTTTCCGGGGCGGAAGTTGTTGGTGTTGGATGATGTGGCTGAGTACGGGGAGGTGAGGGGGTATTTGCCGCTGTCGGGGACGTTTCAGGTGTTGATGACGACGCGGGTGAAGTTGGGGCGTCCGGTGAGTTGTTTGGAGTTGGGGGTGTTGGCGATCGAGGATGCGATCGATCTGTTGTTGCAGATGATGGGATCCCCCCTAGCCCTCGGATCCCCCCTAGCCCCCCTTCAAAAGGGGGGAACTGGAGAAATAGAGGGAATTGATGGGATTGCGAGAGAATCTGAGAATTCTTTCAAAGTCCCCCTTTTTAAGGGGGATTTAGGGGGATCTGCGGGGGATTTAGGGGGATCTGGGTCGGAATTGGCGGCGGCGCGGGAGTTGTGTGAGTGGTTGGGGCGGTTGCCGTTGGCGATCGAGTTGGTGGGGCGGTATTTGGCGGAGACGGGGACGATCGCGGGGGTGTTGGGGGAGTTGCGGGCGAAGTCGTTGGCGGCGCGGGCGATCGATGAGGTGCCGGAGGAGATGGATTATGGGCGGAATGTGGAGGCGGCGATCGCGTTGAGTTGGGAGCCGTTGGCGGAGCGGGCGCGGTTGGTGTTGGGGATGGTGAGTGTGTTTGCGATCGGGCCGATCGAGTTGGGCTGGGTGCGGGATTGTTTGCCGGAGGTGGAGGATGTGGGGGAGGTGCTCGATCGGGGATTGGTGAAGCGGAGTTTGTTGAGTCGGTTGGAGGATGGGCGGTACCAGATGCACGCGCTGGTGCGGGAGTTTGTGGCAGTGCGGCGGGATGGAACGCTGGGAGAACGATTTGTACGAGTGATGACTGAGATTGCTCAGACAATTCCGCAGGAAGTGACATTAGAACAGCAAAAAACTCTACAAGATATTGAACAACATCTTGTAGAAGCCGCAACATATACTAGTTGTTTAGAACAACAGACTAATTCAGTGAGGATCTTTACTGGATTAGTCTATTTTTATGAAAGCCAAAATCAATGGAAACTATCAAAAAAATGGAACAAAGAATTTCTAAAGTTTAGCGAATCTCATTTTGGCTCACATCATTCAGTAACTGCTGATGCATTAAACAATTTAGGTGTTGTACATTACAGGACTGGAGATTATAAAAAAGCTACACGTTTATATCACAAGGCTATTAATATCTGGAAGTTAAGCTCAGGTGAAAATAGCATTAATGTTGCAAAAGGACTCAATAACTTAGCAGTGCTACAGCGAACTTTAGGACAATATCATGATGCCGAGACTTCTCTTTTACAAGTTGTTAAAACTTTTGAGGAGATTTATGGAAGAACACATGCTGACACCACAATAGCAATTAGCAACCTGGCAGATGTATATCATCTTCTGAGAAATTATGAGGAGGCAGAAAAACTATTTCAATTTGTGCTCGAAACAAATAAGGTTGAACGGCCAAAGGATAGATTAACAATAGCAAAAAATCTGAATAATTTAGGAACGCTTTATAAATCAACTAAAATCTATAAGAAAGCAGAGTCACTATATGCTGAAGCATTAGAAATCGTAAAGAGTTTTTTAGGCCATGATCATATTTTTACAGCAGCAATTTTGAATAATTTAGCAGGGGTATATAGAGAATTAGGCAATCATATTAGGGCAGAAAGACTCTACTTGGAAGCCTTAGAAATACGCACAACTAAATTAGGTTGTACACATATTGATACAGCAAGAACCTTGAACGATTTGTCTTTGTTGTATTTTTATATGAAGCAGCTAGATAAAGCTATTTCTCACATGAGTGGTGCTAATCAAATTTTTAAAGAAGTTTTAGGGGAAAATAACTTGAGTACAGTTACCTCTGAGCAAAGTCTTGCTTATATGAAGCAAGTCAAGACGCAAATCGCTGGTTCCTAGAAGGCACATTCATCTAAACACCATATGTTGGTTTAAATAACTTAATTGATCTGAGTCCTGTTCACCGTAGCGAGTTCTATTTTGCAGTACCAACCCCACCCGATCGAAACTGCACACATTACGCTAACGGCAGAGTATTTGAAGTTAGCGGAAATTTTGGCGCGCAATAGCCATGACGTTTGGGTACAGCAACGGCTAGACGATGGCTGGCGCTATGGGCCACAGTACGACCTAACCCAGCGGTACCACCCCTACCTAGTCAACTACAACGACCTGCCCGATCGGGAACAACACAGTCGGCGAGTCACCGTCTCCGAAACCTTAAAAGCCCTACTATCCCTAGGCTACCGCGTGGAAGTGCGGGATCCCACCAGCCCCCCCAGCCTCTTCCTAGAAGACCAAGACCTCGCCGTCATGGTGCAAGGACTCACCCGATCGGCAGAACTCAACCTCAGCTCCCTCCTCGATCTGCGACGGGAAATCATTCGCATCCAGCCCCGTAGCTCCGACATCTACCGCACCTTCGGCGATGCCCTCCTGCAACTGGGCGAACCCCTGATGGCCTACGACGCCCTCGCCGAAGGCTTACGCTACTGGCCCCAAGACCTGCGCTTGCAGCAATTACTCGCCCTCGCCCTCGCCCGCAGCGGCAGCACCGTCACGGCGAATCAGTTACTCGTGCAGTTAGTCGAAGCCGGTCAGCAAGACGAAGAAACGATCGGCCTCCTAGCCCGTACCCACAAAGACCTCTGGCAACAGGCCACCGATCCCGCGATCGCCGCCATGCAGTTAGAGCTAGCCCTACAGCGCTACCAGCAAGCCTACCAGCAGAATGGCAGCGTCTGGACAGGCATTAATGCCGCCACCTTGGCCTTGGTCAAAGGCGATCTGACCCAAGCGCAAACCCTGGCGCAACGGGTGCGATCGCGCTGCTTAGAACAATTGACCGCACCCGTGCTAGGCCGGGGCGAAGACTACTGGCGGTTGGCCACCTTGGGCGAAGCCGCGCTGATTTTGGGCAATTGCGCCGAAGCCGAGGATTTCTACGGGCAGGCCGCCGCGATCGGCCAGGGACGCTTTGGCGACTTGAGTTCCAGTCGGCGCAACGCGGTGCTATTGGCAGAAGTCTTGGGATTAGACACCGATCGGGTCAAGCACTGGTTCCAAATTCCCAAGGTCGTCGTGTTTTGCGGCCACATGCTCGATCGGCCCGATCGGCCCCAACCTCGCTTTCCAGCCGCCTTAGAAGGAACCGTCTATCGAGCGATTCTGGAACGCTTGCAAAAGATGGAAGTGCAGTTGGGCTATGCGCCTGCGGCCTGTGGCGCAGATATTTTGTTCCTGGAGGCGATGCGGGAACTCAAGGGGGAATTGCACATCGTTTTACCCTGCAACCGCGAGCAATTTATTCAGGATTCCGTGGATCTGATTCCGGGGGCAAACTGGGGCGATCGCTTCGATCGGTTAATGCAGGATGCGACGGAGGTGGTGATCGCGTCGGGTAACAAGTTGGAAGAAAACGACGTGGTCTATGAATATTCCCATCGCTTGCTCTACGGCTTAGCCAAAATTCGGGCCGATCAGTTGGGAACGGAGTTAATCCCCTTGGCGGTGTGGGACGGCAAACCGGGGGATGGGCCAGGGGGCACCGCCAGCACCGTAGCCAATTGGCGACGCTGGACGGATCATGTAGAGGTGATCGATCTGGCAGCGATTTTGCGGGAACACCAGGCGCGATCGGCCCTATCCTTGGACACCGCTTTACAAAACGGCCAGACAGCCGCTTCAGCCGCTTTCGGGAATGCGATCGATCCCCCTTTAATGAACGCGATCGGCCATTCCGCCAGCCCCCCAGCCAGTCCCCTCGCCAGCTCCCTCGCCAGCAATCCCGCCCTCGCCACCTGCGACATTTCCAGCCGCGAAATTCGAGCGCTACTGTTTGCCGACGTGGTGAACTTCAGCCATTTGGAAGAAAACCAGCACGGGCCATTCGCCCAGCATTTCTGGGGTGAAATTGCAGCGTTGACGGAACAATATCCCATCCTGATGAAAAATACCTGGGGTGATGCATTGTATTTTGTTTTTCCCCTCGTGCAACAGGCGGGAGAATTTGCCTTGGCACTGTGTGATCTGGTGCAATCGATCGACTGGTCTACCAAGGGTTTACCCGCTGGCCTCAACTTGCGGATTGCGCTGCACGCAGGGCCAGTAGAACGCACGGTAGACCCGATTACAGGGCAGTTGAATTACGTGGGAATGCACGTCAGCCATACAGCCCGGATTGAACCGATTACGCCACCGGGCAAGGTCTACGCCAGTCAAGCCTTCGCCGCGATCGCCGCTTCGGAGGATTTGCGCCAGTTCACCTGCGATTATGTGGGGCAAATGCCTTGGGCCAAGCGCTATGGCACGTTTCCGACCTATCATGTGCGGCGGGTGCTGGCGGGGATGTGAGGCCGCAGGCGGGGCAGCCGTGAGATGTGAAGAATGGTGAATAAAGGCGGGTGGGGATCTTGGCGGTGGCTGAATTAGCGTGGATATACTAGCAATATCTTGCTGAAATGCGCTTGCTGAGGATCGATCGATTCCCCTAAATTCCGTAGATCCCCCGCAGATCCCCCTAAATCCCGCAGATCCCCCTAAATCCCCCTTAAAAAGGGGGACTTTGAATGAATGCTCATCTTTTCGACTCATATTATTAGTTTGCTGCAAATTTCCGGTTCCCCCCTTTTTAAGGGGGGGTAGGGGGGATCTCATCGGTTAGGGGACATCGGGGAGTGCATAGGCTGTGGCGGGTGCATAGGTATAAACAATTTGCTGATGGCTCAGGCCCATTATGAATGCGCAAAATTCCCAAAATTCTCAATCTCCTCGATCGCAATCCCAAGCCTCGCCGCAATTACGATCGATTCGGCGGCAGCAAATTCAGACGTATTTAGCGATTTCTGCCTTTATTGCGGCGCAGTTGGTGGCGGGGTGTAATGACGCTGGCGATGAGGCGGCGGCTCCGATGGTTCCGGCGCTGTTCTATGAAAATAAGGCGCAGTGTGAGGTGGATGCGAAACGCCAGCAGGATCTCTATGCCGCTCGACTGAAGGCAGCGCAGGCTCAGCCGACTGCGGCGGGAACCCCTTCCCCCCAAGTGCACCCCCCGTTGAAACCCCCAGCGCTGAAACCGGAGGATTGTGAAGGGCAGATGCGGGCGGCCCGAGCCGAGCACGATCGGCATGCTCCGGTCTATAAGAGTCTGACCGATTGCCAAGCGGAGGGTGTGCAGTGTGAACCCTATTCTGACGGAACCCAGTCTAGTTCCAGTCATGGGGGCTATCGTCCCCGCTTTGGGGGGGCTTATATCTATCCCGAAGGGAATCCGAATTCACCCAGTGAAAGTCCGGTCAATACCGGGTCGGGGTCGCGGTTTTATCCGCCCCACACGGTCTATAGCGGGCTCAATCCAGGGGAAGTGGTGACACCCAATGGAGATCCGGTCTCCCGCACATCATCTGGATCGGTGATGGTTCCTGCCCACACGGGCTTTGCGGCTCCGAGTCGGCCTGCGGGTACGGCGGCCAAGGGGACGATTACGGGCAGAAGTCAATCGGGGTTTGGTTCTAGTTATAAGAGTACGGGGCGGGGAGGTAAGTAGGTGAAGGCAATTCGGGTGGCTCGACGATCGGGCTGGCAAAACCATATCCGGGAACACGCTTACCAGGCGGATGTGCTGAGTGATGCGGCGCAGAAATATTGGGTTGAAGCGTTGCCGGAACCCTTTGCGATGCAGTTTCACACCACGGAAGAAACGGCGATCGCGGTGGCGACGGAACGGCTGTGGGAAATGTGTGTGACGTTTCTGGACTGGTTTTTCACGGATGAGGTCTATGGTGCGGTCGATCGACGGTTAGAGCGGTTGCGCATTCCGGCTCCCTACTGGCAGGTAATTAAAGACAGTTGGGATCGGTGCGATCCGGTGGAGGATTTGTCGTTGTTGACGCGGTTTGATTTGGCGGTGACGGAGGAGGGCCAGATCAAGTTACTGGAAATTAATGGGGAGACGCCGCTGTTGGGTGCGGAGACGGTGTATCAATGGAATTGGTATGTGGATTATCAACGCAATTACCAACATAGTGATTATCCCTTACCCAGTGATGCGAATCAGTTTAATGATTTTTGGGAACATGTGGCGGGACAATGGCGACGGATTGCAGAGGACTATGATCTGAGGAAAACGGGCATCACGTTTCTGGTGGATGAAAATCTGGAAGAAGATGCGGAAATGGCGATGCAGTTGATTCAGATTCTGCACGATGAGGTTGATCCAAATATCTATGTGCAGATTCTCTATTTGCGTGGGTTGCGGGATGAGCAGGGCAATGAGGTGCAGCGGGGGCTGGGTCTGGATGAGGAGGGCTATTTTATTGATGCGGTGAATCAGCGAATTCCGGTGCTCTGGAAGATTTACGATTGGTCGGATATTCAAAGTGATGTGGCTAATCTGGGGGTGACGGAGGCGTTGGTGCGGCAGTTGGCAACGGCGGAGGTCAAGGTGATTGAGCCGCTGTGGAAGCAGGTTTTGTCGAATAAGGGTGCCTTGGCGTTGCTGTGGGAGTGTTTTAAGGATTCGCCCGATCGACGGTATTTGCTGCCGACGTATTTTGAGGATGATGTATCGGTGGAGGCGACCCGTTTGTTGATGGGGATGTCTGTGAAGAAGCCGTTGCTGGGCATGGAAGGGGTGGGTATTTCGATCGAGACGGGGGGTGGGGCGTTGGAGTCGCGGCCCAGTCTGGGGTATGGCCGGGAGGGGTTTATTATTCAGGAATATGTTGAATTGCCGCAGGCGTTTGGCTATTACTATGTGGTGGGCAGTTGGGCGATCGATGGGGCGGCGGCGGGTATTGTGATTCGGGGAGATACGTCACGGATTACGGGGCGGCATTGTTTGATTATTCCGCATATTGTTTCGGATGCAGGGTTATACATTCCCTAGGGGGGCGATTACAACTCAATTTGGGATTACCACCGGGATTACCACTATGAGCATAGGGCAATATGCAGATTGCAAAATTAGCCAAAATCAATGGGATCTAGATCAGGTGTTGCCCCGTGATTACCAGGTGCCGGACTCGTATTTGCGGACTGCACCGCCGGGGGTTTTGGAGAATTTTTGTCGGCTGCTGGGGCGGGATGTGTTTTCGGAAGCGGATGCAGGGGTTTTGTACGATTATTTGATGGTGCGTCGATCGGAGTTTTCGTCAGAATTTCTGGGGATGCTGGCACTCTGGTTAAACGATGAAACGAAGCATTACGAAGCGTTACGTCGGGTTTACCATGGGTTGTCTGGGGTCAGTTATGGGGCGATGGATCGACAGTTTCACGATCGGGTACATGAGATTGAACCGATCGTAATGGTGTTGCAGGATGAATTTACGATCCTGGTGACGATGATGTTTGATGAGATGGGTTCGGTGTATTCCTATCGCCGGGATTTGCGGGAATATTATGGTTATTTTGGGCCTGTGCTCCAAAAGGTGGGGCAGCATCTGATTCAGGATGAGGGGATGCATTTTAATAATGCGGCGGAGTTGCTGTTGCATGGGCACCGCGATCGGTTGGGGGAGGTGGAGCCTTTGTTGGGGCGGATTGCGGCGCTGGAGGATCGGTTGGGGAAGTATTACAAGACGTTTTTTCTGGATCACGCCCAGGAGCAGTTTCGGTTTCCGCCGCAGTTTAATGGGGTGATTATTCGGGTGGTTTTGGCGCGGTTGGGGTTGGGGGCGAGGCCGGAACCGAGGGAGTTGAAGGCGCTTTGGCAGTGGGTGCCGGAGGGCTGTCGGTTGGTTCCGATCGGGGGGAGGGGTAAGCGATCTTCATAAAAAATCGGGTATGTCAAGTTCCACAGCATACAGCCCTTTGCTTGACTGAATCGATGCAGCCTACAGCATAAAAGGCTTCAGGCTTTGTATCTGCTCTTTATCGTTACGTAATCTGCTGTAACTTTGAGATTAACATCTCAGTTCGTTTTTCTTACATAATTGTAGTTTTTTGAACTATTTCTAATAACACAAAATCATTTTACTCAACAACTTTATAGTAACCATTCACCTCTAATTTGATGTTTGAAGTTCCAGGTGGAATTAAATTTTTAAAAGACAATTCTAAAGACTTTCCTTGCTCAAGAACAATATACTGACCATCTACTTTGGATAGGTTAGGTTGTGTCGAATAAATCCGCCTAATATCGTTAGTGGATGGGTCAATATAAGCTAAAGCAATGGAGTCAATATAAGAAATCTCTTTCTCTCTTTCCTCTATCTTGATTCGAATATTTTCGCCTGATGGCTGACCTATAAATAACTCGTCATAACCTTGAAGACTTTTTGAATTCCTACCAGTTATGATAGTTCCAAACTCTACCCAGTCCTTTTTCTCAGGATTGTAGACCAACAGATAAGGACAACTTCCTTCATTGAATACAGCTTGTATCAGAAAAGGCGGTTCTTGCTTTGGAGATGGAATTTTAATATTAGCATTATTAATTGAAATAGACTCAACTACCCAAATGGAGCCAACTGCAATTTGTTTGGGTATCCTCTCTAACACACGATCTAGTGACTCTATTTTTTCTACAAAGCTTTGAGTAAAGCTCATACTTGAGGATAGAGTTTTTAAACACTCTATAGATGATTCTATAGATTTTAATCCTCTTCCACATAAAGAGTTATATTTTTGCTCTAATGTTGGTTGCGCCATATATAGTTGCGTTAATTTAAGATCCCTCTTGTATTCATCTGTAGAAACTTCATAAAACGATTTTAACTTCTTAGTTTGGGAAGAAGTATCAAATCCAAACTCTACAGGAATAAATAAATGCTCCTTAGGAGCAACGCTCATATCAAGAGACAAGCTTTTCCGGCTAGAAACTTGGAAAACTTTTTCTCGATTATCAACAGTCGTAAGCTCGTATGGGTTTCGTTGAACTTCTTGAACAGATATAGAATCTAATCTAACAACTGCTTCACTGGTGTTCTCTATGTCTAGAAATTTGACATAAGGTGAAGGCATTAGCCTATCTATTAAATCTCTCGTTTCTCTACATCCCAATAAGAACTGGTACACTTCATTCAAGTTCTTTGCATAAGGATATAGAAAAGTAAAAAAGCCTCGAAAATTTGGATTATTTCGAATAATTTTCTCAATCCAGTCTGATTTTAAGCTTGGGCTAAATTTATAACTGTAGTCATCTCTAATACCTTGTTCTGAAAAAGCTGAAAGTTGAGGAAACTGAGCTACTAAGCTATCCTTTTTACTTTGACTAATCAAACGCTTTAAGATTATGGTGAATTTACTATCCTCCTCATTTTGCTGTAATGGCAATGACACAGGTGCATAGTGAAATGCATAAGTTGAATCTTCTCCCTTGTACATCTCCATCTGAAAATTACGCTTTGATGGTTGCTTTTTTGCAAGATCGATAGCTTTAATAGAACTAAGAGCTTCACTACCTTGCTTATAAAGCAAGTATTGATACCTATTTTGCTCATGAATTGTTTTTTCGTTCCCAGTTTCCAACTTAAACTTTTCTATACTTTCAAAAGCAGGACTCTTAGTATAGACAGCAGGAGTTCTCTCAGTTCCTAAGATTTCAGATAGCACAGCTGAAATAAATTTATCATTAATTGAAGGCTTAAGCAATGTAAGAGCTAAAGTTGGGTAATCATTAACCGTTGTCAGATACCTGGCTTTAATACTACTGCCAGGGTTGATTTTATTAGTGTTATCGGGGTTGGGAAGACCAACAAAGAAGAGAGATAATACAATGACAAATGCTGCGAATGCCCCTGTAGCTCGCAATGTTACTTTACTAATCGGCAGCCTTGCTTCCAAACCTAGATCACCTGCGAACAAGTATCCTGACAAACCGGATAAGAATGCAGCGAAAAACCTAACGATTGCCAATTTGCCAGAGTCCATTGCCGTTGGATAAAGTAACACAAAAATGAATACTATGACGACAACACAAACTAAACCAAGCGCAATTCCCCGTTCTGTAGATGAAATTTTCTGTGGTTCCTGACTGTTCGGCTGACTTGGTTGCTTTCTCTTGCCCATAAATCTGGTGTTTCTTGCCTTTCGATACAATTTTTACAGATTATACTCGATGAAAGTGTTTGAGAAGCTTATAAAAATAAGCAATTACCAATGCTAAGGTTAGTTCGGGATAAGAAAAGAGCGAATTGATAAGCTAGAAGTGTTGTCATACTCTAGTTTGCCTCATGCTATACGAGCTATCGCCTCGGAAACAGTCGACTATCGAGAGATTATTGACCCACTCAAGAATATCTCTCAAATTGAGCATTCTCGCCATCCCATCATAGTCCCATCAATTGTTTCGTCAACGTCATTTGTGAATTGATTGTCTATTCTCAACACCTCCAACGCCTGCTCTCCAGATTGACAACCTGCTGCTTAACCCGAACTAACTTTGAATATTGTCAAGAAGGAATCCTGCTTTCATCTGATGCTCTTTCGCTGCCTAAACTTACGCGATCGCTGGCTGGAAGTGAGGCAATCTATAGAGTTAGTTTAATTGAATCCCCCAAGGCCAGTTTCTCCCCTTCAAAACATTTTTCCATTTAAAACTAATAATTGATTCGTTTCAGTTTGAATTAGAGAAAAAGCTTGAGATTTCCGTTAAATAAGCTATTCCATTTGAGCAGTACTCGATCGATCATTTCTATCAGGAACTATCGTGTTGAAGACAGGTGTGAGCGATCGGATTTGACCGGGGTTTGCTGAAGGAAATTTGGGCTGAGGACTGCTGGGGTAGGCTATGGAGTGGACTGGGTGAAGCCAGGGAATCCCTGATGGATCCGTTTGAGGTTTAGGGCGTATGCGGTGTTGAAGGTTGGTTTGGACTTCTGCGGTCATCGCAGGCGCTCAAAATCTCTCTAATCTCTTAAAACTCTTGACTAGAAAGGTTTTTATGCGTTCGCTCAAAGGACTGCTTTAGACTCTGGACTAAAATTGGACTAAATTTTCAGCCCTCAATTCGACCCATTTCACCCCCGATCTCTCGACCCTTACCCAGCCTAGTCCGATCGAAATCCCCCACCCAGACCAGTAACCTCTCACCCCAGCCTAGCGCGATCGACCGAACAACAAGCCCGCGATCGTCCCCTCATTTCTATTCCATTTAACCCCCATCTGGACTAATCTACCCCTCAAATTTGAACGAAATTTTGGGCCGACTCCAGCCCCCAAACCACCCTCAATTTCTAACACAGAAACCCCCATCCGCCGCAAAAATAATCAGCACCAATCCAGACCCATAACGCTCAAAAATCACGGGCAGAAATCACCTTCAAAAATCACCATCAAACGCATTACCGATCGACCTTCTCCGTTGGCCTAGGTTGAGAAGTTTCACGGGCAATTTGCTCGACACATTCAGTCAGATCTTTACGCATAGAATTCGCACTATGCCATGCCCCTGAGAAGAGTTCCCGACCCTCCAGATGAACCGCAAAATCCTGAGTGTCCTCGATCGCGCCAAGCAACGCCTCACTCGACGGAACCTTAAAAAACATCATCCCCATACTAGGAATCATTGGAAACCGCGATGCCAAAACCTCTACATTTTGCGTCTCACCGGACTGCACCAAATCCACCCGCAGCCGCTTCACCCCTTTCTTATCGTGCGGCACCTGCTTAGCAAAGAACATCATCGCCGTTCCAGACTGTTCACCCTTCCAATCCATCAGGATGACCCCACCATTCAGTGTCCAAAACGATGCCGCACAGGCAAGGGTAGGCTGTCCCGCCGGAGAACGCCCCACCGTCCAAGTTCCTTCAGAAAGCTGGTCAAACGTCTTACCCGCAGCTTCACCATGTCGCTTAACGAGGGCTTCTCTATGGCTTTTGAGCGACGACTGACGCAGGTGTTCAAAGAAATCCAGCCATTTTTTAGGATCATAGGTAGACAGCCCAGGCAACCTGACGCCATTATCAGCCATCGGAGGTGGCGCTGGCCGATTGTTGCTTCCCCCACCCCCAACACCCCCATCCATCGGAGCACAGCCAACCCATCCCCCACTTCCACCCCCGATCGGAAAGAACCCCGGCGGACAGCTTCCCTCAGCCCGAACCCGCGAAGGAACGAGCGCAGCAACAGAAATCGCGACCAGAACCGAAAAGAGATGGAATGGTTTTAATGACATTTCGAAAAGACCTTGCAAACGTCACTCTTGATGAAACAGAATCCAGCCTACCTACCCCAGGCGATCGATCACTTATGCAACCGTTTCTCCTATCAGCTTGGTCAGACACCTATTCAGCAAACATCTCAGCCAGGGTAGCAAGCAACATTTTTTGCTCATCTTGGCTGATGCAACCCAACTTTTTGACCAAACGATTTTTATCGACTGTGCGGATCTGATCCACAACAATTTGCCCACGCTTGCCTTGAAACTGGCAAGGAATCCGAGTGGGGTAGGAATTTCCTTGGGTAGTCATGGGAGCAATGATCACCGTCGCAATAGAACGGTTCATCTCATTCGGCGAGATCACAACACAGGGTCGCGTTTTCTGAATTTCACGACCAACCGTAGGATCTAAGTTGACCAGAAAAACATCGAAACGCTTCACTACCATTCCCATTCTGCCTGATCCCAATCAGTAGGACTAACCTCATCCAACAGGACATCATCCTGATTCGTAGCCATTGCCGTAAAAGCTTCATCCCATCCGGCACGCCGAGGTTGTGCCGTGCGAATCGTCAAACAATTACCCTGCACTTCAATCTCAACTTCTTCCTGAATACCACTTTGCTCCAAAAGGAGTTTAGGAATCCGAACACCTTGGGAGTTACCAATTTTAACGATGCGAGTCTTGATAACGGTGCCCATACCCAGATACCCGAAATAGCAAGAGTGTAATTACATCGTAGTTACCAGAAAGACCCCTGTCAAGTAATGGGGAACCCCAATGTAGTGTGACAGCTGGGGTGATAAATTTTCGTCAAAAAGTAACATCATGCGGATAATGGAGCGGTCATAAATCGCCGTTCACGATCGGCCGCATAAGCAATGCAGGCTTTTAAATCTTCCCGGGTTAGATCAGGAAAATCATCGAGAATTTCTGCTTCAGTCATCTCGGAAGCTAGATACTCAAGCACTTCATAAACCGTAATACGCAAGCCACGTACACAAGGCTTCCCACCGCGTTTATCGGGTTCGATCGTAATGTAGTTTCTGTAGTTCACAATTTAAGATATTGGCATTCTGTTCTTGACCTTGACACAATCTTAGACTGAAAACGAAGAGACTTCACACGATCGACCGGCCCCATGGGGTTATGTGATATCACTTCCTCCGATCGACATTCTCTACCTCACCTCAACTGGCCTTGGCTAAAGAGCGAACCGTTAAAATTTCATCTGAACGCAAACTTTCTACTCCGGAGAGGGGAACAGCAATCACTGCTAAAGACTCACCGATCGCGTTAAAAATTTCCAAGACACAACCCTCTTCACCACCACTGGGATGAGGAATAAAATCAACCAGCGTCGCGACATCTCCAGCTCTCAAGCCATACTCTGGGAAATCGCGAGTCAAGGCAACCTCCTGATACAACTCCATCGTTGCTTCTATCTCCAATCGTTTCCCTCGGCCTGAATCGCTGCTTTCAGCTTTTAAGATTACTGTCCTCGATCGGGTTTGCAATCCACAAAACCCAAGGCATCCTCATCCAAAAAACTCGCGATCGCCATCTCCACCACAGCTTCGATGGGATATTCAATTTCTGCCGCACGGATTATTAGAGCAGTCCGTATCCGTTCCGGTAAACGCCCCAAAATCACTTCAGCATCAGCGGGAGATAATCGCTCTTCAAGTTTCGCTTGCATGACTACCTCTCCATAGGAATTTGAACATTGTAGGGGGGTTCAGTAGCTCTCAGAATGATGGCTTCTAGCTCCAATAGTAACGTAGGGTTTTCCCAATGGGGAAGCGTTTGAACTACAATCCGTACATCCTCATCATTGTACTGAGCGATCGCGAGCTGCAAAAAACTCACGATCGCTTACAACCATTACCGCTGACGTTCGCGACTCAAGATGCTGATGTATTGCCCATCAGAATGCACAATCTTCACTGGCTGACTCCAATGAATCCTGTCCGCAATCCGATGCGCATGGAATTGATTAATCGTATCCTGCACGAACTCCTTGTGACCAATTAAGTGAATCTGTAAGCGTTGACACTCACGTTTAACCGAACGATCGCCCCGATCGCTAGAACCTTTCGCCATAACTGAGCTTCTCCTGTTGTGCATTGGAAGAAAGCCCAAAAATTTAGAGCCACCCCGTTTGACATCACAAACAAGAGTGGCTCGGTCAGATGCTAAAATCCTCATCAAGCCTCCTTGCTGCTTGCACAGCGCGGGGGAATAGCTACCCTGAGTTGGTGCAACAACAAAGGGTAGTGCCCTAAATTTTCAGGATCCCAGCGGCCCCATGCTTCATGCCAACCCATTTCCTCAAAGAAGGATGTCCATGGCACCGCCTTGAAGAACCACCCTACTAACAAGACCAGAAATCTGTCAACCGTAGACCACAAATTCTTCTCAAATTAACCGTCCGATCTCCGACCCGATCGCTCGATTGTATCGCTCCACACCATCCACCTCTGCACCTCAATTGTTGGCAATTTTCAACGCCCTTTCGCCAAAATTTCCTAACTCAAAGTCCCCTAATTCAGCATTTCTTGATAATTGCAGGTCGCATCAAGCAACCCCACCTTAATTGATTCGCTATAGAGAAAAATCGATCGCAGGTTTGACACCCCCCAAAAACACCCCAACCGATCGCCTTTTCTCCTCAAAAAACAGCTAAAAAATGAAAAATTACCTACAGAAATATCTTCCCGATCGCGCTAAATTAAAGCATTTCCAGCGCTTGGCCTATCCCCAGCAGCCCATCCCGTCCTCCCCAAAATCTCCCCAAATCCCCCCTAAAATCTCCCCAAATCATTCAGCATTTTTGAACCCCACAGGTTCGAAATAAAACTTGTTGGATCACATAACAGATCTGAGAACTTTCTTAAAACTTGACACTCCAAGCCGTCTTTATTAGAAAATCCAGATTAGCAAACCCAGGTTACCTAGAGTTAAGAGTTCCCTGCCTCTAGATGACCCTAATTTTTATCCGCTAGGGCATCAATAATGAATCATTCCATCCTACGCAAACAAGGACTCTACGATCCCCAATTTGAACACGATGCCTGCGGCGTTGGGTTCGTCGTGCATATGAAAGGCCAGCGATCGCACGACATCGTCCAACAGGCATTGACCATTCTGGTAAACCTGGAGCATCGCGGCGCGTGCGGTGCCGAAATCAACACCGGCGACGGTGCAGGCATCCTCACCCAGATCCCCCATACCTTCCTGCACAAAGTCGCCAGCGCCACCCAGATCGCCCTACCTGACCCCGGTCAGTACGGCGTCGGCATGATCTATGGCTCCCCCGATCCCGTCCAACGGGCCGCCGGACGCCAAGCCTTTGAACAAATCGTTCAAGAAGAAGGCCAAACCGTCCTCGGCTGGCGCGATGTCCCCACCGACAACAGTGCCCTCGGAGACACCGCCAAGGCCAGCGAACCCTTCATGCAGCAGGTGTTCATCCAGCGGGCCGCCGATCTAGCCGACGAACTCGCCTTCGAGCGCAAACTCTACATCATCCGCAAACGTGCCCACAACGCCATTCGCGCCACCGGCATCGACCCCTGCTGGTATCCCGCCAGCCTCTCCTGCCGCACCCTCGTCTACAAAGGGATGCTCCTGCCGGATCAAGTCGGCAGCTACTACCCCGACCTCCACGATCCCGACTTCACCAGCGCCCTGGGTCTCGTCCACTCCCGCTTCAGCACCAACACCTTCCCCAGTTGGGAGCGATCGCACCCCTACCGCTACATCGCCCACAATGGCGAAATCAACACCCTGCGCGGCAACATCAACTGGATGCACGCCCGCCAATCCCTCTTTGCCTCAGAGCACTTCGGCAACGATCTGCAAAAAGCCCACCCCGTCATCAACATCGACGGCAGCGACTCCCTCATCTTCGACAATGCCCTTGAACTGATGGTGCTGTCTGGTCGATCCCTGCCCCACGCCGTCATGATGATGATTCCGGAACCCTGGGCCGCCCACGAGTCCATGGACGACGCCAAGAAAGCCTTTTACGAATACCACGCCTGCTTGATGGAGCCCTGGGATGGCCCCGCCTCGATCGCCTTTACCGATGGCAGCGTCATGGGAGCCGTCCTCGATCGCAACGGTCTGCGCCCCTCCCGCTACTACGTCACCAAAGACGACCTCGTCATCATGGCATCGGAGGCAGGCGTTCTCCCGATCGAGCCGGAGCGCGTCGCCCACAAAGGCCGTCTACAACCCGGTCGCATGTTCCTCGTAGACATGAACCAAGGCCGCATCATTGCCGATGAAGAAATCAAAAACGAAATCGTCAATGCCCAGCCCTACCGGGAATGGTTAAATCAGTATTTAGTGGATCTCACAACGCAACCAGAACCCGCCCAGCCATCCTTAGCAGAAACACTACCGTTAACCCAACGGCAAATGGCCTTTGGCTACACCTTTGAACAGGTACGGATGCTGCTGGTTCCCATGGCCCGTGATGGCGTGGAAGCCGTAGGCGCAATGGGATCGGATACCCCGCTGTCGGTGCTGTCCGACCAGCCCAAACTGCTCTACGACTACTTCCAGCAACTGTTCGCCCAGGTGACCAATCCCCCGATCGACTCCATCCGGGAAGAAATTATCACCTCCGCTGAAACCACGATCGGCTCCGAACGCAACCTGCTCAAACCCGAGCCGGAAAGCTGCAACCTGATCAAGCTCAAAACGCCGATTCTGAGCGACATTGAACTAGCTAAGCTCAAACACCTCTCCAACGACAATTTCAAGTCCCTCACCCTGCCGATCCTCTTCGATCCCACCCAGGGCACAGCGGGCCTAGAAGCTGTCCTCAATCAAATCTTTGCCCAGGCCGATGCCGCGATCGCCGAGGGGGTGAATATCCTGATTTTGAGCGATCGGGACATCAGCGCCAGCCAAGCACCCATTCCCGCCCTCCTCGCCGTCGCTGGACTACACCACCACCTGATTCGCCAGGGCACCCGCACCCGCGTCGGCATCGTCCTGGAGTCCGGGGAACCCCGCGAAGTGCACCACTACGCCCTGCTGATTGGCTACGGTTGCGGCGGTATCAACCCCTACCTGGCCTTTGAAACGATTCAAGAGCTCATCAATGAAGGCTTGCTGGTGAACGTGGACTACGCCACCGCCTGCAAGAACTACATCAAAGCGGCCACCAAGGGCGTCATCAAAGTCGCCTCCAAAATTGGCATTTCCACCATCCAAAGCTATCGCGGGGCGCAAATCTTTGAAGCGATCGGCCTTAACCAAGCCGTCATCGATCGCTACTTCACTTGGACAGCCTCCCGCATTGAAGGGGTTGGCATTGAGGTTCTCACCGAAGAAGCCCTCCTGCGCCATCACAACGCCTTCCCCGATCGCCCCGCCAACGCCCCCACCCTGGATGTCGGCGGCGAATACCAGTGGCGCAAAGATGGGGAAGCCCATCTGTTCAGTCCCCAGACGATCCACACCCTGCAAAAGGCCGTGCGGGAAGGCAATTATGACCTGTTTAAGCAGTACGCGGCCCTGGTCAACGAGCAGAACCAGAAGTTCTTCACCCTGCGCGGCCTACTGCAATTCAAACCCCGCCCGCCCGTGCCCCTGGAGGAAGTGGAACAGATCGAAGCCATCATGCAGCGCTTCAAAACCGGGGCCATGAGCTACGGCTCCATCTCCAAGGAAGCCCACGAAGCCCTAGCGATCGCCATGAATCGCATCGGCGGCAAATCCAACACCGGGGAAGGCGGCGAAGATCCCGATCGCTACACTTGGACGAACGAGCAGGGCGATTCCAAGAACAGCGCCATCAAACAAGTGGCCTCCGGTCGCTTTGGCGTCACCAGCCTCTACCTCTCCCAGGCTCGGGAAATCCAAATCAAAATGGCCCAGGGAGCCAAGCCCGGTGAAGGCGGCCAGCTTCCCGGCAAAAAGGTCTATCCCTGGATTGCCAAGGTGCGCCACTCCACCCCCGGCGTCGGCCTCATTTCTCCCCCGCCCCACCACGACATCTACTCGATCGAAGATTTGGCGGAACTGATCCATGATTTGAAAAATGCCAACCGGGAAGCCCGCATCAGCGTCAAACTCGTCTCCGAAGTGGGCGTCGGCACGATCGCCGCTGGCGTCTCCAAGGCCCACGCCGATGTCGTCCTCATCTCCGGCTACGACGGTGGCACCGGAGCCTCCCCCCAAACCTCGATCAAACACGCCGGGTTGCCCTGGGAATTGGGCTTGGCCGAAACCCACCAAACCCTGGTGCTCAACAACCTGCGATCGCGCATCGTTGTGGAAACCGACGGCCAAATGAAAACCGGGCGGGATGTCGTGATTGCGGCGCTACTGGGTGCTGAGGAATTTGGCTTTGCCACTGCGCCCCTGGTCACCCTCGGCTGCATCATGATGCGGGTTTGCCACCTCAACACCTGCCCCGTCGGCGTCGCCACCCAAGACCCCCAACTGCGGCAGCATTTCACCGGCGATCCGGCCCATACCGTTAATTTCATGCGCTTCGTCGCCCAGGAAGTGCGGGAACTCATGGCCCAACTCGGCTTCCGCAGCCTTAACGAAATGATCGGGCGCACCGATGTCCTGGAGCCTAAACAGGCGATCGACCATTGGAAAGCCAAGGGACTGGACTTCTCCAAGATCCTCTATCAGCCCCAGGTCGGCGAAGACGTGGGTCGCTACTGCCAAATTCCCCAGGATCACGGCCTCGCCAAATGCCTGGATCTCACTGTCCTGCTGGATCTGTGCAAACCCGCGATCGAGGAGGGCAAACCCGTCAAAGCCACCCTGCCCATCAAAAACACCAACCGCGTTGTCGGGACCATCCTCGGCCACGAAATCACCAAACGCCACTGGGAAGGTCTCCCGGAAGACACCGTTCATCTGCACTTCCAAGGCAGCGCGGGGCAGAGCTTCGGAGCCTTCGTGCCCAAGGGCGTCACCCTAGAACTGGAAGGGGATGCCAACGACTACCTCGGCAAAGGACTGAGCGGTGGCAAAATCATCCTCTATCCCCCCGCTGGCTCTAGCTTTGTGCCCGCTGAGAACATCATTACGGGGAATGTGGCCTTCTACGGAGCCACCAGCGGTGAAGCCTACATTTGCGGCATGGCAGGCGAGCGCTTCTGTGTCCGGAATTCCGGGGTCAATGCCGTGGTGGAAGCCGTCGGCGACCATGGCTGCGAATACATGACGGGCGGCAAGGTCGTCATCCTGGGCAGTACCGGACGCAACTTCGCCGCCGGGATGAGTGGTGGGGTGGCCTACATCCTGGACGAAGCCGGGGACTTTGCCACCCGCTGCAACACCCAAATGGTCGGCTTGGAACAACTGGAAGATCCGGAGGAAATCAACGACCTCCAGCAGATGCTCCAGCGCCATGTCCACTACACCCAGAGCCAAAAAGCCGCTGAGGTTTTAGCCCACTGGTCGGACAACCTGCCCAAATTCATCAAAGTCATGCCCAAGGACTACAAGCGCGTCCTGCAAGCGATCGCCGCTGCCATGGCCGATGGACTCACCGGGGACGAAGCCCTCGCCGCTGCCTTCGAAGCCAACGCCCGCGATGTGGCCCGCATTGGTGGCAGTTAAGCGCCAGTTAAGCGGCATGTTAGCCCGATCTCGCCCCTCTCTTTTCCCCTCCGCCCTTACCGATCTACGAAACATCAACCATGGGAAAACCAACCGGCTTTATTGAATTCCTCCGCGAAATTCCCGCAGAAGTTGCCCCGATCGATCGTCTCCGCAACTGGGATGAGTTCCACCTCGAAATGCCCGAGGAAAACCTCCGCACCCAGGGTGCCCGCTGTATGGACTGCGGCATCCCCTTCTGCCACACGGGCACCATCATCAGCGGCATGGCCAGCGGCTGCCCGATTAACAACCTAATTCCCGAATGGAATGACCTGGTCTATCGCGGTCTCTGGCAAGAAGCCCTCGATCGCCTGCACAAAACCAACAACTTCCCCGAGTTCACGGGCCGCGTCTGTCCCGCCCCCTGCGAAGGCTCCTGTGTCCTCGGCCTCAACAACCCCCCGGTGACGATCAAAAACATTGAATTTTCCATCGCCGAAAAGGGTTGGGAAGAGGGCTGGATTACCCCCCATCCCCCCAGCAAACGCACCGGAAAACGGGTGGCCGTCATTGGGTCTGGCCCCGCCGGACTCTGTGCTGCCGCCCAACTCAACCTGGCGGGTCATGAAGTGACGGTCTTTGAACGCGCCGATCGGCCCGGTGGCTTGCTCATGTATGGCATCCCCAACATGAAGCTGGATAAGGAACAGGTTGTGCTGCGTCGGCTGAATATTCTGGAAGCCGAAGGCGTCAAATTCATCTGCAATACCGAAGTCGGCAAAGACTTCCCCGCCGAAAACCTCCTGAGCGAATTTGATGCCACCATCCTCTGCACCGGAGCCACCAAGCCCCGCGATCTGCCGATTCCAGGCCGTGAGTTGCAGGGTATCCACTTTGCAATGGAATTCCTCACCGCCAACACCCAAGCCCTTCTCGATGGCCAACCGGGTAACGATTACATTTCCGCCGCTGGCAAAGATGTCGTCATTATCGGTGGCGGTGACACCGGAACCGACTGCGTCGGCACCTCGCTACGCCAAGGATGCAACAGCCTCGTGCAGCTAGAAATCATGCCCAAACCTCCATCGGAGCGGGCTGCTAACAATCCCTGGCCGGAATGGCCCAAGGTCTACAAAATGGACTACGGCCAAGAAGAAGCGGCGGCTGTTTACGGCGACGATCCTCGGGTCTACACCACCACCGCCACCCACTTTGAAGGAGATGACAACGGCCAAGTCAAAGCCGTCCACACGGTTCAAGTGGAATGGACGAAGAACGACCAAGGCCAATTCATTCCCAAACCCATTCCCGGCACCGAAAAAGTGCTACCCGCCCAACTCGTTCTGCTAGCCATGGGCTTCCTCGGCCCCGAGCAACCGCTCCTGGATGCGCTGGGGTTAGAACGGGATGGCCGCAGCAACGTCAAAGCCGACTACGGTCAATACACCACCAGCATCCCCGGAGTCTTCGCCGCAGGTGACTGCCGCCGGGGCCAAAGCCTAGTCGTCTGGGCCTTCAACGAAGGTCGAGGGGCTGCCCGCGAATGCGATCGCTACCTCATGGGCAGTACTGACCTCCCCTAAAGACCGATCGCGCCCATTATCGCGCCTATTACTGAAACTTTCTGAATCCCCCGTGATTAGGCTACTGGTACGTTCCAGCCACCCGATCGCGGGGGATTTTGCCTAATGCTAGAATCGCGGTATTGCAGCCTAGGAGCCGTTCGCCCATGAACCAACCCATCACCCCTACCCCGCTGCCTTGTATGGGTTCTTTACCGACCATGCATGACCTTCCTAGCGACGACCCTCTGGAGCCCGGTTTGCCCGACGAATTTCATGGAATCCAACCCCAACTACTGGCAGAAACGCTAAGTCTTCAAGACTACGCTGCCAGCGAGATTTTCTGCGCCTTCGACCTAAACCTCTACTACGACCCGAACAATATGGGCTGGTACAAGCGCCCCGATTGGTTTTTAGTCGTGGGTGTACCGCGCTTATATCGAGGCAAAACCACCCGCTCCAGTTACGTCACCTGGGACGAGCAAGTCAATCCGGTGATGGCGATCGAATTTCTGTCGCCCGGAACCGAAGCAGAAGACCTGGGGCCGTTTGCACCCAAACCCCTACCACCGACCCAACCCGGTAAACCACCCAGTAAGTTTGCGGTTTACGAGCAAATTCTGCAAATTCCTAATTACTTGGTGTTTAACGAAACCGATCGACGATTACGGTATTTCCGATTAGTTGATGGACGTTATGCCGAACAAGCGATCGCGCCTCAAAATCCGCTGATTTGGATACCTGAAATTAAGCTAGGACTGGGACTGTGGACTGGGATTTTTCGTGGCATTCCCCAGGAATGGCTACGCTGGTGTGATGCCCAAGGCAATTGGTTACTGACTGAAGCTGAAATAGAACGACTAGCCAAAGAACGGGAACGGCTAGCCAAAGAACAGGAACGACTAGCCAAAGAACAAGCAGAACTCCGTGAACAACAGGAACGGCAGGCGAAAGAACAAGAGCGACAGGCGAAAGAACAGGAACAACAAGCCCGAGCACGGCTCGAAGCCTATCTCCGTTCTCAAGGCATTGATCCCAACAATCTCCCTGAATAGCCCCCAATGCTAGAATCGCGGTATTGCAGCCCAGGAGCCGTTCGCCCATGAACCAACCCATCGCTACCACCTCGCTGCCTTGCATGGATACCTTACCGACCATGCATGACCTTCCTAGCGACGACCCTCTGGAGCCCGGTTTGCCCGACGAATTTCATGGAATCCAACCCCAGCTACTGGCAGAAACGCTAAGTCTCCAAGACTACGCTGCCAGCGACATTTTCTGCGCCTTCGACCTAAACCTGTACTACGACCCGAACAATACGGGCTGGTACAAGCGCCCCGATTGGTTCCTCGTTGTCGGCGTCCCCCGTTTGTATCAGGGGAAAACCACCCGTTCTAGCTATGTGACCTGGGACGAGCAAGTCAATCCGGTGATGGCGATCGAATTTCTGCCGCCCGGAACCGAAGCAGAAGACTTGGGGCCGTTTGCACCCAAACCCCTACCACCGACCCAACCCGGCAAACCACCCAGCAAATTCACCGTCTACGAGCAAATTCTGCAAATTCCTAATTATTTAGTGTTTAACGAAACCGATCGACGATTACGGTATTTCCGATTAGTTGATGGGCAGTACGAAGAACAAGCGATCGCGCCTCAAAATCCGCTGATTTGGATACCTGAAATTAAGCTAGGACTGGGACTGTGGACTGGGATTTTTCGTGGCATTCCCCAGGAATGGTTACGCTGGTGTGATGCCCAAGGCAATTGGTTACTGACTGAAGCTGAAACGGAACGACTAGCCAAAGAACAAGAACAACAAGCCCGATCGCGCCTCGAAGCCTATCTACGATCGCAGGGCATCGACCCCGAAAATCTCCCGGAATAGCTCGATCGTAGGCTAGTTGTCTAGTTCCTGGATTGTTTAATTCCCTGATGCAGCAGGCAACTGATGGTAAGCACAAACAGCCCCCGATCGTAACGTTGGACAAGGGTTCTGCTTCATCGGTATCCCCAATAACTCCAACCGCTTCAACCCCACCAACGGCAACAAATCCTTCGCTCCCGCCTCCGTCAGCAACGTATTATTCAACGTCAATACTTCCAGTCCAATCAATCCAGCCAGCGGACGCACATTCTCCACTAGGTTGCCATCCAGCCGCAATTCTCGCAAATAGGTCATCAGTGTCAACGGCGACAAATCCCGCACCCGATTCCCCTGCAACGCTAACGAAGTCAAATCCTTCAACGCTGCTAAAGCCGAAATATCCTGAATTTGATTATTCTGTAACGATAGCGATCGCAAACCCTGCAACCGCGCTAACGGCGTGATATCCGTCAGCCCCACCCCATCCAACGTCAAACTCGTCAGCTTCGGCAAGCGATCGATTGCCCCTAACTCCTTGACCGCACTGTCCCGAATCACCAACGTCTTCAGATTCACCAAACCAGCCAGCGGCGACCAATTTGCGATCGGATTCCGACTCAAAACCAATGTTTCCAGCGTCGTCAGCGTACCCACAGGCCGCAGATCCCGAATGCCCGTTCCCGATAGGTCCAACACCTTCTGCTTCGCTAAGCCCTGAGCCGCCCGATCGCACTGAGTCGTCCCCGCCACCCGCAGCAGCACATCCATCGTGTGACGACTCTCTGCTGATAACTTACCCCGCTGCCCACACATCCCTTGAAACAGAGCATTACGCGCCCCCACTCCAGATTTCTTCCCCGTCTGCTGAGATGAACTGGGCGACTTTTGGCTGGGCTTTTTCCTTGGAACAGACTTTTTCGTCGGCGTTTTCAACCGTACCTGAGTAGTTTTTGCAGAAGTCGCCTTTCCCTGGCCCGAGGGGGTAGCTGCCTGTCCTGCCTCTGCCCCCATTCCAACGAACCCACCCAGCAAAATTCCAACCATCAAAGGAAAAAAAGAGCCTCGACCCACCATAACAAACCCCTCAATCAAATCCCACAAAACCTAACAGGATTCTTAAAAACCTGAGCATCAAGCCCGATCGACCCGACAATGATAGCCTGTCACAGCCTTGAGGAATCACCTTCATGGCCTATTTTTGTACACTTAACCTCGGACAAAATCTTTACCTCGACAATGACCAACACAACACGATCGTCACCCTTACCCACAGCCTGGGCGAAACTAGCCCCACCCGCCAAATCCTCCCCACCGGAACCTGGCAACTTCCTCCAGAAGTCTGGAAAACCCGCCAAGGCATCATCATCAAACTAACCACCGTCCAACAGCGCTATTTCCTCCTCATCCAAGGCAACTGGGTACACCTCCTCAGCAGCCCTCTCAATCTCAACAACGCCCTCCGGCTACCGCTCCTCAATCCCGACCAACCCACCGACCCAGCGCCTAACTGTTTTACCCAAGCACAGTGCTAAAACAGCCTAAAAGTTAAAACAGCCTAAAACGACCCAAGAACAACACTAGGTCAATCCAACTACAACGCTAGACATTCTCCAACGAGACAATTAGCCCCGACTAGATCCGACGATCGAGAGCCCATTTCAAGCGAGCCCCCTCGATCGTCCTTCCCAATCTCCCTAGCAATCTCCCTTGCTAGAAATTGCTTGTGCCAAAAATTCCTCCCCCTCCACCAACACCCCCGACGGCATCCAAATTCACCCGACCGAACCCCATTCACCCCCTCCCCATTCCACCCATTCCAAAATTCCCGCCAACCACGCCATCACCCTCGATTCGCGACGGGAAATCCCCAAAGCCTAAACCTAAATCCAGCAAGCATCACAACATTTTTCAAAATACCTGAACAATCAAAATTTTGATTACTAAAACTCGATCGAATAATCAACCAGAACAATCAAGTACATCCTCTCCAGAAACTACAAGTAAACACCAGCCAACAACATCACACCCGCAAATCTCACTTTCTCATAAAAGACTCTATTAAGACTCATCTTGAGTCTCAAATAAGAATAACCGCGAACAGCGTCTCGAGTGAGACTCAAAGTGAGTCTTGAAATGAGTCTCAAAATAGCTGATGAGATGAGCTTCACGATGGCTGTTGCGATCGAAGCAAACGGCAAACTCAAAATGCCTCATGCCTCATACCAAAGCAATTGATCAATGCTGCAAATCTGAGCTGCAAATCTAAGCTATAAATCTGATTTCCCACCTCCCCCGCACTACATGCCGCTGGGCTAGAAAACCTAGGAGAGACAAGAAACTTTCTCCAAGTCCCCGTTTGCTTGGCGTAGCCTCTCAATACCTTGGCGTAGCCTCTCTGTAGGGGATGGCAGGATTTAAGGAGATCTGTCGAGGTGTTATGCAGATCTAACACACGATCGATGCCTAAAATAAATATTGAAATCAAAAATCAAACAATACATGAATAACTACTGGAATAACTAAATCGCTGTACGTTAAAAACTAGGTACGATCGAATACCTTCCAAACATAAAACACAACTCCAAACAAACCTCCCTCTCACCCCTCCCTTCTTAAAAAATCGATCGGAAATTATTAAGCTCCTCATATATTTCAGTAAAGATCAGCCCCCAACCGACCCAGCCTCCCACTTAAAAGCTAAATTTTGTTAGGGGATGCATTGAGAACGCTCGTAACCTTGGAGAGGTGACCCAGATGCTCTACTTCATCGTGACCTGGTTCCTGCTAGCGATCGTCTCCTGCACGATCGGCATTGGACTACTCACAGACCTCAACATTCCAGCCTTTCCCAAAGAAGGCGATCGCGCGATCGTGGCCACCTGGCTCGGCATCGTCCTCCTCAGCGCCACCCTCCTCGCCACCTCCCTGGTGCTCCCCCTCACCCCCTGGGTCGGCCTCGCCATCGCCGGACTTTGGTGTAGCGTCAGCCTCCTCCGCCCCCAACCCCGATCGCACCTGCGGCACCTGTGGCAACACCTCCGCCCCCACGGTGGGCTCCTCCTTGGCCTCGCCGCGATCGCCGCGATCTCCACCAACGGCCAAGTCCTCTGGCACGACACCGGCTACTACCACTACAGCGTCCTGCAATGGCTCGGTCAATACGGATCCGTCCCCGGCATCGCCCTCCTATTTAACAACCTCGCCTTCACCTCCGCCTGGTTCGCCCTCGGTGCCCCCCTCAACCCCGCCGCCCTCAACGCCCAAGTCAGCGCCGTCACCAATGGCTTCATCCTCTGGCTATCACTCTGCCATGCCAGCCTCGTCTGGCCCCGCCTCTGGCAACGACGCGCCAGCCTCGCCGACCACTTCATCGCCCTCTATCTCCTGGCTGCCCTCCCCATCGCCCTCTTCACCAGCCCCCTCAAATCCATCACCATCTCCCCCTCCCCCGACGGCATGATGCTCTTCTTCATCGGCACCGTCGCCTGGGCCATCCTACAAACTGCCACCCCCGAGCCGACCCCCACCCCCAGCCTCCTGGATCCCTGGGACGATCGCCCCCCCGCTGACCCCGCCGACTCTCGCCCCGCCGACTCTCGCCCCGCCGACTCTCGCCCCGCCGACTCTCGCCTAATTGCGCTCGTCTTGGCTGCGGGCACCGTGACCATGAAACTCACCGCCCTCCCCGTCCTCGCGATCGGTCTAGCCTTTTACCTCTGGCAACGGCCCTTCCGCTGGGGCGATCGGCTCGTCGGCCTTGCCACCATGGTCGCCGTCCTCCTGCCCCTGGTCTCCGCCAGCATCGTCACCTCCGGTTGTCCCCTCTATCCCTCCTCCGCCCTCTGCCTAGACCTCCCCTGGTCACCCACTGCCCAAAAAATTACCCAAGTCGCCCAAGGCACCCACGGCTGGACAACCTGGTACGGCCCACCCCCCAGCGGCGTTCATCCCTGGCTCTGGGCCATGTGGAACTGGTTCATCTCCTCCCCAAAAGAACAAATCACCGCGATCGCCATCCTCCTCGCCCTCGTCGGCACCGTCTACCTCTGGAAACACACCGATACCAAAAGCGTGCGATCGGAACTGTGGGTTAGCGCCCTAGGCGTCGTCGGCATCGGCTTCATCATGGCCACATCCCCCTTTTTCCGGTTTAGCGTGCCCTACATCCTGGTACTGCTGGCCCTCATCAGCGCCGTCTGGCTCCACCGTTGGCCCGGTCGCTTTTGGCCCCCAGCCCTTTCCTGGAGCCACCAACCCCCTACTGCGATCGTGCTCTTCATCGCCGCCGTTGTCACCGCGATCGGTCTCAGAAACGCCGCCGGTTGGCAAATTCTCCTCCCCCCGCAAATCAGAAACGACTCCCAAATCGTCGTGCAGCAGACTAACGGCATCATCTACTTCGCCCCCAAGAGTGGCGATATTGTAGACGGGCCAGATAAAAATAAGGATATGTGTTGGGCGGCCCCATTGCCCTGCGCCTACGAAATTCCTGACGATGTGTACCTGCGGGATCCCCAGCGGGGTATTGCAGGCGGCTTTGTCCGGCGACGCTAGGCATAATTGTTAAGCAGGATGGCTAGGCATAATTGTTAAGCATGACTGCTAGCGGTAAATTGCTAGACATCATCGCTAGGAACAGCCACTTCCTCCAGCGACGCCTTCGGGTATCTTCAATATGGTTCAAAGATATGGTTCACAATGGTGCAGGTACAGGCTTCCTCTGTACCGTTGGGCCGATCGTTGATTTTCCGACCTGTTATTCTCCAACTCATTGCCTAATTCCATGGATATTAAAGCCCTGATTCGCGATATTCCTGATTACCCCAAGCCGGGAATCCTCTTCCGCGACATCACCACCCTGCTCCGCGATCCCAAAGGCTGGCAGTACACCATTAACACCCTCGCAGAGAAATGCTCTCCCTTCGCACCGGAGTACATCGTCGGCATGGAATCTCGGGGATTCCTCTTTGGCACGCCCCTCGCCGTGCACTTGGGCACGGGCTTTATCCCCGTCCGCAAACCGGGCAAACTCCCCTCTGCGGTGTATTCCGTCGAGTACGAGTTGGAATATGGCACCGATCGCCTGGAAATGCACCAAGACGCCATTACCCCCGGTTCCAAGGTCTTGATTGTGGATGATGTCATTGCCACAGGGGGCACCGCCGCCGCCACGGCCCAACTGGTCGAGCAGAGCGGGGGGGAGTTAGTCGGGTTTGCCTTCCTCGCGGAACTGACCTTTTTGAATGGTCGCAAGAACTTACCCGACGTTCCGATCGTCTCGCTGATTGAGTACTAGACTGAAGGGCAAGACGATCGGGCCTGTCCAACCGTTGGCTAGCTGTTGGCTAGTTAGGAATCGCTGACTTGCAAGCGCTAACTAGCCAACACAACTGGCAAACGCTAACTGGCAAACGCTGCGGGCAGATCCCCGATCGTGGTTCCCGTTTAACTCCCCACTCACTTCCGAAAAGTTCGTCTCCGAAACGTTCGTCCCAGAGTCTGCAAATCCATGTCTGCTTCTACACCCTCCTTCGATCGCTTCCTGCGGGCCACGGCGGATGCACTGACCAGTGATACCGCCATATACATCATCAAACGGTTACTGCAAGCGGCCCTGACGTTGCTGCTGGCTTCCATGCTGTGCTTTTTGATTATTCAACTTGCACCGGGCGACTACCTCGACGCCCTGCGGGAAAATCCACGCATCTCGCCAGAACGTTTGGAAGAATACAAACGGCAGTTCGGCTTAGACAAACCCTGGGATCAACAGTATTGGCTCTGGTTATGGCAGATTATTAGCAAAGGTGACTTCGGCACCAGTTTCGTCTATAACCGATCGGTCATTTCACTCCTGTGGGAACGGGTACAGGCCACCTTACTCCTCGCCATTAGCTCCCTTGTCGTCACCTGGGCGATCGCCATTCCCATGGGCATTGTCGGCGCAGTCTACCAACAAAAATGGATCGATCGGGTGCTGCGTGTCCTCAGCTACATTGGCCAAGGCTTGCCCAGTCTGATTGCCGGACTCTTGCTGCTGGTGTTTGCCCAAAACACTTCCCCCCTGTTTCCAGTGGGTGATATGACCAGCATTGACCATGACGATCTCACACAGTTAGGAAAGATCATCGACATTGCATGGCACATGATCTTACCCACGATCGCCCTCAGTATTACCAGTTTCGCTGGATTGCAACGCATTACGCGGGGAGAAATGCTGGATGTGCTGCGTCAGGATTATATTCAAACCGCACGGGCCAAAGGTTTACCTGAAAATAAAGTAATCTATGTCCATGCACTGCGCAATGCCGTCAACCCGTTGATCACACTGCTGGGGTTTGAATTTGCGAGTCTGCTGGGTGGAGCCTTTATTACAGAAAACTTCTTCAATTGGCCAGGATTGGGACGACTAACGTTACAAGCAGTGCAAGCCCAGGATTTATACTTAGTCCTCGCCAGCTTGATGATGGGTTCCGTCATGCTGATTCTGGGCAATTTGCTAGCAGATTTGCTGTTGAAGTTTGTCGATCCTCGGATTCAACTCTCCGATATGAACTAGAGACCCCATGAACTAGAGACCCCATGAACTAGACACCCAGGAATGTTGAGGTCACGAACCACCAACCGCTACGTTTAAAAGCATTCAACACAAGCATCCAAAGAGGATTGATGATTTCCATCAATCTTTTTTTGTCCATTGTCATGAATCTGAAGCAACCGTGAATCGAAGCGACCGTGAATCGAAGCAACCGTGAATCGAAGTACCCGCGAATTGAAGTAATCGTGAATGGATGTAAAAGATTCGGGCGAACTCTGGGCCTTGGCCTCACAATAAAAACAGCTTCAACAATCTTGCGGGTCCCTTCCATCGACACAACCAGTTGCACCTTGCTTGCACCTTGACCCAGCGACCCACTTAGCCACCCCTCTACCTAACTAATTTGAGGTAATGCATGTCCGATCGAATCTGGTATGTGATGCGCTCTCGACGGGATGGTCAATACTTAGCCGCTTACCCCAAGGCGGCAGAAGGAACGGCCCGATCGCCCGAGCATGGCTATGTACTGCTATTCAATCAACATGCGGATGCATTGAGCTACGTCAATCGCTTTGCACCAGAGTTGGGCAGCACAGTTGCCGTAGAATCCATGCTGAACCACCAATTATCCGCCTTACTGGAGCGTTGGTCCTTTAAAGGCGTGGGGATTGTCGAAGATCCTTGGATGCCCCAAGTTCAGTTCGCAGTACGCCAAGCAGAGTTCTAGCTGCCAGGTTGCCAGTTCACAACGGTCTTGGCTTATTAACTTGACTCATTAACTCTTGGCCCATCAACTCTCGGTTCATTAACTCTTAGTCCATCAACTCTTGACCTGCAAACCTTTGGCCTGCAAACTTTTACTTCACCAACCTTTTCGGTAGGCTTGTTTGCATGGTTTACCCTAGCCGCTGGATTGCCCTGTTCCAGCAGGCGGGTGTTCGATCGGGGATCGTGGGTGTTCGATCGGGAATCGCCTAGAATCCCATGACTCAGATTCATGAGAAAAATTCTGTAAGCCTGATTGCTGAAAATTAGCTGAAAATTATCGATGTTTGTGGTGCTGCTCTATGGTTTCTCGATAGGAAGTTGCTACAATGCGAGGTGTACTATATTGTTGATCTAATTACTTCTCTAGAGGATTGTGGTTTTCTACAATACAAAAGATAATTTTAAAAACTAAATTTAAGAACAAGAATTGTGTCAAGGGTGCAAAATTTTTTTAAAAATTGTTGTCAATTGTTATCAAGCCTAAGATCGTTGTCAAAGCCACAGGACTTCGTTTTAGCTGCGTGATCAAAGGATAAAGTTTGCTAAATGCAGAATGATCTCAGACAAGTCATATTCTGTGTGCGAGACAGTTTAGACGAGTTCAAAATTTGTGAGACGATCGTCTTCGCCTGTGTAGATGGATTGGGGCTAACGACTTGCGAAATTGTGCTCTGCAATACCGATCGCACCTTAGTGACCGCGCAGTACTCTTACATAGCAGCGTCCTCGCAAAACGATCGCCGTCAAGTGAGTCGAGTGGACTTTCCTCTAGGGGTACAAGTCGGAGAAGAAGAAATGCCACAGATAGGGCAAACAGCGGTGGGTTCCGCCTGGTTGATGATGCCGATTCTAGATGCCTCCGGCAAACTCGGTGAGTTGAAGATCAATCGCGCGGCCCAGTATCCATTCACCGAAGAAGAACAAAGTTGGCTAGAACAAGTCGCCGCAGAATGCGCGATCGCCATTCGTCGCATTCGTTTAAATCAAATTATCCAAACTCAGACTGTTGAACTCAAACGGTTATCCCAACTCCAAGATAATTTCCTCAGCACAGTGTCCTACGAATTGCGGATTCCCTTAGCCAACATGAAAATGGCGATCCAAATGCTGAGCCTCTCACTCAGTCCCAATGAGGTCGCAGCCGATGGAAGCTTAAGTTTCTCACCAGAAACCTTTAAAAAAGTTCGACGCTATTTAGAAGTTCTCCAGAAAGACTGCGATCGGGAAGCAAAACTGATTCAGGATCTCCTGGATTTACAACAACTTGATACCGATACGTTGTCACTCCTCATCTCGGTCATCGACTTGGAGGAATGGTTGCCCTATGTCGTGAATCCATTCTTCAAACGTTTTCTAGAATACGATCTCAGTTGCGAAGTCAACATTGAACCAGATTTGCCCCCCTTGATGTGTGATCAGATCAGCCTCTCGCGGATTGTGGTGGAACTCTTAAGCAATGCCTACCGCTATACGCCCGCAGGCCAACACATTATGATTGCTGCCAAACAGGTGGTGGACGATTCCGAGGAAGAACCCCGACTGCATTTGCAAGTGTTTAACGCAGGTGTGGAAATTCCTCGGGAAGAAATTCCCCGCATCTTTGATAAATTCCACCGCATTCCCAAGCTGGATATCCGCAAACAAGGCGGCACAGGACTGGGGTTAGCCTTGGTGCAACGGTTGGTCAATCGTCTCGGGGGGCGAGTTCTACTAGAAACCAGTCCCGAAGGCACGCAATTCACGATCGAACTGCCCTTCCAAAGCAAAGGTTAGGGCTGCACTGACAGGCTGCACTGATAAACTGCGCTGACAGGCTGCACTGATAAAAAATTGCAAGGGAGACTAGACCCACGAACCATCACTAAACGATCGATGGATAAACGCTCGATCGATCAACGTGGGAACCGTCGTGCTAACGTTCAGTTCAGCAGACAAAGCAACATCCTGAGGAAAGTCCCGTACAATTAATTCCTTACCAGAACTACATCGCTGGATCAGTGCCTTCAGGTTTGGTTGGACGCCTTGATAGGCCAGCATTGCAGCTTGGGCTTCCGGCGATAATTGGCCCTGTAAATAGCTGATAATGGCCCCAGCCCCCAGCCAATCTTCTAAGGACGGACGCAGACTCCCATCGGGCCAGCGCTCCCCAGCAGGAATCACAGCAATCCGACTTCCATAGGTCATGGCAGCCTGGGCGATCGCTTGGCAATTCCGAAAGCATCCCGCCAAGGTCGGGCTCGGTTGTGCTGCCAAACTGAGGGGCGAACCGTTCGCCGAAGGCAGAACCAACCGGGTTCCGGCGGGGATGGTTTGCAACGCGGTCGGCGAGAGAGAATATCCCGAATGGCTGCGTTTGGTCGCCAATTCTGCCCCGATCGTCCGAGCAAATGCCTGGGCAGAGTCATCCTTCCACCCATAGGGAAACACGATCGCACCTTGATGGGTCGCAATTTCAATACAAGTTGAAAAGGACAAAATATCAACAATGATCACCACATCGCTGATCGGGGCTAATTGGGCAACGCCATGCGCTCCCCATTCACAACGAATATCAAACTCTGCCTGATCGAAATCCATGCCCAACCCTATCGCATTTTCCTAGAATGAAATTGGCCTAGAACGACATGCATCTAGTGAGCCAACGCTTCTAATCGGCTGATACTGCGATCGACGATATCCAAGCTGGCCTGCCAAAACTCCGGTTGGCGGATGTCTTGGTTCAGGTGAGTTTGCACCACCGCTTCAGCAGTCATGCTGCCCGTATCCCGTAGGAGGTTGGTATAGAGCTGATTAAACGTTTCGCCGTAGCGTTCTTTTTGGGCGTAGATGCCGAGGCTAAATAAATAACCAAACAGATAGGGATAGTTGTAAAAGCCCAAGCCGGACATGGAGAAATGCAGCTTACTGGCCCAAAATAGCTCGTCATAGCTGGCCAAGCTGTCTTCGTACCAATGCTGCCAACTGTCGCGCATCATCGTTTTCAGCGTATCGGCAATCACAAATCCCTGTTTGCGCCGTTCCACCAACGCTTGCTCAAAGGTGAAGCGGGCGGGAATATTCAGCAAAAAGGTCGCGGCGGCGGTGCCATCTTCCCAGGCGATCGCTAACTTTTCTGCCGTCGTACTCGCTTGGGCTAGGAGGGCATCCCGCACCAGGGTTTCAGCAAAAATGCTCGCGGTTTCAGCCAGCGTCATAGAGTAGTAGGTTTTGTAGGGCGGCAGATCGCGCATGACCCAGTTGTGCCATGCATGGCCCAGTTCGTGGGCGAGGGTCAGCACATTGGTCATGCTGCCGTCGAAGGTCATGAAGATACGCGGCTGGCGCGGTTCGGCAAATCTAGTGCAGTAGGCTCCCGTTGCACGGTGGGGCGTCGGCTTGGCATCAATCCAGCCTTTTTCGGCCATCATCACGGCAAAGTCGCCCATGGCCGGGGTGAGTTGGCGGAAGGCATGGGCAATCAGGTCGATCGCCCCTTCAAAGGGAATCGAGGTCGTTTCTCCGGGGGCGGGTGCCGGGGCAAATAAATCCCACGGTTGCATCGCGTCCACTTGCAGCACCTGACCCATAGCCTTAAGCGCACGCTGGCCGATCGATCGCCGTTGGTAGGTGGTGTCCATCAGCGCATCCAGGGTGGCGCGATCGATGCAGCTTTGGTGGCAGCTTTTATCCAGGTAATGCAGAGGCCGAATTTTGCCGCGCTGTTTGCTCTCCTGTAAGCGCCAGCCGTTGATCGCGTTGAGGATGGCGGCGACGGTGCCCGATTGGCTCTCCCAGGCGGCTTGGGTGCCGTGCCATGCCGCCGATCGCAGGTCACGATCGGGTGAACTTTGCAGGTTAAACGCCTTCGCAAGGCCGATCGCTTCGCCATTCACCTGACATTGCAAGTTACCCGCCAGTTCGGTGTACAGGTTGCCCCAGCTATGCAAGCCATTGACCGCTAGCCCTGTCACCAGTTGTTCTTCCTCCAGGCTGAGCAGTTGGTCTTGCAGTTGGCGATCGTGTTGCAGAGAAAAGCTGAGTTCTTCCAGCAGCGGATCGCGAATCAGTTCTTGGATGAAGGCGTCGTTGACCCGCAGGAGAAACACTTCCAGGGGCTTTGTGGCTTGGCTAAATTCGGCGGAGAGTTGTTGGAGGGTGGGTTTCCATTCACGGGCGCGGGCGTCTTGGGCATCAACGCTGAGGATGGAGGAGATGAAGGTGTGGGTATTACTCAGTTGGTTGCGCAGTTCTGTCCGCCGTTGGTGCACGGTTTTGACTTGTTGCAGGAGAGTGTCGAACTGCTCCGGGGCCACGGTTGCAGCAGTGGCGATGTGCAGGCTGAAGGGAGTGCATTGTTCGGCGAGCTGGGCGATCGCGCTTTGGAGTTGCTCGACGGTGGCGGCAATCTGCGGATCGGCGCTGCTGCTGTAGAACTGGCGGTTGTCCCAGGTTTGCTGTAAGGCGGGGAGGGGCTGGGGGCTGACGGTGGGTGAGGGGGCGGATGGCAGATTCGACACGGCAGTTCTCCAAGATGAAACCCAATATCCATCCTACGCTAAAGGTCCAGGGGTTGGGTTTACAGCAAGTGTAGGTTAAGTTTCGCAAGAAATGTCTTCGGCATCGAGGTCTTCGTAGTCGGCAAGGATTTCTTCAGAGGTCATACTTGCACTAAGGTGTTCTAGAATCATTTCGACTGGGTAGCGAAGGCCACGAATGCAGGGGTTACCGTGGCAGATATCTGGGTTGTGGGTAATGCGTTGTAAAAGATCTGTAGTTGTGTGAGTGGATGTTAATTTGATGTTGAATGATAGATTTATGATCGCTCTTTTTTCAATATTGAATTCTTCATTCTTCGTCCTCTACTGCTCCGAGAGCTTTGAGGGAAACGATCGGTTTACAGACCCATTCTTTTCTGGGCTAACGGATGCGGATAACGTCCTTGGTCGATGAGGATTTGCCGTTCCATGAGGCGATTACGATCGTTAAACCCCAAAATCCTTACGGTGACTTCACCGATCGAACTCACGGGCATGATTGTACTTTGTTCTAACCGAAAATGCTCGCTCCACTGGTCTCGACGGGGATTATAAAACCTGATGAATTCCTGAGTTTCCCAGATAATCGAGCCAATATCACTGCCTTTATAACGGTTACAGAAGATGCAAGCGTAGGCGAGGTTATTTGCTTCGTTGGGGCCGTTATGTTTGAGGCTGATGATGTGGTCGATCGAACAGCCCAAAACAGTATCATCAGAATGAATTAGGCAATATTCACAGAGGCGATCGGCTCGATTGATCACAAGTTGACGTATTTCTTGGGAAATGTAAGGTCTTTCCATTGCCTATGCGGGGTTGAGATGTTGGTGGGCGCGGGCTTTGGCGAGACGGAGCAGGTGTTCGAGGGTCATGTATTGTTCAAGCTCTGCTTTTTCGTCTAAGGTCAGTCCAGCATTTTTTTCGCGAAAAATTAGATCGCTGACTCGTTCTTTTGCGACTTCAGAGGGCTGAAATTCAATTAGTTCTTTAGGTGTGATGCCTGCGGCAAGAAAGTCAATGATTTCGTCGTAAGCGGTGGGTGTGTTGATTGGGGTTGTCATTGTTGTACTCCTGATTAACTAAATATATAGATTTATGATCACTCTTTTTTCCATATTGAATTCTTCATTCTTCGTCCTCCACGGCTCCGAGGGCTTTGAGGGAGGCGATCGTGGCGGGAGTTAAGCCTTTAACTCCAGTAATGTTCATACCTTCATAGGGGCGACGGGGATGGAGAGTTTGTAAACACTTACCTGTTTGAACATCCCAGATGCGAATTGTCTGATCTGAACTGCCACTAATCACCTTAGAGCTATCTTTAGTAAAGGAGGTAGAATGAACACTGTCTCTGTGTCCCTCTAAAGTGTGAAGAAGTTCACCCGTACTCAGGTTCCAGAGCTTAATCGAAAAATCTTGGCTAGCACTTGCTAGCAATCTATCATCTGTAGAAACTGATAATGAAAGAATATTTGCATCATGAGCTATCCATTTTTTAAAACATCTCATATCAGCAGTATTCCATAGTCGAATAATTCCATCGGCACCAGCTGTTAATATTACTTCCCCACTATGAGTAAATACAATAGAGTTAATTCCTCCTTTGTGTTCTTTATATTTGCCAATGCAGATTCCTGTTGAAAGTTCCCACAATCCAATTACTTGATCATCTCCGCCACTGGCAATAAGAGAATCATCCGGACTAATTGCAATAGCCCATAGCCAATTATCATGAGCTTTGAAAACAGATATGCATTCTCCTGAATCTATACTCCATATACGTACCGTTAAATCAGCACCTGTACTAATCAAGAGACTACCATCTGAATTAAAAATAACTGCGTTAACAGGTCGTTCATGCCCAGCTAAAACCTTTAAACATTGACCTGTGTTTAGATCCCAAAGCTTAATTAGTCTGTCAAAACTTGCAGTTGCAATACTGTTTCCGCTCGGGCTAATCGCAACTGAATTGATTCGACTCTCATGTGCAAGAAAAGCCATGTTACGTCCAGTTCTCACATTCAGATTATCGAAATTCATACCTTGCCAAATTCTCAAACCTTTATCTTCACACCCAAGCACTAAGGTTTGTTCATCAGGTGACAAAGAAATTGAGCGTATACCCCCTGTATATCCTTGTAGTGTCGCTATGCATTCTCCGGTTGAAATATCCCAATGCTTGATGGTTTGATCATCACTGCCACTTGTTAATTGCAGACCATTGGGATGAAATGCCACCGCTCGAACCCAATCAACATGACCCAGAAGGATTTTCAAGCATTCTCCACTTTCAACTTCCCAAACCCTAATCGTTTGGTCATAGCAAGCGCTTGCTAGAAGTGTTCCATCAGGACTAAACTTCACAGAATACACTCTTTTATCAGAATGACCTTCTAGGACTTTCAGACATTCACCCGTATCAAGATGCCATAATCTAATAGTTTGATCGCGACTTCCACTTGCCAATGTTCTACCATCAGGACTCAGTGCTAAAGAACGAACCCGATGTGTATGACCACTCAATGATCTCAAATATGTTCCTGTTTCCAAATCCCAGATTCGGATAGACTGGTCAGAGGCACCACTAATCAATACTTTATCCATATCTTGGATAACAACTGCTTCTACGGCTGAAGTATGTCCTTCTAGCGTATGCAAACATTTCTGACCTAACCAGTCCCAGACCTTAATTGTTCTATCATCACTACCGCTGATAATATATTTTTTATCAAGGCTCATAGTAACTGAATTGATGCGGTCAGTATGACCTAGTAAAACTTGAAGACATTTTCCCGTTTTGACATCCCAAACTCGAATAGTGCTATCAAATGCGGCACTAATTAGTAGTGTATTATCTGCGGAAAACTCGAGCGAACGCACCCAATTTGTATGGCCTTTGAAACTGGTAATTAATTGATTATCTTTTGTGTTCCATAAATCAATTGTGCAAATTGCACTAGCTGTTGCAAATATCTTGCCATCATGGCTATAAGAAATCGTAAAGACAGCACCAAAGATTTGAGGAAAAGTAGACTGTTCAAGTACTGCATTCTTAAAGTTAGTCTCGTTCAAGTTCGCATTCACTAAATCTGCATTTCTAATAACTGTATTTGACAAATCTTGTGCGGCCAATGCACTTCTATCAAGTAGAGTCAATAGTGTAGCTGTATTACCACCCAAATAATCGACAACCTTGGGATTATCGTTTCGAGTCGCTTCAATCACAAGTTGAAGAGGATGCGTAGGATTACGTCTAAATGTAGTCAGTATTGGAGTAATCAGTTCTACCAATGCTTTTGTCAGAGTCTTTTTGCCGATTGTTTGATGCAGTTTTTCCAAACTCTCTGTCTTAAAACTTGCTAGCGGAGCCACCTGATCTCGCGTTTCAAAATACTCAGACCAAGTATACTCATGAGGTTCCAATGCCCGATCGATATCCCCTCGCATCTGCGCCAACTCTAGAAAATCTGGTGCTAATGCTCCCAATTCTGCCGCAAACTTAAACGCCACAAAAAACTCCAACAACGATCGATGGGCAGGCGTATAATCCCCCTCGGCATTCCGAATCAGCATCGTCTGACCCATCATGTCGTAATGCCAATGGTCTAAATCCTTCTCCTCTTGCACCGCCGAGCCAAAGAGCTTACGAAGCCGATCGGGGAACTCCCGGTAATTCAAGCTCATACGATCGGTGCTCAACATCTCCCAGGACAATTCGCAGAGAAAATATAACTTATCTGCCATCGAGGTAAACGTGCGTTCCGCCTTGATGTCTCGCTCCATCTTGCGCCGCACCGCATACAAATACACCCGCGACATATCCACCGGCTTCCCCGCTTCAATATCCGGTAATGCTTCTAGAATTAACTCCGTCATCACCGGACGCCTTGCCAAATCCAATAACTGTGGATTACCCATCACCTGATCGACCGTTGCCGCAGCAGCTTGTAACTGCAATACCTGACGGATTTGCCCATCGTCAAATTTTTCTAACTCCAGCACTTCAAACTGTGGTGTTTCTCCTGTCAAATCCCGCGTTGAAGCTTGCAATTCCGCATTCAATAACGCCCTACCTTCCCGCGCCTCTGGGAAATGCTCCGTCCGACAGGTCAAAATCACCTTGGAACCCGGCACTACCACCTTCGCCAGTTCCCAAAAATTATTAATCATCTGCTGCTTATCGACCCGCGCCGCCATTTCGTCAAACCCATCAAAAATCAGCAGCAATTTCCCCATACGGTTCAACTGTTCAAACGCCGAATAGCCGGGAATCGGAATTTCATGCTTGCGGAAAAAGAATTCCGAAAACAACGACTCCACACTGACCGCCTTGGCATAATCCCGCAACGGCACCACGATCGGTAACCGAGGCCGTGCCATTCCCTTCGCTTGGGCTTCGCGATATTGCCGCAACACCTGCGCCGCATAATGCAACGTCAGCCAGGTTTTGCCCGTGCCAAACTCACCCAAAATCGACAAATGTTCCTTGGCCGGATCATCCAACCAGCGATCGAGATAGCCCTCTGTCCAGCCATCCTCCGCCCCATAGCGACTAATGCCCAGCCGCTGATGGGTGATGGGATCAACTTCTTCCTTCGTACAGGCCAACGGCACATAGCGCGCTTCGACGCCCCGCTGCGCAATTTCCGCTGCCAACCAGTCTAAATAGCCCGTAAAATCAGCATCTTGGTCGAGCAACTCGTCCAACGTAAACGCTGCCAACGACTCATAATCCGGTTGTTCTAATACATTCCGTGCTGCCTGGGAAATCCGCCGTGCCGTCACCAGCCAGCCCTCATCGGTTTTCTGCTGGGCCGCAACTTCCGCCAACGATCGCACATCCCGCACGCCCACTTCCCCATCCACCCCGCGCACCAGAATGCGATCGTAGCGACCTCGCCGCACCGGAATGTTAATAATCCATTCAAAATAAGTCGCGTCCCACACCTCATAGGACTCGAACCGATAGCCTAATGTCTCAAACCAACCCCGCACCTGTTGTCCCAGGGCAAAGGCGCGGCAGGACTGGGCTGGGTGTGATGTTGTTGTTGCGGCACCGGAGAGTAGAGCGGGCTGTGCGCCTGCAAGGTTAGCCAGTTCCGTGCGGATGCCTTCCAAGCTGGGCAAGCGATCGAGCCGTTCGTGCAACTGCTGAAGGGTCTGTTGGACGGACGTGACTTGATGGGACAGCATCACCTCGCTGGGATTGCGGGTTTGCTTCGTCACCGTGATAAAGCAGGCGGCAAAAGCGGCTAATTCCCGCTTTGGATCTAACCCGATCGATCGTACGTCTTGCCCGATCGGACTTTGGTCTAAAAACTGTTCCCCCGACGTTAGCCAATGTTGGGCGTTGTTGTCACCGAAGGCCGTTTTAAAAATTTTGCGAATTTCCGACTGACGAAAAATCTCTAAACAGGGCTTGGGTTTGCCCACGCCATATTCCACCAGCGCGTAGGTATAAACCCCATCAAAATCCGCTGGCGGCTGGTCGGGGGAAAGTCCAAGCTGCTTCAAAAGCCGAATCACATGCTCATTGCGTTGCAGCTTATCCTTAACCAGTTGGCTCCCGATCAACATGTCCAGAGCCTTTGCCAGCAGATCGAAAACCATAAGGCAATCGTCCAAAAGAGGGCTATAAAGAGGTTGTCTGCCAGTGTAGCAAATTTACAAAAAAGCCCGATCGATCGCTGGATTTCCGATCGCCCTACGCCCGATCGCCGCACTACGGCAAAGCATCCTGTCACCAAACAATACAAATTGAGCAGTTTTGTAAAGCGGGATTGACAGGAACTCTACTTTTTCGTAGGCTTGTTTTTCATAGCGATCGCCATGGACATCCTTCTTTCAACGGGTCGGCATGAAGCATGGGGTCGCTGGGATCCAAAAATTTAGAGCACTACCCTTTGTTGCTGGACACAACTCTGGGTAGCTATTCCCCCTCGCTGGTGCTACAGCAAGGAGGCTTGTTGAGAATTTTAACATTCGAGCGAGCCACTCTTGTTTGTGATGTCAAACGGGGTGGCTCTAAATTTTTGGGCTTCTTACCAACTCTCAACAGGAGAAGCTCAACAATGGCAAACAGTTCTAGCGATCGCAGCGATCGTGCGGTTCAACCTGAGAAACAACGCTTACAGATCCACTTAATCGGCCACAAAGAATTCGTGCAGGACACAATTAATCAATTCCATGCCCACCGAATTGCAGACAGGATTCACTGGAGTCAACCGATGAAAATTGTTCATTCCGATGGACAATACATCAGCATTCTCAGTCGCGAACGGCAACGGTGATTGCAACGGCAATTGCAACAGTAATTATAGTTATAGTTCATGAAGTTAGGACAGTAGTATCCAGTTCATTCATCTACACTACAGATTCGATCCCCCCGCGCTAAGTGCCGCTGTGCACCGATTTGCAAGCACAAATATGCTTGTCCTAACGATTTTGGCGACTGCTATAATTTCAGCCTCATTTAAAAACCGGGATTTTTAGAAAATCCCGGTTTTTGGGTAGGACTAAAATTTACGCTAACAGGGGATCGAGTTGACCTTTACGATCGAGGGCATGAATATCATCACAGCCACCCACATGTTGGTCATTAATAAACACCTGAGGCACCGATCGACGACCATTGGCCCGCTCAGCCATTTTTGCCCGTCCCGGCTCATCCCCATCCAGGCAGTACTCCGTATACTGCACCCCTTTACTATCCAACAACCGCTTCGCCCGAATGCAAAACGGACAGGTACTCCAGGTATAAATTTCAACATTGGCAGCCATAATTGCGCGTGATTCCCTTTTGTTCAGAATGTCTCGTCCTATTCTAGACGCTCGATCGGCTTTCTCACGGGGCTTTCTTCTGAGATCGCTCACGGGGCTTTTCACGGGGCTTCTCACTGAGCCATGGCATAGCGAACCAACTGACAGAGCCGCTGCCGCAACGTTTCCAGCCCTAACCGCTCCTGCGCCGAGATAAATAACGCATGGGGATATTCCTCCTTAGCCTCCATCAGGCGATCGCCATCCACCTGATCAACCTTGTTAAACACAATCACCGCAGGCCCCGGCGCGATCGGCATCTGCGACAAAATCGCCATCACATCCCGCACCTGACTCAGCCAAGCCGGATGGGATAAATCCACCAAATGCAATAACGCATCCGCCTCCGTCACTTCCTCCAACGTCGCCCGGAACGAATCAAACAATGGTGGCGGCAATTCATGGATAAATCCCACCGTATCCGTTAACAAAATCGCCGATGACTCCTCCATCTCCGCATCCTGAATCACTAATCGCCGCGTCGTGGGATCGAGGGTGGCAAATAACTGATCCGCCGCATAGATCTCGGAATTCGTCAGCACATTTAATAACGTCGATTTCCCGGCATTGGTGTAACCCACGATCGCGATCGTCGGCACCTCCTCATGCTGGCGTTTTTGGCGCATTCTGGCACGATGGGCTTGTAACTGATTCACTTCCTGTTGCAGACGGCTAATCCGTTTCTGAATAGCTCGCCGCTCCGTTTCCAATTTCGTTTCCCCTGGGCCTCGGGTGCCAATTCCCCCACCCAACCGGGACATCGCCTGCCCCCGGCCCACCAAGCGCGGCAGCATGTATTCCAACTGCGCCAACTCCACTTGCAGCTTACCCGCCCCCGACTGCGCTCGCTGAGCAAAAATATCCAGAATCACCTGGGTGCGATCGACCACTCGGATCCCCAACTGCGCCTCTAAATTGCGTCCCTGCACGGGCGATAAATCCCGATCGAAGACAACAAGATTCGCGCCGATCGACTGGGCCACCAAGGCAATTTCCTGCACCTTTCCTTCGCCAACCACCGTTTGGGGATGGGGTCTGGGTCGCTTTTGCCGCAGGGTTTCCAGCACTTCTCCCCCCGCCGTTTCCACCAACCGTCCCAACTCGTCCAGCGTATCCTGGAAGCGCTGCTTCGACAGATCGTTCGTTTGCAGGCCGACGATGAGCACCCGATCGTGATCGCGATCGACCTCTTGAGCCACAAACTGCCGCTGAAAATCCGCCTCCAACTCCTCAACAAACTCGATGAAGTGCTGCGCCAGCAAATCATCAACGGACATGGGATGGGAAATCTGCCAAGCGGTTTCGGGATGGGGCAACAGATGGCAGAGATAGGCTTCTTTGATGTAACCCGTGGCACCCCCACCCCGCCGCTGAAACCCGCTCCCGGTCAAGGTCAACATCACCAGTGCATCTAAGCGTTGCATCGCCATGGCCGTCAGCGCCACTTCCCCTGGGGGGTCTTGCTTCAGTTGCGTGGCCAGACAGCGAATGCCACTCAGCCGTTCGGCCCCGTAGCGCGGCAGTTCCAAGGGCGGAATTTGGGTTTGGCGCGGCGTGCCCACCCCCACCCGGATCACCTGTCCTCGGCGGTTGACATAGGCACAGACTGGCTGACCGATTTCGGTACTCACCGCCGCCAGCCGTTGGGCAAACTCTGGGGTGGTGATGCTATCGATCGGTAAGCGCTGGTGATACAGCCGCTGGAGTTGCTTGAGTTGATTGGTTTTGAGTCCTTGCAGGTGACCGTGAATCGTTTCGATAGGGTACTGAGCCAAACGCGACAAGTTCTATTGTGCTAAACAACCCGGCTGGGGATCAACTCCTTGATCCGCCAAGGGCGATCGCGACGAGCCGCAGAACCCGTTACATCTAAGGCTTTACCGCAATTTGGTAGAAAATCGGAAGAAGCCAAAGCTGCCTGCGGGAAGTTGGTTGTTGGGGGCCGCCAAGCTATCGTTCACCACGTTTGTGACCACGGCTCCATCCACGCCGGTAATGGGTTGGCCCTGGTCATCCACCGTCGGACAGATCAAGCGCTTGCCTGTCCCTACCGGAAACTGGCTGGGCAGCATAGCCCCCGCCGGAAAAAATTCCCCCCGATCCTTCAGGTCTGGGCGGGCGGGATCGATCGAGTAATCGGGAATATCCGTTAATGCAGTTGTCGTATTGCCGATCGTTAGGCTCATGGAATTCGGCACATAGGTTGTATTATTCGGAATCCAATCGCAGAGATTCACATTCGTCGCGGGCAATCCTCCAGTTGAGAGGAAGTAAATGGTGTATTCGATCGTGGAACCGTTTTTCATCACCCCCGCATCGATCGCGCCCTTGAGAGAGTTACTGGGCCAACTGGGATGGTTATCATCGAGGGTATTGGAATCATCATCAAAAGCCGTCAGATCAACGATCGTGCCATTGGCTCGCCGACTGGTGGTGCTATTGTTGATAGCGGTAATCCGTTTCACCAACAGCAGCTTCGATTGACTTCCTAAGGGGTTGAGATCAAAGCCAAAATTCTGTCCAGTAATATCGCTCGTAGACAGTGTGACTGCTAAATTATTTGGCGTTCCCAATACGAATCCCGCTGGAATATCAGGATCACTAGTATCAACTTGAATTTTGTAATTTCCATTCACAACTCCTGCAAAGGTATAATCCCCATTAGCATCTGTTGTCGTAGTTTGCAGAACGTTGTTATTCGTATCCAGTAACTTAACTGTAATGTTGGCAGGTAATTTCGCTTCCGATCCACCGAGTTGATCATTCCCATCACTATCTCGATATAACGTTCCTGTAATTTTAGCCGTAATATTCAGCGTTGCTAATTCCGCTGAGCTTGGGAAAAACGTCCAAGTATCTACCCCTTTTGTATCTCCAAAAGAGCCATTGCACTTGACGTTGGCGTTCCCTCCGTTCGCTGCCCCAAATTTCCGGAATAATGCAGCACTACTATCGGTGCCTAAAATAGGATCGCTAAAAGCGGGGTTGGGTGCTCCGCCACCACAGAGAACCGATCCAACGGTACCCACGGTCGTCCCATTGGCAGTCACATAGCCCCGATCGTCGAAGTAGGCGATCGTATTTGATCCTAAAGGATGTACCCCATTCAGTAATTCAAACGTCGGCCCCCCATAGAAGTTATTTTCCGCATCCAATAACGGAAAGTGATATTCCCCAGAGTGCACCTTCGCTCGGACGGGATAGTTCGCACCGATCGGGAACGGGGTGCCATTGTTATCTTTACCGTTCCAAGGGACAGTTTGCACCCCTGCGGACAACATGACTCCGCGTAATACCCGGTTTTGCGGATGGGTCGGGTCAAAGTTGACACCATCCCGACTGATGACAATTTCGTAATTGCCCGCGATCGAACTATTGAAGGTAAAGGTGCCGCCAGTATTGACTTGGCTGGTATTCCCCGACAGACTGCCCGTGAACTGCAAGCTATCCATACTGGGTGGAATGGGTACGGTGGGAATGCCCGTTCCCACAACCAATCCATTGGGATCATAGCGATCGAGATAACTCAAGGATTGGGCATCCAGCGGATTGACAAACAACGGATACTGAGGCGGTGCTAACTTGGTACCACCATCGGGATTGGTAATGTTACCATCACTGCCCACCATATCGTGGTACAGCGGCGTCTTGCCATCACTATCCCAAAAGCCTACTTGGTTTCCGTAGAGTAGAAATCCGAGGGGATCTAACCCCCGCAACGTAATGCGGTATTGATACCCATCCGTAGTAACGGGATAAATTGGGAAATTCAATGGACGGCCATTGCCTCCAGTAAAGAGCGCAAAGTAATAGGTAAAGGCTCGGCCATTCAGATCAGCAATCGAAGCGGTATCACTGCTGCGAACGGTGATATCCCAAGCGGCTACACTGCCGTTCTGTTGTGCGGAAAAATTATTGGCATTGGCTAGGGCAATATCGCCGGGGGCAGATGCATCTCGGGCACTGTTGACGCCATCTGGCCCATAGAACGCAACACTATAAACCCCTGTTTGGGGCGCTCTGTAGTAGCAGGGGACATAACCTGTTGCATTGCCGCTCCCCGTAATCGCTTGGGGGCCTGCCAGTTCCTGGGTGCGGTTGGTGATTTGCCCCATCGTGGTAGAACTCAGGGCCGATCGCTGGGCCAAGCAGGAAAAGCTGGGACTAGCGGGCAACGTTTCATTGCCCACATTGCCGGTCACCAGCCCAGGGTTATACAGCACAATATCTCCCAACCCCACGCCGACGGCGGTGGAACCCAGCAGAATGTATTCATCCTTCTGGGCAAAGACCTTCATCAAGCTCCGCCGTCTAATCAACCCACCCACAAATTCCGTGCGCCATTCCAAATTTGCCCGTCGGGCTGCGGCTGGAGCCGTTGCGGGATAGAGTGTCCGGCTACCCTCTGCCACGACGGGTTGAGCAGTTAGGCCACTGAGTAGCAACAAGCCACCCAACGCACCCACGATCGCGCTAGCTTTACCCAGCCCTGCTTTACCCAACTTCGAGATCTTGAAATGACGCATCACGGAATTTGATCCCACTCGATCGAACAAGATAGTTATTTAGAAGAACCTACAAATTGAAAATGCCTAGAATGCCGTTATTTCACCCGGACTTGATAGGCCACATTGATTTCCCCCTGGGGCGCGATCGGATTCTGCCACTTCCAACGCACATGGGTGTAGGATTCAACGGGGGCTGGTCGAACTTCCACCTTGCCACTGAGGGTTTTCACCTCCACCATGGGTGCCGCCGAATAGTTTTTGCCCCCATCGATACTGAACAAAATTTCTACCCCCGCTTGCTTGGTTGCGGAATCTTTGAAATAAACGGTGTTTTGCGGAATGGGTTGGGTCAGGACAAGATTTTTTGCGCTGCCTTTGCCTTCATTTTTACCCTTAAGGGAGTAGCGAAGAACGTCACCAGTTTGAGCGGTCACTTGCTGGCCGACTTTTTCCCAGGTAATGCGCTCTTTGCCTTGGGCATCTTTGCTAACGATGCGCTTCTCACCGATCAAATTCAGCTTGATTTGCGGTTTTTCCGCTGTTTGGGCAATCGCGGGTCGGGTGTCCCAGCCAGAGACGATCGTCACAGTTGGAGCCATGACCATTAGTCCGATCGTGCTGAGTCCTGCAATCCAAAACCGTTTCATCATCATTTACCTAGTAGTTACTCAAGAGTTGACTCAATTCCAACCTAGCAATCTCTAGACAGTCCAAGCCAAGGGCTTATGCGTTGATTCCTTATTGTGCGGCATCTCTTTCATCTATCCCTCTGGTCTATCCTGGGCTGCTGTCCCACTCGACTACGTTGCGATCGACCCACCTCTTTAGTTGATTTTGCGGCGGAAGGTGAACTGACCACGGGCTTGGGGCTGAATCACGACACCGGGTTGGTGCACATAGCGGCTGACATCCGTTGCCTTAGTGGTTCCCGTTTGCTCGCCACTGGGCCAGTAGGTCGTCGTACCATTGGTGACAATAACGGAGGCGAGGACGTGGCTGGTCTGAATCAGGCCATTGGCTTCCTTAGCCCAGGTATTGTTGCCGTTGTCGCCATCCTCGGTCAGGGTGATGTTGTTGGCATTCAGGGTGACGTTACCCACCCCAACGGGCGAGATCGAAATATTTTCATAGGTCACGGCATACTCCAACAGTTGTCCGCGCTTGGCATTGGTTTGATCCGCTGCCACGGTGCCATTGGCTTCCAATAGCGTCACGGTTTTGGACAGTTTGAGAAACCCGGTGTACACCCGATCGAGGGTTCGATTCTGCATGGGCTCTACCGCGATCGGATCGGGGCGGGAGTCGCCATCTTGATCCACAAAGGCATAGAGCGGAACGGCAAAGCCTTTCCCGGTATCGGTGGACAGGGGCGTGCCAGCGGGGAGATCCACCGCAACGCTATAGTTCACCTGTTGGCCCGCTGCCAAACTAGGAATCTGGATGGGGCTACCAGACTGCAAAATAAAGTTGCCCACTGCGGTATCAAAGACGTACACCGCTGTTTGTCCACCATAGGTCAGGGTCACTTGAGTCTGGTTGGGCGGCAGTTGTTCCCCAGTCGTAGGGGTAAAATTAGCCGCATCGGGCACGAGCAATAGTCCGGTCAAGGTTGCTGTAGGACTGGGGTTACTGACGGTGTTCTGGAACGTGACCGCTGGTGGATCGATCGTGCTCCCCGGCAGGGCATTGGCAGGCAGGGCCGCACTCCGGTTGGTGAAATCGTCGTGATTATCCACCCGTCCCACGGCTCCCGGCATCCCGATCGGGCCATTCAGCACCGTCCCCGGCAGGGCAATTGTATAGACGTTATCCTCACCACCGGGGCCTTGGCCGGAGTTGTTGTTGGCGCTGTCTACGCCGTGGTTGGTCGGGTTAGCTTGGCCGTTGGGAATGGTGGCCGCACTGGGCGTCAGGCTGGCGGTGGCTCCTGGGGTGCCATTGTCGTTGAAGTTAGACGGCTGGGCGTCACCGGATTCGTCGTAAACCAGCGGTGCGGTGTTGCCTGTAATCCCTTCGGTTTGGCCGAACACCTGCGCAAGGTTGACAATATTGCTGGAACTGCCAGACGCGCCCGTGGTGCGCACTTTAAAGGTCAACCCCGTGACCCGGTAGTTCTTCGGAAGAGCCGTGGTGGCTGCATTGTAGACAAAGCCAACCCGCGTAATGGGTTGCCCAGAGGGTGGGGCAGCCGTGTACCAAGTAGCGGCGGGGGCCGGAGTCGAGAGGGGCGCATCGGTAAACACCGGAGTCCACTGCGGGTCGGACGATAGGGCTGACCCTGCAATGTAGTCGGTGTTTGCGGGTACAGCATCAGAAATCAGGACTCGGTTTGGCCCGATGCCCAGTACGTTAATACCCACCAGATTACCGGGGGTGAGGCCAGGACTCGCGATCGGGGCAGTGCCTTCCACCCGCAGCCCCAACTCATAGGTCAGTTCATCGTCCGTCAACACCGCGACGTTTTTGGCATCGTAGCTTTTCATCGTTTTCAGCACCGTGGCCAGGGCTTGGGCCTGGGCTCCCACCTTGAGGGACTGCACGGCGCTGGCTTCCCGTTCTTCCGTGGCGGGGAGGACGGCGGCGGTGGCTCCGGTTTCGCTGCTGGAGTCTAAGGTGCGGACTTCCGTGGGTAAAGCGGTATCGGGGGCGTCGGGCTGGTTTTGACTGCCTGGTGAGTTATCGTTGGCTCCCGTATCCCCCAAACGCACTGTGATATCTGCACCGGAAGCGGCTTGGGGTTGAATCGTCACCGGAATCGTCACGACGTAGGAATAACCCGCTGGCAGCACCCCCGTTGGCATCGCCCCGATCGCGGGTAAGCCAGGAATCGTACTGGTGCGGGCATTGGCTGGATTGGGATAGGTGACCAATACTGGGTTCGCAAAGTTGACTCGATTACCCTGGGCATCGAGGTAACCCGCAATGAAAACTTGCGCTGCTGTGCCGGGGCCAGCGACGATCGGAGCTGTGGGGATCAAGAGTTCAGTGGTGTCGTTGCCCACGTTAGTGACCTTGAACTCAAAATCCACACCATCGTTGGGTAAAACACTGCCCCCATTGCGATCGATCGTGGCAAGGGGCGTCACTAAAACCCCGGCAACTTCTGCCACCGCAACTTGAACGGTGTTAGATTTTGCGTCGTATTGCGCCCCATTGGGATCTTCATAGGCCGCCGTCGCCGTATTGCGAATGGCAGTTCCCGCAGGAACAACCTCAGCAACGGCAGGGGTAACACCAGCCAAAATACTTCCGGGCAAAATACTTCCGGCAATCAACAGAGACGCTAAGAGCCGAGAAGACGCAAAATAGCGCTTCTTCATTGTGGGTGTGCAAAAGGATCAAAAGGACGAAAACAACAGGACGAAAAAAGGTGAGATCAAATGAATGAGGTTCACCTAACTTTGGTAAGGACAACCTCAAGGCACAGATTCAATGTCGTAAATCAACTCAGTCACTAATCAATTTTTCTAGCCAGATTGATATCTTTCAGCAAGGTTTTCCACTACTTTTCCCCGATTGAGTTATCTAACGATCGCAGCAAATTTTGATCAAGGAAAATCTAGTGCAATTACTGAAGTTGATAGGCAACACATTCTTGATGGGTCATGGATTTACTAGATTTTACAGAGGTTATAAAAGCCGTTGTCTGCAGTGGCACAATGCCATAATGAAAGGCGATCGCTGCTTAATAACAGCCCCATTACTCACGCAGTCAGAAATTGTTAAGAGGTCGTCTGTGCAGGATTTAGCGTCAGTTTTTGTGCCAGGATTTCCGAACGATCGCGCCGGGATAGAAAACCGATCGGGCTGGACGATCGCCGCTCGATCTCTGAGTGTTTTGCTGCTGGTGGGCGGGGCGATCGGTCTGCTTCCAGTGGCCATGGCAGCCCCCACAGAACCCCTGCTCGATCGGGCCTCTAATGGCATGGTCACCTCAGCCCATCCCCTCGCTAGCCAGATCGGTCGGGATGTCCTGAAAAAAGGCGGCAATGCCGTGGATGCAGCGGTGGCGACCACCTTGGCCATTTCGGTAGTGGAACCCTTTTCGGCGGGGCTAGGCGGCGGTGGATTTCTCTTGTTCTACGATGGCAAAACGGGCAAGACCGTTGCCTTGGATTTTCGCGAACGGGCACCCCTGCAAGCCACCCGCAACCTCTATTTAGATGCCCGGGGCAAAGTTCGCCCGCAGGCCAGTACAAAAGGCGCTTTGGCGGTTGCGGTTCCAGGCACGATCGCAGGGCTAGCGGAGGTTCACCAACGCTACGGAAAATTGCCTTGGCAAACCTTGGTGGAACCCGCGATCGACCTGGCGGAGCAAGGTTTTCCCGTCAGTTGGCAATACACCCGCACCAGCCAAGGGGCGCAAGCGGTGCTACAACAGCCGGAAGCCCAGCGAATTTTTACGCACCAGGGCCAACCGCTGCAACCGGGCGATCGCTTGATACAAACGGACTTAGCCAAAACGCTGCGATCGATCGCGATTTCTCCCCAGAATTTCTACCGGGGCACCATTGCCCAGGCGATCGTCCAGGATGTGCAAGTTCAGGGCGGGATTTTGTCGATCGAAGATTTGCGTACCTATCGCCCGATTTGGCGACAACCCCTCTGTGGCCCCTTCCGGCAGTACCAAGTCTGTTCCATGCCGCCCCCTTCCTCCGGTGGGGTGCACCTGCTGCAAATGCTGAATCTATTGGATACCCCAGCGCTGCATACTGGAGGCTGGCACCATCCCGACACCGTGCAGATGATGGTGGAAGCGATGCGGATTGCCTACCGCGATCGGGCGCAGTATTTAGGTGATCCGGATTTTGTGGCGATTCCCGTGCAAGGGCTGATCAGTCCAGCCTATGCCCAGCGTCGTCGCACAGAAATTAAGCTCAACCAAGCCACTCCATCCGGTCAAGTTCCCTTGGTGGATCCTTGGGCGTTTCAACCCGTCAACCCAAAGGTTCCAGCGGCCAATCCTGCTGGGGTGAAACAGCTTAAACCGTTGCAGCCCCAGGAGTCCGATGATACCAGTCACCTCACCGTCGTCGATCGCGATCGTAATGCCGTCAGCCTGACGTTTACAATTAATCTCGGTTTTGGGTCAGGGGTGGTGCCCAAGGGGACGGGAGTTCTATTGAATAACGAAATGGATGACTTTGCCGTGGCTCCCAATACGCCCAATGCCTTTGGGCTGGTGGGGGATGAGGCCAATGCGATCGCCCCCCGCAAAACACCTTTGTCCAGCATGACTCCAACGATCGTCACTGAAAAGGGCAAGTTTCGCATGGCGGTGGGTTCCCCCGGTGGCAGTACGATTATCACCACCGTACTGCAAAGCTTGCTCAATCATCTGGTGCATGGCATGGACATCCGACGATCGATCGCCGCTCCCCGCATCCATCACCAGTGGTTGCCCGATGAACTGCGGGTGGAGCAATGGGGCTTAGATCCCTTAACGCGGCAAGCCCTGGAACATCGGGGACAGCTACTGCGCGATCGGGACAGTTGGGGCAATGCCAACGGGATTGTGGCGCTTCCCGACGGTCGTTTGGAGGGAGCCGCCGATCCGAGAGGAGAAGGCGCAGCGGCAGGTTGGTAATCGAGGGATAACTTTAACGCTGACGCTGACACTGACTCCGACTCCGACTCCGACACTGACTCCGAGCTAGGTGGTTGGAGAGGGCGTTTAAGAGAGCATTTGGCAAGGGGTTTGACAGGTCGTTTTCCCACAAATGGTTGATTTACCGATGAGGCTGTCCATACTGAAGGGGGATATCGGTCGGTTCAGGGGTTTCCTAGAGAGCCTATGCGTCGAAGGGATGGCACCGGATCAATGGCACGCAATCTAAATGGCACAACCATGGCACCTATGGCACCTAAAGTTTCCATCATCGTCAACTGTTACAACCAGAGCCAGTATTTGGCTCGATCGGTTCAAAGCGTCTTGGCGCAAACTTGGACGGATTTGGAATGCCTCATTATTGATGATGGTTCTACGGATGAAACCCCCCAGGTAGCAGCAGCCTTGGTGCAGCTCGATCCCCGCGTGCAGTATTTTCGCAAAGAGAACGGCGGACTGCCTGCTGCGCGCAACTTTGGAGTCGCCCAGGCCCAGGGGGAATGGATTCAGTGCTTGGATGCCGATGATTGGATTCATACCGATAAGATTCGGGCTCAACTGGCGCAGGTGGAAAATCGAGATCCCCAAGGGTTGGTGCTTTACTGCGATTATGAACGGGTGTTGTTGGATACTGCCGATCAAATTGTCGATCGCCAGCCCCACCCCATTGGTCAACTTTCTTCTGAAACGTTTGTGCAGCGGCTGTTGCTGCCAGATTTTTTGGTCAACACGCCCCATCCCGCATTGCAGCAATGTATGTTGATGCATCGCAGTGTCTTGGCATTGGCGAAATTCCCGGAGCAGTTCAAGGCATTGGGCGATCGGTATTTTGCGATCGAAATTTTGGAGCGAGGCGCAGAATTTATCCATACCCCGATGGTCGGTGCCTTTTACACGAAGCATCAAACCAACCGCACCAATCATTGGGTCTACATGTGCAGTTATTACATTCTGTTTTATGAAACCCTGGCGCAGCACTATCCCCAACGGCTCCCCCAATGCCAAGCGGCGATCGATCTTCTAGTCAATGAAGCCATTCAGGAAAAGCAGACGGAAAACTTCCAGCGTCTTGTCAAAATGCTGACGATTCCAGTGCATTTGAAACTCTGGAATCAGATTTGGACCGTGCGCCAACGTTGGCTCCTACAACTGCTGTATCAACTACGTTGCCGCACACCCAACTTTATTTTGTATGAGAAATACCGAGGCCCCCGTTCCCAGCGAGTTTTGCAGTCTTTACGACTCCTCAAAGCCAATTCATAAACTCCACTGTTTCAGCTTATTCCTCAACCTTGTCGTTCCCAATTTTGTTTTTTGATCTTGTTCTTCCGATCGCGGCCCTAGGCTCCCATGAATTCACCTAACCCCCTGCTGCTCAAATATATTCGTCGCTATCCTGGTTGGATTGTTCTCACCATTCTCCTAGGATTTTCCAGCGCGTTGTTTAACGGGGTGAGTACGGCACTCATCGCTCCAATTCTGCTAAATTTCCTAGGGCAAGCTGAGAGCATGAAAGGGTTGCCTCCGGTAATTGAGAAAACCCTGCGTTTCGCCGGACTGGATCAGAATCCCTCTGCGATCGTATTGTTCGGGGTGATTCTGGCGGCGATCGTTCTCAAAAATGCTGCGAGTTATGCAAGTACATTAAGTTCGACACATCTGATTCGGCTACTGACCAATGGGATGCGGCGGGATGCATTGAGATTGTTATTGCAGGTTGATCTGGATTTCTTTACGAAAAGTAAGGTGGGGGATCTCGTCAATCGCATTGGTTCTGAGGTGGGACAGTCTGCCAATGCCTTAAAAGCGACGATCGGGATTTGCATTAATATCATTACTATTTTTGTATTTTTAACGCTGTTGTTAGCGATTTCCTGGAAACTGACTATTATTTCTACAGCGTTATTGTCACTCGTTGCGATTGCCAATCAATATTTCGTTCGTCGGGCGAAACGCTTTGGTTATGAGTTATCGAATAACTCTCGACTGTATTCAGTGAAGTTGCTGGAAATCCTCAATGGGATTCGGTTAATTAAGGCAACGAGCAATGAATCAGCAGAATATGACAAAATTGAACGCATGATTTCCGATCGAGAAAAAGCGGATTTTCAATCCCAGGCCAATTTTGCGATCGTAGGCCCGGTTAATGAAGTTGCAGGTATTATAACGATTCTGTTGATCGTGATTTTAGGTCGATCGCTGTTTGCGGATCAAATTGCAGCCACTTCAGCATTGTTACTGAGTTATTTATTGCTACTCTTTCGAATGCTACCTGTGATTGGCCAGCTTAACAGTGCGCGAAATACCTTGGCCAATGCGACTCCCAGTCTCGCGATCGTGGAAGATCTGCTGCGATCCGACAATAAGCCCCTCATGCCCCAGCGCAATCTCTACGGCTACCAAGGACTAGAGACCGAAATTCGCTTTGATCAGGTTAGTTTTGCCTATCCCGGTCAAGAAAATCCTGTTTTGCGCCAGATTTCTCTAACGATTCCCAAGGGTAAAACTGTGGCTTTGGTCGGGGCGTCAGGAGCGGGAAAATCCACGATCGCCGATTTGCTCACCCGCTTTTACGATCCCACCGAAGGCTGGATTACCTTAGATGGCCAAGACTTGCGGGATTTCGATTTACGATCGTTGCGGCGGGCCATGGGGGTTGTCAGTCAGGATACGTTCCTGTTCAACGATACGATTCGCAATAACATTGCCTACGCTTGTCCTGATGTCACAGAAGCCGAGATTATTGCCGCTGCCCAACGGGCAAATGCCTATGAGTTCATTCAAAAATTACCCCAAGGTTTAGATACGCTCATCGGAGATCGGGGGGTGTTACTCTCCGGGGGACAGCGACAACGGCTCGCGATCGCCCGTGCCCTCCTGCGCGATCCGGAAATTTTGATTCTGGATGAAGCCACCAGTGCGCTGGATACGGTATCCGAGCGTTTGGTGCAACAGGCAATCGATGATTTAAGCCGCGATCGCACAACATTGGTGATTGCCCACCGACTTTCGACCATTCAAAAGGCCCATCAAGTGGTGGCCCTCGATCGAGGCCGCGTCGTGGAACAGGGAACCCACGCCGAACTGCTCCAGCAGGGCGGTTACTACGCCAAACTTTGTGCCATGCAGTTTAGTGATTCCAGTCACCACACCCCATTGGATTCTAATCTCTCCACGCAGGACAGCTGTTTAGACGATCTAGCAAGTTCCCAGGAGGTGGTGCGATGAATCGAACTGTGATTGGGATGATGAGCAGTTATGTGGGGCTGAACCCCTGCTCGATCGATTGGCTTTGGAATCAAGCAAAGCAACCCTTTGGCCAATGGGATCGTATTCAGATTTTGGCCAATGCGGAGCGTCCGGATTTTATGCTGATGTATAACTTCCATGACTTTCCCCAGGTTCCACAAAGGCATTGGAATCCCCTCAAAAATCAACGCCGACAAAAGCAATTTATCGATCTGCAAACAGCGCTAGAGGCTAAACGCCGAGGGGTTCCCCCGGAACGCACCCTTTTTCTCTGGCGCGAACCTCCGCTGGCAGAAATTGTCCATAAAAATATCGCCACCTATAACCAGGCAAAACCCTACTGCCACTATATTTCTGGGCCAGATGACCACGCTCCCCAACCGGACTATATGCCCGCAATTTGGTATGTTAACAACACCTTTGCGGAACTGGAGCAAATGCCGCCACCGCCCAAGGTCAAGCCCTGTAGCTGGATTACTTCTGGCATCGATCGCACGGCTAATCACCGGACTCGTCTGGCATTTCTCCAACTAATTCATGAAAGTGATCTGGACTGTGACTTTTATGGTCGGGGATTGCCTACTTGGGCCAAGGCCAGTGCAATTAATAACAAGTGGTATGGCATGGCTCCCTATTACTACAATTTGTCGATCGAAAACTATGCGGACAATGACTGGTATGTCAGCGAAAAGCTATGGGATTCGCTGCTGAGCTGGTGTTTGCCAATTTACTACGGCGGATCTGCTGCGGATAAGCTTTTGCCGCCCGGTAGTTTTCTGCGACTGCCCAGTTTGGATGAAAAAGGCTTGCAGTACATTCGGGAAGTGACGGCAACCCCGGATGCTTGGTATGAAGCCAAGGACGCGATCGCCGAAGCCCGTCAAATCATCCTGCACAAGTTGAATTTGGTGAATTGGCTGGCAGAGTATGTGGCAAAGTTTTAGGTGCAGTGATTGCAAGTGTAGTGGAAGCGTAGTTGAGGGGAATGGGTAAACGCATGGATGGCATTTGTACCCTGGCAAACGATCGGGTTCTCGATCAAACGATCGCGCTGCTCAACAGCATTGAAGCGACGATGGGGCCGGAGTTTCCCGTTTGCATTTTCCCCTACGACGATCGCTGCGATCGATTAGCGGAGGTGATTCAAGCCCGCCCTCAGGTACAAATCTTTCGCGATCGCGCCGTGCTGGCCTATTGGGATCACTGGGCGCGGGCGATGTGGGATGCCTGTCCCCAAGCCAAGCAGCGCTGGCAGGAAATTACGACAGATCCCTACTATCGCTTTGGCACCCATCGTCGCTTGGCTGCGTTTTATGGGCCCTTCGATCGCTTTCTCTACATGGATGCGGATACGTTATTGCTCCAGGATGTACGTCCCTTATTTCAGCAATTAACAACCCATGACTGGATCGTCTACGACTTCCAACATCGCGATCTCTCCCATGTGTACAATCATCGATCGTCAAAATTGTCGCAGGTGTTTGCGAACGATCGGTTAGCGCGAGAAATTTTCTGTTCAGGTTTCTATGCGGCGAAGCGAGATACCTTTTCTGAGACGCAGTTGCAGGAATTACTAACCCATTTACAATCGGGAGAGTCAGAGATTCTCTATTGCATGGCTCCTGACCAAACGCTGTTGAACTATTGGGTGATGCGATCGAATTTGTCGGTCTATAACCTCGCGCTAGAACTGCCGCTGGAAGCACAAACGGGCTGCTGTGTAACGTCGGATCATTTTGTCTATCGCGATCGACAGCTCTATGATCATGAAGTTCCGCTCACCTATTTACATTACATTGGTTTATCGTCCAGTTTGTTTCAACGACTCTGTGCGGGGGAAAATCTGGCGTTGCCCTACCGCGACATTTTTCTACAATACCGCTATTGGCACGATCCCAGCCAGCAGCCCCGCTTTGTTGGCAAACCGCGTTCCGGCGATCGCCCCCCCTTGGCCGATCGAATTTTGAAAAAACTATGCCGTACCCCGATCGGTCGCTAATTTCTATCTTGCTGGCTCATAATCACCTCGGGGAATCGATCGTCTCTCCGCTGTTCCCCAATCTTCAACTGCGGTTAGACGATATTTTGCCGCGATAATCGCAAGTTGTGATAATCACAGGCTTCTAAGTTGACAGGTTTTTAAGGCATTGTGGTTAGGGCGATCGCGCTAGAAATTTGCGTAGGAATTGGCGGAAGGGATTTATTTCTGCCTCTGAATTGGGCACCCTAATGCAGTATCCTGCGTTGAACGCACCTTTGAAGGAGTTCGCCATGAGTCGTGGCATTTACATCACAGCGAATGATAAAGTGACCGATCATGCGATCGCGCTCCTGAATAGCATTCGTTTATATGACACCGAAACCCCGATCGTTTTAATTCCCTACGACGACAACTATCACAGCATTGCCGCCCTGCTGAATCAACGATTTGGCGTCACCGTCTATGAAGACTTGGAATTGATCGATCGACTGTCTCGGCAGTTGCATGAGACCTTTGGGGGCAACTTCTTTGCACGGCCCAACCAATTCCGCAAGCAAGCCTGTTGGTTTGGCCCCTTCGAGGAATTTCTCTACATCGACACCGACATTGTTGTTTTTGAAAAGATTGTTGATAATCTCAACTATTTGCAGGATTATGATTTCCTCTGCTGCGACTATCAACATCGCGGGGGCATCAAAAACGTCTTTTCTGAAGCCGTATTAACCCAAGGCATTTTCACTGAGCAAGACTTGCAAGATCTGTTTAATGGCGGTTGGTGGGCGTCCAGAAAAGGGGTAATCCAGGAAAAAGACTTGCTGGAAACCTTTGCTGAATGTGCTCAACACCCTGAATTCTTCGACTTTTCCCAAAAAACCTCCGACCAGCCCATCATCAACTACATGATTCTCAAGCGGGTGGCCAAACGCTTCAACGTCGTGCGGCGGGAAGGAGGTGCCCCCGGTAGCTGGGCGGGCAGTCCCCAGTTTGTGCTGAACAACGATCGCCCCTTCGACCCCACCTGCAATCAGCCCTTACAGTATCTCCACTGGGCGGGCATTCGGATTCAACCCGGTTGTCCCTACTGGGATCTGTGGGCCAAGCATCGCTACCTCGGCGAAGAGATGCCCACCTTTGAAACCCCGACTGCTCCGGTCAAATCGCCCAAAGCTAGCTTTTTAAAGCGATTAGTGAATAAAGTCAGGGGCTAAGATCGAGGATTTCTGGGGTGCCACCCGCCAATCCGCAGAACTAGGATTGAACTCAGAGAGCACTCAGCAAATTTCTGTTGAGGGATGAAATCGCGGATGGCGAAGGACAGGCTTTCAATTTACAGTATTATCCTGACCCAATAGGATGCCGTATGGGAATAAATGTTGTAACAGGTGTGGCTGGATTCATCGGTTCTCATGTCGCCGAAACCTTGTTAAAGCAAGGCGATCGGGTGATTGGGATCGATCACTTTAACGATTACTATGATCCGCAGTTGAAACGGCGAAACTTGCAAAGTTTTGTGGATCATCCGAATTTTCAACTGATTGAGGGCGATATTCAATTCCTTGACTGGAATTTATTGCTTCAGGATGTGGATGTTGTCTATCACCAAGCGGCCCAGGCCGGGGTGCGGGCCAGCTGGGGCACAAGTTTCCGGGCTTATACAGAGCGCAACATCAATGCAACCCAGGTGATGCTGGAAGCAGCCAAGGATGCGAAACACCTGCAACGGTTTATCTACGCATCGACTTCGTCCATCTACGGCAACGCGGAAACCCTGCCCACCTACGAAACCATTCCGCCCCAGCCCGTTTCTCCCTACGGCATTACCAAGCTAGCCGCAGAACGGTTGTGTGGGTTGTATCACGACAACTTTGGTGTTCCGTTTGTCTCCCTGCGTTACTTTACAGTCTATGGCCCTCGTCAACGGCCAGATATGGGCTTTCACAAGTTTTTTAAGGCTGCAATGAACGATCGCCCGATCGATATTTTTGGCGATGGGCAACAAACCCGTGATTTTACGTTCATTAGTGATGCAGTGGCCGCCAACTTAGCCGCAGCGAAAGCCCCTGGCGCAGTGGGGGAAATTTTCAATATTGGCGGTGGCAGTCGGGTTGTGCTGGCAGACGTGCTGAACCTGATGGAGGACATTATCGGCAAACCCATTCAGCGCAATCACATTGAGAAGGCACGGGGCGATGCAAGACATACAGCAGCCGATGTGACCAAGGCACGGGAAATCCTGGGGTACAATCCACAGGTAGCCTTGCGCGAGGGCCTGGAGCAAGAGTGGGCTTGGATTCAGGAATTGTACGCTGAAGCGACTTCGGTGAGTTCGTCGGTCAGCTAAGGGAACAGCGCATCCATCCCGTCAGCAGAATGCAACCGTTATCTATTGTTTGAGTTTGGTATCGCGATAAGTCTGTGGCAGGTTGACTCTGTTACAGACTTTTTTCTTGCTACAGACTTTTTTCTTGAGTCCGCAACCGCCACTTTGAGGCGGAGGCAGCCAATAGACCTCTGAGCATTAAAGCGCGATCGCCCCTGGCAACAGATAACAGATAACAGATTGCCATCGACCCACAGATTGCCATCGACCCCCGTTATCGATGGGGAATTCGAATCACAAGTTCCGTTCCATGACCCACTGTGGAAACACAGGTCAGATGGCCTTGGTGTTTATCAACAATAATTTGGTGGCTGGTGGATAGTCCCATCCCTGTCCCTTGCCCCACGGGCTTGGTCGTGAAAAATGGGTCGAAGATATGACTTTGAATGTCTTCCGGAATTCCTGGGCCATTATCCGCGATCGCAATTTCCACCCACTGCTTGCCACAGGGGTCATCCAGTAACGCAGTGGTAATCGTAATTTGACTAGGATGAGCTGCTATTTCTGGGAGTTTGCGATGACGATCCCTCTCATTGAGTGCATCGATCGCATTGGCTAAAATATGCATGAATACTTGATTCAGTTGCCCAGCATAGCATTCCACTTGCGGTAATGTGCCGTACTGTTTAACGACTTGAATTCCGGGTTGGTTGTCTGTTCCATTGAGGCGATTCTGTAAAATCATTAATGTGCTGTCAATGCCTGCATGGATATCGACGGCTTTCACATCCGACTCATCCAACCGGGAAAATAGGCGTAGAGACTTCACGATTTCGCGAATGCGTTCTGTTCCACCTTTCATGGAACTTAAGAGTTTGAGCAGATCTTGATTGAGAGACTCTAGATTAATGGCTTCAATCTGATTGACGATCGCGGAACTCGGGTTCGGATAGTTTTTCCGATAGAGTTCAACAATATTCAACAGATCTTGGGTATATTCTGCTGCATAGGTAATATTGCCATGGATGAAATTGACGGGATTATTAATTTCATGGGCAATCCCTGCAACCAATTGGCCGAGGCTCGACATTTTTTCATGGTGCACCATTTGCGCTTGCGTGCGCCGCAATTCCTGTAAGGTGATTTCCAGTTCCTGACTTTTGGCCTGTGCTTGGGTATAGAGATCGGTGTGGTCAATGGCGATCGAAACTTGATTCCCAACAGCATTCAGTAAATCAATTTCCGCTTCACTCCAGTGGTGGTATTTTTGGGAATATAGACAAAATAGGAGGCCAATGCGATCGTTCGCCGTTCTAATAGATAAAATCACATCGGATTTAATATTGAGTGAATCTAGTAAAGTTCGAAAGACCGGATCCTCAACCTCTCGACTGTCATTAATCACAATCGTTTGATGCTGTATGAGCAAATCGGAAGCATTCCCCAATAAAGAGACGGGATATTCTCCGACGTAGCTGGGAAACCCGTCGGGTCTGACATCCATAATGATTTCCCAAACAGATTCTTCTTCCTGGGGGCGTAACCAACCGAACCCGCAATAGTCCAATTCAAGAAGCTCATGTAAGGCTTGAATTGTCGTTTCAATAACTGTATTTAAACTTAGTGCATTACAAATTTGATTGGTGATTTGACTGAGAAGGGTTTTATAGCGATTTTGTTCTTGGAGTTGAGCCTCTGCTACTTTTCGATCGCTGACATCCCGAGCAATTCCATGGAAACCAATGACTTGGCCCAATTCGTTTTTGATAGGCGAGTTATTACAAACAATCCAAATCCAACTTCCATCCTTCCGCCGAGTGCGAAACTCAAGCCCTGATAGCTTTTCTCCGGTTTGCAACAAATGCTGACTACTAGCAATCACCCGAGGTAAGTCGTTAGGATGGATGAAAAGACCAAAGGGTTTGAATAAAAACTCTTGCACCTCGTAACCATACATGGTTTTGAACTGAGGTGACAGATAGGTGAAGTTCCCCGCAGCATCGACTTCGTAGATGAGATCATCTGCATTTTCGATAAAGTGCCGGAATTTCGCTTCACGTAAGCTAATTTCTAATTCGATTTCTTTTTGTACGGTAATATCAGTCGCCGTGACGATTAATTGTTGAATACCCTGTTCCCCCCAGGAGAGCGGCTTGACCGTCAGTAACCACCAAGTGCGATGACCGTCGAGTTCGAAATATTCTTCAAAGGAAATCGCCTTTTGAGCGGAGAAACAAGCTTGATATCGACGCAGATAGAGGTCTGCAATGTTAGCTGGAAGGGCTTCGCACACAGTCTTTCCTAGCAAATCATTGACGGGAATAGGACTGGTGCGAGCCATCGTCGCGTTGAATTTGACGTACCGGAAATCCTGACCATTGTCGATGACCTCTAAGACAAAAATGCCATCTAAGGTATCCCACAATTGTCGTAAAACTTGGGGTTGTAAAACTTGGGGTTGTAAAACTTGGGGCTGTAATAATGCGGGTTGTTCTGAAGAAAGAACCCCATCCGTAAACGAAGTGCCAGGGCCATCAATGGGAACTTTCATAAAACTTTAGCCTAGGTAGAGGAAGTAGGGGGAACGATACTCAAGAACGATTCTCAAGGACTCTCCACAATAATTCCAGAATTCCCTATGCGTACCTATAGTTTACTATTCTAACGATGGGGAATGCGAATCACGAGTTCCGTGCCGTGACCCACGGTTGACGAGCAGGTCAGACTCCCTTGATGTTTATCGGCAATAACTTGATAGCTGGTGGATAGTCCCATCCCCGTCCCTTGACCCACGGGCTTGGTCGTAAAAAATGGGTCAAAGATTCGGCCTTGAATGTCTTCAGGAATCCCTGGGCCATTGTCCGCGATCGCAATTTCCACCCACTGCTTACCGTCGGATTCCTCCAGCAACGAAGTTGTAATGGTGATTTGGCTGGGATGAGCTTCCATCTCTGGAATGGAACGATGCTTATCCCTTTCCTCTAAGGCATCGATCGCATTGGCCAAGATGTTCATGAAAACTTGGTTGAGTTGGCCTGCATAGCACTCCACGGAAGGCAAGGTACCATACTGTTTAATGACTTGAATCCCAGGACAATTTGGCTTACCTTTGAGACGATTCTGTAGGATCATTAATGTACTATCCATGCTTTCATGAATATCGACAGATTTCACATCCGATTCATCCAACCGGGAAAATAGGCGCAGGGACTTCACAATTTCGCGGATGCGTTCCGTTCCCACCTTCATGGAATTCAGTAGCTTCAGTAAATCTTGACTGAGAAACTCTAGATCAACTTCTTCAATATAGTCGGCAATGGCGGAGGTCGGGTTAGGATAGTCCTTCTGATAGAGTTCAATTAACCCCAGAAGGTCTTGGGTATATTCTGCGGCATAGTTGATATTGCCATGAATGAAGTTGACAGGATTGTTAATTTCATGGGCAATTCCTGCAACCAGTTGGCCAAGGCTCGACATTTTTTCATGGTGCACCATCTGAGCTTGCGTGCGCCGCAATTCCTGCAAGGTGATTTCCAGTTTTTGGCTTTTTGCCCGTGTTTGGGCATAGAGATCAGCTTGGTCAATGGCGATCGAGACTTGACTCCCAATGGCATTGAGCAACTCAATTTCCGGGTCACTCCAGTGGTGGTATTTTTGGGAATACAAACAAAATAGAAGCCCAATGCGATCGCCCGCAGTTCTGATGGGCAACGTGACATCGGACTTAATGTTAGATGAATCTAGCAAAGCTCGAAAGACTGGATCTTCAACGTCTTGACTATCATTAATGATAATCGTTTGATGTTGTATGAGTAAGTCAGAACCGCTGCCCAATAAAGAGGCTGGATACTTTCCTACATAGCTCGGGAAACCCTCAGGTCTGGCATCCATTATGATTTCCCAAATGGGTTCTGCTCCGTTGGGGTGGAACCAACCAAATCCACAATAATCCAGTTCAAGCAGCTCATGTAAGGCGTGAATTGTCGTTTCAATAACTGTGTTTAAACTCAGTGCATTACAAATTTGATTGGCAATGTGGCTGAGGAGCGTTTTGTAGCGAGTTTGCTCTTGGAGTTGGGCTTCTGCCACTTTACGATCGCTGACATCCCGAGCAATTCCATGGAAACCAATGACCTGACCCAATTCATTTTTAATAGGGGAATTATTGCAAACAATCCAAATTGAACTGCCATCCCTACGACACGTTCGGAATTCCAGTCCTGATTGGCGCTCTCCAGTCAATAATAAATGTTGGTTACTTGCAGCTACTCGGGTCAGATCGTCAGGATGGACGATCGAGACAAAGGATTTTCGTAAAAACGCTTTCACCTCATAGCCATACATGGTTTTGAACTGAGGCGACAGATAGGTGAAGTTCCCTGCGGCATCAACTTCGTAGATGAGATCATCGGCATTTTCGACAAATCGTCGAAACTTCGCTTCACGAATTCCAATCTCTGCTTCGATTTCCTTTTGTGCGGTAATATCAACAGCGGTGGCGATCAATTGCTGAATGCCCGCCGTCCCCCAGCACAAAGGCTTGACCGTTAGCAACCACCAGACCCTATTTCCTTCTAATTCAAAATGTTCTTCAAAGGAAACCGTTTGGGCAGAATTAAAACAAGCCTGATACCGTCGTAAACAGATGTCGGAAATCGTTGGAGGAAGTGCCTCTCTCACCGTTTTCCCCAACAGATAATCGACAGGAATAGGACTGGTGCGAGTCATCGTGGCGTTGAACTTGACGTACCGAAAATCTTGACCGTTTTCGATGACCTCCAATATAAAAATGCCATAGTCGATCGCATCCCACAACTGTTGTAAAAACTGAACCTCTTCAGGAGAAAGGGATGCATCAAGAACCAATATTTCAGCAGCATTGGGGCTTGTAAAAGTGGCTACAGGAGGAACTTGTGCACTCAAATCAACGGGAACTACCATAAAACCTTAGCCTAGATAGAGGGAGCGCGGGAACGATACCGAAAGACATCTATGTATGGTTCCAGAATTCCCTTCGTGCACCAACATTCCACCATTAGGCTAACAATTCCCGAATATTTAGCGATATTACGATCGCCTTCTTGACGTTCAATTCACCTTAAATCAGTAAATCTACGGGGTTGGCAATTATTGCCTCAATAGATTTACGGAGCATTTTCTATAACATTCCCAGATCTCTTAATGACTGCTGAAGTCGCTGAGCTTCTGGAGACCCTTGTTGTTGATGGAGGGCGATCGCTTGCTGAAAGGCTGCACGGCTCCCAGCCCCATCGCCAATTTTCAGCAAGACCACCCCCAGGTTTTGATAGGCATCGGCGTAGTCTGGTTGCAGTTGGATGGCCGTTTGATAATGCCCGATCGCCCCTGCCAAATCGCCCAATGCCCTCAGCGTCATACCTAGGTTGTAATGGGCGATCGTGAAATCGGGGGCGATCGCTAAGGCCTGTTCGTAGAGTAACTTTGCAGTTTCCAAATCCCCATGGGTTTGCCGCAAAGCAGCCCAGTTATGCAGCGCACCGAGTTTGAGCATCGGCAGGATTGGCTGCTGCATGGCTTGCTGATACTGTTCATCAGCTTGTAAGGGTTCCTGTAATTCTTGGTAGACAGAACCAAGATGATAATGCAATTCGTACCGAGTTGATACATCGATCGTTTCTGCTTGCAAACCTCGTTGTAAAAGTTCAATTCCCCGTGTTGTTTCTCCCATTTGAATATACAACGCACCTAATTTGCTACAGACGTAGGGATCGTTGGGATGCTGGGCTAAGAAGCCTTCCATAGTGGTGCGAGCTTTCTTCCATTTATCCCGTGCAGCAATCATTTCCGGTTGATAGCCATCATGCCAAATGGCGATGTCTGGTAAGTTAATAATTTCCCAGTGGGATTCCTGCTGTAATAGCGTCTCCACACTGTCGTCAATCATGGCGTGGTAAGGCCGCTGAAAGTAGATAGCAGGGTGTTTCCGAAAGAGGCGCGAGACGAGGGAATAGGGAGCTTGGGGGGCTCCGACTTCTTGGCGCACGAGGTTGATGACTAAAGCCTTGGAATTTTGGATGGCGGTTGTTAAGGCTGGCACGATCGCGGGGAGCAAAACTTCATCGGCATCCAGAACTAGAACCCATTCTCCGGTCACATAGGGCAGCGCAGCATTGCGAGCCGCAGAAAAATCATCACACCAGGTAAATTCGTAGACCTTTGCGCCGTAGGATTGGGCGATCGCGATCGTCTGATCCGTTGACCCCGTATCCAGCACGATCATTTCATCAACCACATCTTTCACACTATCCAAGCAGCGGGGAAGATTGGCTGCTTCGTTTTTGACAATCATGCAAAGGCTGAGGGACATATTGAGAGACGTACTGAGGGACATCCAGCGGTTTATGCAACGGGGGAACGGGACTAGGCTAGGAACGCAGCCCCGATCGCGTCATCCAACGAGGGAAGATCTTTTTGGCGTGCTTTCCAGTATAGGATTCTCTGCTGGATAATAGATGAATGGCGCATCACGGAAGATCTATGAGTTCCACTGGCCGAAATCCAAATCAACGACAGACAGACCCATCCCTGGGGCCACCCTCGCGGCCAAAGACTCGCTGGTGGCGACAGGCAAAGTTCTGGCAATTCTTTTGGCAGGCGATCGTCGTTCTCTTCGTCGTTGCAGCATTAAGTTATTTAGGCTACAACCTCGATCACAACCTCAAACGACTGGGAATTCGGCTGGGGTTCAAATTCCTAGAATCACAGGCGGGGTTTAGTATTGGCGAAACGCCGATCGCCTACCAACCCAGCGATCGCTACGCCATGGCGATGTTTGTTGGCTTTCTCAACTCTCTGCGGGTGATTGTGAGTGGGATTGCGATCGCGACGTTAGTGGGGTTTGTGGCGGGCGTGGCGCGGTTGTCCAATAACTGGCTGCTGCGACAACTGGCTAAGGTCTATGTGGAAACGCTGCGCAATATGCCGCTGTTATTGCAACTGCTGTTCTGGTACTTTGTCTTCACCAGTTTGACCAAGTCGGATCAGGTGGTCTCCTTTGGCCTGATCCAGTTCAGCAAAGGGGGCATTAATCTGTTGGGGTTGCCACTCTCTCCGGAATTCTCGGCGCTGCTCACGGGGCTGACGCTGTACACCGGAACGTTTATTGCCGAGATTGTGCGGGGGGGAATTCAATCCGTTCCCAAGGGGCAGTGGGAAGCAGCCCGATCGCTGGGGTTATTGCCGGGTCAAACGTTGCGGTTCATCATTCTGCCTCAGGCACTCCGATCTATGATTCCGTCCCTGGCCAACCAATATTTGAACCTAGCGAAGAATTCCAGTTTAGCGATCGCCGTGGGCTATCCCGATCTGTATGCGGTCTCGTCTACCACATTTAACCAAACGGGGCGTGCCGTGGAAGTGATGATTCTGATTTCCCTGACCTATCTTTCCCTCAGCTTATTGATCGCCTGGGTGCTCAATCAATTCAATCGGCGTGTCCAGCTTGTGGAACGGTAACTGGGAACTCCTGAGCACTGTCACTTGTTGGAATCCATCTTTGACCGATCGCTTGCAATAATCCATTAGAGTTACGATGATGCAGAATTCCCAGCCTCCGACTCCTCCAAAAGCACAGACGAGACAACAAACGCTACAACAGATTCCACAATGGTTACAGAAGAATCTGTTTAACACAACGTTGAATAGCCTCTTGACCCTGCTATGCCTTGCGTTTTTAGTCTGGGTGGGCTATGGGTTTTGGAGTTGGCTGGCACAGGCCCAATGGACGGTGATTACGGCAAATCTGCGCTTATTTTTCGTGGGGCGCTATCCGGTAAATCAGGTGTGGCGGCTGTGGGCTGTATTGGGCGTATTTGTCGGAATGACTGCGCTCTGGACTGTGCCCCAATTTATGCAATCTGTGCAATCCCAACGGGTGCAATCCCAACGGGTCAAGAAGCGCATTCAGTTAGTATTCTATGCCCTGCTTCCGATCGCTTTCTGCGCGATCGCCTACTTGGCCAATGGCGGCTTAGGGCTGAAGTTTGTCCGCACAAGTTTATGGGGCGGCTTGTTTCTGACGCTCTTGACTGCCGCAGTCAGTATCTTACTAGCGTTTCCGTTCAGTATCTTGCTGGCCCTAGGCCGACAGTCTACCTTGCCGATCGTGCGTTGGGTTTGTACGGGTTACATCGAACTGGTGCGGGGCTTACCGCTAATCGGGATTTTATTTATGGCGCAGGTGATGCTGCCGTTGCTGCTGCCCGATGAAATTCGCCTCGATCGGGTGGTGCGGGCGATCGCAGGACTGATGCTGTTTAACGCGGCCTATCTGGCGGAAAATGTGCGATCGGGTCTCCAGGCGATTCCCAAAGGACAGACCGAAGCGGCCAAAGCTCTCGGACTCAATACGATTCAAACATTGACTTTAATCATATTGCCCCAATCGTTACGCATTTCTACCCCTGCCATTGTGGGACAGTTTATTTCTCTATTCAAAGATACGTCGTTACTAGGATTGTTTTCGATGTTTGAACTAACGGGAATTTCTCGCACAATTCTGTCCCAACCAGACTTTAGCGATCGACAAACGGAAGTGTATTTATTTATTGGCTTCATCTACTGGATGGTCTGTTTCAGTATGTCCCAGGTCAGCCGCAAGCTTGAGAAGCAGAAAGCTTGAGAGGCAGAAATGAGCCTGCATTCAGCGGCCCGATTCCTGCATTCTCGACACCCGCTATTTTTCAAGCAACACCACCGCATAGGCGATGATTGCGTCCTCCCGTCCTACCGCGTCCTGTTTCTCATTAGTCGTCGCTTTGATGCCAATTAAATCGGGATCGATGTTGAGCACTTCTGCTAGGCGATCGCGCATTGCAGGAATGTGGGGTTTGAGCTTGGGCCGTTCTGCGATCACCACCGAATCCAGGTTCCCAATCCGCCAACCCCGATCGAGAATCAGTTGATGAACCTGTTCCAAAAGCTTGAGGCTATCTGCACCTTTCCATTGCGGATCGGTCGGCGGAAAGTAGTGGCCAATATCCCCCAAACTGAGGGCACCCAGCATCGCGTCCATAATGGCGTGGGTCAGGACATCCGCATCACTATGCCCCAGTAAACCTTTGGAATGATCGATTTTAATTCCGCCTAGAATCAAGTCCCGCCCTTCTACGAGGCAGTGTAGGTCATAGCCGTTGCCAATTCGAATTGCCATAGGTTTACTAATGGTTGACTAATCTTCAAAACATCGATACTTTACCAGCTTACGGGATCTTGGCTGATGGTATGCCGGGACGATGCAGTCTACCGAGACGATCGGGCTACGATGCCCCTCAGCTCGATTTCAGATCAGCGCGATCGCAGAACCAACCTCCTCCCCCTGATTTACTGGCCACCGTCCATAAATTGTTAACCGAATCCGGGTTCTCCTGATTAGCATAGAGAAGACAAGTACATTGCAAGATCAGCGATCGGGTTAGCGAATCTTGTTGGCAAATCTTGTTGGCAAATCTTGTTGGCGAATTTGGGCCTAGCAGGAAGTCCAACCTTTCAACCTTTGACCGATCGTCGTGATTGCTCCTGTCGTCCCATTTCTTCGGTTCTTCTATGCGCGACTTCCTTAAGACCACCCTGGCCACTCTTGTAGGGCTGTTGATTTTCTCCGGTGTCAGCCTCGGTGGCCTGCTCTTTCTCATCATGGGGCTGGCGAGTTCTCGCAGCACCGGCCCGCAGGTCAAAGATAAAACCGTGTTGGTCATGGACTTGGCGCAGCCGATTACGGATTCCCAACCGGAACGGAGTCCTCAGGAAGTAGTGAATGATACCGTTGCTGGCAACCTTCAGAGCACAGTCACCCTGCGCACGGTATTAACCACGATCGATCAAGCCGCTAAGGACGATCGCATTCTGGCCCTGTACCTGACCGCCCGCGATTCCTCCAGCCGCAATGGCTCCGGCTATGCCACCCTCAAGGAAGTCCGCGAAGCCCTGCAACGATTTAAAGCATCCGGGAAGAAGATCTACGCCTACGACGTGGAATGGGGCGAGAAGGAATATTACCTCGCGTCGGTGGCAGACAATATTGCGGTCAATCCCATGGGGGTAGTGGAAATGAACGGTCTGAGTTCCCAGACAATGTTCTTTTCCCAGGCTTTACAGAAATTTGGGGTGGGCGTGCAGGCGATCTGGCGGGGGAAATATAAGTCGGCGGTGGAACCGTTTTTGCGCCAACGGAGCAGTAATCCCAGCAAAGAACAAACCACCAAACTGTTAAATGACATTTGGGGCGAATTTTTAACCGCAACCGGCAAGGCGCGCAATTTAGATCCCAATGTTTTGCAAAAGCTCTCGGATACCAAGGGCATTTTGACCGCAGCAGATGCCAAGCAAGCCAAATTGGTCGATCGCGTGGTCTATGCCGATGAAGTGTTGGATGAGTTGAAAAAGCTAACGGGTGAAGAAGACGAAACGAAATCCTTTCGAGGTATTTCCCTGCGGAACTATGCTGAAGCCATCAGCGATCGCGTCGAAAAAGTTTCAGAAAATCAAATCGCTGTGGTCTATGCCGAAGGTGAAATTGTTAACGGTTCAGGAGATGTCGGACAGATTGGGGGCGATAGTTTTGCGAGAACGCTGCGCAGACTGCGACAGGACAAGGATGTAAAAGCCGTTGTCCTACGCATTAATAGTCCCGGTGGAAGTGCCACGGCCTCCGATATCATTCAGCGGGAAGTGATTGTCACTCGCAAGGTTAAACCCGTCATTGTCTCCATGGGCAGTGTGGCGGCTTCGGGGGGCTATTGGATTGCCACCTATGGCGATCGGATTTTTGCAGAACCGACGACGATTACCGGGTCGATCGGGGTGTTTGGACTGTTGCCCAATATTCAAAAACTGGCCAACGATAATGGCATTACCTGGGATGTCGTCAAAACAGGCAAATTTGCCGATGGAGCAACCATTTCCCGCCCGAAAACCCAGGAGGAAATTACGATCGTTCAACGCATTATTGGCCAAATTTACGATCAGTTTCTCACTAAGGTAGCGGAATCCCGCAAGCTCGACAAAGCCAAGGTGGCGGAAATTGCCCAAGGCCGAGTTTGGTCGGGGGCCGAAGCGAAAAAAATTGGTTTGGTGGATGAGTTAGGGGGATTGGAAGCGGCAATTAAAGAAGCGGCCAATCGGGCAAAATTAGGCGATAACTGGCAGGTAGAGGAATACCCTGAACCCACTAGCTTTGAAGAACGGGTGCTGCGGAGTTTGTTTGGTGCCCAGATAGAAGCTCAGCCCCAGGGCAATGATCCGTTTACCGAAGAATTTAAGAAGTTACAGACCGAGTTTAATACCCTGCGATCGCTCAATGATCCCCGTGGGATTTACCTGCGGATGCCGGAAAATTTGCGGATTGAGTAGGGAAGGCTCCCGTTTCTGGAAAACGCTCAGTTGGATGCGTAGACTTGGGTAAACCACGATCGCTCCATCCAACGATCGTTCCATTGAACAGATTTTTCGATCGCTCAGCCTCACCCGGTTCCCAAGGATTTTTCTATGAAAGTTGGTCTAGAAATTGCCCTCAGCGACGTCCAACTGGACGTAACCCAAGCCAACAGCCAACGCCAAGCGGCCATCTCCGTTTTTGCGATGCCGGAACCCAGCAGCCGAGAGGTTCCTCTCAACCTCTGTCTCATCCTGGATCACAGCGGTTCCATGCGGGGTAAATCCCTGGACACCGTTAAACAGGCGGCCAAAGGGCTGATCGAAAAACTCACCCCCGGCGATCGCATCACCATCATCGCCTTCAACCACGAAGCCCACGTCCTCGTGGCAAACCAAACCGTTAACCAGCCCGCTGACATTCAATCCCAACTGGATGCCCTCACCGCCACCGGCGGCACCAACATCGACGAAGGCTTAAAACTCGGCATCGAAGAATGCGCTAAGGGCAAACAGGGCACGGTCTCGCAAATTTTCCTGCTGACCGACGGCGAAAACGAACATGGCAACAACGATCGCTGCCTCAAACTGGCCCACGTGGCCACGGGCTACGGCCTGACAATTAATGCTTTGGGCTTCGGCGATAACTGGAATCAGGATATTCTCGAACAAATTGCTGATGCAGGCATTGGGGCCTTGGCCTACATCGCTGCGCCGGAACTAGCCGTGACGGAATTCGATCGCCTGCTGAACCGGGCGCAATCCGTCGGCTTGACCAACGCCCACCTGATGCTGAAATTGGCCCCCAACACCCGCCTTGCCGAACTGAAACCCCTCGCTCAGGTGGCTCCGGAGACGATCGAACTGCCGGTGACGATGGAAGGCGACATCGCGATCGCCCGGTTGGGAGATCTCCTAGTCGATGCGCCCCGCGTGGTACTGGCCAACCTCTATTTCGATCAGCTTCCGGAGGGTAGCCACACCGTCGCCCAAGTCCAAGTCCGCTACGACAACCCCCTGACGGGCACCACCACCGCCTCCGATATCTCCCCCATCACCCTGCAAGCCGTCCCCACCTACACCCCCCAGCCCAACCCCGCTGTCCAAACCCACATCCTGGCCCTGGCCAAATATCGCCAAACCCAAATCGCCGAAAACAAGCTGCAACAGGGGGACAAAACCGGAGCGGCCACGATGCTGCAAACCGCTGCCAATACTGCCTTGCAAATGGGCGATCGGGCGGGAGCCACGGTGCTCCAGGAAACCGCTACCCGCTTGCAATCCGGTGAAACCCTTTCCGAACGCGATCGCAAACAAACCCGCATCGCCTCCAAAACTGTCCTCCAGGGATGATTCCTGCAGCCTCTTAGCTTTTAGGGGATAATAACAGGGCTTGTCTGGTAGGAATTGCAGTGGATACGCCTACACAGTTGATCTTTGCGCTGGGGTTAATTGTCCTAACCCTAATTCTCGCTGCTTGGCAACGGTTGGATCTGCTCGGGAGTGTGGTGGTGGCTGCGGGGCGATCGATCCTGCAAATGATCGTATTTAGTTATATTCTGGCAACGATTTTTATCGTGCGCGATCCGGTTTTAACCCTCATTGCGGTCTTGGCGCTCCTGCTTGTTGCCGCGATCGTCACCCAAAAACAACTCAGCCAACGGATCCCCTACCTCTTGCCCATCACCCTCGGTTCACTCTTCCTGGGCAGTAGCGTCACCCTGGGCTATGTGTTCACCTTTGTGGTGCAGTCCACCCCTTGGTACGAGCCGCGCGTTTTGCTACCGCTGTCGGGACTGGTCTTTGCCAACGCCATGAACGGAGCCGCGATCGCCGGAGAGCAGTTCATCCACAGCCTCAGCCACAACACCCAGGAAATTGAAACCCACCTCAGCCTCGGAGCCAGCCCCACGATCGCCATTGCCCCCTACCGCCAAGCCGCGATTCGAGCCGGACTGTTGCCCACCCTGAACGCTCTGACGATCGCGGGGCTGGCAATCCTGCCAAGTTTTATGGGAGGCACCTTACTCGCTGGCTTCGATCCCCTGCAAGCTGGAGCCTATCAACTCCTGATTCTCTTCATGACCCTGCTTGCCACACTGATCACCCTCCTGGGTCTTCTGGCAGGCATCACCCAACAATTTTTTACACCGGCTGCCCAGTTGCGCCGCTGGTGATCCACAATGGTGGGTAATTCCCCGTAGTTTATCCAACCGCTGGGAATCATGAAACGTCAGCCGTTTCTCCTAACCTAATGGAACACCTCTCCGTTCCCAAGACCTTCAAGGGCATTGCTCTTTTTACTCCAGGCGGAGATTTAGTTTATTGTATTGACGCAAACAAGCAGTCCCGTTGGCACCTCCATCTCTGTGCAGCCTTGCAGGATTGGCTGGGACTCTCAGAACCGCCTCATTTTCTCTTGCCTTGCTATACCGCAACGGTCGATCGCTGGCAGGACGCTCACACTGGAAAAGTCAACACTTTAGCGACCGCCGCTCCGGGTGTGATTCGTTACCGTGTCTTGTTAGAAGCGTTATTTGGCCTCGAACCGCAGCAGTGGCAAACCGTACAAACAACCCCAGAACTCTGTACCCCCCGATTACTATCCACCTACCGCCAACAATTTCCAGTCCTGTGGGAATGCCATGACTGGGTCATTCGCCTAGACGACACCGATCGTCCATCCCCGATCGAGCCATCCCACCCCATCATTCCTGCCCCCTTCTCACCCTCCCACTCTCCCACACCCCACACCCCACACCCCCACACCCCACACCCCCACTCCTCCACTCTCCCACTCCCCACTCTCCCACTCCCCCATTCCCCCATTCCCCACCCAACTCCCTCCCCCACCTACGTCTTCCATCTCTATCTCTCCAGCCGTAGTGGCAATGTCCAACGCATCTTGCAAAATCTCCATACCTTGCTGGAACAATGTATCGATCAACCCTACACACTCAAAATGATCGATATTTCCAAGAACCCAGAACAAGCAGAACTCGATCAAGTGACTGCGATGCCCACCTTGGTGCGGGTGAGTCCTTTACCCATGCGACGAATTGTTGGAGACTTGGAAGATGCCGATCGGTTGCTGAGCCTACTGAGTAGCCCTTAAGTTGCAGCTTGAATTGCAGCCTGAACAGCAGCTTGATAGTCTGCTATCGCCTAGCGATCGTGTTGCTTCGACAAGCCCATGGCCTAAAGCTCACTGCCTAGCCATCTTCCTATAATCGCCACTGCATCCCCTGCTTTCTAGTTCATTCTTTTCAAAGTCGATTCATAAATTCCTATCAGCAATGTATTTAGAAACCAGTCAGTTATCCTTGGATACCCTGTTGAACCATGCCTTAGCAGGGCATGATTTATCGCCAGAGGAAGGCTTGTACCTGCTGCGTCAAACCAGTCCCACAGCACTAGAGGCCATTCGTGAAACCGCCGATCGCCTTCGCCAACAGCAAATCGGCGACACCGTCACCTACGTGGTCAATCGCAATATTAACTACACCAACATTTGCGAACAGCATTGCAGCTTTTGCGCGTTTCGGCGCGATGCGGAGGAATCGGGAGCCTATTGGTTAGATTGGGACACCATTTTGGCCAAGGCGACCGAAGCGGTGCAGCAAGGCGCAACGGAAATTTGTATGCAAGGGGGCCTCAATCCCCAGGCCAAAATTGACGATCGGGCCTTACCCTATTACCTAAAATTAGTCGCTACGATTAAATCCGCCTTTCCCCATTTGCATCTCCATGCCTTTTCTCCCCAAGAAATTCAATTTATTGCGCGGCAGGATGGCCTAACCTACGGCGAGGTGATTGCGGCATTGCAGGCAGCGGGGGTCGATTCCATGCCCGGAACGGCAGCGGAAGTCCTGGATGACACCGTGAGGCGCGTCATTTGTCCAGAGAAAATTAATGCAGCCACTTGGGTTGAAATTATTCACACAGCCCATACCTTAGGGATGCCCACCACCAGCACAATGCTGTCGGGGCATATCGAAACCCCGGCCCAACAAATTGCGCACCTAGAACAACTCCGGCAACTGCAACAAAAAGCCCAGCATCGCGGCGATCGCGGCATTACGGAATTTATTTTGCTGCCCTTTGTCGGCCAAGAAGCCCCCAAACCGTTGCGCAGTCGAGTCGGACGGGATCAACCGGATTTAGCCGCCTCGTTACAGTTAACTGCCGTCGCCCGCATTTACCTCGGCAACTGGATTCCCAACCACCAACCCAGTTGGGTCAAATTGGGTTTACCGGGCGCGATCGCTGCGCTGACTTGGGGCTGCAATGACATCGGGGGCACATTGATGGAGGAACATATCACCACCATGGCAGGTGCGATCGGGGGCACTTGCCAAACCGTGGAGACCTTAACCCAAGCGATCGCCAGCCTCGATCGGCCTGCCCAGCAACGGGATACGCTGTATCGATCGATTTCAAGGTGATTTTTTGAAAAATTGTTTTTTCTTGGGAAATTGTGATTGTTTCCTGAAAATTCCGTTGGAAAACCACAAAAACCGCACAGTGTTTGACGAAGAGTCCTGCAACGCGGGTCTAGACTCGACATTGCGTCCCTAGATTCGATCGTCGTATTCCAGAAAATAATCGACTAATCTTAATTTTTTCTGTGGAATTGCTGCTCAAGCCGCGTGAAGAATGGATAGACTCTGGTACATTGGCTGTTGATAGATTGCAATGGCATTGCTTGATCCCGGTTAGCGAATGAACGCCAAAACCCTCTTCCAGAAGAAACCTAATTCCTTCCTGCTGCCCCTAGCGGGAGCCGCTTTCCTGATTGTAGGGGGCGGGTTTGCCTTCTGGACCTTGACTCGCCCCAATTTTGCTCCGGGCACGTTGCCGAGTGGCGCAACCCTGATTCCCCAGGATGCGCTCATGGTGGTGTCCTTCACCACAGACGGCAACCAATGGCAACAATTGCGCACCTTTGGCACGCCCCAAAGCCAAGCAGCACTAGATCAAAACCTCGCCCAATTGCGCGATCGCTTCCTGACGGCCAATGGACTGAGCTACGAACAGGACATTCAACCGTGGATTGGCCCGGAGGTCACCCTGGCCATGCTGTCGCCCCAATCGGAATTGGAACCGCCGAAGAATGGTCAACCGCCCCAACCCGCCAATGCCCAGCCCGCGGTCCTGGTTCTTCCGATTAACAATGCCTTAAAGGCGAAGGAAGTCTTCGATCGGCCCCGTAATCTTCCCGGACGGCAATGGACAGAGCGCACCTACCAAGGGATTCAAGTTCGGGAGGCAAAGGGGGAACAACCCTCGCAGAATGTGGATATTGCCGCGATCGACGGCAAGTTTATTCTGGTGTCCAATAGTGCTCGGGCCATCGAACGGGCGATCGAGACCCATAAAGGGGGAAAATCCCTGGCGGGGACTCCGGGCTATGCCAATGCCCTGGGACAAATCCAGAAAGGACGCGGGTTTGCCAGTGTCTATATGAACCTGCCAGAAATGGTGATGTCGGGTAACGCCAACACCAATCGCAACCTCCCGCAACAGAGCCTTGAGCAGGTGAAGCAGAGCCAAGGTTGGGCCACGGTGGCGAATCTTGAGAACGATGGGATTACGCTCAACAGTGTGTTCTGGCTGAAACCCGATGGCGATCGCAAATTCTCCGTGCGCAACACGGCCAAAACGATGCCGACCCGCTTACCCGGAGATACGGTTCTGATGGCCTCGGGGGGGGATTTTAAGCAGTTCTGGACAGACTACACCCGCGACTTTGCCACAATGCCCGTCAAGCTGCTCGATCCGGTCAGCTTCCGGCAGGAGGTGAAGGGTGCGCTGGGGATGGATCTAGAGCAGGATTTTGTCAATTGGATGCAGGGTGAATTTTCGCTTTCCCTAGTGGCAGCGCCTCCGGGTAGTCCGCCGACCACGCCGATCGGGTTAGTAATCATGGCTCAGACTAGCGATCGTCGAGCGGCGGAAAAGGCCCTGAAGCAACTGGACGAAACCATGGCGAAGAAGTTCAGTTTCAAGGTGGAAGCAGGGCAAGTATCGGGGCAAGAGGTGGTGAACTGGCGGATGCCCTCGGCGGAAGTGGGCATTACCCGTGGTTGGCTAGATGGCAATGTAGCGTTTCTCACCCTGGGGGCTCCGGTGGTCTCCAGTCTGCTCCCCCGTCCCGCTAATACGCTCTCGGCGAGTCCATTGTTCCAGAAGGCGATCGCGCCGAGTAACGATGCGGTGAGCGGTAACTTTTTTATGGATGTGAAACGGGCCGGTGGCTTTAAGGGGCTACCGCTATTGCGCTTTCCTGAAAGTAGTCAAGTCTGGTTGGATGCCATTCAAGCGATCGGGATTACCACCGTCGTCACCAGCGATCGAACGACTCGCTATGATGTGACCTTGTTGATGCAAAAGGGCGATCGACCCGGCGACCTGCCCAGTCCGAGCCTCCCCAGTCCCAGTGCTCCGTCCTCCGGCCCATCTAAGTAACTAGCCTTTGTGACGGGAGTTCCATGCTCAGTGCCCCTAACTCAGCTAGTCTCAGTCCCCCAAGCCAATCTAGCAATCCATAGCAGGGCCAGAACCCCTAGCGAGACCCAATCCCAGTGCCGTAACTGTAATTCATGCCATTCCACCCGATGGCGATCGGGACTGGTAAATCCCCGGACTTTCATCGCACTGGCAATTTGTTCTGCCCGCAACAGTAAGTTCTCTAACAGGCGTTCTGCAACTAAAACCCACACTTTAATCGTGCGTTTTAACCCCAGCTTTTTCCAATCGATCGCGCGAGTACGAATCGATCGCACCAAGTTTTGAAATTCTTCCAACACCAGCGGAATAAATCGTAGTGATAACGTAAGTGTCAATGCAATTTCAGTCACCGGAATTTTAAACCGCCGCAAGGGTTCCAGTAAATCTTCCAAACCTGCCGTAATTTCCTCTGGAGCTGTGGTGAGTAAATACAGCGTCGTGCTATACAGCAATGTGAATAAAAGCGTGGCAAACCGCAGCGCTAAATTGAGCGATCGCTGGGTAATGGTAAACACACCGAACTTGGCCACAACATAATGATAATCCGTGGGCTGAGGCAATTTCGGGGCGGCCTTCGCTTCGTTGGATCCCCCCCCTAGCAAACGACTGTACCAAGGTTTTTCCGCTGGCAAGGGAGCCATCTGAGCCGGTTGCTGGGAAAAGACTAATTCATTCTCCGGAAACCGAGGCTGAGGATTCACGTTCAAGCCATCCGGCGCGATCGCAATCAACACCCCCACATACACACAGAGCAGCGTTAACCACCCCATCTGCTGCCGCCACACCCGCAGCGGAATCTTGGCACTCATGGTTAACCCCATCAGAGCCACGACCAAGCCAATTCGCCATTCCACCGTTGCCAAAAAGGGAGCCGCTAGGAAACTCATGAGCCACGCTAACTTCGTCCTAGGATCCAACTTGTGCATCCAGGTAATCGGCTGTTCCAGATACAGTCCCAGGGGCAAAGAGCGCAGCAGATCCATACAACAACGTGATCCAGAGAAGCAGTTTGGACAGAAAAGCGAATTCAGGACGGTGAATGTCGGCAAAATTCACACCCGTGGATCACCCACAGACACCCATATCTTCAGAATCTTCAGAGTCTTCAGATATCTTCAATTAGTGTAGTCGGGATTGTTCAAAGTCTGCTGAGAGAATTGTGAGTTTCCGCATGATCGATCGGCCTTTCTGTCGAACGCCCCTTGCATGAACAAACGCGATCGACCGTGCCATTGACAGATTGAGAGGGGTATACTGCCATCACATATATCACTCAGCCTGTGCATGAATAAATCCTTTGTCCTGGACACCAACGTTCTGCTTCACGACCCTGCTGCTATCCATCGCTTTGGAGAAAACGATGTCGTGTTGCCCATTACGGTCATCGAAGAGCTCGATCGCTTCAAGAAACAGCCAGAGACGACCGGACGGAATGCACGTCAAGTGTCCCGTATGTTGGATGAACTGCGCCAGCAAGGAACGATTATTCAAGGCATTCCCCTGGATAACGGAGGCACCTTGCGGGTTGCGCTCTGTCATCGAGAAACGCTGCGGGAGCTGCCGCCGGAACTAGAGGGCGATCGGGCGGACAATGAGATTTTAGCGGTGGCGCTGGAACTGCGGCGGCAATGCCAATGCCCCGTTGTCCTAGTCAGCAAAGATACGAATCTACGGATCAAGGCGGATGCCCTTGGGTTAGATGTCAGTGACTACGAAACCGATAAGGTCGATATTTCGGATCTCTACACAGGCTCAGCGGAAGTCCTTGTCGATGCTGAGGTGATTAGTCAACTCTTTCGGGAAGGGGGCGTGATACTCCCCGGAGAATTTTTCCCGAACCAGGCCATTACCTTGGTCAACCAACTCAACCCTTCCCACACCGCCTTAGCGATCGTCGATGGCAGTGGCAAAAAACTGGTGCCCATTACCAAGTTTCCCCATTCCGGCATTTCCCGCATCCAGCCCCGCAACCGAGAACAAAGTTTCGCCTTTGATTTACTCCTGCGGGATGACATTCAATTAGTCACGTTGGTCGGCTTTGCGGGCACCGGAAAAACACTCTTGGCGATCGCAGCGGGGCTGCACAAAGTAGCCGATGAACGGCTCTATTCCCGTCTGTTGATTTCCCGGCCTGTGGTGCCGATGGGTCGGGATATCGGCTATCTCCCCGGTGACATTGAGGAAAAACTGGCCCCTTGGATGCAGCCGCTGTTCGATAACTTTGATCTCATTTTTGGGACTCAGGACAGTACTGGCAAGCCCTCCCATTGGCGCAAAGGCCATGAGGAGCTGATTGAACGGGGGTTGTTGCAGATTGAACCGCTGACCTACATTCGGGGGCGCACCTTACCGCAGCAATTTCTGATTGTGGATGAGGCGCAGAACTTGACCCCTCACGAGGTCAAAACGATTCTGACTCGGGCAGGGGAAGGCACCAAAATCGTTATGACAGGCGATCCGGATCAAATCGATAACCCCTACGTGGATGCGGCCAGTAATGGCTTGACCTACGCAGTGGAGCGATTCAAATCCGAGGCGATCGCAGGTCACATCACCTTGGCACGGGGTGAGCGATCGATCTTGGCAGAGCGGGCAGCGGCTCTGTTATAGCCTGTCACCCAACCATTCTAGAGCTGTGCGGTAGAACGTCTGCTCAAGCCATCACCAACGCTGGGGGGGCTTGAGTCACAACTTCGCGAAATTGCACGACGTTGCCAATCACTGCGATCGCAGGGGCTGTGAATTTACTCTCTTCTACCGCTTGCAAAATTCCGCCTAGGTGGCCGATCAATTCGGTTTGATCGGGACGGGTACCCCAGCGGATTAACGCGATCGGAGTTGTATCAGATAACCCAGCATCGATTAAGGCTTCAACAATGTGAGGGAGATTGTGTATCCCCATGTAAACGACAATGGTTTCAGCACTGTGGGCGATCGCAGACCAATTGACATCGGGGCGGTATTTCTCAACCGATTCGTGACCGGTAACGAATATCACCGAGGAACTGTAATTCCGATGGGTTAAGGGAATGTTTGCATAAGCAGGGGCTGCAATGCCTGAGGTAATGCCCGGAACGACCTCGACGGAAACTCCCGCTGCCACCAGATCTTCCATTTCCTCGCCGCCCCGCCCAAAGATAAATGGATCACCGCCCTTGAGTCGCACCACGATCGCGGCGTCCTGGGCCTTTTCAATCAGTAATTTCGTCGTCTCTTCCTGCAACAACGAATGCTGTCCTCTGCGTTTGCCGGCATGAATTTTTTCAGCTTGAGGATTGATCATTGCGAGGATAGGCGGACTGACTAATGCGTCATAGACTACAACATCCGCACATTCTAGAAGCGCTTTGCCTTTTAGCGTCATTAAACCAGGATCGCCTGGGCCTGCACCAACGAGATAGACTTTACCGAAGGCCATAGAACGCTGGGTCATAGAGGTGTCACACTGAAACCACGACGGTGAATAAGTAGGGCGAATTAGAAAAATATTAAAGATACAGGAATGAAAAAGAAAAAACAATGGATCAAGATTGAATCCATGATTGCGTTAATCAAGATATTGCAGCCAATAGCATCCCTCCATTCACGGATGGACGCATTCAGGCTTCAACTGTTTTAATATCAAATCCACTAAAGCGGGATTGGTATCGAGGGTTGACAACAGTTGAACCTGTGGACGGTTGGGACGATGAGACCACGATCGTACCTGTTCTGCGATCGCATCGGTAATGCCTCCTTCAGACAAGAAGTAAGGAAGAATGACAATGGGTCTATTGACCACTGCGGGTTCTGCCGCACTAGGTAGATGGTTCTCAGAGTTTGTTTCTGGGGAAACATTTCTATGAAGAGATTGATTTAAGCAATCCTCTAAACTGGGGGCAATTGACCAATAGGCTATCTGGGCATCCAGGGCCTGGGCCAACTGTTCCACGATCGTGTTGCCCCCTGGACGACGACTGCCATGGGCTAGCAAAATGCGTATCGGGGACAGTAAGGGGGACTGGGAGGGCGCGGGTGTTTGCGGGGGTAAAGCCTGGTCAAACTGTTGCTGGAGTAGGGGGAGCAACTCTGGATCACTGCCCAAAAACGGCATCATTTTGAGCATGACCGCCGTTTGGGACTCGGCCAGTGCTTGCTGCGCGATCGAAATCTGTTGCGGTAAATCTTCCATCACATGCACCCCCGGCAAAAGAAACAAGGGGACGATCGTCACAGTTTTGCCCCCGGCCTGGGCCACTGGCTGGGCAAAGGCAATAATCTGCTGATGTAAGGGCTCCGGCATACATTCCAATGCGGCTGTGCCAACCGCGACCGGCCTGCTCAGCATCGTCGATCGCGTCTCTCCCGTCGATCGCGTTGCGCTTGAACAATCCTGGCCATAGGAATCGAGAACCAGGGGAGGTTGGCCTAGGCGATCGCGAAATTGCTCGGCCAATCTTAAGGCAGCACGCTGGGAACGGGGGTCACGACTGCCATGGGTGACAAATAGGTAAGCGTTCAAGGATGTACTCAACCAAGCCAAAGGCGTACTCAAGTTATTGCTAGGAGGGAATCTCAGTGGGAATCTCGAAAGGGAAATCTAAAACAAGTTGTAATCCGGAAACTGAGTTCAACCAATGCGCTTGATTGAATGGCCGAACAAGACGTAGCCGCTTATATACAACTCAGTTTGACTCAAACCCAGTTGCAATCAAACTCAGTTGCAATCAGTTGCAGTCAAGAGAACTTAAGCAATTAATTAAATAGCTCTTAATCATACTGTGCGATCGACTCCTGGGTTGTAGCGGATTTAGCGATCGATCATCGATCTTTGCGAAATTAATTCTATCCTGCCTTTTGGGTGAGATTCTTGCCCCGATCCCCTGGAAAGGGTGCGTAAACAGTTAGCATAGGTGGAGCAATTTCAGAGAGGCTGGGCGATGCAACTCAGGGATACGCAGGTCAGGGGAGGACAACTCCATGGAATCCAACTGAACGCGGGAACAACCCTGCAAAGCGGAAAATACTTGCTGAACCATCCGTTGGATGGACAGGGAATTGGCATCACCTACCGGGCCACCGTGACTGCAACCGGACAGACAGTGGCGATCAAAACCTTTAACCCCAGTTTGCAGACCCATCCCAAATTTGCTCAACTCTGCCAACGCTTCCTCGATCGATCGCGCATTCTTGCCGCTAGCCAACATCCCAGCCTCATTCGTGTTCTTGACTTTTTTTTGGAAGCAGAGCACCCGTTTGTCGTGATGGACTACGTTCCAGGCCACACGCTGGCGGATCTGTTGAGTGCAGGCTCTCCCATTGCTCCGAAGGCTGCCCTACAGGCCCTGTGCCAAGCCACCGCTGCCCTGCGCATTGCCCATCAGAATCACTTGGTGCACGGGAACCTGCACCCCCGGCAACTGATTCAGCGCACGGGCACCAACTTAATTGTCGTCGTGGGATTTAGTACCGGGCTGATTCCGGCTGCATCGAAATCACTGGATCCAGCGCGATCGCTCTATTGGGCTCCGGAAATGCTCACCCAAGGGGCGACTCCGCAAACCGATCTTTACAGCATTGCGGCCATTTTGTACCATGCCCTTTCCAATCATCCGCCGGTCATCTCTTCTACAAACGACTTCGCGGAGAAATTTCCCTTACTGCCTTTACTGCCTCCCGTTGCCCAGAAAGTATTGCGCCATGCCCTAGAAACGGATCCCAAACAACGAATCCAAACAGCGGAAACCCTCTTGCAGCTTTTAGGGGGTAAATCGGCCACGCTAAGTACTCCTCCCAGTGCAAGTACTCCTCCCAGTGCAAGTACTCCCGGTGCAAGCAGTCCCAGCACAAGCAGTCCCGATGCAAATCCTGAGGCAAGTCCTGAGGCAAGTCCTGAAGTTGAACGCCCTCATTCACCGAAGGTTGCCTCTACGAGCCCCCCCACGACCAGTCTCCCGCCGACCCTATCGGCTCCCACACACCCAGTAACGGCAGCCCCGCAACCCGGCCCCAATCTTCCCGATGTCCCTACGGTGCTACCAGTCCCAGATCCCCCCACGACTTCTCCCAGGGCAACTGAATCTCTTGCCCCTGTGGAAGCATCTGAATCGGCTGCCACGACTGCAAATCTGTCCCAGGGAGCTGTGACGACTCCTCACTCGATCGCACTGCCTAAACTACCGCAGAGTCCCCCTTCTCTCTCACCAGCAGGCAGTGAGCCTTTGGTAGATCCAAGGACAGACGGATTCTCTGCCTCGACTCCCTTGGCTCCGGCTCCCTACCGCCAGGAACCGCTGCCTGAACCGGAAGCCCCCCGTCCAGAAGCACCCCCTGGATCGACCCATGGGTCTCCTCTATCCTCGCGATCGACCCAAGATTTTGACGCACAAGATCTTGACGCCCATTCTGAAGCTTCTCAATCTCACACCCCAAAATCGTCCATGCTAACTGTTCCTAAATATTCCAAACGTGCCTTTGTCCTGATTGGCGCGATCGCTGCCGCGCTGGGGATCAGCTTCGGGCTAGCGCTCCGCTTTAGTGCAGGGCAACGTCCGGGATCTAGTTTGTTCCATGCTGGCCAGTCCTTCCCTGAACGGGAATGGAAAGGCTCCGTTGAAGCGGTAGAAAACACAGATGAGATTCCCAGTGAAATCTCCGGCGGCAAAAGTGGCTCAGCCAGCTCTGGTCCAACTGCCCCCAGCAATGAAGTCAACGAGTTTCCTGAACCGATCGAATCTCCCCTCCCTCGCCGAGAACTTCCGTTCAGTCCAGAAGCCCCTATCAGCCCTGTAGATTCAGCACAGCCTGAACCAGCCCCCCCACGATCGCAACCGCCCGTAGCAGCCCCCCCTCGTCGCTCAACGGTCACAGCCCCTGAACCTCCCCCGCCCGAAAATTCTGCTGCACCGTCCAAAGCCGCCCCCGCAGAACCCGCCCCCCCCGCGCCGGAACCCCCACCCCAAAAACTCCGCGAGGCTGATCCTGCGCCCCCCATTGCAGCGCCCAAATCCCTCACAAAATCGGCGGATCCCCTCCCTCCAGGCTCCACACCCTAGGGAGAGATGCTGATTCGACAGACTGGGGCATGGATTCCGGGATTCGTCTGACTCTGGAATGTTAAGCAAGTTATAATTTTTGCGAACGTCTGCAAAGCATTCCCATGAGTAGTCCCTTGGTTCATGCCTTTTTTGTTGGTCGCGCGATCGCAGAAATTCTCTCGGAGCAAGCTGAGAAAGCGGTGACCAATGCCCTGAGCGAGCTAGGTAAATTTGATGCTGAGCAGCGGGAAACCCTGCGCAACTTTGTTCAGCAGGTTACAGAACGAGTAGAAGTCAGCGTTAATGCCCAAGGCAGTACTGCTCCAGCGTCCAATCCGTCTCGGAGCGGAGACTTGCAGGCCATCATTGATGATCTGCGGGCTGAGATTGCTGAGGTTCGCACAGAACTTCAGCGTTACCGTAATGGTGATAGCTAATCCTGCTACCTCCCCTTTCCTTGTTTTGTTCCTCTCTACCCCGAGAATTGCTTCATGGGCAGCCAGTCCTATACCGATCGAGCCTATCGCTGGAATCGTGACAACTATTCCCGGCGGCGGCGCTTTGTAGATATTTGGGCCTTTGTGCTGCGGTTGCTCTATGAGCACTGGCTGTTTGAGAAGGCTTGGAGTTACCGGGGGGGTATCTCAGAATCGAAAAAAGCTGTTCGTAGACGCGCCCTAGCAATCTGGGTGCGGGAAACCTTGTTAGATTTGGGGCCAACATTTATTAAAGCGGGTCAATTATTTTCAACCCGCGCGGATTTATTTCCCAGTGAATTCGTCGAGGAACTGTCTAAGCTACAAGATCGTGTTCCAGCCTTCAGCTATGAGCAAGTGGCTGAAATTATTCACCAGGATCTGGGCAAATCGATCCCAGACCTCTATCGCAGCTTTGATCCCGTGCCACTTGCCGCTGCCAGCCTAGGCCAAGTCCACCGGGCCCAGCTTCAATCTGGGGAGGAAGTGGTTGTTAAAATTCAGCGACCGGGCCTACGCAAGCTATTTACGATCGACCTGGAAATTCTCAAGGGCATTGCCCGCTACTTCCAAAGCCATCCCAAATGGGGGCGAGGGCGGGATTGGATGGGGATCTATGAGGAATGCTGCAAAATCCTCTGGGAGGAAATTGACTACCTCAATGAAGGGCGCAATGCCGATACGTTCCGGCGCAATTTTCGGGACGAGCCGGGGGTTCGCGTGCCTCGAGTCTACTGGCGCTATGCCTCTCCCCGCACCTTAACGCTGGAATATGTTCCTGGCATCAAAATCAGCCACTATGAAGCGTTGGAAGCAGCGGGCCTCGATCGTAAGGAAATTGCCAAACTAGGGGCACAATCCTATCTGCGGCAAATTTTGGACAAAGGCTTTTTCCACGCTGACCCCCACCCCGGTAATTTAGCGGTGAGTCCAGAAGGCCAACTGATCTTTTATGACTTCGGCATGATGGGTCAGGTAAAATCCGTAACCCGCGAGAAACTGTTGGGAACCTTTTTTGGCATTGCCCAAAAGGACGCCGATCGGGTGATTCAATCCCTGGTGGAATTGGGTGCGCTCACTCCGACGGATGATCCGGGTCCAGTGCGGCGATCGGTGCAGTACATGCTGGACAACTTCATGGATAAACCCTTTGAAACCCAGTCCATCAATGCCATCAGTGATGATCTGTATGAAATCGCCTACGATCAGCCCTTTCGCTTTCCCGCAACTTTTACCTTTGTGATGCGAGCGTTTTCCACGTTGGAAGGAGTGGGCAAAGGCTTGGATCCTGAGTTTAATTTTATGGAGGTTGCAAAACCCTTTGCAATGCAGCTTATGGCCAATGAGAATCCCTATTCAGAAGCGGGCAACCTATTAAATGAGCTGAGTCGTCAAGCGGCCCAGGTCAGTAATTCTGCCCTAGGACTCCCCCGACGGATTGAGGATACCCTAGATAAATTGGAACGGGGAGACTTGCGTGTCCGGGTGCGATCGAGCGAAACCGATCGTGTGCTGCGCAAGCTGACAGGGGTTAATATGGGAACCAACTACACATTGTTGGTTTGTACGTTTACCCTGTCTGCAACCATCCTACTGGTGAACCATTGGGTATGGGCGGCGGTTTTGGCTGCCTTGGCAGCACTAGCTGCAGGGACTGCCCTAGTACGCCTGTTAATTAAGCTCGATCGCTTTGAGCGACTGCCCTAGGGGCTTTACGCCTTGTTTCCATTTCTTCAACCTTGTTCGCTGAGTGCTGTCTGTTCATGAAACGTTTTTTCGCAGGAATGACTGATCCGGGGCTAGTGCGCTCGGCTAACCAGGATGCCTATCACACGGATCCTGAGGGTAGATTCTTTGTCGTAGCGGACGGAATGGGCGGCCATGCTGGGGGACAGGAAGCCAGTCGTCTCGCGATCGAGGCAATGTATGGCCATTTCCAGCGCTTTTGGGATTCGGAGGATTCCTCCCAGGATTTGTTGGAGCAAGCGTTTTTAAAAGCGAATCAAGCGATTCTCTACGACCAAAAGCTACACCCGGAACGCAGCGACATGGGAACAACAGCAGTGGCGCTGCTGTTTCGTCAGGGAGAGGTGTGGTGTGCCCATGTGGGTGACTCGCGGCTGTACCAAATGCGGGGCGCTACGTTGGAACAAATTACGAGGGATCATACTTGGATTGCCCGTGCTGTTAGTTCTGGAACCTTGACCCCGGATCAGGCCCGTGTGCACCCAATGCGCCATGTGCTGTCCCAGTGCCTTGGCCGGGAAGAAAGCTCAGAAATCGATATGCAGCAAATCGATGTCAAACCCGGCGATCGGCTTCTGCTGTGTAGTGATGGCCTCACAGAAGAACTTAGTGATTCTCTGATTGCCAATAATCTCAAAACAATTCGAGCCTGTGATATGGCTGCGAGTACCTTAATTAACGCGGCCAAGGACCATGGAGGCCGAGACAATATTACTGTGGTAGTCATCACGATCGATCCTTCAGGTAACTCCTAAGCCTCGACAGAAGCTACTGAGCAAAACAAATCTTGTCCTGTAGATTTCATGCAGCAGAGTTCACCCCGTAGATCCTAATCGAGATTCAGTAATTCTACAGAGTGAGAATGATTAGATTTATTCATCTGTGGATTGCTGGCAAATTAGTTAATTTAACTTATCAGGTAAGTTTAACCCAGCTATCAATTAATCTGAGGCTGAGTAATGACTTCATCGCCGGGAATCGTTACTTTAGCTACACCAAATCCTAAGATTGCCCATCATCCTGGAAAGGTGGAGATAGCACTTGTATCTTCTCCACATTACTACTCTCTCTCTTATTTCAGGAATGACCATCATGGATAAGTCAATTGAGCTAACGCTGGAACAACAATTCAATCTGCGATCGTTTGCTACGTTGGTACGCGATATGAGTCGGGAACAAGCCCAAGAGTTTCTGGTGAATCTCTACGAGCAGATGCTGATTAAAGATGCTTATTACAAGCATTTTCTGCGCAAGGAATGGGGACTAGAAGAGCAGGGCTGGGAAGGCTCAAGCTAAGCCACAGGTTACGAAACTAAGGCTCTGAGTGGCTATGAGCACTGTATTGTGAGGAATTCATCAACCCAATCATTCATAACTCGGAAAGTTGTGGACGAATGAATTCCTCATTCTTGTTGAGAATCTTTAATCTTTATTTAATTTAGAAACTTTTAATTGAGTTAAAAAAGTAAGCTATCAATTTATAAAGTTCCTGAAGGCAAATTCAGACCTATAAAATCACTACAGAATGACCACGGAGTAATTTTGCAATAAAAGCTTTTCATAATTTTATAAGGTAACGCTTTTATAAAGTGACGTTTATAAAGTGACGCTGGAGTTCTATTCCCTAGAATATAAAGTAAAGCTGGAGTTCTATTCCCTAGAACTCCCAGCGATCGCAATTAATCTGCCCACTGTAATTTACCCTTGCAACTTAACTGCAATTTGTAGCGATTTGTAGAATTTGTAGAGCCATTTTTAGCTATTTGCAGAATTCAGATCAGGGGGTCATACAAGTCAGCAGTTTATACCCGTCCGAGTGCATCAAGGTCGGTGGTTCATGTTTATCTTGTTATGACTGATTCACCAACCTGATGTAATTTGCATGTAATTTACATTTCTTACCATGTAATTGGTACGTTCAGATTAGTAATCAAACGATCGATATAGCAATCAATACGATGATCGTTAATGCAATCTAAGCCTGGTTTCATAAAATCATCCATGCTCCCTTGGACGCGATCGAGAAACTGTAGCCAAAAGTAGGGATCTGTTTTGATTTGTCCCGTTGCTGTGAAATAGAGAAAGGTACCAGCATGGCTATACCCCATTTCGCGCGGGGGAATGCGCGTCACCGTATCGTTGTTATTCACAAAGCGAAAGCTCTTGGATTTAAAATCAGCGTTGAATGTCCGTTCAAAGGCCCGATCGCCGACTCGCGGCGACCCAAAGGTATACAAGCCATAGACAGGAATATCTTTTTCCCGGAGCCGAGCCACCGCTAACGTTGCCAATGCCCCTCCTAAACTGTGTCCGGTAAACCACAGCGATCGCGGTTTTTGGAGTTGTAACTGCTTGATATAGTCCAGAAACCGCATTTCTTCACCTTTGCTGTTCTTGCCATAGCTTTTTTGCCAAAGGTGATCGAGGGCATAGCGAAACCCAGGATGGACTTTACCAAAGGCGTCGGATTCTGGCATCAGACATTTCAAGTTATTCAGCCAATCTGCCTGCTCTGTCGATCCGCGAAAGGCGACGATGATGACTTGATCATTCACCATCAAGTAGGCCTGGGTTTCTTTCTCATTCAGGAATTGACAATCTGTAAAGTGCCAAGTCTGTTTCACAAATGGAATGACATCTTCAGGGGCGAAATAGGCTAATTTCGAAGCCTTGGCGAGGGTTAAGGCAATTTTGGGGTGATACTTCGCAGTTTCGTATTGGAAATCAAACTGTGAAACTTTTGGGAGAATGGCCGAAAAATCAGGGGAGGGCATAGAGCTGCAACCTTCAAAATAGTTGAATATCAGACTATCGAATCTTCTATGCATCCATTCACGCCCTATCCCATGGATTTCGGGAACCTTTTCAAAATTTGACAGTCTACCTGCCATTCAGCGACAGCAGGTAGAGTTTCGATCGAAAAAGCTCCCCAGCCTTGACTTGATAGTCATCTGGAGAGCTTCCCTAGGTCTTAATAATTCGTGGTCTTAATAATTCGTGGCCTTACAGTTAATTGATGGTAATTGTAATTGATGGTAATTGATGGCCTTCATCCTGCTCTGACTACAGGGCTGGGCGTTGGGTATGCCATTCGGTAGCTTGCTCGTAGGCATAGGCCGTGTGGAACACTTGATCTTCCCGCAGCACATTCCCGATGATCTGCAAACCGATCGGTAAGCCGTTGGAATCGATGCCACAGGGCAAACTCAGACCGGGTAACCCTGCCAGATTCACCGGAATCGTCATCAAGTCATCCAGGTACATGCTGAGCGGATCGGACATTTTATCGCCAATCTTGAAGGCAGTGGTGGGTGCAGTCGGTGAAACGAGGACATCCACTTTTTCAAAGGCCGCTTCAAAGTCCTGTTTGATCAGGGTGCGTACTTTTTGCGCTTTGAGGTAATAGGCGTCGTAATACCCCGCAGATAGGGCGTAGGTGCCAATCATGATCCGCCGCTTCACCTCCGCCCCAAAGCCTTCGGCTCTCGTGCGGGTATACATTTCCATCAAGTCTTCAGCATCTTCTACCCGGCGACCGTAGCGTACACCGTCATAGCGTGCCAGGTTAGCCGAGGCTTCCGATGGTGCAATGATGTAGTAGGCCGAAATACCATACCGGAACCGAGGACAGGAAATGTCAATAATCTCTGCACCCAGGTCTTTGAGTTGCTGAATGGCTTTCTGGGTGGCTGCCGCCACTTCTGGGTTCAAGCCTTCGCCAAAGGTTTCTTGAATGACTCCAACCTTTTTACCCTTCAGATCGGTCTTGAGGTACTGGGTATAGTCAGGAACTTCGACCTTCAAGCTGGTGGAGTCCTTCGGGTCATAGCCTGCGATCGCCCCCAGCAGGATCGCCGCATCTTCCACCGTGGTAGAAAAGGGGCCAATCTGATCCAAGGAGGAAGCAAAGGCAACGAGCCCATAGCGGGAAACTAAGCCGTAGGTCGGTTTGAGACCCACAATGCCGCAGAACGAAGCAGGTTGACGGATGGAGCCGCCAGTATCGGAGCCGAGGGACAGAGGTGCTTCCCCAGCGGCCACCGCAGAGGCTGACCCACCCGAAGAGCCACCCGGTACCCGATCGAGATCCCAGGGGTTCGCGGTTTTTTGGAAAGCGGAAGTTTCCGTGGAGCCACCCATGGCAAACTCGTCCATGTTGGTTTTGCCCACCATGACCATGTCCGCATCCAGCAGCTTCTGGTTAACCGTCGCGTCGTAGGGCGGGACAAAGTTCTCCAGAATGCGGGATGCACAGGTAGTGCGCACGTCTTTGGTGCAAATGTTATCTTTCACCGCGATCGGAATGCCTGCCAGCAGCCCGATTTCTTCACCAGCGGCGATTTTGGCATCCACGGCCTTGGCTTGTTCCAGCGCCCGATCGCCCGTCACCATCAAGAAACTCTGGACTTTGCCATCCACGGCGGCAATCCGATCTAAAGCTTCCTGGGTAATTTCCACCGCCGATCGTTCTTTTTTGACAAGCTGTTCGTGTAGCTCACGAATGGATGCCATTGTTACGTCCTCTATCTTCTGATGCGCGTCCAGCTTACCAGTATAGGAGGAATTGGCCTGGAAGAATCGATGGAGCTCTTCAGGAAACGCAATCGAATATCCCCGGTGATTTCTGGCCTGGAATGCTCAAGCTGCCATCAACCCACCGTAAAGTTTTTCCAGAGGATTGCTAGTTGTTGAATCAAGTCCTTTAAGGGAAGGCGGTAATAAGCGGCAATGACGCCCCCAAAAAAGCCGAATAAATGACTTTCCCAGGCAACATTCTTTGAAACCACGGGAGTCATGCCCCAAACTAGCGTATTGCCAAAGTTCCAAGGCGTTTTTTCACCAGTCAGCCTTGGAAAGACAATCATGTCCCCAAAGAAGAAGGAAAAAATAATTAGACTAAAGAACACCGCTGCGAAGGCATCTTTATTCACTAAAATCTGAGTCAGCAGGAAGCCAAAATACCCTGCATTAATGTCACTGGCACCAATGTAACTGGTTTTAGCTCGGCCAAAGAACCAACCCAGCAGCCCAGAAACCCACAGGGACACAAACGTCACCATGGAAAAATCGCTCGGATCACGCAGGACTAAGATCCCCCCAAGCAGTAAGTAGTATTTAGTATTGCCAATGAGATGGTTCCAATCTGCATGGAGAAAGGGGGCCAGGGGAATCCGAAATAGACTCCAGACATCCCGTGGATATACCCCCAATCGATTGAGCTGCCAGTTAAAAAAGCCCCCGTTAATGACAGTAAAAGCCCATGCAATGATGAGGAAGTCCAGCAAGAGCCTAGCTTGGGCAAACCAGTCGTTAAAGGAAAGATAGAGGGGATTGTTCATGCTTGCACCCGCAGCAGCCAGAGTCTTGAATCGTCTTCTTCAAATTTAATTTTGCGGCAATCTTACTGCCATCCGATCGCTAATTTCTTTTATGCACAATATTTTTATGGCCGTTTTTTATAGCCGTTAGTGAAAGAATACCCTGACTGGCTAGAGATCTGCTTAACATGCCGATGTTTTTTAAGCTTGGCAGCCCTCAGTTTTCACGCTCAGCCCTAACCCTCAGTTTTCACGCTCAGCCCTAACCCTCAGCCGATCGCTGTTTTGCTATGCACCCGCTCCTAACCCGCACAGATCAACTCTGTCAAACCCACATTGCGCCCCAAGCACAAACCTTAGACTGGAATCCTGACGCTTTAGCCCAAGCCTTAGCGCTCCTGGGACAGCATGATCTGTTAGCCCTCAAAGCCTTTCCCTCTTGGCAGGGAGTACCGATCGATGCCCTCGTATTTGCCCAGTTCCAAGAACGCTTGGCCCGATCGTCTGGGGCGTTGGCCTTTCTGCAAACCCAACACCAAAGTGCTGGGGGAATGTTAGCGAATAGTGACAATCGATCGCTGCAAGCGGACTACCTGCCCAAAATGGCTAGCGGAGAAGCCCTGGTCGGCATTGCCTTTTCCCATTTACGACGAGTGGACAATCCTCCGGTCACCGCGATCGTGGTGGATGACGGTCAGACAATTAACGGCTATGAACTCAACGGTTACATTCCCTGGATTACCGGCTCTGGCATTTTTCAGGATTTTATTCTGGCAGCAACGTTATCCGATGGGTCGGCGGTCTACGGCCTGTTACCGTTCAAATCAACCACGCAATCTACGGGTGGATCTCTGCTGCTGAGTGAACCGATGCAACTCGCGGCCATGAATGCGGCCCAAACGGTGACAGGGAATCTGAACCGTTGGATTTTGCCGTCGGAACGAGTGGTAACGATACGGCCTGCGGGGGCGATGCCAGCCAGCGATCGGGCCAACGTCCTCAGCCACAGCAGTTTCGCCCTAGGGTGTGCCCAAGCGGGATTAGATTGGCTTTTGGAAATGCAGCAGCGTAAGTCTTTTTTAGCGATCGGGCCGATCCATACTGATCTCTCCGCAGAACTCTACACCTGCCGCACGGAGATTGACCAAGCATTAACGAACCAGAACTCAAAGCATCGTTTAACCCAGAACTACGAGGCCCAATTATCCCTCCGGGTTTGGGCGATCGATCTAGCATTACGCTGTACCCAGGCTGCGGTTGTCGCTTCGAGTGGGGCCGCCAATCAGAGCAGTCATCCGGCCAATCGTCTCTACCGGGAGGCGTTGGTGTGGAGTGTGGCCGGTCAAACCCCGGATGTGCTGGCAGCGGCGCTCCAACGGATTGCAGGACGATCGACCTCAATGGTAAGCCCGTAAATTCCCGGAAACCACGCTGGCCCAGAAGCAGTCATCCAGCCCATGATAGAAATCTACTTAGAGCAACCTCTTAGATCAACCTCAATTAAACCCCTGTCATGATGCAAAAGTTACTAGCTGGAATGATGGGTATCGCTCCCGTCTTGCTCTCGGCACAGGTTACTCTGGCCGGCCCTATTTTGCCTGGGCGCTGCCACATGGGAACCTGCTGGGATAGTCAATTCATCAGTAAAACAGTGATGGACAAAACCGATCGGGGCACCCTCTACCGCGTACAGATTGCCCATCGTTTCTGGCCTATGGAGAGTGAGCCGTCTGACAACTTTGGGGAGCCGCAAACCAACTACGTCCATTGCTCCACCCAAAAGCCTGCCTACATCTTTGAAAGTGATGGGACGATCTACGCCCACCTGCTGAATCCCGGCGGTGACTGGTTTGGCTATAACCAAGGCGACTATCCCGTTTACTGGGCGACTTGCCATAACTTCGTTGGCCCAGACTTTTTCTCCGATGAAATGACCGAAAAAGCCCGCAGCTTGGGCTATCCCTTAGACCTTCCGTCAGATCAAATTGAGCTCACCAAGGTCACGGACATTCTGGAGTAGCCCCCAGTGTCACGTCCCAGCCTTAGCCGCTCTGCCTTAGCCGATTTCACTTAGCCACCACTGGCATCAAAGCGACTCCGTTCAATTAACTGAGAGGGGCTCAAGTTAGCCACAAAATCCCGGAAGGCTTGGCGTTCTGCTTCGTCGGCATCCCGATCGACAGGAATGGAAGCATCCGCCACCACTTCTTCCATCACCCAAATGGGAGCCCCTGCTCGCAGGGCTAGGGCGATCGCGTCACTGGGTCGCGCATCAATTTCCCGCTTCAACTCGCCCTGTTTAACGATCAGCAGCGCATAGAAGGTACTGTCCTTGAGGGCATGGATGACAACGCGATCCAAGGCCATATCCCAAGCATCCAGCAAATTGACAAATAAATCATGGGTACCTGGGCGCGGCGGCGTGATATTGCGCATCACACTGCCGATCGCCTTTGCTTGGTCTTCCCCGATATAAATGGGTAACGCTCGACGACCTGTACCATCTTCGAGCAGGACGATCGGACTCCGGGTTGCTGCATCCACCGCGATCGTCGTCACTTTCATTTCGATCATAGATCCCGCCTCAAGAACACCCGTCGCAAACGAAGCTTATCTATATAGACTAATTATCAACATGGTCTAAACTTTGCGTTGGGGGCTACGCATGGAGAGATCCTTAGATGATGAATTCATTTTCTACATCCCAGAAATCCCTGAATTTAATCCTAAATGATTCCCTAGAGAATTTGCCAAAATAAAAAAGACTTCGTACTTTCATTAAACTAAGTCGAAGAAATATCAAGCGATGACTTTCTTGTTTACGACATTCAAGCGTAGATTAAACTTCAAACGGCTTAAGTGAAATTCTCAACCAATGATCTTCCTATCGTCAATCGCAAAACTCTGATCATCTAATCAAAAGTCTGATTAAAAAACTTAAAAAATTTGATCAAAAAATATTTGCTACACTATCCACCCTTTTGAGTCAAAGCAAACGCTGTGTTTACAGGACTAGTTCAAGACGTTGGTACCTTGCAAACCCTCGATCCGGAGCATGTAGAAATTACTTGTTCAGAGGATTCTATTATTCTCCAGGGCCTAGAACTGGGAGATAGTGTGGCTGTGGATGGGGTGTGTCTGACGGTGGTGAAAATTTTGCCGATCGGATTTATTGCCGATGTTTCCCCAGAAACGATGCGGCGCACTGCCCTCGGTCGCAGTGAGGGACGAGTCAAACGGGTTAACTTAGAAACGTCTCTGAGGATCGGCAGTAAACTCGGTGGCCATTTTGTCACCGGCCATGTGGACGGCATCGGGTATTTCCAATCCGCTGTGCAGGCTGCAACATCCTGGGATATTACGTTTACGACGGAAAGTGACACCGTTGCCCGATACATCCTCTCCAAGGGCAGTGTGTCCGTCAATGGGATTAGCTTGACCGTGGCTGATTGTAACCTGGAAGGGACGCGCTTTAGTGTGGCAGTGATTCCTCACACCTATACGGCGACCAATTTGTGTCACCTTCAACCGGGAAGCTGGGTCAATTTGGAAGGCGATATTTTGGGCAAATACGTTGAAAAATTCTTGCGCAGCGATCGTACCGCTTCCAATCCCCCCCTGGGCAGCCGATCGGGGAATGGCTATGCCTCCCACGATGCAGCTATTTCCACCGATTTCCTAGCAGAACACGGTTATCTTTAACCGGGTCTCTCTAAGCGATCGCAGCCAAAGCTAGATAACAGCAGGGGACGATCGGATATCTCGCCGATCGTCCCCCAAATTTTCTAGCCGATGATGGCTTGTCTACCCAACTACGGCTAGAACTATGGCTAGAACTATGGCCAGAAAACCCCTGCCCTACAGCACTTCCCGCTTGAGATAGGGCTGCAAGGCTTCGGGCACTCGGATGGTGCCATCGGGTTGTTGGTAATTTTCCAACACAGCGGCCATGGTGCGGCCCACTGCTAAGCCTGACCCGTTCAACGTATGGACAAACTGCGTCCCCTTTTGCCCGGATTCCTTAAAGCGAATGTTGCCGCGACGGGCTTGGAAATCACCGAAGTTCGAGCAGCTGGAAATTTCCCGATAGGTATTGCCGGAGGGTAGCCAAACTTCTAAGTCATAGCACTTCGCTGCACCAAACCCGATATCCCCTGTACACAGTTCGATCGTGCGGTAGGGCAGTTTCAAGGCTTGCAGGATGGATTCAGCACTGGCGACCAGTTTTTGGTGCTCTTCCTCAGAGGTTTCGGGCCGCACCAGTTTGACGAGCTCAACCTTGTTGAATTGGTGCAGCCGGATCAACCCACGGGTATCCCGACCATAGCTACCCGCCTCCCGCCGGAAACAGGGGGTATAGGCACAGTGGTGAATCGGTAACTGGCCGCTATCGATAATTTCATCCCGATAGAGGTTAGTCACCGGTACTTCTGCCGTCGGAGCCAGCCACAGGTCATCCTCAGCACATTTAAAGCTTTCTTCCGCGAACTTGGGTAACTGGCCTGTCGCGGTTAACGACGTGGAGTTAATCAAAAAGGGCGGCAAGACTTCCAAGTAACCCGCTGCGATGTGTTGATCCAGCATGAACTGAATCAAGGCTCGCTCCAGCGCTGCCCCTGCACCGAGTAAGGCTACAAAGCGGGTCTGGGCAATTTTGGTGGCCCGATCGGTGGTCAGAATCCCCAATTTTTCAGCAATTTCGTAGTGGGGCAGGACAGCATGGCTGGGTTTGTACTCATCACCCCAGCGGCGCACTTCCACATTCTCCGTTTCGTCTTTCCCGATCGGCGTGGTGTCGCTGGGCAAATTGGGTAATTGTAAGACGAGGGCTTCGATTTGCGCCTTAATTTCCTTCTCGCGCGGCTCCAGATCCGCCAGTTGCGCCTTGACTTGGTTGCCTTCTTCCTTCAGCGCCAAAATTTCTGGATCGTCGGGCTTGCTGCCGGATTTCATCTTTTGGCCGACGAGCTTACCCACTTCGTTGCCCCGTGCTTGGAGGGCCGATCGCTGTTGTTCTAGGTCACGACGCTGCTGATCCAAGTCTAGAATTGGCTGGATGTCATAGTTTCCCCCTCGCTGGGCCAACTTTTGGGTTACGAGGTCTGGATTTTCTCGCAGGAGCTTTAGGTCAAGCACGGGTTTTTAATCGGTAAATTTGTCCATAGAACAGGATACAAGGCGATCGGGAGAAGGCGCACGCCACAGCGCGGAATTTTGAGATTCCTGCTTGAAGTCATTCTCAGTGGCAGTGATCCATTCAGGGCAGAGCCAGCTGTTCCGATCAATAGATGACCAACTAGCGGCTTATACAACCCGATTAGCTTCTTGTCTGCGATTCGCTTCTTGTCTGCGATTCGCTCACTTTTCCACAATCTCGCCAGCATTTGGCACAATCTGATCCAACATAGGCTGATCCGTAGAAGCGGGAAGCATTGTCTGAGTTTCCGGAATGTACTTTGTTCCCCAGGCCAACATCGCTTTCAATACAGGTCTGAGACTTCTACCATAGTCCGTCAAGGAATAGTTCATACGGCGGGAATGGCTGCTGTAGCGTTTTTTTTCGACCAGGCCGAACTCTTCCAACATCTTTAAACGATTGGTCAAGATATTCGTCGAAATGCCTTCTGGCGACTCTAAAAACTCCTCGAATCGCTGTTTGTTGAAAAACAACATATCGCGAATGATTAACAACGTCCAACGATCGCCAATGAGATCCAAGGCACAAGCAATAGGACAGGCCGATCGACGCTCAGGCGGCATAGGTACAGGCACAATGGAAACGGGATTGAAAGGGTTCAACTCGAATTTATCTTGATGACTTGCATTATACAAGCGAAGTTGATAGAGTCTAACTTGTAAATTGCAATTTAAAAGTGAATCCAATGACTTCTTCCTTCGACACCCATGCATCCCATGCAGACACGATGACCAATCCTGTGCAACAGCTTCCAGACAGTGCCCAAACCTTGCAAGGGGAGAATTTTTCAGCGTTGCTGCTCGATCGGTGGCAATCTTTGGAGCAGGCAACGTTTGATTTGAAAACCCGTAACTTCAAGGTGCAAGGGAAGTTATTTCTGAAGGAATTACTGGGTCTGACCGGAGCAGAAATTTCCCTGAATGTGATGCCTCCTGGTGGGGCAGTGCCCTTCTATCACAAGCATCAGCAGAGTGAAGAGATTTACCTGTTTATCCAAGGACAAGGAGAGTTTCAGGTAGATGGAGAGTGTTTTTCAGTGCAGTCCGGCTCCGTGGTACGGGTGGCACCAGAAGGGGAGCGGTGTTGGCGCAATACGGGAACGAACACATTAGTGACGATCGTGGTGCAGGTCCTTCAAAAGTCCTATGAATCCATTCACACGATCGTAGATGGGGTAGCGATTGACAAGCCAGTTGTTTGGGCGGATTAGCGGAATTAAAAGTGGATTAGCCCTTATCTAGGAGCTGGCTCGTCTAGAAACTGGCAGTTTTGTTGTAATGCTTGGTTGAGGAGGACTTGGTACTGCCGATCGTTGATGATGTAGGAACCGAAGCGTTCCAAATGGGGGTTGGTCATCTGGGCGTCAAATAGGACAAACTGACGATTGCGCAAATGCTCCACCAGCTTGACCATCGCCACCTTTGAGCCTTCGGGAATGCGATAGAACATCGATTCACCAATAAAGGCCCCACGAATCACAATACCCAAAATGCCCCCCGCCAGATGATCTCCCTGCCAGGTCTCAAAACTATGGGCCCAACCCGCTTGGTGCAATTTGTAATACACCAGTTTCAGTTCTTCGGAAATCCAGGTGGTGTCCCGATCGGCACAGCCCTCCACAACCTCCATAAAGGCCCGATCGATAGCAACTTCAAAGCGATTCTGATTCAGTGCCCGTCGTAGGGATTTGGGATAACGGAAGCGATCGTCCAGAGGAATCAGCGTCCGCTGCCGACTGACATACCAGCCCAACTGATGGTCATCATCCGCCATCAAAAAGTAGCCCTCTGCGTAGGCTTGCACGATCGAGGGCACATCAAGTTCCATGATTCAGCGAGGGGTTCAGCTCAAACGATTACTTTCACAGTACATCATGCACCAGGACATCATGCAGAAAGACAACAAGTACAGAAACAACAGGCACAGACCCGGACAACCAGCAAAAGAATAACGGATTCCATTAAACCGCTCGATCGTTGCGAACCCGTTACAAACCAACGATTTCCCCCACAGTCACAGATTGGCTGGTGTATAGTTTGGATTAGCTCTCTGCTTGTGGATGGGTGGCACTATACCGCCGCCTGAAAGGAATAACCGTCCATGAATTATTGGGAAACAAATACCGACCACGCCGAACCCATTCCTTCGGTAACGTTGCATACAGCGACTCAGCCCGAACAGGAAGGCGAATGGCTGCGACAAAAGCTTCACCGTTGGTTAGACGAACAATTTATTCCAGAAGCCGTCAATGCAGAGATTGCCTATCGGGCATCCCAAATCTTTGTGCGGCAACGGATGGAAGGCGAGAACGACTTGATTACGCTAACCCTCGCGCTGGTGACTGAATTAGAGAATTTTGATTTTTCTAAAAGTTTCTTTGGTAATTTTGCAGTCGCCAATGCCGTTAGTGAATTAGTCATGGAAAGCCTAGGCGTTAGCGATTTGTGCTGCGGGCAGTAAGTCGGGCAGTCAGTCGGACAGTCAGTCGGGCAGTCGGTCGGGCAGTCAGTCGGGCAGTCAGTCGGACAGTCAGTGATTTGGCTGCGGGCAGTAGTAGCGTGGTAGCAGTTGCTGTGGTGTGGGTCACTTGCAGGAGTCGCTGTGATGGCAGCCAGTGGAACAGCAGGACTGACCTTGCCTGCGAATAGTAGGCATCAAAATTGAGGTAGACATAAAAATTGAGCTTTAAGCGAGAGAGGACTTAACTTGCAACGACATCACTCTCTGCCTAAAACTCAGTTTTTCAAACCTAATTACAGTCCCGAACCAACTAGACTAGCGTGGTCAACTACCAGCTAGACTTCACGACTCCAGGAAGCAGCCCTTGGTGGGCCATTTCGCGGAGAACGTGACGAGATAACCCAAAGTCACGGTAATAGGCGTGGGGACGACCCGTAGCCCAGCAACGGTTGTGCAGACGAATCTTGGCACTGTTGCGAGGTAGTTGCTGGATCTTACGATGAACTTCCAGCTTCTCCATGGGATCTTCGATGCTTTCAAATTCTGCCTTCAGCGCAGCCCGCTTTTCAGCATATTTGGCAACCAGCTTTTCGCGCCTTTTTTCGCGCTCAATCATGCCTTTCTTAGCCATGAAACCCTTTGAACCGTTTTATACAGCGTTTCTGATTATATCGAACAATTCCCGATCTGTAACCTGCGATTTGTCAAACAATCTTGATAGAAAGGGGTGAGTCAGGGTCTCAATTCCAGCGTTAACCCCAGGCCCAGCAAACCAGCCGATCGCGCCCCCTACTGACCCTCTACTTACCGCGCTTTGCAAGTTCCTTTTGGCGATTCACCTTCCCCGCTGAAGGACATAAATCCGCCAGTTCGCAGGCTTCGCACAGGGGCTTACGGGCATCGCAAATGGCACGACCATGGTAGATCAGATGGATCGAAGTATTTTCCCATTCTGGCTGGGGAAACAATTTCATTAAGTCCCGCTCGATTTTGACGGCATCCTGGTGCTTAGTGAAGCCTAACCGATTGCTCAAGCGCGTCACATGGGTATCTACCGTAAAGCCTAAATTCACCCCATACCCCACCGCAGACACCACATTGGCCGTTTTGCGAGCCACTCCCGGCAAACGCGTCAGGGTTTCCATCGTGCGAGGCACCTCCCCTTCGAACTGCTCCAGAATCATCTGGCAGGCTGCCCGAATATTTTTCGCCTTATTGCGGTAGAAGCCCGTCGATTTTACGAGGGATTCCAACTCGTCTAGGTCAGCTTCTGCAAAGGCTTGGGCGTTGGGATAGCGCTGGAACAAGGCAGGCGTGACTTTGTTCACCCGTTCATCGGTACATTGCGCCGCCAGCATGGTGGCAACCAAAAGCTGCAAGGGATTTTCAAAATCTAAGGAACAGGTCGCCCCAAGATATAGCCGTTTCAAACGCACCAAAACTTCTAAGGCCCGTTGTTTTTTGGCCGGGAGACGAGTCCGACGGGTGGGAGGCGTCGCTTCAGCTTGCATGGTAGGTCGTTTTCATGGCAATCAGAACAGAGATGTTTGAGAATTTCCCCCAGGAGAATCAGAGCTCCAACGGGAAAAGTCCCCTAGAAAAACCAATGGCCCGATCGCCGATTTCATCCCAACGATCGAGCCATTGATTCATCCGAAGATTACTGCTGGATCCAGTTAGCGGTATCTCGGATAATCAGAAATACGCCAAGCCCGAGGAGCAACACCAATCCGGTTTGCATAAAGCTCTCTTCAATCCGCTTGGGCACAGGTTTCCCGGACAGCGCCTCAAACAGAATAAAAACCAATTGCCCCCCATCCAGCGCTGGCAACGGCAGAATATTGATCACCGCTAGGTTAATGCTAATCAAGGCAGCGAAGCCAAACAGCCGACGCGGATCATCCTGGGCTAACTGGGCACCCTGACGAACGATCGCCACCGGCCCTGCCACTTGATCAGCCACTTGACTGAACTTGCTGACCAACATACCAAAGCCCGCGATCGTTTGGGTCGTAATCCGATTAAATTCATCGGCGGCCAGGGTCAAGGATTCGATCGGATTGCGGGGCTTTTTGATCTCCACTTTTTCCAGCATGGGAAACAGCCCAATCCCAACCCGACCGACTTTTTTCTTTTGATCCAGTTCCGGTGTAATGGCGATCGTCAGATTTTCCTGCTTGCGCTGCACCTGTAACTGCAATTCCTGATTAGGGCTGGTTTCGATCGCTTGGCGCAGGCGATCGGGGGAGTTACTGGCTGCTGGAATGGGCTTGCCGTTAATGGCTAGAACAACGTCCCCCGCTTGCAGTCCGGCTTTTTCGGCTACAGACGCCTGTTCGACTTTGGGCAGGAGCACCCCTGGTTTAAAAATCGGTGTTGGAATACCGACTGTCCCTGCCTGAGCAACTAAAACGGCATAGGCAAAAATCAGATTGGCAATCACCCCTGCACTGATGACGATCGCCCGATCGAAGACGGGACGATTACGCAACAGGTTGGGATCTGTGGGGGGAATGTCACTATCTGGATCATCGTCAGGAAATCCCACAAAACCACCCAAAGGTAAGGCCCGGAGAGCATATTCTGTCTGTTTACCTTGGTATTTCCAGAGCACCGGGCCAAAGCCGATCGAAAATCGGTTGGCGTAGATTCCTTGGAGCCGTGCCGCCAAAAAGTGGCCTAACTCATGCACAAAGATCAGCAAGGCGAGAATCAGAATGACCTGAAAAATTGGCATAGATTAAAGGGGAAATCTAGGACAGACACAATTTGAGCAATACAAAAACCAGCAATCCTGAACTAGCACATTGCTGTCAATGTTGCTTCATTGTAGATTGCTGGGCTTCAGACTATCAAACGATCGCAGGGAAATGCTGTTCAGCGATCGCGAAACGATCGAACCAGACTAGCAGCCTCTTACACCGAAGAAACTAGGGCTTGGCAGGCTGACTTCCTGGACCCGGCAGGTTGGATTGAATGGGTTGCAGGTTGGTGGAGACTGCTGGCTGCTGGCCTTGGGCAATCTTTTGAGGTTGCTGGGCAATTTGCAGAGACTTCACCAAACTAGCCATGGCAAACTCCAATTCCTGCCCTGCATCCTGCGCTACCCAAGAGCCATCTTCCGTTTGTTGCCGCAGTTCAAAGTGCAAGTGCGGCCCGGTGGAATTTCCGGTACTGCCCACAAGCCCAATCACCGTGCCCTTTTGAATCACCTCACCCGGCTTCACGAAGAGTTCCGACAGGTGAGCGTATAGGGTTTGTTGGGTGCCGTTGTTATGTTCCAAGGCCACGGTTAAGCCATAGCCACCCAGCAAGTCTGCTAGCAGAACCCGTCCGGTCAAAGCAGCCAACACCGGAGTTCCCATGGGGGCACCAATATCAGTTCCAGTATGCATCCGCTGATCCCCCGTGATGGGGTGGATGCGCCAGCCGAAAATTGAAGTAATTTCTGCGGGGATGGCTAGGGGAAAAATTAAGCCCAAGTTGCGAATGGGCGTTAGCTTGGATAGCTTGATGGCGGAGTTGAAGTAGGGTTTCAGCGAAGGGGGGGTAAACTGCACCCCAGCACTTCCAAAGCTGACAGGGCCTAACCGGACTGGAGCCGCACTCATGGTTTCCGGCGTGGCGACGGCGTAGGTCGCGGGCCCCTGGGCACCGATCGCGGCCTTTCCGCTGGTCGATCGCCCAGCACCTTGGGAGCCAGAGGCCACATTCGCCCCACCACAGACACTTCCGGCGGTCTTGCCCCACTTCACTGCTTGTTCGCAGCCAGAAGAGCGCTCAGAAAAAATGATGGCATCGGGCGCAATATAGGGGGCTTCGTTCGGTTGGCTAGGTGCTGTTTCCACGGGAGACGGCACAATTTCCACCGGCGGTGCTGTCTCTCGTGCCACAGGAGCCGGTTCATCGGGCAGCGGAGCCGCGCCCATATCTGGGGAAGCTGGGCTCGCGGATGACGGGGCTAAGGAGACCTGGGGAGAGGGCTCCGGCAGTTCTAGCTCGATCGGCAGATCATCCGGCTTGGTAGACGCTGGGTTGATCGCCCGATCGCCACCGGACGCAGCAAGCTCAGTGGGCGCTTTTTCAGAAATCAGCAGCTTTAAAGGATCCGAGGTTTGGGCTTGGGCAACGGTGGAACCCAGCATACTCAGGCTCCCCAAACAAAAGCCGATCGTCCGAATCAGCGAGGTTCGGCCATTGCAGCTAGGGGACGGGTTCATCGGGGGACGCTGGGTCATGCTTGTTCTTACTCCTCTACACCCCAGTGGCGGCCTACCACGAAGGCTCACCGGGGTCAAATGGTTAACTGATTGGGATGAATGATTGGGATGGATGAACGATTGGGATTATTGTTGTCCAGAATAGCCTAACTGCACCATTCCTGGGGGAAGGTATCGGTCTTGGCTAGACTCGGGGGCTGGGCTGGGATTGCCACTGACGGCCTGTTGGATTTCCAGCGGGGACATCTCTGCCTTAGACTGCAAGCGAACGTGAAGGTTCCCTTGAGCCGTAACCCCAACCACAACGCCCCTGTAACTTTCCCAGGTGACAGTTTGCCCAAGGTTGACCAACAGATCTAGATATCTGGGTAACATTGCAGCCACACCATAGGTTCGCCAAGTTGCATAGCCACCTATCACCCCCAAGGTGACGATCGCGGCCAAACTTTCCAAGGATTCTAAACCAGGAACGGGCTGGCTTTGCAAGATCTCCTGCAAACATATTCCTGGGGGTGGGGGTGAGTTACACCAGTTAATCCCAACCCCCACCACCGCCTGATGGATTTTTCCCTGGCGAAGACGAGTTTCGGTCAAAATCCCGCCGAGCTTGCGTCCCTGCAGAACCAGATCATTAAGCCACTTGACTTGTACAGGCACTTGTACAGGTGCTTGTACGGGCATAGGCACTTGTACGGGAAATTCTGTGGGAACTGGCTCAGCAACCTGTAAGGGATCCTGTAAGGGATCCTGCCCAGCAACCTTCTTCGCGTCAGCAGCCAATAAACCCGGAAACTCCCGCAGGGCCGTGGCAATGCCCCAAGCACTACAGAGCGTAAGTTGGGCAGCCTCTTCCACGTCTAAGTCCGGCTGGAGCGCGATCGACAGATACAAACCGCCCGTCTGAGAGTCCCACGATCGTCCCCATTGGCCTTTACCTGCTGTTTGCGTCTCCGCCAGCACGATCGTGCCCTCCGATGCACCCTGGGCCAGCAATTCCCACAGCTTGCGATTCGTTGAATCGAGTTCTGCAAAGTAATGCAGTTTGAGGGATGGCCGCAAAGTTGCAGCAGTCAACCCATGATTGAATTGAAGCAACGTCTGCAAGGCAGCATCAAATTTGGCTAGGTTAAAAGGCACGGACTCACGGGCTCAGGGTAAGGGGCGCAAAGGCTGGCATGGATTGCCTAGGGAAAACCGCTATCAACGCTACCATGTTTGTGTTTATCCCTCTGGGTTGATCTCAGCTTGAGCCCTAGAACTTGGCCTACAGAACTTGAACTCTATGCATACCTGGCATTGGCAAACGTGGAACGACCTGCCCTACCTGACTTGCAGTTTACTGGAACCGTGGCAGCACGGTTGGTTTACCCAGAAATTTGCGCCTAAAACACCGTTTGAACTGACCGCCGAACTCTATCCCCAGGCGATCGCCTATCGTGCCAAGCAAGTCCACGGCGACAAAGTTTTAGCCCCGGCGGAGATGCCCTCCCCCCTGCACGCTGATAATTTGCCCGATGGAGATGGGGTGATTTCCCAGGACGCCCATCAAGCGGTTTGGGTGTGTACCGCCGACTGTACCCCAGTCCTCATTGGCGACGTCCAGACGGGCCAGGTGGCCGCAGTCCATGCAGGTTGGCGCGGAACGGCAAAAAAAATCGTGCCTGGGGCGATCGAACGTTTACTTCAGCACGGTAGTCAGTTAGCTAATCTGCGGGTAGCTATGGGACCCGCGATCGCTGGGGAAGTCTATCAGGTAGATACTGATGTGGCGGTGCAAACGGCAGCAACCATTGCCCCCGAAACCCCTGAAATGGCCTTGGATGAAGCGATCGCCCATCTACAAGCGTTGCCCCATTCCCCCGTGTTACCCGATCCGCAGGTTGGTAAAGTGCGCCTCAATGTGCGCCAAGTCAATGCCCTCCAACTTGAACAACTGGGGCTAGCACCGGAGCAAATCGCCATTTCTCCCCACTGCACCTATCAGGATCCTGATAACTTCTTTTCCCACCGTCGAGCCCCCTTGAGGAAGGCGCAATGGGCTGGGATTGTCAGCCGTGGCCTGTCAGTCGTGGACTAGAGTCTGAACCCAAAAATAAATTCGGGCACAGATAATCCGTGCCCTGCCCACACCGGAACGGTGCTCTGTCTGTCAGTTTAGTGCGATCGCCTTAAAACTTCACGATACCTGTGACGCCTTGTTAGTAGTTGCTGACATTCGATTGCTCTGACCAATTCCGGCACACGGAGCAGAGCAGGGGGCTGTCTATGATACAGTGACCCCTACGGGTATCCCTTCACCAGTCATTTTTGACCGTCAACCCTTTTGGTTGTGACCCTTGGTTACAATTTTGGGTTGTGCCTAGTTCAGCTATACCCAGTTCGGTTATGCCCAGCAGTTATGACCCGTGAATGCTTCAGCCAGTACCCGGTTATGCCTTGACGGCAATGCCTTCATCGTCGTATGGGGCTGTGCTACTTTCATCGCTTCGTTTGTTTATCCAGTTTCTACCCAGTCGGTGAATTTCCATGTCGTTGTTTGATTGGTTTGCGAATCGGCGCAAAGAAAATCCTTCCTCAGAGCCGCAGCAGGAACGAGAGATTGCAGATGGCCTGTGGACAAAGTGCGAGTCGTGTGGGGCGTTGATGTATACCAAGGATTTGCGAACCAACCAGATGGTTTGCTTGGAATGCAACCACCACATGCGGGTTTATAGCGATGAGCGCATTCGTCAGCTAATTGATGCCGATACTTGGACCGCCCTGGATGAATCCGTTCGGTCTATAGATCCGCTGGGATTCCGCGATCGTAAACCTTATACCGATCGCCTGCGGGAAATGCAGGAAAAAACCAAGCTGGTGGATGCGGTGCAGACTGGGGTAGGCCAGTTAGAAGGCACAACCGTTGCCCTCGGGGTCATGGACTTCCGCTTTATGGGCGGTAGCATGGGATCCGTCGTGGGCGAAAAATTGACCCGCTTAATCGAACGGGGCACACAACAACGCCTGCCGGTGATTATTGTCTGCGCCTCCGGGGGAGCCAGAATGCAGGAAGGCATGTTGAGCCTTATGCAAATGGCGAAGATTTCCGGTGCCCTCGATCGTCATCGTGATCAGCGCTTGCTCTACATTCCTGTGCTGACCCATCCCACCGCAGGCGGGGTCACAGCCAGCTTTGCCATGCTCGGTGATGTCATCATTGCGGAACCCAAGGCCACGATCGCCTTTGCGGGACGACGGGTGGTTGAACAAACCCTGCGGGAAAAACTGCCCGATGACTTCCAAACGGCGGAATACCTCTTGGAGCACGGATTTGTGGATCTGATTGTGCCGCGCACCCAACTGAAAAAGACGTTAGCTCAGTTAATCGATCTCCATCAGCCAACCCCCGCTTCCACGGATTTGGTGCGCCATCATCTCGCGAGTGACCTGCCCGATGTGAAGCCGCTAAGCCACATTGAAGGGTAATTGCAGAGCCGTTTTGGAATGCATTTCTCAGTGAAGTCGTGAGTGAGCTGCTCGTAGTGAGATGCTTGTGTCGAAACGCAGCTCACTACGCAGCTCATTTTAGGGAAGGTTCTGCCGAAATTTGGGCAACAGTTTTTCGGGGGATCCATCTGAAAAATCGACAATTCTAGCTTTTTGTTGCAGTTTGTAAAGGTAACTCTAAGATTGCCATTAGTGATTGTCCAATCCCGTGATATTGGTATTAAAAGACATTGTTGTGTTGTGAATCTGATCCGAGCCACTTCTGAAGGAGAACCATGCTTAAGAGATTCTTTTGGCTGGCCGTAACCGCCGTATTCTTTACTTTTCAATTCATCCAAGGGGCACAGGCAGCCGAGTTGGACACAAAGATTCGGACAGTCCCCCTCAACTCTTCTGGGGATACTGTTACTCTAAGCCTCAAGCAGGTTTCCGAAGGGAAGCGGCTGTTCCAATACGCCTGTGCTCAATGCCATGTGGGTGGAATTACTAAAACCGATCCCAACGTAGGTTTAGATCCTGAAGCGCTGTCATTGGCAACCCCCAATCGGAACAGTATTGAAGCCCTGGTTGACTATATGAAGGATCCCACCTCCTATGATGGGACAGAGTCGATCGCGGAAGTTCACCCCAGCTTGAAGAGCGCTGATATTTTCCCTGAAATGCGCAACTTGACCGATGATGATCTGTTTGAAATTGCAGGTCATATCCTATTGCAGCCCAAGGTTGTTGGCGATCGTTGGGGCGGCGGTAAGATCTACTTCTAGGAATTTAGTAATCGATTCAGGCATTCTTCAACTTAGCCACAATAGTGCTTTCGCCAGTGCTTTCGCCTAGCCAGTTAAGTTGGAAGCTGTTGTTTCATCATTAAATAATTTGGGAGGAAAGTCGATTTTTGCAGATGCAGAGGTCGGCTTTTCTTTCAATTTGAGCCTCGATCGTTCACGGGTTCAGATCCGTTCCAAACCCATTCCAGATCGGTTCCATTACGCAGTGTTCGTTTTCCCCACACCTCTCCGGGCTGTTTCCACAGTTCGATACCAAAAACGATGTTGACAACATTCACGAATCGCTTACGACGCGCTTGTTTGCTAGGACTATTACTGGCATTGGTGTTTCCAGCAATAGTCCTGTTTGCGGCTCCGGCCCAAGCCGCTTTGGATCCCTACGTGACGCAATATCTTAAGGTTTTACCCAGTGAGGCTGCTAGTTTACCGATCGATCGCACTGGAGCCACCCGAGAAGTTGGCTACCAAGAGTTATTGCAGGGCAAAACCCTCTTTTCCCAAACTTGCCAAAGTTGTCATGTTGGCGGCTCTACTCTAGCCAATCCAACCGTGTCTCTCGCCCTACCCGCCCTGCAAGCAGCCACCCCACCCCGTGATACCCTCAATGCCTTAGTCACCTACATGCGCCACCCCCTGGCCTACGATGGCAGTGATGACAACTTATACTGCCGGGAAGTTAGCGAAAGTTGGCTCTCTCCAGCAGAGGTGGAAAGCATTGCCGCATTTATCCTCCGCGCCGCCGAAGTTGCACCCGGTTGGGGTCGATCGCCCATGTAGTGGTGTCGATCGTCTCTGTGAATTCTTTTAATAAGGTCGATCGGCTATGTAGCGCAGTGAATTGTAGTGTGGATTGTAAGCGTGAGCTCGAAAAAATCCTACGACGACCTGTCCTACGACAACCCGTCTAAGATATGATCTCCTATGGAACGGTTTTAGTATCCGAGGGATCGATATGAAAGCTTTTGCTAAGGTTAGTCGGCAGCTGGTTGTTGCAGCAGTTGCAGTAATTTTAGTTGTTGGCAGCTTCTTCTTCAGTGCTGCTTCTGCTGAAGCCGCTAACGTGACGGTGAAGATGGGGACAACCAAAGGTCTGGTATTTGAACCTGCTGTTGCTAACATCAAACCCGGTGACACGGTAACTTGGGAAGTTGGGCAATTGCCTCCCCATAATGTGCAATTTGATAAAGTTCCCGGTGGAGACAGCGCGCTCGCTGCTTCTCTGTCCCATAAGTCTTTGGAAGGTGCAGGGAAAACTTTTTCCGTGACTTTCCCTGCTGATGCTCCTGCGGGTGAATACAGCTACTTCTGTATGCCTCACCGGGGTGCAGGAATGGTTGGTAGAATCGTTGTCAACTAGTTCTCTCCAGGGTTCTAGGGAATACTTGCTTGTCCGGATATCCTAGGTGAGACTGAGTGGTAGAACTGAGTCAATCCCCAATCCAATAATCTATAGCAAGAATTTAACCACGCAGAATTCACTCCAGAAAAGAGATGCTACTCAGTAGCATCTCTTTTTGCATGCTGAGATTAAGGCTTTCATACTGGGATTAAGTCAGTGGGTCCAGGTAGAGTTCTTCAATAGAGTTCTAGGCAGAAGACACGAGTTGGTATAGTGGTTTTGTGGATTTTTGGGTTGTGGGAGAAAGGCTGTGAGACTGTTGAAAAGACTGATCACGATCGTGTTTGCCCTGGGGTGTTTCAGTCTGATGGGGCCACTGCCCTCTTCCGCCGCGCTGATGTCTCCTGCTCCAGTCCCCAAGCCATCCGTCAGCCCCAGCCCCTCTGCCCCAGTACCCTCCCTAGGACAAAAAATTTTTAGTGCAAATTGCTCGGCCTGTCACATTGGTGGCAATAACGTGATCTTGGCCGAAAAAAATCTCCACCTCGAGACTTTGCAAAAGTACGAAATGGATTCGATCGTGGCCATTAAAAACCAGGTTATCCACGGCAAAAATGCCATGCCCGCCTTTTCCGATAATTTGACCCTAGAGGAAATTGAAGCCGTTGCGCGCTATGTCCTTAGTCAAGCAGCCCAGGATTGGAAAGATAGCTCGATCGACCTGCAATCCCTGCAAATGGCTAGCCCACGGGAAAAAGACAAGGAAAAGCCGAATGCTATTGGAAAAACCAGCGTCGTTGGGTCTTAGGAATAGTCAGATTGTAGGTGCTATGAAAATCCGTCTGAACTTTGTGGGTCAGTCGGCGCGACACTTGGCGAATGATTTGATCGAGTAAGCGTTCCCCCGTAGCCTGAATCAGCGATTTGGGGAGAGCTTGGATAAACTTGGGGAATTGAATCTGCACCGTCAGATCCAAATGCCACTGCACACGGGTTATTTTTGCCCCGTTATCTAGTCCATCCTCTTCAGTGGGCTCATGTTCCACCAATTCCATTGAGGCTCTAAAGTCTACATCGTAACCAGGAGCCACAAAACCAGGCACAGGAATGGTCTCAATCCGATAAACACTTTCTTGTTGCGGTAACAGGTCAAGACCGATTTTAGGTTCGATTTCGTACCCTAGAGCGCCATAATTCCCGATCGTTAAGATATAGCCCGTGTTGCCGATCGGATCTGCCTTCATCGGTTGGGCACAGCGACGAAACCACTCGGAATGATTATCCAAATAGCGAGCGACCATGGCTGCATCGGCATACATCTCCATGCAGTCCACAAAAATCGTGTGAAACTTAGTGGTGGGCTCAATGGTTGGCTCGGCCACGATATCGACAAAAGAATCAAAGGTGCGATCGTTGGGCTGGGCTTGCATAATCAGTTCCGCTCAGGACAAACCGTCGGGGCAGCAACAAGATTCTCCTAGATGGGATCAAAGCAGTGACTGAGGGGTCAACTGCGATCGGCTAAGAATTGATTCCTAGGGAATCCCTCGTCATATCTAGGACTGCATGAGACTAGTTATGCAGCTTACAAGCAACATAACCAGTAGACCTCAACCATCCTAACGGCTGCCTTACCGGATACGCTACCAGCATAGCTTGGTGAATTCCGCAACGAAGTTGGAGAAATCACCGAAAAACAACCTCAAGAATTCCTGCGGTATCTTGGAAATCGGTGAGATTGCCATACTAAATCAAGATCGCCATATTAGCAGACAAAGGATTAGAGAACAGGTATGAAGGCATTTGTCGCAGGAGCTACGGGAGAAACAGGCCGACGCATTGTGCAACAACTGGTCGATCGCGGCATTGCTGTTCGGGTCTTGGTACGGGATGCCAACAAGGCAAAAGACCTGCTCCCCGCCTCTGTGGAGGTGGTGACGGGTGATGTGCTGCAAGGCAATACTTTGGCTGCCGCGATCGGGGATGCGACTGTCGTCTTTTGTGCCACGGGTGCAAGACCAAGCTTGGATCCAACACAGCCCTATTTGGTAGATTTTGAAGGGACTAAAAATTTGATTAATGCGGCCAAAACCCAGGGGGTGGAGCAGTTTGTCCTAGTGACCTCCCTTTGTGTTTCGAAGCTGTTGCATCCGCTGAATTTATTCTGGGCAATTCTCGTCTGGAAAAAATGGGCTGAAGAATACCTCCAGCGCAGTGGCTTGACCTATACGATCGTGCGTCCCGGCGGGCTGAAAAATGACGACAACAGTGATGCGATTGTGATGTCCAACGCCGATACCTTGTTTGAGGGCAGCATTCCTCGCACTAAGGTCGCGCAGGTGTGTGTAGAAGCCGCTCTGGCCACAGAAGCGAAGAATAAAGTGGTTGAAATTGTGGCTAAACCCGATGCCCCCCACAAGTCCTTCGGTGAGCTGTTTAGCGCGATCGGGTAATCCCCCAGGTAATCCCCCCCAGGTAATCCCCCAGATGATCAGCCTGTTTTAGGTTGGTCTTTAAATTAAGAAGCGATCGAGGGCTGCTTTGAGTTCATCGATCTCTGCTTCAATATCGCCTTCCTTAGCGGCACGGGCAATGCACTCGGTCAAATGCTCATCCAAGATGATTCGACCGACTCGATCGAGTGCACCCCGTACCGCAGCAATTTGCACCAAAACATCGGGACAAGAGCGATTTTCCTGCAACATCGTCTTGATGCCACGAATATGGCCTTCAATCCGCGACAAACGGTTGACTAACCGTCGGGTTGATTCTTCGCTATGAATGTGGCCGTGGGAATGATGACTGTGGGAATGACTGCCGTGGGAATGACTGCCGTGGGAATGACTGCTGTGGGAATGGCTCGAGTCATGGGAGTGCCCTGAATTCGGAGGATGGGAATGGGAAGACAGGAATGACTCGTGAGAAGAAGAACGGTCAGTTTGGGTCATCGATCCTTAGAACCTGGCTGATTTCTCCTTTTAGTGTAGTGCGATCGTCTGAGGGGAGGCTGTTCATTCGAATGGGGCCGCGATCGCAACTCTCTGCTATACAGTCTGCTATACAGTGCCACTAGATCTGGAACAGGTTCACGAAAAAAACTCTGGAATCGTCAAACCTTTCACGATCGCAGAGGTGTTTAATGCAGTGTTTTCTCAGGATTTACGAAGCTATTGACTAGCTTCGTAAGGGCCCATTCTAACTTGAGGTTCTATCCCACCCGATCCCTCAGTGGTGCACTTTATCTGGTGCACTTTATCTTCAGTGGTTGGTGCACTTTGCTCAGGAGATGGCAGCTTAGGAGATGGGATCTAATAAAAGATGGGATCTAAAGAGACGGCGGCTTGGGTGCATTGCTTTGCTTGTCCTGCCAGTAGAGGTAGCCATTCCAACCTGCTGCGGCAATAAACAGCAGCAACGATAGCCAGTAACCGATCTCATAGGTTGTGCCAATCATATTCTCCAAACCGAGGCTGGCACCGTTGCCATTGCCTGACTTTTTCAGTTCTTCCGCCAGCCCGCCGTCAATTCCTAGTTTGAGGAACAACAATACGATCGCACCCAGTCCCCCGATCGCAGCCTGGATCAGCATCTGCTGCTGAACTGCAACGAACCCCAAGGCTACGCCTGCACAGGCCACCGCAAAGGCTACGCCCGCTAGGGCATTTCCTGGGACTTTGTTTTCTGGTTCCTTGGAGTTTTGTTTTGAACTACCCGAATTCGGTAAAGAATTTGCCGAGGTATCAGGAGAGCCTAAAGCATTCAAATTGGGGCTAGCTATTTTCTTTCCGGTCGCCACTTCAAACCCTGTCATCTTCACCAAAGGTATTTCCTGCCCTGGGCCTTTACAGGAAATCGTGACGAATGGCATAAAAAAGCAGATTAATATCAAGGCAAAGAGCGCCGGAGAGACTTTAGGCAGGAAGTTTTTGAGAGCCATAACGCTTGTTTATCCTTGCAAATGCTGAATTGAATGACGGTGGAAGAATCAATCAGAACCCTGCCATTGCCCCTAAGTTCGACTGCCCAGTCATCCTTGCCCGATGGTTTGGAATGAACTAGTCCCGGCAAATCTCGTGATCAATTTTCAGGCTTTTGATTAATTTGCCTCGATAATACTTGCTTCGAACACACTTGCTGCAAACACACTTACTGCAAACACACTTACTGCAAACACAGCAGCCCGAGCAAGTTACTTCACCCAGAACTTCGCTCAACCCATCCATGGGGATGACGGTTCTGAACAATCGTACTAACCACAACATCGTACTAACCACAACGCTGACCACAACGCTGACCATCACCAGCCTGAAATAATTCCCAGCCTGAAATAATTACTAGACGGCAAGTGAGGTTTCCGAACTACCCGATCCCCCCTGAACCTGCCAGAATGGGCGTAGGGTATTCGTCGATCGATCTATTAGGTCGATCGATTGTGTCGATCGAGTTTTCATCGATCTATGTGTCGATAAATGTCTAAGATGCCTATGCAAGCCTTGAAGTCCCATCGGTTGAAATCCCATCGGTTATTGCGTACTGTGCGATCGCTCCTGTTAGCAGGGCTCGTCTTTTTCTCCTCGATCGTGGGTTGGACAATCCCCGTTCAGGCAGATCCAGACTCGCCCTTAGCCCAATCTCAGAAGACGGCTGAATCCACGGTAGTCAGCCAGCCTGCAAAAAGTTTGACCAATCCCAAGCCGGAACCTACTCTGCGGGAACCCAAACCGATTGAACGAGGCAGCTTTGTGGCGGCAGCCGTGCGGCGGGTGGGGGATTCCGTAGTTCGCATTGACACCGAAAAGACCATCACCCGACGGGCTATTCCGGATCCCATGTTCGAGGATCCATTTTTCCGTCGCTTTTTTGGAGATGAACTTTTAGCACCACGGGAAGAATTATTGCGCGGTCAAGGTTCGGGTTTCGTGATTGATAAATCTGGTGTGATCTTGACCAACTCCCACGTTGTGAATGGAGCAGACAAGGTAACCGTCACCCTGAAGGATGGTCGTAAGTTTGAAGGGCGGGTCAAGGGAGTGGATCCCGTTACCGATTTAGCGGTGGTCAAGGTTGAAGGGAGTAACTTACCCACTGCCCCCTTGGGAGACTCCAGTGATGTACAAGTGGGGGATTGGGCGATCGCGGTGGGCAATCCTCTGGGCTTAGATAATACAGTGACCCTGGGGATCGTCAGCACCCTCAAGCGATCGAGCGCTCAAGTGGGAATGGTCGATAAGCGGTTGGAGTTTATCCAAACCGATGCCGCGATTAACCCAGGCAATTCTGGGGGGCCTTTGGTCAACGATCGGGGGGAAGTGATTGGCATTAACACCGCCATTCGGGCCGATGCCATGGGCATTGGTTTTGCGATCCCCATCAATAAAGCAAAGGATCTCAAGGATCAATTGGCGCGAGGGGAGAAAATTCGCCATCCCTACCTGGGTGTTCAAATGACGACGTTGACGCCAGAACTGGCACGGCAGAATAACGATGATCCCAATGCGGTGTTCCTGGTGCCGGAAGTCAATGGCGTGATCGTTGTCAAGGTGATGCCCGGTACCCCTGCGGCCAAAGCTGGCATTCGGCGGGGGGATGTCATTACTGCGATCGATGGGCAGCCCGTGCGATCGGCGGAAAACCTGCAAGAAGTGGTGGAGAACAGCCGTCTGGGGCAGTCGCTCAAAATTGAAATTCAACGCGGTAACCAAGCCCAACAATTAACCGTGAAAACGGGTGAATTACAAGAAAACGCTTAGCCGATCGGCCATCTCATCCAGCTTTGTTCAGCTAGCGCAAGATGTCTGCTTTCTGCTTAAGATAAATAAATGCCCTTACCGCTATGGCTGGGGCATTTTTGTTTTTTAGGTCTAGCACGTTGCCCCAGAGTGAATGGCTCTAAAAGTGGAGGGCTTTAAGAGTGAATAGCTTTAAGTGAATGACTTTAAGAGTGCAGAACTCTGAGGGAGACTGGATCCTGTTGATTGCCGATTAGCTAGTTAGCTAGCTAATTGCCTGTTAGTTGGCTTGTTAAAAGTGGGATTGTTAATTGATCAGTCTTGCTGTCAATTTCTAGTGTGAATGCAGTCTACCGAGGTGGGGCATGGGTGGCTTAAGTGGTTTAAAAGGTCGCGATATTTTGAGTCTGGCGGATCTGACTCCTGAGGAAATCCAAGATGTGGTCAATCTTGCGATCGCGTTGAAAACGGGAACCGTCAATCCGCGCTTTACAGGAAAAATCCCGACGTTAGGACTCCTGTTTTATAAGGCTTCTACCCGTACGCGCGTCAGCTTTTCTACAGCGATGTTTCAACTGGGGGGACAGGTCTTAGATCTCAATGTCAATGTGACGCAAATTGGCCGAGGTGAGCCTTTAGAAGATACAGCACGGGTGCTCGATCGCTACCTTGATGCGATCGCCATTCGTACCTTTGCCCAGGCCGATCTAGAAATTTTTGCTCAGTACGCCAACATTCCCATCATCAACGCCCTGACGGATTTGGAACATCCCTGTCAGATTTTGGCGGATCTGCAAACGATTCAAGAAACCTTTGGCGCTTTGTCTGGTCTGACCTTAACTTACTTGGGTGATGGGAATAATGTAGCCCATTCCCTGTTAATCGGTTGTGCAGCGGTTGGCATGAATATTCGCATTGCCACACCAGCGGATTATCAACCCGCCCCCGCCATTGTCCAGCAGGCCCAAACCTTAGCAGCGGGCAGATCGGAGGTGCTTTTGACCCAAGATCCGATCGCCGCCGTTACCGGAGCCCATGTCCTCTACACCGATGTCTGGGCCAGCATGGGGCAGGAAGACGAAGCGGATGCCCGCATTCCGATTTTCCAACCGTTCCAAATCAATGAAGTCTTGTTGAAGCAGGCGGATTCCAGCGCGATCGTTCTGCACTGCTTGCCTGCGCACCGAGGGGAAGAAATTACCCACGAAGTGATGGAAGGCCCACAATCTCGGGTATGGGATCAAGCTGAAAATCGGATGCACGCTCAAAAAGCATTACTCGCTAGCTTATTTGGCTTGGTCTAGGAAAATGGGGTGGGGTCTAGGGAACTCTGATCTAGAAGCTGGCTGTCGCGAAGTCATGATTCTTCCCAGGCAGGTTTCAGATTTCGGGTGCTCTAACACGTTCTCAGTGCTCTCACTTGTGTGGGTAAAAGCATCAATTTAATTCAGCCTAGGGCCTGAATTTGCCGCTCACCATCTAAAACTTACCGCCTAAAACTGACTGCCTAAACCACACTGGTGAGTTTTAGGCAGCGCGCGATCAGTCTAGGTCAGTCCAGGATGGTTGCTGATTTTGCTGCGGTGAATGCTTTTATTGCGGTAAATGCTCTGGACTCGGAAAACGTTTCGAGTTGATTGACTCCAGTGGAGTTACATCCCTGTTGAAGCCCTACCCTGAGTTTGAATCTACAACCTGAGTTTGAATCTACAACCTGTTTAAATCTAGCCCCTGAGTAAGGTCGATCGCAGATCAAATGCACCTTGGGCCAATGAAGTTTGACAGCTTGTCTAAGATCCGATTGTGAAACAGTCTACCGAATGCAGAGCCAGTGAAATTGCTATCACGCAATTCATTGCACGCAGTTTAGATGCGTTGGATGGCGCTTGGGGAACTGTTGGAGAGGGGAACTGGGTGGATCCCATTCAGCTTAGCCCCACTCACCAACTTCATTCTTTGGTTCGTTGAATGAGATGGTTCCAATCCGTTATCAGTTTGTCTATCTCTTTTGTTGGGTTTCAGTAGTTAGAGACCTCAGTCTAGAGACCTATGCGGCTAGATGCCACCTATACAGCTAGATACCACCTATACGGCTAGATACCGATGTTGAAACGTTCTCTGAATTCATCTAATTGATTTTATTTATGATGCACCTTGGTTTGGATACTCAGAATCACCGTCGTTTTGAACTTCCAGGGGCACGCCCCCAATATACGCCCGATCGACCCGGGCAAGTTCACCACATCTTTCTTGACTTGGTCTTGGATCTAGCGCAGCATACCTGCCAAGGACGCTGCCAAATCAAGCTGGTTCCCATCCGCAGTGGCCTTGAACAACTGACCTTGGATGCTGTTGATCTCCAAATTCAAGACGTTCGGGTGGGTGGGGAGACACAGATCTTTGATTATGACGGTCAGCAAATTCAGGTTCATCTCAGCCAGCCAACCCAGCAAGGGCAAGCGATCGACCTTGAGATCCACTATGGGTTACAAAATCCCCAGCGGGGGCTGTATTTCGTTGCGCCCAATGAACACTATCCCCACAAACCTGTTCAGGCTTGGACCCAGGGCGAAGATGAGGATTCCCGCTATTGGTTTCCCTGTTTTGATTACCCAGGACAACTGGCCAGTTCAGAAATTCGAGTTGAGGTAGCCAAACCCTACCAGGTCGTTTCCAATGGGGAATTAATTAACACCGAATCCAAGGAAACCACCCAGATTTTCCACTGGCTACAACAGGAAGTCCATCCCACCTACCTGATGACGATCGCGGTGGGGGATTTTGCCGAACTGCAAGACGAATGGCAGGGAAAACCCGTCACCTATTATGTCGAAAAGGGTCAGGAAGCCGCCGCACGCTTGACCATGGGCAAAACACCCGCAATGCTAGATTTTTTTAGCCAAACCTATGGTTATCCCTATCCCTACAGCAAATACGCCCAGGTTTGCGTGGATGACTATATTTTTGGCGGCATGGAAAACACCTCCATGACCCTACTGACCGATCGCTGTTTGTTGGACGAACGGGCCGCGATCGATAGTTTCTACAGTGAAACGTTAGTCGCCCATGAACTGGCGCACCAATGGTTTGGCGATCTGGCGGTGATCAAACATTGGTCCCATGCCTGGATCAAAGAAGGCATGGCATCCTACGCAGAAGTGCTGTGGCTCAGTCATGCCTACGGGGAAGAGGTTGGTCGCTACTATCTACTGGGTCAGGCGGAAGAGTATCTGGATGAGGATGCTTCCCGCTATCGGCGACCCTTGGTGACCCATGTCTATCGGGAGGCGATCGAACTTTACGATCGCCACATCTACGAAAAAGGCTCCTGCGTCTACCACATGATTCGGGCAGAGCTGGGCGACGAGCTATTTTTCAAGACGATCGCGACGTTCCTACAAGACCATGCCCACCGCACTGTGGAAACGGTGGATCTGCTGCGGGCGATCGAAAAGGCCACCGGACGCAATCTCCTTTTCCTGTTTGACCAGTATGTCTATCGCGGTGGCCATCCCGATTACAAAGTGACCTATAGCTGGGACAGTGAAAGCAACCTGGCTAAATTCACCGTAATCCAAACCCAGGTCAGCGATGGGGAAACCGATGGCTTATTTGATCTGAAAATTCCGATCGGCTTTGGCTGGCAGGATGGCACTGTCCAAACACTTAAATCCCAAACATTTAAGTTCCAAACATTCACCGTACGGATTCAAGAACGGGAACAAAGTTTCTATTTTCCCCTAGCGAAAAAGCCGGATTTTGTCCGATTCGATGTCGGCAATCATGTTCTCAAAACCGTTCAACTCGACTATCCACTGCCAGAACTGAAGGCCCAACTCCAGCAGGACCCCGATCCGATCGCTCGCATTTACGCGGCTCGATCGCTGGGCAAAAAGGGAGGCTTAGAAGCAGTCAAAGCCCTGGCCACGGCTCTGACCGAGGATTCCTTCTGGGGGGTTCGCGTCGAGGTTGCTCGGAGCCTAGGCAAAATCACGCTCGATCAGGTCGTTGATGCCTTAGTCCCTGGACTCCAAGATCCCCAAGCACAAGTGCGGAAGGCAGTGATCGAAACCCTGGCTCAGCTGAAAATTCCGACTATCTATCCCATTCTGAAATCCTGTGTAGTGGCTGGGGATGCTAGCTATCCCACAGAAGCAGCGGCGATCGCGAGTTTAGGCACGATCGCGGCCTCGGGCTTAGCTGATGCACCCCCCGAAGCGGAAGTTTTGGAACTCCTACGATCGGTTTTGACCACTCGCCAGGGCTGGAATGATGTGGTGCGCATTGGAGCGGTACAAGCCCTCAGTCGCATGAAACAGTCCGCTGCGGCCCTGGACTTACTCCTGGAATACACAGCCTTAGGGATCTCCCAAGCCCTACGCTTGGCAGCAATTCGGGCCCTGGGTGCAATTTCCAGCGGCCAAACGAACGCGAATATCGATCGCATCCTCGATCGATTACAGGAGGTGATGCGCGAACCGTTTTTCCTGACCCGAGTTGCAGTGATTGTTGCCCTAGAGCAAATGCAAACCCCCCGGGCGATCGGCATTCTTCAAGGACTGTTGCAGCAAACGGCAGATGGGCGGCTACGGCGGATGGCAGAAGAAGCGATCCAAGCAGTGCAGGAACGGATTGGCACCGATCCCTCGGTCAAACAACTGCGCGAAGATCTAGACCAGATCCGGCGGGAAAATCAAGATCTTAAAAGCCGCCTTGCTGCCCTAGAAGCGAAAACGGCACCCGCCAATATTCCGCAATAGAAGGCTTCGAGCTATTCGAGCTATTCGTCTCGGCTAACTATTGGTCTCATAACTATTGGTCTCAGCTAACTCTTAGTCTCAGTTAAATCGCTGGGGTGACAGACCGGCGAGAAGAGGATCGGGTTGACCGACGAAAGCTAGGGCAAAGCGCCGAGCCAAGGGGGGAACTAAAACGAGCGGATTACTAAAGCCAGAGAATAAATGGATGCTGGAATTCTCCACGATCGGGCCAACTAACGGTAAATGATCCCGACTGAAGGCGACAGTGCAGGCGTTCCAGGTTCCCGGTAGATCGGCGATCGCTGGCAGCATCGTGCGCAAGCCATTTCGAATGATTTGTTCGCTGCCCACGGGATCTAAAGGAGCGTCGATCGTGGTGATGGTTCGGCTGATTTGACCGATGCGCAGGGTGCCATCGGCGAATTGCACTGCCCCTGCATCCAAAATCGGTGGGGACAGTTGATGGCCATCTTCGTCCCAGCAGGGATCTAGCTCAGCGGTGCTGGCCTGGGCTTCTAGGCTAAATCGTTTGATCTCCGGAGCCATGACGATCGTGCGGAGTTGCAAGCCACTGGGCGGAATTTCGATCGACTCTGCATAGCTGAAATATTGTTTGAGGGCAATTCCCGACTGGCGCAACAGTTGCCGACTGAGAGATCCAGCACACACGATGACCTTAGCCGCCCGCAAGGTTTCCCCCGCCGCTACCACGGCCACCCCTTCACCATCGGCCTCTATGCGATCGACTTGGGCAATTTTATAGGTTCCGCCCCGCCGCACCATGGCCGATCGATAGGCTTGGCTGGCTTTGACAGGATGAACCTGGGCATGGGGCAGAGCCAAGGCGGCAACCATGGAGTCCAAGGCAAGCAAGGGTTCCCGTTCCTGGGCGTCTTGAGGGGTCAAAACTGTTGGCTGAATGGCAAACCCAGCGTAACTGGCCAGCAATGGGGAAAGGTTTTGCTCCGGCGCGATCGGCATCAGCAATTCCAGCTCCCGGAATTCCGTCGGGGCTTCCAATTCCTCCGGCAGTTGACGATGAATCGCAATTCCCTCAGCACAAAGCGTTTGAGTGAGTGTTGTCTCCCCAGCCCAGTAGGCAATGCCGCCATAGCTCTGTTGGGTTGCGCCCCGCAAATTTGGATATTGCTCGATTAGAAGGACTTGGATGCCTTGGTTGGCTAACTCATAGCCCAAAGCCGCCCCCGTAATCCCTCCACCAATCACGATCGCATCGTAGGACATGGATTCCGCATGACAAAAAGACCTTCCCCATCATGCCATTAACCCCTTACGCGACGATCCCGAAGCTCAGATTTCACGGGCGAAAAAGATAGATGAACTGGATCAGGGAGCATTTGTGCCCCCTTGATCTCCCCCTTCATCGTTGGATGTTTATAGTTGGGGATGTTTATAGTTGGATGGATTCGTTTTCCTCACAGGAGTCCCTGCCCATGAAGTTTGTGCCCATGAAGTTTGTGCCCATGAAGTTTGTGCCCATGAAGTTTGTAGTCCCCTATTTGCCAGGGCAACGGCGGTTCCGGCAACTCTGGCGGCTGATGGTGCCCTTGCTTGCTTTAGTTGGAACTCTGGCCGCGATCGTGATTGCACAGCCATCCATTGCTTTCCAAGCCTCAGTGACCCCCAATAATCCCATTCTGGGAGATACCCTCTCGGTGGTGGTTCCGGGAGCAGCGGAGAGCACGATCGTTCGCATGAATGGCCAAACCTATTCTGCCTTTGACCTGGGAAACGGGCAGATGCGAGCACTACTACCAACGACGCCTCTCGATAAACCAGGCCCTTTGAAAATTCAGGTGGAATCCGGAGCAGACAGCCAAACCCTGACGGTTAATCTGAAAAATCGATCGTTCCCCACCCAAAGCATTTGGCTACCCCCAGGTCAGGATGGCAATGTGAGCGATTGGGAATACGATCGGGTTGATGCCTTTAAGAAAATTGTTTCTCCTCAGAAATTATGGAATGGTAAATTTCTGCGCCCCAATAATGGGCCGGTGACCACTGGCTATGGCGTGCGCCGCTACTACAATGGTGTGTTTGCCAATGACTATTACCACCGGGGCGTAGACTATGCCGGGAATTCAGGATCGGCGGTTATTGCCCCGGCGGATGGCAAAGTGGCCTTGATTGGCTACGAAAAGGATGGCTTTAAAGTCCACGGCAACGTAATTGGCCTCGACCATGGTCAAGGCGTGACCAGCATTTACCTGCACCTCAGCCGGATTAAGGTGAAAGAAGGGGATTTCGTTAAAGCCGGTCAGACGATCGGGACGTTAGGCAGTACGGGTGCTTCTACAGGCCCACACCTTCACTGGGGCTTGTATGTTCACGGTCAATCGATCGACCCGGTGCCCTGGCGGGAAACTGGGTTTAACTAGGGTTTAACTAGGTTGTAGCTAGGGCTTCACTAAAGTCGCAAAGCAAAAAGATCGCAAAGCAAAAAGATCGCAAAGCAAAGTGGCTAACCGTTACTGGCTAGCCACCTAACACTATCGCGAGCATTGACTGAGAACTTCAAAGCCTCAGAACTTCAAAGCCTCAGAACTTCAAAGCCTTAGAACTTTAAACTATCACCAGAGGTTACTGTTCCCACAGGCAAGGTCGCTAACTTCGGGTCAGGGGGAAACGCGACCTCTTGCACGGTTCCAGGCTCGCCGAGGGGCTTAGCCTGACCTTCATTAAACGCAGCCATGACGCCACCGGCATTCCCAGCCCGGACAACCACCTGTTTTTCGGCAGCCCAAGTGCGAGTCGTGCCTTGAGGTAACACCCCTTCAAACTCCTGCTTACCATCCACCGAAATTCGGATCCAGGACTGATCCTTAAACACCAATCCAACTCGAACTGGCTTACCAGTCGAATTTGCCTCGATCGAGGTTGCAGTGGTGGGACTCGCAGCCCGTGCCCCCAAACTGGGGCCCATGGGCACAGGGGACACCGGTAGACTTTCTTTAAACTTTTGGAGGCTTTCTGCCGTGAGTTGGGGCTGGCTAGCAGACTGGTTCATCAGATAGGCTAGTCCCTGTACAGCACCCACTACCAGCGCCAAATACACCAGATAGAGGTGGGCGGGCCGCAGTTGTCCCAACGGGAGCCAGCCCCAATTCAGACGCTGGGGTAAAGCGACTGGATTGGTCAAAAACTCACTCGCTAAGTGAACCCCATTGAGTCCGACCGCGTTGCCAAATAGGCGAATAAAACTCTGAACATAAACGGGTTCCGGAAGATCGGACAGCCGTCCCTCTTCGATCGCCCGCAGCAAGCGCACCTGAATGTGGGTTCTTGCGGCCACATCATCCAGGCTCATTTCGCGCTGCAATCTTGCATGACTTAAGCGTGTCCCCAGCTCTGCCAGCTTTTCGGCCTGCTGTTGTTTTGCTGCTTGGAGGACTTGCTTCCTCATAACCTCTGCTCCTTGCTCGTGGCTGTCGCCCTAATCGATAGTAAGTGAAGTTGGCGTTGTAAGAAAAGAATTTCAGCTTCCGTGAGAGATCGATACTGTCCGGGAGACAGGGGGGGATGGGCCGGCGAATCTAAGGTGATTGTTCCGATCGCCACCCGATGGAGATGAATCACGGTGTGTCCCAGGAGATCAGCAACTTTGCGAATTTGGCGATTTCGCCCCTCCGACAAAATGATTTGCAGAAGTGTGCGATCGGAACGCTGCTTCAGGACTTCCACTTTAGCAGGTAAAGTTTTACGTCCTTCCAACATAATTCCCTCACGCCACCGTCGCAAGCAACTGAAGGACGGATGGCCTTCCACCCACACTTGGTAAGTTTTAGGCACTTGATGACTAGGATGGGTTAGCCCGAAGGTCAATTCGCCGTCATTGGTCAAAATCAGAGCCCCGGTGGATTGAGTGTCTAGCCGTCCCACTGGATGGATTCCTTGACTACTCTGTAAGTCCTTGGGTAGCAGACTTAAAACGGTGGGCCGATTCTGCGGATCCCAACAGGTGGAGACGACCCCGATCGGCTTGTTCAACAGAAGGTAAATCGTCTGGGGGCGTTGAACGGGCTGGAGTAGCTGATCATCCACTTGAATGTGATCGACGGAGGGATCAGCCCTTTGCCCTAACTGAGCCACTTGGCCATTCACCCGAACCCGACCTTCCAGAATCATCTGTTCAGCCTGACGGCGGGAAGCAACGCCCCATTGAGATATGACTTTCTGTAACCGCTCTTCCATGGTGAGTACGTCATCTCGCCGAACAAGTAACGAGTTTTCTAGGAGACCTCAGTCAACCAATCATGGGTGAACCCATCAAGTGAACCCATCATTGAACCTTTGCCATCTGAATGAACGTTGAACCACTCAATACGGAATTGGGTAAGTAACATCATGCAACGATGCAATCAGTTTTGGATAGCAGCACAGAGATAAAGCACAGATTCCTACAAAATATTAGCGGAATATCTTCCTTATCTGGAGAGTTGCAGGAAAACCCATGGAATTCTTGATTTTTCTCCAGTTATACAGTATTTCTGTCCCAACTTATGGCTACCCGATTCAAAGTCATTCACTGACCCAGTCAGTCACTGAATTCACAGGTGTGCTCAAAGGAGTTCACAGGTTACCTAACAACTTAAAAATTAGTTGACGAGTTGGTTGACGAGCATCGATGCCCATCTGACGAGCGTTGGACTGTGCCAACCTATCATAGCGAACTGCCTTGGGCTTCCCCAAGTCACGTGTGATACCCAAAGTCATACTAGATGCTGAATCTTGACCATTGTTTGTGCTGGATGGGCTTAGGTATCTAGACAATGCTTCGTTATTTTGAGCAATGAGCCTTCCAGAATTCGTATCCAATGACACCAAAGCTTTAATTTATGGCTAAACCGCTGACCCTGTGCCACTACGAGGGCCCAGAAATTTCCTGGACGAGAACATAGGGTTGAACAATCAGGGCTTGCAGACGCTTGGTTTGGGGCCAAGTCTCTAACTGTTCCACAGTAGGCTTAGCCACAAGTTGCTCCGTAATCCAGCGTCCAACCGCAACGGAGTCATCTTGCGCGATCGCCAAGCCCACGTCTACCAAGTCCAGCCCCTCGGTCACGACAATGACAACATCCCGAGCCAGATGGGGAGCCAACCAAGACCACTCCGCCTCATCGATCGATTCCGTTAATTCTTCGCGTAGGGTTGCCATAAATGCCTCGTAGATCCGTTGAGAAGGAGGAAACAGATGGGAAATAGATGAGAGATTTAAAAGGACAGCATTAAAATAGATTACAAAAAATGATGGCAAAGGTTATCAGAACGACCAATGCCACATTGCACGATTGATTCACTCATCCAATCATTCAGCGAATTGAGTCTTGCGTCAAAACCATTAACTAAAGCATTAACAGAGATTAGAAAAACCAATCAATCATTTTCTAACCCCCGGTGCAAAAATGCCTTTTCCAACAGCTCTAGATGGATAGACCCATTAGCGTCCTAAATCATGGAGTCCATTGATCACGGCTGCACACTGTTGTGTCACCGCTTCCAACTCTGCCCGATCGCTGCTGGTAGGCGGGAGAATGATTTCTCCAATGCGAATCGTTAGCGGCACAGATCGGGGCCAAGCGGATCCTGATTGGAAAATCTCGTGGCTCCCCCAAAGACAGACGGGCAGAATCGGCGACTGGGTTTTCGCCGCAATCCAAGCTGCACCAATTTTCGGATCTTGGATGCGGCCATCACGGGTGCGCGTTCCATCCAGAAAAATTCCCGTTGCCCAACCTTTTTCGATCGAAGCAATGGCCGATTTCATGGCAGAGCGATCGGCGGAACCCCGTTTGACCGGATAAGCGCCATAGGCTTGGATGGCCTGTTTCAGCACCGGAACTTGAAAGAGCTCCTCCTTAGCCATGAAGGCGACGGGACGCCCCACGCAGTTAGAGACGATCGGTGGATCAAAGTCACTAGCGTGGTTACTCACAACCAACAGCCGCCCGCGCTTGGGCACATTCTGCGCCCCATAGATGCGTCCCCGAAAGTAGGTGTGTAGGACTGGGCTGACCACAGACCACTTAAATAAGTGGTAAAGCATCAGGCTGATCAAGGGTTCCCGATCGGGAACCTGCAGCGAGCGCGGTTGAGAAAGACTGTCAGACATGGGATCAGACATGGGAAAAGCCACTCAGAGGAGGAGCAACGTGAGGAATTTAAGGTTAGGCCAAGGCAGTAGCAGCCAAATCTTCGGCAGTGCCCACCGTGGAGAAGGTGAGGTCGCCGCATGTCCGTTTGATAATACCGACGAGAACTTTACCGGGGCCGACTTCTACCACGCGGGTAATCCCTTCCTCGGGCAGTTGCAGAGAAATTTCCCGCCAGCGCACCGATCCGGTCATTTGCTTGCTCAGACGATCTTTGAGAACAGCTCCATCGGTGCTGGGAGTGGGGTCGGTATTAGACAGCACAGGCACCGTGGCATCCTGGAACGCGATCGCATCCAAAGCTTGATTAAATTTCGCAGCGGCATCGGCCATCAGAGGGGAATGGAAAGCTCCGCTGACATTCAGTTTGACGGCCCGTTTACACTTCACCGAGGCAATCACGGCATCCACAGCGGCAGGCGTTCCCGAAATCACGACCTGGCCATCGTTATTATCATTGGCCAGAACCACCCCTTCCGTTTGACCGATCGCGGTTTCCAGTTGCTCCCGGTTAAACCCTAGGAGTGCTGCCATTTGGCCATCAGAGGCACTATCCATCAGTTGCGATCGGGTTTGGATCAACTGCAAGCCCGTTTCAAAGCTAAACACGCCCGCTGCGTAGAGGGCAGAATATTCTCCCAGGCTGTGCCCTGCCACTAAATGCGGTTTTTCCCCGGCCAGCTTGAGGCGATCGGCCAGAATGGTTTCAACAATGTAAAGGCAGGGCTGGGTGTACAGTGTTCGGGAGAGTTCCGCTTCATCCCCTTGGATCCGATCGATCACCGACCAACCCAAAATCTCGCTTGCTGCTTCAAATCGAGCTTTAGCAGCAGGGATATCCAGAAGATCTATCCCCATTCCAACGGCCTGTGAACCCTGGCCAGGAAACACCCACGCGGTTTTAGTCATGGCTTTAACTGATGTTGTGAACAAATGGTCAACGTTGCCAGCGGCGAACGTCGTTATGGCGCGACGTTACACCGCTGTGGATTAGGTGAATGGCGAGTGGGGAAATCTCAGACCGATCGTGCCCCATTCGCACGGTCAAGGAGGAGCCGTGATTGGCCCAAATGGGTTACTTCCCCCACTGAACCACTGCAGCCCCCCAGGTCAAACCAGCCCCAAAACCAGACATCGCGATTTTGTTTCCGGGCTGAATTCTGCCATCTCGTACCGCTTCATCCAGCGCAAGGGGAATGGAAGCGGCGGAGGTATTGCCATACTTGGCTAGGTTACTAATAACTTTTTCGCGGGGAATGGAGAGTCGATCGGCCACAGCATCCAAAATCCGTTGGTTTGCTTGGTGCATGACCACCCAATCGATCTCGGCGGCATCCAGTCCTGCATGGAAGAAGGTTTTCTCCATGACTTCCGGCACCTTGCGAACGGCAAACTTGTAGACCTCTTGCCCATTCATGGTGATGGGTCGATATCCCCCTTGGGCGATCGTCACGTCTGGAGTGAGAACCTTGGATTCCCCTTGGTAGGCCAAATTTAAGCAGGCATTTTGGCTGCCATCACTGTGCAATTCAAAGCCCAGTAAGCGATCGATCGGATCTGCTTGGATGACCACAGCGCCTGCACCATCGCCAAATAACACACAGGTGCGGCGATCGCTCCAGTCCACCCAGCGCGACAAAATATCCCCCCCAATCAGCACCACATTGCGATATACCCCAGTGCGGATAAACTGGGCTGCTGTGACCAACCCAAAGACAAACCCAGAACAAGCCGCCGTCAAATCAAAGGAAACGGCACGGGTTGCACCCAACCGCGCTTGAATCACCGATGCAGTGCCAAACAGATCATCGGGGGTAGAAGTTGCTAGGAGAATCAGATCGACCTCTTCCGGAGCCACTCCAGCCATCTCCAGAGCTTTGGCCGCAGCCGCAGCCCCCAGCTGGGCTAGGGAATAACCAGGATCCGCTAGGCAGCGCCGACGGATGCCCGTGCGAGTGGCAATCCATTCATCGGAGGTTTCAACGACCTGGCTGAGGCCATCGTTATCCAGGGATACTGCGGGAGATGCTGAGCCACAGCCAATAATTGCAAGTCCAACCCGTTCCAATAGTCTTGTCTCCATGCTGACGGGGTATGTGCTGAGGGAATCTGTACTGATGGGAGAGATACAGCGACCTAGGAATTTTCAGCGATCGCGGGCACTACGGTTTCTTCATAGCTGGAACGAATCCGCTCCAACACCTGATTTTCCACCGCTTCTTTGGCTAGGCGAATCGCGCTACAGACCGTACCAGCCTTAGAACTGCCATGGCCAATAATGCAAATACCAGCCACGCCTAACAACAACGCGCCCCCATGTTCCGCATGGTCAACGCGCTGCTTAATGCGTCGGAGATTGTGGCGGAGAACAGCGGTTCCCAGCTTACCACGCTTGCCACGAGGCAATTCTTCCTTGAGGATTTGCAGAAGAATATCGCCTACCGCTTCGGCAAATTTTAAGAGGACATTGCCCACAAAGCCGTCACAGACCACAACATCAAACTGGCCCGATAGCACATCCCGCCCTTCAGCGTTGCCGATAAAAGGAATGTGGGGATTGTCTCGCAGAAGTTGATTGGCAGCCAAGGCCACTTCGTTGCCCTTGGAATCCTCTTCACCAATGTTGAGCAACCCCACCCGAGGCTCGGGGTTCCCCATCACATACTGGGCATACACCGTCCCCATGAGCGCAAATTGCTCTAGATACTTCGGACGGCAATCGACGTTAGCGCCCACGTCTAACACAATCACGGGTTTATTCGGAATCATGGTTGGGAACACCGCCCCGATCGCCGGTCGATCGATTCCCGGCAGACGACCTAGGCGCAGCAACGCCGCCGCCATGGCTGCCCCAGAATGGCCAGCGGAAAAGACCGCATCTGCTTGCCCCGATTTGACCAAATTCATGGAAACATTGATCGAAGCCTTGGGTTTTCGCCGCAGGGCACGACCCGGTTCCTCCGACATCTCGACCACCCCTTCGGCAGGCACGATCTCTGGTTTCCGGCTATAGGTGTGGTTGGCCAAACAGGCTTCGAGTTCCTGGGGGTCGCCCACCAGTAACACATCGACATCCCAAGCTTCCTGGGCTTTCAAAGCGCCCGCGACGATTTCCGCCGGAGCATGATCACCACCCATCGCGTCAATTGCGATTCGTACCCGCGTTGATCCCATTGGTGAATAGTGATAAAAACCTAAAGAATTTTACCAGAAGGGCTTCCCAACATATAGGGCACAAACCAAGTAGGTCTATAAACCAAGTAGGTTACGAACTCAGGATTTGGCCGGGATATTCAAAAGCTCTCCAAGTAAAGCACCAATAGCATAGGGGATTCATGGGGCCTAAGACTATTACTCTTCCAAAAAAACTCATTCTTCTGACGGTTGTCAGCACGATCGGTCTTTTCTGTTGCAGCAGTTTACGCCATGCCTGGTTTTGGTCAGGGGCGTTTGATCTGGGATATTTTGACCAAGCTGCTTATTTAATTAGCCAAGGCCAGCCCCCGATCGTATCTTTTTGGGGCTATCACTTCCTGGGAGGCCACGGGGATTGGATCCTCTATCCGATCGGGCTGCTCTATCGCATCGTTCCGACGGTTTATTGGCTGTTGGCGATCCAAGCACTCTCCCTATCCCTTGGTCATCTCACCACTTGGCTTGTGGCGCGGCAAGCGGGATTAAGTGAGGCTAAATCCTGGGCGATCGTGCTGGCCTATGGGCTCTATCCCTTGGTATTTAATCTAAACCTGTTCGATTTCCATCCTGAAGTCATTGCCTTGCCGCTAATCTTGCTTGCGGTTTGGGCCGCCAGAGCCGATCGCCTTGGGCTATTTGCAGGATGTCTAGTGGTGATTTTAGGATGCCGGGATGCCCTAGCCATTACCGTTGCGGCCATGGGCGTTTGGCTCTGGTTTTTTGAAAAACGGCAGCGGGCGGGGGCGATCGCGATCGCATGGGGCCTCGGCTGGTTTATTTTTGTCACGCAAATTTTGATTCCCCATTTTCGCCCGGATGGGGTGGAAGCCGTGAGACGCTATGCCTTTTTAGGGGATTCTCTGCCGGAGGTGATTGCCAATCTGTTTCTACAACCCGGTTTAGTGTTGGGTCGCGTTTTTTCCGGTGAAACGATCGGGTACTTAGCCCTGCTGCTCCTACCCCTATTCTGGGTACTCAATCCCAGATTCCTAGCCCCGACGATCGTGGGATTGCCGAATTTCATCATTAACGTTCTGTCGAACTCCCCGGCTCAACGGGATTTAGTTCATCAGTATTCTCTGCCAATTCTGCCGTTCTTACTGCTTGCCGGAATTGCCTGCCTTGCTGCCGATCGTCCCATTTTGCTCCGCCAACCTCGCTGGATCATTGCTTGGTCGCTTTTTGGATTCCTCTGTCTGGCGAAATATAGCTACTTTGGCTGGAAATTCCTCGATCGTTTGGATACATCAGCCGCCGTACAGACTGCCCTAGCCCAAATCCCCCCCCAGGCTGCGGTACTGACCACCCATGACATCGTGCCCCACCTGACCCATCGGGCCCAAATTGACTTCACTAAGGGCGACTATTCTTTACGGCTCGATCGTTTTGATGCGGTGCTATTGAATCTCAAACATCCGGGATTTGGCAGCGATCGAAACTATGCTCACGTTGTCCTACAGCAGGCTCAAAACACCCCTTCCCTCCAGCGCATCTTTACCCAGGATGAAGTCTATCTTTTTCTCCGTAATTTTCCGGATCATCCCAAAGAGTGATGTGTCTAAAGTAACTATAAATTTCGAATAAATACGGACATTATGTGGACACCGCCTGAAGGACTTGCGAACCTCTCCAATGTTGATGTAAAGCTTCTGCAAAGAAACCCTGCCCCACGGTTGTCAGGCCAGTGGAAATTAGTGTTTACTCTGGTAGTGAGAAAAACCACTTAAATAGGTGATTGACCTTTCCTATTACGTGACAATCATCTAGTACTTGACACACCATCAGTCCCTTTCTTGGGATGGAGGTTTGTTGGAACCCAGGGGGTCTACAGTTTAAAGGCTGCATTTGCCAACTGCTACACCGTCGTCAGGGATTTAATCTCTCGCGTAAGTAACCTGAAAGTTGACACCCGAAAGTTGACGCTTAACAGTTAACAATTGTGTTTCACTGCAAATGCATTGGGACGGAGAATAAATGTTGAATCTAGAGTCCTCGCAGGAAGGGTACATGCCCGAAGCTCATTCACTTCCGGCTTCAATCCTCAAAGTACCTAACCTCTTAAATGACGAGATTTCCACCTTAGAGAAATCTGCGACATACATTGGAGAAGACGGTGATAACGACCAGCCGTTCGCGTCTGAACTCCGTTATTCCTACTACATCCAAGCCACTCGGATTGAGCATCGGGCTTTCCTGACGACCAATCTGCCCACCATGGGCGAAGCTCAGGTGACGGATGTGGGCTCCACCTGGTTGATTGGCCGGAGTCGCAATTGCGCGATCGTGGTACCGGATCGATCGATCTCCCGTTGCCATGCCGTCATCAGCCATGATCCTCAGTACGGCTTCTATGTGATGGACGTCGGTAGCAGCAATGGCACCTTCCTCAATCAGCAGCGTTTAGCGGTGCTCAAACGATACCCAATCAAAGATGGCGATATTCTCACGCTCTGTCATCTGCGCACTGAATTTTTTATCCACCCTCGCTAGCCGCCTATTTTTTTGCGGGCAGTCTTCTTCCTAGCCATGCTTCTTCCTAGCCATGCTTGGTAGACGTGCAAGGCTGTAGGTTGACTGATTGACCGAGCATGCAGTGGACTGTGCCCCCTAGCTAGAGGATGCCTCTGGAGGGTGATTGGAGAGTGAGAATGCTTGAAAAGCGCATGACTTAATGTTCATGACTTAATATTCATGACTCAAGATGTTCATGACTTAAGGTTCATGATTTCATGTCGACGCTTCCCGGCTAGTTAAGTGTGGCCAATGCTAACTGAATTGGCCAATTGCAACAATACCGTTCCCGAAATTTTACCGTTCCCAAAATTTTCCCCGAAAATAGCCTGTTGAATCAGGCAGTCTAACCTGCTGCCATCTGAGTTGCCTCCAGGGTGGAGACTTCTTGGAGCTGAATCGTATCTTCACGAGGATCGGCTCGCACAACTTTAACTTGAAAGCGATCGCCCAATTCGATCGAACGGTTGAGACGCATGGCTAGTTCCAGACCCAAGTCTTCCAGCAGGACTAAGCACAGACCTTCATGTTCGCGGAGCCAGCGCAGCATTAGGGTAGACCAGACTTCGTGGGTGTTGCGTCGAAGGTACTCCAGTCCCCAGTAGCGATTGGTTTGGCGCTCCACCAAAGCCGCTTCTTGAACATTACTGGCAATGCTCAAGACTAAATCTTGCATTTGTTCCGCAGAGAACGGCAGCGATTCTCCTCGCAAATGGGCTTTGATTTGGAAGTGAGCAAGTAAGTCACTGTAGCGCCGAATCGGTGAGGTGACCTGTGTATAGGTATCCAGCCCCAAGCTGGCATGGCGAGAGGGGGTGATGCTCAGTTCACTCCGAGGCATACAGCGCCGAATGGCACAAGCTCTCGCAGGCCCCGCCGGAACTTGTAATAACTCTTCATCGGATGGCAGTTCAGGTTGGGGCTGATTGCGAAATAGCAACGGTAGGCTATGGATTTGACCATAGCGAGCAGCAACTTCTCCAGCCAAAATCATCATCTCTGCCACCAGTTGCCGGGAGAAGCGATCGTCCAGCACCTGGATAATAATTTCTTCCCCATCGTTTTCCACTTTGATGGTGGATTCTGGCATGTTGATGCTGATTGCCCCCTGGGATTGTCGCCAGAGTTGCCGCTGCTTGGCCCATTTCGCGAGGCTCTCTAGCTCCGGTTCTGCCGTCACCCCCAATTCCAGCATCTCGTCCACATCCGCGTAGGTGAGGCGATAGGTAATTTTGATGTGGCTAGCGTGAATACTGAAGTCGCTCACTGCGCCATCGGCGTCTAACAAAATACCAAAACTGAGGGCACAACAGACAACCCCAGTGTTCAGACTCATGGGGCCTGTCGCCAGTTCCGTGGGGAACATGGAAATCATGCCCGTAGGTAGATAGAGGGTGGTACTGCGGCGGCGGGCTTCTAGATCTAAGGGATCACCGGGCAGGAGCCAGCGAGTCGGATCGGCAATATGGATCCAAATACGTTCAGAGCCATCGGGTAAATATTCAATACTCAGACCATCATCAATTTCGCGCGTACTTTCATCATCGATCGTGTAGACCTTCAGATGGGTGAGATCTAAGCGATCGGGATGCAAGTCTTGTGGCGGGGAAAGGAGGTACTGATGTGACAACTCTTGAACCTTTGGCGGAAAGTGAGTAGGAATTTGACTATGGCGAAGGAAAAGGTTTTCGTGGGGACTCCATAATCCTAATTCAACCAGAAGCCGAAATGCGCCTTGTGCCGTTTCAGGACGTTTGAGGGCCGCTAAGACCTCGATCGCAGCACTGCGATTGGGAGCATCATCACCAAAGGCGGCAAATTTTTCGAGGGCATCTAATCGGGGACGATCGCTGGGCTGCCAATCGGGCGTTTGCTCACCCGCAATCACCTGTTGCAACCGGGTCAAAAATCCTTCCCATTCCTGCTGGCGCTGGTTGGCGAGGGCAATTTGGCGCTGGATTTCCGCGACTTGACTGGCAGGCCGAGGTTCGTAGCGATCGCCCTTTTGCTTGAAATACAGTCGATCTTCTGCCAAGAGCAGATGGGCAATGTAGCAAAACTCTGGATCAGTCGAGGAAAACAGCAAGGTAGCCAATGCAGCGGGATCGGTGGACTCACCTTCTTCTACCAGAAGTTCCCAAGCTACTTCCAAACTTGAAGGATCCAGGGAGGACTGAACTCGCTGGGAAAAGGCAGCAATTTCCGTGGGCTTAAACGTCTGCCCGGTAACCGTGTATTCAATCTGGCGTGGATGGAGCGTCGAAGCTTGACCTCGTTCATCGATCACGACCCAGTGTTTTTTTCCTTCTGGGCGATCGATCACCGCAAGACGCCGTTCTCCGTTCACAACAAATTCAACCAGCGTTCCCTTTTCCATAGCAGGGCTTCATCCAGGCGAGCGTATACGACTTGAGTAACTAACCCCGAACCGTTCCAGGAAATAGCGGGTTGGTTTAATGATTACCACAATCACCAAACCCTCATTTCCGATCGGTCATTAGTCATCCATTTCTTATTGATGGAATCTTATTGATGAAAAAATAGTGCCAGCAATAGCTGTCTGCTAGCAAGCATTATTAACTAGCAAACATTAATTAACTAGCAAGAATTGTTATCTGGCAAGAATTGTTATCTGGCAAGCAATAAACGATTACTAGTGATTACTATTGTCAATTTGCAAAGGATTCAAATAAGACGAGGGATGATGGACTGTTTAATTGCGGCCATCACCCCTCAGATCTATCCCTAAGACTCGCTTAGCCTTCTTGGTTGATGAAGGGTAGCAATGCCAAAATTCTAGCTCGCTTGATGGCAACCGTCAGATCCCGCTGCTGTTTAGCGGTCAATCCTGTGATGCGACGAGGCAAAATCTTACCGCGCTCTGTAATAAACTTCCGCAGCAGGTCTACATCTTTGTAATCAATGGGATCGCCCGGTTTAATGGGAGAAATGCGACGACGAAAATAAGCCATGGTGTTTCACTCGATGAATTGGACAGAACGGAGATTCTGAGTTTTGTTTGGAGCGATCGCCCCCTCAAAACTTCCAAAGGATTTGCCAGGAGAACTGGTGTATCAAATCCGAGCCTTCGCTAAGTTTGCGAAGCTCTGGTCGTCAAGCTCGCTTTAAAGGCACTTAGGACGACTAATCTCACAACTACTTAATTTCGCGGTGAACGGTATGCTTGTTGCAATGGGGGCAGAACTTCTTGAGTTCTAGCCGGCTGGTGGTGTTCCGACGATTCTTCATCGTGGTGTAACGGGACACCCCTGCAGAACGCTTATCTGGATTGGTACGGCACTCCGTACACTCCAGCGTAATGATTATTCTTACGCCTTTGTTTTTAGCCATGATTCACAACCTTAAGGGCTGGTATTTATTCAGACACAAATAACCATTATTTCACAGGAAGGTCTAGTTTGAAAGTAATCTGCAAGGGGTTTTGCCAGTTTTTTCAGAAGAACAGCTTGCGTTAGTCGAGCAAAAGCACCCCTATCATCCCTGACTGGTGGTTAGGAAAGCTCGATGGGTCGATCGGGGCATCACCTCGGGGTTCAAATTTTCATGCAATTTTTTGCTCAAATATTATTCAAATATTGTTCAAATTGTATTGTTCAAATTGTTCAAAATTGTGGGTCTATGTTGGCAGTTGAAACGGCGGAGTCTTTGATTTTTCAAGCAGTCCAAGTGCCGGATGCAGCGGTTGATTGTGATTGGGTACCGTTATTGGAGGCGATCGATCGCGTTTTGGCACAGCCTGTGAGCAGTGAGTTGGATTTTCCCCATTGGGATAATTCTGCAATGGATGGCTATGCGGTGCGCTATGACGATGTAGCAACAGGGCAAGTGGCAACAGGGCAAGTGGCAACAGGGCAAGTGGCAACAGGGCAACCTGGGGCAATCACCCTGGCCGTGGTTGAAGAGATTCCGGCGGGGGTTGCCCCCCAACAAACACTGCAACCGGGACAGGCGGCCCGCATTTTTACGGGGGCGATGCTGCCCTTGGGAGCCGATACGATCGTGATGCAGGAAAATACCCAGCGCCAAGGCGATCGGGTCACGATCTTAGTCCCCCCCCGTCACCTAGGGGAATTTGTCCGGCGGCGGGGTGGTTTTTACCAAGCGGGACAACCGTTGTTAGCGGCGGGAACTCGTCTAGGAGCCGCAGAAATTGCGGTTCTGGCAGCCGTGCAATGTACCCAGGTACCGGTCTATCAGCGGCCCAAGGTGGCCATTCTCTCCACCGGCGATGAACTGGTGACACCAGACCAGCCGTTACAGCCGGGACAGATTGTGGATTCCAACCAATACGCTTTAGCGGCTTTGGTGCAACAGTCGGGAGCGGAGGTGTTGCGTTTGGGCATTGTGCCCGATGATCCCGCTGCGTTGCAAGCGGCCATGGAAGCCGCGATCGCCCAAGCAGATATCGTAATTTCTTCCGGTGGGGTCTCCGTCGGGGATTATGACTATGTGGATGGAATTTTAGAAGCGCTGGGCGCAACGATTCAGATTCGATCGATCGCGGTTAAACCCGGCAAACCCCTCACCTTTGCGACCCTGCCTAATACGCTGTATTTCGGCCTGCCTGGAAACCCAGTCTCTGCCTTGGTGACATTTTTACGGTTTGTTCAACCGGCTTTGAAACGACGATCGGGACTGGCAACGGGCTGGCAACCGAACTTCATCACGGCCAAAACGGGTTGTGATCTCAAGTCCGACGGCAAGCGTGAGTCCTACCTTTGGGGCAAGGTCACCTTCCAAGCCGGTGAGCTTTGCTTTTCGCCCGCTGCGGGAGGCCATAATTCGGGTAACTTGATTAACCTCGCAGGCTGCAACGGTCTCGCCAGGATCCCCATCGGCGCAACGGCGATCGCTGCAGGAAGCGACACATCAGTGTTGTTGATGCAGGGCATTGTGTAGATGCCCCAGTTTACGGGGGGTGCAACCACTCCTTGAACCCGGAAAACCCACAAAAAAGGCACCCTACAGGGTGCCTGAAACCAGAACAGAAAACTTTGAATGAGTAATCACGTTGAATTGCGTTGCAGCTAGCCTCGGGGTGGACGACGACGCTGCAAAAACTCAGGAATATCTAACCCCCCAGGCGTTGGTGGTGCAGGCTTGGGGGTGCGGGGTTCCGGTAAGGGTAATCCGCCAGCATTGGTTTCCGATTTGGGAACCGATCGCTTGGGTGTAGCCGTAGGTCGGGTGGCTGCTTGCACTTGGGTCTCCCCAGAGAATCCTGTGGCAATGACCGTAATCCGGACTTCACCCTGCATCCGCTCATCAATCACAGCGCCAAAGATGATATTGGCATTGGGATCAACGACTTCATAGATAATCTCCGCAGCAGCATTCACTTCATGGAGGGTGAGGTCATGGCCACCGGTAATGTTAAACACGACGCCCCGCGCACCGTCGATCGACGCTTCCAACAAGGGCGAAGAGATAGCAGCCATCGCGGCTTCCCGTGCCCGAGACTTGCCGGAGCCAATGCCAATGCCCATCAAGGCCGATCCCGCATCTGCCATCACAGCCCGCACATCGGCAAAATCTACATTGACTAAGCCCGGAATGGTAATGATGTCGGAAATCCCCTGCACCCCTTGGCGTAGAACATCATCGGCTGTCCGGAACGCTTCTTGCACCGGGGTCGATTCCGAAATCACGGACAAGAGCTTGTCATTGGGAATGATGATTAAGGTATCCACTCGCCCTTGCAAGGCCGCGAGTCCCTCTTCCGCTTGATTGGTGCGTCGCCGCCCTTCAAAGGTAAACGGACGGGTCACAACTCCAACGGTCAGTGCTCCAATTTCCTTAGCCACTTCGGCAACGATCGGCGCAGCTCCGGTGCCTGTACCGCCCCCCATACCCGCTGTAATAAATACCAGGTCAGACCCTTCTAGGGCCGCTGCAATCTCATCACGAGACTCTTCTGCAGCCTTCTGCCCGATCGCGGGATTACCGCCCGCCCCGAGACCACGGGTTAATTTTTGACCGATTTGCAGTCGCTTTTGGGCAGAGGACTGGGTCAACGCTTGGGCATCGGTATTGATTGACCAAAATTCAACCCCGGTCACTTCACTGGCGATCATTCGATTGACAGCATTGCCGCCACTTCCGCCTACGCCAATTACTTTAATTTTGGCAATACTGCTGGGCACGATGTCACCACTCCTTAATTCCTCTCCGGGCACCACTTTGACATTTCCCCCTGAATTACTGGATGAACTGATACTGCGGAGAGAGTTGGAGCTATCCCCTACCGACGCAAACTTCGAGACTCCATCCTCATGGGAGCCTATATCCGCATGGGAACGAATCTGACCGGGCTCAAGCGACTCGTTGAGGGTCAGTGGAGTGGAATTTGACTCATTGTTAAGCGTCATTGGAACTACGGGCGGAACTTATAAACAATTTTTTGACTCCAGGTAGCAACGCATCACCAGGGGGTAACTGGCTAACCGGAACACCAATTCTACTAAATCTTCAACAGCAAAACCGTCGATTCGCCATCAAGTTCGGTTTAATTGTGCCATGAGATTACGGGAAATTCTGCCACAGTTCGATCGCTATGGGGTACTAATTTTTCCGGAGCTTTTTGCAGCACGCAGTTTCAGGATAGGCGTATTGGGATTTCGCAAATCGAGATATTCCATAGAACCCGCGGTTTTATTCCGAGACAGATCCCGCATACGATCGAGGACTCGAATTTGGTTGCCAAACTGATTGCCATAGGCTCCGAGGTGTACAGTCCCTAATTCAGTTTTGAGGATTAGGTTTCCAGGGTTCTGCCAATTAATGGCCTGGACCGTGATGGGGCTGCGGCTAATGATGGGGTAGAAGCGATCCCAATGGGGTTGATAGGTATCAGGATTCCCAATCACTTGGAGGGGCGGCAATTGGAGATTCTGTTCAACGGCTGTATAACTTTCCAAGGGGATCCAGCGCCCATGCTCATCCAATAAGCCAGACGGTTGCCCCGTAGCCGCTCCCTTTGAGGCGGTGTCTCTAGAAGGGTTACTGCTAGGGGCCTTGTCCTCCTTGGAGATAGATGCTTGACCATTAGGCCCAGGACTCGTGTTGCGATCGGCCTTGCTCGCTTCCCCTGGAGGAGTCAACCAAGCTTGGGCAACGGGTTTACGTTCACGGATACGCACGGTTAACCCTGGGGGGAAGAGATGGCGCTCTACGCTCACCTCGGCGATGGGGGCCTTGTCCTTTAAGGTCTCAGCAATTTTGGTCGGTTGCACCTTACTGAGGGACTCAGGATAGTTGATCGGTAGCAGGGATCGTACCGTTTTTGCAGCTAGGAACTGATTCCCTTCAATCTTGACCTGAGCAGGGTTTCGAATGACCCAATTAGGCTGAGTCACCGCCCATAGGGAGGTTCCGGCAAGCCCGAGAACCACAAGCGATCGCCAAGACATTTTGAGGGTGCGGTTACGTCGTTGTCGCCGCAGTTGTTGCCTTCGTTGAGAAAGTTCGTGCCGAGAAACGGGAGCAATGCCAGCCATGGTGTCTAGAAGGAGGAAGATTGGCGGAGCGACGAATTGCGCGGACAATTCGCACTGCTAATGCGGGGGCGGCTTGACTGGGGATTGGTACTGGAAAGGGTAATCAAGATTGAGTGGGTCAAATCGCCAAAAAATTTGTCCCTATATTTAAGCATGGTCAGTCCAAATGGCACGGCTGAGATTTTCTCATTACGAAGGCACGCTCTAGCTAAATCGTCGTCTCTACCGAGGACGCGAACAAGCAGCTTAACGGATTAGGTGACTGGATACCTGAATAACTAGATACCTGGATACCTGGATAACTCAACTAGCAAACCAGCCCCGATCGTAAAGCCCGCACCGCTGCTTGTGTCCGATCGTCAGCGCACAATTTATTCAAAATATTGCGGACATGGGTTTTCACCGTACCGACCGTGATGAAGAGCTTATCTGCGATCGCAGCGTTGCTGTAGCCGTCCACAATCAGTTGGAGAACTTCCAACTCCCGCTCGGTTAAGGGGTAGGATTCCGTTGGCTCAGTGGGGGTAGGGGGTAGGGCCGCATTGCGCCCTGCCATCGCGGGCTGCTGGGACTGACGCAGAACAATGCGGGCGATCGCCGGATCAATCCAAGAATTCCCTTCATGGGTGACCCGTAGGGCTTCCACCAATTGATCCAGGCTGACATCCTTCATGCAATAGGAATCTGCGCCAGCGGCAAAGGCTGCCATTACAACGTCTTCCGTATCCTGAAGCGTCAAAATCAAAATTTTGGTTGGGGAGTTCTCTGACGGCTGTGCCTGTTTAAACCGTTTTGTCAACTCAATGCCATCCATATCGGGAAGACCAATATCCACAATGGCCACGTCAGGCTTAGCGATCGTCAGCAAACGCAGCCCATCGGCCCCATTGGATGCCTCGCCAATGACCCGAAAACCCGATCGTTGTTGGAGTGCAGTCCGCATGCCGACACGGGTTAAATCGTGATCTTCTATCAGCGCGATTCGAATGTCGTTCATTAGAGTTAACTTCCACCCATTTGCATAAGGATACTTACCCAAAGACTGCCCTGAATTCTGCCATCTGCATCACTGTGGTCACCCGCTCCTTCAAAAGTTTAAACGGACACCCAAAATTCCCAAAACGTGAGGAAATCCCTTAGCGGTGCAGATCTGGTTAACCCCTATTTCGTGCTCAATCGTAGCCGTTTATTCTCGCCCACCTCACCCTAAATGATGAAGGAATTGAGAGTAAACTTCACAAGTCCCCTCGAGATTGACTGCAATTGCAGCGGAATTGAGTGCTTATGGTCAATTTGTTGCCATAAGGTCAACTCATGATGAATCTCGTGCGATCGTGTCTACGGATCTCCCATGTCTCCCATTTGACTCCTATGCATCCACCCTAGGTAGATTCTCAAGAGTTTTGGGCTTGATGGTTCCGATTAGAGTACCTCAATCAGTGTATTTTCGAGTCTTTTGTATCTATTCGAGACTGTCATATTTAGAAGGGAGTCCTTACATCCACCCTAGGAAATAAACCGGGGAATTGCGGGTGATAGTCTAGTGGTTAGCAAATCACTAAAATAATTGGGGAATGCCTGAAAATAGTGAATGAGGGGACTAGTTGAGGGCACTAGTGGATAAAGCTGAGTTGGTTGAGCCTAAACTCGGTTGAGGCATGAGATGTGATGGATAGAAATCTCAAGTTACTCATAGCAGGAGCAAGTGCAACGAATCGCATGGCGGTTTGTCAAGCTTGGCACTTGGCGGGCATGGAACTCCCGATCGTGGAAGTAGACAGCACTGCGATCGCGATCGCGACCTTGGAAAACGAGCCCTTTGATTGTTTGGTCATTGATGAACAATTATTGGATGGATCTGGGCAATTTCTCCTAGATGCCGTCCAACTGAAGCCCATCGCAGTTGGAATTGTCATGCTCATGCATGAGGAGAATCCAGAGGGGGCTTGGAAGCTTCTAGAACGGGGTTCTGGAGAGTATCTAGTGCTGCCGGAGGTCACCCCCACAACCCTCTGCCATCGCGTCTGGAATGCAGTTCGGCTCAACCGCATGGCGTGGCGGATGCAAGGGATGCATCACCAAGTCCAGAAAATTTTGGCTGAGAATGAACGGCTCTCGCAGTCCGCTCAAGAAGCTGAAAAAATCCGCAATCGCGTTGTCTTGACGCTAGGCCGCAACCAGCAACAACTACGCACCCTGCAGCAGTTAACGGATCTACTCAACCAGCGGTTAACGAATTTGCCGGGGCTCTTGCAAGCCATGATTGATGCCGTTTGTGAGGCGATTCCCGATGCACAGTTTGGTCTAATCGTGCTGCAAAATGCCCAAACCCAGCACCTCGAACTGACCGCCACCGTGGGACTGCATCGCAGTGATTTTCTTCAAGAAGCGTTTTCCTTGCAAAAGGGGCCACTGAGTCAAGTGTTTTTGACGGGCGAATCTCTCTTGCTACGGACGCACAAGCTCGATCGTCGGATGCCCGCGATCGAGGTTCAGAATCCCTTAGAGCACACGCCCGCCGCCCTGTGTACGGTGGCGATCGCCTCGGCCCAAGCAGGGCGATTGGGGGTGTTGGCCGTTGGCAACTGGGAAAATCCCCAAGCCTTTGACGATGACGATTTACGGCTGTTAATGGCCTTTGGCGAGCAAGCAGCGATCGCCCTGAATAACGCCCAGTTAATTAACGCCTTGGAAGAACGAGAAGAGCGGCTGGCCCTGCAAAATAATTTGCTGTACGAGCAAAACCAAGAACTGGAAAATCAGCGACAGCAAATTCAGATGCAAAACTTGCGGCTTTTGGAAGCGGCGCAAATGAAATCGCAGTTTCTCGCCACCATGTCCCATGAATTACGGACGCCCATGAATGCCATCATTGGGTTTTCTCAGCTCCTCATGCGGCAACAGAAACAACTCTCCCCGCAACAAGCGGACATGGTGAGCCGCATTCTGAACAATGGTAAGCATCTCTTGGCCTTAATCAATGACATCTTAGATCTGTCGCGAATTGAAGCGGGGCGCTTGGAACTGAAGCCAGAAGGATTCAACCTCCCTGAATTGCTCCAATCCACGATCGAAGAACTGCGATCGCTGGCCGATCAGAAGCAACTAGAGCTACAAGTGATTACTCGATTGTTGGATCCTGTGGTTGTAAACGATATGGCTCGGGTGCGTCAGGTACTGGTCAATCTGCTATCCAATGCCATTAAGTTCACTGAAACCGGCGGTGTGGTGGTTGAAGTCCAGGATTTGCAGATCGATCGACTACAAATTACCGTTCGAGACACAGGCATCGGCATTGCCGAAGAACATCTTCCCCATATCTTTGAAGAATTTCGGCAGATCGATCAAACGGCGACTCGTCGCCATGCTGGGACAGGGCTTGGTCTAGCGATTACCAAGTGGCTCGTGCGCATGATGGGGGGGCAAATCAGTGTAACCAGCCAATTGGGGCAAGGGTCTACCTTCGAGGTGGAAATTCCTCGGGAAGTGGTGATTCGGCCTCCAGCGAAGTTACAACCGCTGATGCAAGGCACAGACTTCTAACAGCGAACCTAGCCCCGTTGGCGCTAGGAAATTTGTTCAGCAGGAAATTCATTCAGCAGGAAATTCGTTCAGCCAGACGAAGCTTCGCCGATCGCGATCGACTGTTCGCCTGAATTTCTTCCTCGCTGGGCAAAATTGGCTTCTTCGTCATGACCTTCAGTAACTCCGATTCCCGCATTCGGTGCTTAACAATGCGATCCTCTAAGCTGTGAAAACTAATAATAGCCAGTCTCCCACCGGGTTTAAGCCAGAGCGGCGCTTGAGCGATGAAGGTTTCCAACACCTCTAATTCTCGGTTTACTGCGATGCGTAAGGCTTGAAACACCCGAGTCGCTGGGTGAATCCGACCATGGCGATATTTCCCAGGAACGCATTGGGCAATGGCCTCCGCCAAGCCAGTGGTGGTCTCAAAGGGGCGACGTTCGACAATTTGCCGCGCAATGCGTCGGGACAGCCGTTCTTCGCCGTAGGTGTAGAAAATATCGGCCAGTTCTTTTTCATCCCAGAAGTTAATGATTTCTGCTGCGGTTAATTCTTGCTGCTGATCCATCCGCATATCTAAGGGAGCCGTGTGGCGGAAACTAAACCCCCGATCGGCGATGTCGAACTGGGCAGAACTGACGCCGAGATCCGCTAGAATGCCGTCGAATTTTAGTTCACCCGGATTAAATGCAGCAAAATTGGTCTGATGAAATGTGACTTGGTTTTTAAAATCACCTAATGTTTCCTGGGCTGCTGCGATCGCCATGGCATCCTGATCCAACGCCACCAGTTCCACCTGAGGAGCGGCTTCCAGAATCAACCGACTGTGACCACCGCCCCCCACCGTCGCATCCAAATAGCGTCCCCCCGATCGCACTTGCAGTCCGTCGATCACTTCCTGGTAGAGAACGGAGACATGGACAAATTCTGGGCGATCTGCGCGATCGGCTTCGCGACCGATCTCGGTGTGATCGATCTGGCTGCGATCGATCGCGCTAGGCATTTCTATCGGCGACGCAGACTGGGAAATATCTTGGGAGGGTTGAGTCACAGGTTCAGTGAGGGGGCGATCGAGTGGGCAAGTTGATGCGCATTGATGCGCAAAAATGCTGTTCTATTGTCCTCAACTTTGGCGCGGACTGGGCAACTTTCTAGGAAAACCAACGGCGGGGGAATGGCCACTCACTCAGAATCTCCCTTGCAGCCAAGAAATTGCAGGCCAGAAATCGCAGGTAAGAAATCGCAGGTAAGAATCAAAACGATCGTAAAAAATATTTTTCAACCGGATAGTAAACTTCTGTAACAGTAGTAGCGCTAAAACGTTAACGCTTTGCAAGATTTACCCGGAAAAATCAGTGACCTAGATTACAAAACCTTTACAAATCAACGGTTCCGAACAAAAGCGTTACATCCCGGTGATAGTCTAGCTTTTGTATTTATTGTGAAAACGCAAGATAGCAAGAGGCGGAAATGACCGGGGCAAACGATATTCCATACCTGTTACGCGCTGCGAAGGGAGAAGTGCTGGCTCGTCCGCCCGTTTGGATGATGCGTCAGGCAGGTCGGTACATGAAGGTTTATCGTGACCTGCGCGATAAATATCCGTCCTTCCGGGAGCGCTCTGAAAATCCCGATCTGTCGATCGAAATTTCGCTACAACCTTGGCGGGCCTTCCGTCCCGATGGCGTCATCATGTTCTCCGATATTCTGACGCCATTACCGGGCATGGGGATCAACTTTGACATCATCGAAAGCCGGGGGCCGATTATCGATCCGCCTATCCGCACCATGGAACAGGTGAAGCAACTGCGCCTGCTCAACCCGGAAGAATCGCTGCCCTTTGTCAAAACGGTGCTGCAATCCCTGCGCCAAGAAGTGGGCAACCAAGCAGCCGTTCTGGGCTTTGTCGGTGCGCCTTGGACCTTAGCAGCTTACGCCGTGGAAGGCAAGAGTTCCAAAGACTATGCCGTGATCAAGCGCATGGCCTTCTGCGAGCCGGAAACCCTGCACGCACTGCTGTCCCTGTTGGCGGATTCGATCGCAGAATACGTTCGCTACCAAATCGACAGTGGCGCGCAACTGGTGCAAATGTTTGATTCCTGGGCCGGACACCTCAGCCCGATCGACTATGACACCTTTGCCCTGCCCTATCAACAACGGGTCTTCCAGCAAGTCAAGCAAACCCACCCCGACACCCCACTTGTGCTCTACATCAGTGGTAGCGCGGGTGTGTTGGAGCGTATGGGCCAATCTGGCTGCGACTTTGTCAGCGTGGACTGGACGGTGGATATGGCCGATGCCCGTCATCGCCTAGGCCATGAGATCGGGGTACAAGGTAACGTTGATCCCGGTGTGCTGTTTGGGTCTAAGGAAATTATTCGCGATCGCATCTTAGATACCGTGCGCAAAGCCGGAAACCGGAAGCACATTCTGAACCTAGGGCATGGTATTCTACCCGGTACTCCAGAAGAAAATGCCGCCTTTTTCTTTGAAACTGCCAAACAACTGGATCAGTTGATGGCAACTGCCTAAGGGGTATAGGGTACGGCGTGACCCTGTACTATCCATTCCGTACCCACCCACATCCATGACCCATAAGCGTATTTTTGTGACTGGTGCCAGTGGCTGTATTGGTCACTATATGGTGGATCAGTTAATTCATCAGACGCAGCATGAGCTATTTTTGCTGGTCAGAAATCCTGAGAAGCTCAAGTTTGACTACAATGCTCGTCCTGGAATCAAGTTGCTGGTCGGGGATATCAAGGAAATCGATCGCTTCGCGGCACTCCTGCAAACGATCGATTGCGCTATCCTAGCTGCAACTTCGTGGGGTGGATTTGAAGAGGTCTATGACGTGAATGTCACCAAGACCCAGGAATTAATTAATCTACTGAATCCCGACCTGTGTCAGCAAATTATTTACTTTTCGACCGCTAGCATTCTCGATCGACAAAATCAGCCCTTGCCAGAAGCGGGGCAGTTCGGGACGGATTACATTCGATCGAAGTATCTCTGTCACCAAGAATTACAACATTCTCCTTGGAAGGACAAAATTACGACGGTCTATCCGACGCTAGTGTTTGGTGGAGACGATCGTTTTCCGAAGTCCCATCTATCTTCTGGGTTGAAGGATGTTGTCAAGTGGATTAAGCTGATTCGCTTTTTCCGAGCCGATGGCAGTTTCCACTTTATCCACGGGCGGGATATTGCCCAAGTCGTGAACTATTTCGTCGATCATCCCCCAGCATTGGGAGAACGGCGCGATTTTGTACTGGGGAACGATCGTTATTCCGTCGATCGAGTCATTTCCGAAGTGTGTGCTTATTTAAAGATTCCCATTTACTTCCGCATTCCACTCTATACCTGGCTAGCGGATCTCATCACATTTCTCTTTCGGATTCAAATGGCTGATTGGGATCGTTTCTCTTTGCGCTATCGTCATTTTACCCATCAACAGGTTGTCAATCCCCAAACCTTTGGGTTGGTGTCCTACTGTTCTACCCTCGGGGATGTGTTACGAATTACTGGAATTCTGCGCTAGTCGGAATCTCCCAGGATCTCTGTGAGTCTCAACCTGTCTCTGATTGCAACTTCAACGGTTCAATTTCAATTGTGATTGCAACTTGGGTTTCAAGATTTTCATAGGCCCAATTCATAGCCAACCCAAACAATTCATAGCCAACACAAAAAGGCATCTTCTACAACTAGGAGATGCCTTTTCCACTGAATTGTCACAGGATTGCATTGCTGCAGAACTGCTTAGATCAGTTTGATGCCACGGAAGACTTTGAACAGACTGATCGCAGTTACAAATGCAGCCCCCAGGAGGACAAAGTACAGCACTACGCTACCCATATTGGTTTTCCTCAGTATTCTCGCTTTTAGCAATATACACCGATTTAGACAGTGATTTGGAGAGTGATTTGGAGAGTGATTGAGACATTGGATTGAGGCGATCGGTGGAGCGCTACAAGGGACGGGGGCAGAACGAGAAACCTCTCCGATGAAAGAGATGGAGCATGGCAGAATAGATAGACTGAGTAATTTTTCGTCCTACCTCATTTTTTTACGACTATGCCATCTGTGATTCCTGTTGCGTTGCCGCAAAATCCCTATGAAATCGCGATCGAAGCGGGCTTGATCGATCGCCTAGGCGCTTGGATGACGGATGAAAAGCTGAAGAAAATGGGCCGGAAAGCGCTGGTGGTCTCCAATCCCACGATTTTTAAACACTATGGGCAACGGGTAGTCGATTCACTCCAGTCAGCCGGCTTTTCGGTGGGACAGGTCATTTTGCCACCGGGAGAACGCTACAAAACGCCTTCGACACTGCAAAAAATTTACGATGCGGCCTTAGAAAATCGGCTAGAGCGATCGTCGGTAATGGTGGCACTGGGCGGCGGCGTGATTGGCGATATGACGGGCTTTGCAGCGGCAACTTGGTTACGGGGCATCAATGTGGTGCAGGTGCCGACGAGCTTGCTGGCAATGGTGGATGCAGCGATCGGGGGTAAAACGGGAGTCAACCATCCCAAGGGCAAAAACCTGATTGGGGCGTTCCATCAACCGCGACTAGTGGTGATCGATCCGCAGGTGCTGAAAACCTTGCCGGTACGAGAGTTCCGCGCGGGGATGGCGGAAGTGATTAAGTATGGCGTGATTTGGGATGCGGAATTATTCCAAAAGCTAGAGGAAGCCAAGCGACTGGATCAGGCTCGCTACGTTGGTGAAGCGTTACTCCAAGACATTCTGGAGCGATCCTGTGGAGCCAAGGCCCATGTTGTCGCGAAGGATGAAAAGGAATCGGGGCTGCGGGAAATTCTCAACTACGGGCATACGATAGGCCACGCGGTGGAAAGCTTGACGGGCTACCGGCTGGTGAACCATGGGGAAGCGGTGGGCATTGGCATGGTGGCCGCTGGGGAAATTGCTGTTGCCATGGGGCTGTGGACGCGGGAGGAGTGCGATCGGCAAAATGCGTTGATTGCCAAATGTGCCCTACCGACCAAGCTTCCCACCACCATGGACTTTGATGCCATTATTGCCTCGACCCAGAACGATAAAAAGGTGCAGGCGGGGCAAGTGCGATTCGTCCTACCGGACACGATCGGGCATGTGAATGTTACCGATCAAGTGACACCGGAGATTATTAAACAGGTGTTGCAAGAGATGTAATCCTGACGTAAGTTCGATGACTTTGTGGTGTGGCGCGCTCGTTGGGGCTGCTGCGCAGCATGGATTCGTAATGTGACACGATCGTCGGGGCTGCTGCGCAGCGAAGATCGGGGAACTTCTCCCCTCAAGGCAGTTTGCTCTGGCAGAGCGTCAGAGAAACTACCTTGCCCCCTGACATGTCAGGGGACTCTACTCCCCCGACACCCCCCGAACGTGAATTCTCCGTCCCAGTACAGGGGATTTGTGAGGGCAACTTGCAATACCTATCAAAAGCAGGGGGGGTATCACTAGACAGTGATACCCCCCCTGCTCTCTGGAACTCATTGAAAGTTTAGCGGGGGCCTCCAGTCCTTTCAGATTGAAGGCCCCATAGTTAGACTCAGGTGAACTTACTCAACGCCTTCAATGCGGTCTTCTACTTCTTGGTAGAGTTCGCGTAGGCGATCGAGGTTTTCCTCCGAAGTATCCCAGTAGCCGCGACCATTGGCTTCCAGCAGAGTCGTCACCATCTTGCGGAAGGAGTTGGGGTTGAGATCCATCAACCGTTTGCACATCTCCTCATCCTTGATGAAGGTAGAGTTGGTATCTTCATAGATCCAGTTATCCACCGCATCCGCCGTCGCAGACCAACCCATCGTGTTGACCAAACGCTTCGACAACTCCCGCACCCCTTCGTACCCGTGGGAGAGCATCCCCTCGTACCACTTGGGATTCAGCAACTTCGTCCGTGAATCTAAGCGCACCGTTTCCGAAAGCGTCCGAATCTGGGCATTGGCCGTGGTGGTATCCGCCATAAAGGACGCCGGAGCCTTCCCATCATCCCGCAGGCGCGCCACGATCTTGGTCGGATCGGAGTCGTAGTAGTGGGACACATCCGTCAAGGAAATTTCCGAGGAATCCAGGTTCTGGAAGGTCACATCCGCCGTTTTCAGGGCTGCCCGGAAGACTTGCTCATTCTGCTCCATCACTCCAGGATTATCCGCCGAGAAGGCAAAGCCCTTGCGGGAGAGGTACATGTTTTGCAGTTCCTCTTCATTTTCCCAGGTGCCATTTTCCACCGCCAAGTTGATGTTGGAGGAGTAGGAACCGGAGGCATTGGAGAAGACACGGGTTGCGGCCTCACGAATATTCACGCCCAGTTCTTCCGCCTGTTGCAAGGCATGTTTGCGAACGAAGTTCATCTCTAGGGGCTCATCCGCTTCCGCAGCCATTTTGACCGCTTTGTCCAACAGCGCCATTTGGTTAATGAACAGGTCGCGGAAGACCCCAGAACAGTTGACCACAACGTCAATCCGAGGACGACCCAGTTCATGGAGCGGAATCAACTCTAACTTGTTGACACGACCAAAGGAATCGGGAATCGGCTTCGCACCCACCATCCAAAGGATTTGTGCCAAGGATTCCCCATAGGTTTTGATGTTATCCGTTCCCCAGAGGACGCAGGCGATCGTTTCGGGATAGGCTCCGTTGTTCTCGGTTTTCTGCCGATCGATCAAACGATCGACCACAATCTTGGCCGACTTCACCGCCGCCGCCGTGGGAATCGACTGCGGGTCCAGGGCATGGATATTTTTACCCGTGGGCAACACATCTGGGTTACGAATCGGGTCACCACCGGGGCCAGGATTGATGTATTCCCCATTCAGACCCGTTAGCAAGCCGCCCAGTTCGTTATCCGCCACCACTTGCTTCAGGCAGAACTGCAAGAACTCAAACAATGGCTTCAAGGCATCGGGATCCACATTGGTGTAGCCCAAATCGTGGAGAGCTTGCACCCAGGGTTCCTTCTTCTGGGCTCCAAATCCTGCAAACAGGTTGGAGAACATCGAGGTTTTAGAAACCCGACCTTCTTCATCTTGCTGCGATCGCACCATGGCCGTGACCGCTGCACGGGTGGCCTGCTGAACGTCGTTGAGCAGTTGCACATCCGCCAACACACCCAGGTCACTGTTTTTGAAGATCTCGTCGATGTTGCGGTAAACGCTATTGGCAATGACGCGCGGCAGACTGAGGATTTCCTCCTCCTCCCGATCGAGGCTGGCAATGTTCACCAACGTGGCGATCGCTTCCTCCGCCGTGGGGGGCTTGCCAATCACATGCAGACCACAGGGCAGCAACCGCGACTCGATCTCCATAATCTTGATGTAGATCTTGCCGACAATGCCATCGCGATCGTCTTGGGTCAGTTCCGCCGCTGAACCCTCCGGCAACACCACATCCTTATCCAGGTTGCAGATGCGGGCCTTGTCCATAATCGTGTCTACGATCTGCACGCCGCGCCCACTGTCCTTCATGGTTTGGTAGGAGCCGATCAACTCGCTCAGCTCCTTCAAGCCCTTGTAAAGCCCCGCATTTTCCGCCGGAGGGGTCAGATAGGAAATCGTTTCCGCGTAGCTACGGCGCTTGGCGATCGTGGCTTCCGACGGATTGTTAGCCGCGTAGTAATACAGGTTGGGAATGGACCCAATCAAGCTGTCGGGATAGCAGGTATCGGACATCCCCATTTGTTTCCCAGGCATGAACTCCAAGGATCCGTGGGTACCGAAGTGCAGGACAGCATCCGCTTGCCAAACCTTTTCCAGGTAGGTGTAGTAGGCGGCAAATCCGTGGTGGGGACTGGCCGATCGGGAGAACAGCAGCCGCATCGGGTCGCCTTCGTAGCCAAAGGTGGGCTGCACACCGATGAAGACATTACCAAACTGCTTACCGAATACCAGCAGATTTTGGCCATCGGTATTCAGATGACCGGGAGGTGGCCCCCAGGATTCGTGCAGGCGCTCTTGGTAGGGCGTCAGGCGCTCGTACTCCTCAACCGACATGCGGTAGGCGATGTTCAGCTCAGGGCTGTTGTACTGGGCTTGGGCATCGTGCAGCACTTCCAGCATCAGGGATTTGGAATCTTCGGGTACGCCGTCGATCGTGTAGCCGTCGGCTTTCAAGCCTTCCAGCACCTTGTAGATGGAGCCAAACACATCCAGGTAAGCAGCGGTACCCACGTTGCCCTTGTCCGGCGGGAAGCTAAAGACCGTAATGGCCACCTTCTTCTCAGCCTTGGGTTTGCGGCGCAGGTTAGCCCACTTCAAAGCCCGTTGCGCGATCGCTTCGACCCGATCTTGCAGGGTAATCGCCTTACCCGTGGCACCATCGCGACCGGACATGATGATGGGTTCGATCGCCCCGTCCAGTTCCGGCAGGGCAATTTGCAGGGCCACTTGAATGGGGTGCAGACCCAGTTCGCTTTCCTGCCATTCCTCGGTGGTTTGGAAGACCAGCGGCAAGGCCACCATGTAGGGACGGTTCAAGCGTTTGAGCGATTCCACCGCCTTGGGATGATCCTGTTTGGCAGGGCCACCCACCAGGGCAAAGCCAGTCAGGGAAACCACGACATCAACGATCGCTTGATTTTGCTCGATCGGATCGTAGAAATAGGCATCCACAGGTTTGGAGAAGTCCAAGCCCCCCGCAAACACCGGAATGACACGGGCACCTAGGGCTTCAAATTCCGACAACACAGACACGTAGTGGGCATCGTCCCCGGTCACAATGTGCGTCCGTTGCAGCACCAACCCAACCGTTGGGCAATCGCCCCGCCGCTGAGCCTCGGGCAAATCGCCACGGGAGGCATACCAGTTGAAGTATTCCTTGGCATCTTCGTACATCGTGGGAGCCAAGGGATGCCAAATCCCCATGTCGGGATAGGTGACCGGCTCACTGTACTCAAGGTTGGGAGAATCTTTCGTGGCCCCAGCGATCGCCCTTTCACCCTTGAAGACGTAGCGATCGGCCAGCATGAGCAGGAAGTTTTCCAGGTTATCTTGGTTGCCCCCTAGCCAGTACTGGAAGCTCAGCATAAAGTTGCGGGCATCCTGGGCTTTTTCCACGGGCAGATATTTCAGCACCGTCGGCAAGGTCCGCAGCAGCTTGAGCATGGCGTCTTGGAAGCCAGCGCCAGACTTCTCTTTACGCTTCTTCATGAAGCTGGAAATGACGCTCTTAGACTGGCCGATCTGCGCCAGGGAGAAGCTGCCCATTTTATTGAGACGCATCACCTGTGGCATTGAAGGGAAGACCACAGAAACATCTAGATTGGCTTTAACAGGCTCCACCGCCTCGACGATCTTATCTGCCAAATCTTCCAGGAAGATCAGAGAAGCAATAAAGACGTTGGCCTCTGCCACATCCCGTTTGAAATCTTCGTAATTACTCGCATCCCGCAGCTCTTCAATCAAGTAACCACTAATTTCAACGGCTATATCTGGGTTACTGGCGTTAATCGATCGCACAGCTGCGGACAATGCGCTCTGGTACTGGGGTTCCAACACGACGTACACCACCTTGACCAAGGAGCGACCATTGAGGTCATCGGGTTGAATGTGGCGGACAGAAGGTTTGGTGTAAGTGAACATGCGGGTCAAGACTCCTTCGATGCGTGTTCTCCTCTGCTAGAGCGACAGACCTAGCAGCGATCGAAAATTTATGAGGGAAAAGGCACAGTTAGACACGGGACACTACAACTCTACGGCAAGCTACAGAAAGCCCAAGGACAGAAATCTAAAGCATGCGACAGAGATTCTGCCAGCACCCGGCGAAATTACAAAACTTCTAACAAGCCAGTGCAAACAAATGTTTGAAACCGAGTAGGAAGTTTGCAATTTACAATTTTCATCTATAACAAATGGTTTTTACCAGAAAACCAGACCAGAACTGCGTTTCAGGCAGCAACTGACACAATTTGATATAAACTCTGTGACTATCATTAATTTTTTTTAACAAAAATGAGAGTATTCACTCCAATAATTTTTACAAAAGTTAAACATTGAGTCAACTACTCTCCACTGTAATGCCGTTAATTACTGCTCAATGGCACTCTATCCTTGGTGTTCATCAATTTAGAACCGATTGAAAAATCTATTGCAGATCGATGCATTACCAGGGTTCGAGCTCCGAGACAGATTCAATTCTTCAGCGCCTAATTCTTGGGCACCTAATTCTCCAGAACCTAATTCTCCAGCGCTGGCAGCATGAGAAACCGTGTCATGCCATCTCACATTTCTGCTACTAGAATTGCTGTTTCTAGCCTCGCCATCTAATCAAGTAGCTTTATAAAAAGCTTTATAAAAATTTAAAGACTGCTGATTGGTTCAACAGTCTCTGGAAAAGATTTCTCGAACCACTCCCCTGAATTTTCCAGGAAAATCGATCGCTGATGAAAGGCAAACCCAGCGGGTGAACAGTCAAGCCATCGGAGCCGAGCCAGCTCAGAAGCCCCTTACACCAAGCCCAGCATTTATTGCCCGGACTGGACTCCTGTTTTCTGTTCGATCGGAAAGCTGACAAACAATTTACTGATGTTTCCTGAATAGGCGGTCGTGATGCCTAGTAAAAACAAACTCGCAATTAAAGCAACGATCGAAGAGGGGGTCTTGAAGCCAGAATCTCGGACGAGGCGAGAAATCGGATGACTCTGGAGCCGTAGAATTTTGACCGATGGAAGCTGCCAACGAAACGGATCCCGAACATAATGGCCCGTCCCACTGGCCACTAGCCGCGAACCACAGTGGGGACACACTTTCAATCCGCCGATCGCCAATCCTTCACAAACGATGGCAGACCCGTGGCAAATCGGACAATGGGAATAGCTACGATCGCAAAACTCAGCGCTCATGAATGAAACTCTGGCAAAGATTCGTAGAAACAAACCTTACTGTCATAACCTATTTTTGAGGGACTGCACCCTAAAAAGATCTTAAAGGTTAAATTATCCAGACAGATCAGGTTGGATCATTCAAGATTCCATAACTCTAGTCTAGCGATGTTCGGTTCCGCCAGGGTAGAGGATGTATGAATCTTTTCGCCGCGATAGGTTTTCGTCCAAGCGATAGGTTTTCGTCCAATCAAACGCGACATCAACCCACACCCTCAGCCCACTCAACAAAAAAGGAACGACAGAAGCCGTTCCCTCAATCACAATGTTTTTCGATAACCCCAATGAGCGACCTGATGGAAAATTTCCAGAAAAATCAGGACTCAAAACTTGGCTGCACTCAGCAACTGAACTCAGAAAACCAGCCTAAATCCTTATACCAAATCAACCTGTGATTGCAACCCATGACGATCCCCCTAAATCCCCCTTAAAAAGGAGGACTTTGAAAGAATTTGACTAAATTCCCCCCTTTTTAAGGGGGGCTAGGGGGGATCGGATCTGTAGCATTGATAAATCAATTTGGTATTAGGTTCAACATCTCTAGGTTAAACATCCCTAGGTTCGAAGTCCCTAAGGCAAAACCTCCTAAGTCTAAAATCCCTAAGGCAAAAACCTTTGAATTCCAAACCTAGGACAGGGTTGAACTAGGATATAGCCTGAATTAGGACATAGCTTGAATGATGATGTCGAAGTAGGGAGCAGTTGCTGCTGCGTCAGCATCACTGAGTAAGTCCAAAGCCGCTGACTTGAGACACTTGATAGCATCCGCCATACCTGGAACTGGAACACCGAGGGAGTTGTACATTTCCCGTGCTCCCACCAACCCGATCGATTCGATCGGCTCTTGATTGCCTGCCAGAACCCCGTAGGTAACTAGCCGTAGGTACCAGCCATAGTCGCGGATGCATTGCGCCCGCTCCCGGCTGCCGTAGGCATTACCACCAGGGGAGATGTAGTCCGGATGAATCTTCCAGAGGTTTTTAGAAGCTTCGTCTACAATCTTTTTTTCGTTTTCAGCGAGGATTTCAGCGATGCGAGTCCGCTGCTCACCAGTTTTAAAAAAATCTGCTACGCCTTTGAGTTCACCGCTGGTGAGATACCGGAGTTCGTCGTCGGCTTTAAGGATGACTTGGCTAACTACGCTCATATCGATGGAGGTTTGATTTGCGGTCTTTCAGAATTCTCCTTGTAGTTTATCCAGTTTAGGGTGCATCCAAAATGGGAAAGGCGAGATTTCTGGGAAATCGTTTACAAAAGTTCATTAATTCCCCTTGTTTTGATCGGCTTGCGATCGACCCATAATCGATGATTTTGGCGGCAGTCTGCGCCAAAAACCCCCCGAAAAACCAGATGATTCGGTTACTCCGCCTCCCAGCGATCGGTTTCTGCTTCACGGGTGATTTCTGAACTGGGTCGGCTGGCCACGAGGGCGATCGCAATGGCATCCATCACGCGGGCCACGGGAATAATTTCCAGACCGACGGAATTGTAATTGCCCCCTTTGGGCACGATCGCCCGTTTGAAGCCCAGTTTGGCGGCTTCCTTCAACCGCAACTCCATCTGGGACACCGGTCGCACCTGGCCGCCCAAGCCCACTTCGCCAATCAGCACCGTCTGCGGATCGACCGTGCGATCGCGGAAACTAGCGGCCACGGCGATCGCCACGCCCAGATCGGCAGCGGGTTCACCGACGCTGAGCCCTCCGGATGAGGCCACATAGGCGTCGAGTTTGGACAGCGGAATGCCAACACGCTTTTCCAGCACCGCCAAAATTTGCAGCAGCCGATTGTACTCAATCCCTGTAGTGGAACGGCGCGGCGAACTGTAACTGGTGGGAGCAACCAGGGCTTGCAATTCCACCACGATCGGTCTGGTGCCCTCGCAGGCCACGATCGTCGCAGTGCCGGAAGATGGTTCCTCCCGGTTGCCTAAAAAGAGTTCGGAGGGATTCAAGATTTCCTGTAAGCCTTGATCCACCATTTCAAACACACCCACTTCATGGGTCGCCCCAAAACGATTTTTCACCGATCGCAGTAAGCGATGGCTGGCGAAGCGATCGCCCTCAAAGTACAAAACCGTATCGACAAGATGTTCCAGAACCTTTGGCCCTGCGATCGCGCCCTCTTTGGTGACATGTCCTACGATGAACAGCGTAATGCCCAATCGCTTAGCCAACTGCATCAACAACGAGGTACATTCCCGCACCTGGGCCACGGAACCAGGCGCAGACGTGAGGGCCGCGTAGTACAGCGCTTGGATACTGTCAATCACCGCTACCCGAGGCCGCAGGGATTCTAACTCCGTCAAAATCGTATCGAGATCAATTTCCGGCAAGAGGTATAAATCGCCGGTGGCAGAATCCGGATTATCAGCAACTGGATTCGCTAAATCAGCTGGATTCGCTAAATCAGCTGGATTCGCTAAATCAGCGGCAGGCGTCTCGCCATCTGCGGTGGCTGTTTTCTTAGCGCGGGGCTGTTTGGTGCGGGTGGATTTGGGCGGGGCTACTTCTGCGGCATCCAAGTTCCGAGTGTCAACAGGTCGATCGCCGCTGGAATCGGGATCTGTCAAGGTCGATCGCCCCAGACCAATGCCCAACCGTTGGGCTCTGAGTTTAACCTGCTGCCCCGATTCCTCCGCACAGACATAGAGAATGCTGTGGGTTTGGGCTAAGCGGTTGGCTGTTTGCAGCAGCAGGGTTGATTTGCCAATGCCCGGATCGCCCCCAATCAGCACTAGGGAACCTGGCACAATGCCCCCACCCAGCACCCGATCGAGTTCGCTATATCCAGATGCAAGTCGAGCTTGGGGGTGATCTTGGATTTGCCCCAAGGTCAACGAAGACACAGGGCGAGGTTCACTGGTGGCATCCCGCGATCGTCGTCCCCGACTTAATTGCAGGAGCGGACTTTGGCTGAGGCGATTGCTACTGCTACTGGAAGCAGCGGCTGAAACTTGCTCCTCTAAAGCGTTCCAGGCATGACAAGCCGGACAACGACCAAAGTACTGGGGAAATTCTGCACCACATTGATTGCAAACAAAGAGCGATCGTGCCTTGGGCATGGATAGAGGACGTGAAGGGCAATTCTTTACAATCTCTATAAGTCTTAAGAAAGCCTGAAGCTTCGTAATAATCAGGATCTTAGGTTATCAAATCAAATACATGTTCTATTATTGTTAATCATAGAGTATGAAAACTTAACTCATTCAGGATTGCCTCTTTGAAGGAGCGTTACCCAAATTGGAAACTCATAAAGAAAAAATCCTAGTTGTGGATGACGAAGCTAGCATTCGTCGGATTTTAGAAACTCGCCTTTCCATGATTGGCTATGACGTGGTGACCGCCGCCGATGGAGAGGAAGCCCTGGATACCTTTCGCAATGCTGATCCAGACTTGGTTGTCCTAGATGTCATGATGCCCAAGCTAGATGGCTATGGTGTTTGCCAAGAGCTTCGCAAAGAGTCTGATGTCCCGATTATTATGCTGACGGCGTTGGGTGACGTGGCCGATCGCATTACGGGGCTAGAACTGGGGGCTGATGACTATGTCGTCAAGCCATTTTCGCCGAAGGAACTGGAAGCACGGATTCGATCGGTACTACGACGAGTTGAGAAAAACTCTGCAACGGGAATTCCCAGCTCCGGCGTCATTCAAATCAATACGATTCGGATCGATACCAATAAGCGCCAAGTGTACAAAGGGGATGAGCGCATTCGGCTCACGGGTATGGAATTTAGCCTGTTAGAGCTATTGGTCAGCAAGTCGGGCGACCCCTTCTCACGGGCAGAAATTCTCCAGGAAGTTTGGGGCTACACGCCTGAACGGCATGTGGATACTCGGGTGGTAGACGTTCATATTTCTCGCCTGCGCGCCAAGCTGGAAGATGACCCGAGCAATCCGGAACTGATTCTCACGGCAAGAGGGACGGGTTATCTATTCCAACGCATTTTAGAACCGGGGGAATTGGAATAGCCTATCAATCGATGGTTGCACAATATTGATTATGAGAATTGAGCACCATCATCAATCTAGCAAAATCAAACAAGCCTGGCAGGTTATGCAGCAGGCTTGTTTTTTTATCAAAAATTAACCGCCCATTCAACAAACTGTTGTCTCAGGTTTTGACTGCCTGAAAGTTTCGTGGTTGGGGATTCGGGCCTTTCTTGTCGGCACAAAATCCCAGGTCGATCGTTTGGCGAGGGGTTAAGGTCTTGCCCCATTCAGCAGGTTGCACTTGATAATTCCCTGCGCTTTGGACTGTGAAGGAGCCATTCCAAGACTGTGTGATAGTGGCATCAACCATGTTAAAGCGCAGAAGCCAGTTGGAAATCGCTTGCTGAGTGGGATTGCTGACTTGAATCCTGGTACAAAACCCCGTTTCCCAATCAGATTGTTTTTGGACTTGGACTTGCAATGGGGTCTCTAAATTGGGCGATCGGGGGGAACTCAACACCGGGCTAGGCGACACCGAGGGCGTTGGCTGGGGACCTGGCTGTGATGGGGAGGTTGGGGTCGGCGTGGGGACTGGAGAAGGTATGGGCGACTGACCACCAACAGGGGCCATTGTTAAGGTCGGTAACAGGACGCTGAGCAATTTTTGTTTATTGCGATCCACAGTTTTCCAGTCATCTAGCAGTAGACCACCAGTATCGCCACTATTAGGATTGAAACTCCAGTAGGCAAACCCTAAACGATTGGTTTGCAGAAATTGCACAAATCGCTGCTGCCAAATGCCTTCTTTGGATTGGTTGTCGGTTTGGCGACCCCCAAATTCCCCCACCCAAATGGGCGCGATACCTCGCTGGGCAATGTAGTAGAATCCTTGATTCCAACGGGAGACTAAGTTATTGGGAAAGCGCTTGTCGGCAAACCAGGGTTGGGCAAAGACGCCGGGGCCATATTCGTGGGGCGAGTACACAACCCGATTCGGCACTGATAAGCGAACTGGGAAGCGATCGACCCCTTCTAGGTTTCCGCCCATCCAATGTTTCAGCTTCTGACCGGGAACGTTATTTTCAACGCCTTCTACGATAATCAGCCAGTTGCGATTTACCTTCAGAATGGCATTACCCGCCCGCTCGGCGGCCAGTCGCCAATCCGTTGCCCGATCGCCCGTTCCCCAACTGGCTTTCCCGTGGGGTTCATTTTTCAAGTCAGCCCCGATCACATTTGGCTGATTTTTGTAACGCTCCGCCAGCATTGTCCAGGTATTCACCCAGTCGGCTTCTGTAAAGCCATCACCGTACCAGAGTTCAGGAATTCGTTGGTCATTTAAGCGATGGCTATCTAGTATCACAAAGAGCCCCTGACGACCGGCCTCTTGCACCACTGCATCCATCACTTGCAAAGGTGTTTTGTTCTTGAAAGTGGCATTTCCGGGCAGATCAAAGTTAATCCCCGAGAGGGTTTGAGATTTTAAGCTAGCCAGGGAATAGGGCAAACGAATCACGTTGTAACCCATTTGCTTGATTTGGGCAACCACATCAACGTAATCTCGCTCCCAAAGTCCGTGGGGGGCATGGGTTTCGGTTTCCAGGCCAAACCAATTGACGCCTCGCAATAGAACAGTGCGTCCTTGGGCATCAACAATCTCACTTTTGCGCGTAGATAAAGGAGGTTGCAAAACTCCTGCCGTTTGAGCTTGAGCCACTGGAGAAAATATTTGCCCAGACGAAAATACTGGCCCAGATAATAACGCCCCGATCGGCCATCCTAGGTGCAGACAAACTGAGGTAATGGCAGTACAAAGTGCCAAGCTCAGCATTCTGAAGCCAACAGACCTAAGCCATTGCCTGGATCGGTGGAGCGATCGGGGTTTGGCATGGGTGACTGAGGAAGGTGGACAGGGCGAACCGGGTTGTCGAGAAGAATGTGCCATGGGTCAGAGGGATACAAGGTACAGCAAACTTATCATTGAGCTCATTCATGTAGCGAATTCATTGAGCTGAACTGCGACGGGTTGAATTCACTCGATCGAGGCCAGATGGAATAAAAGAAGACAAAAGGTGTACTCCGTATTCGGGATTTTATGACGTCATTGTTGGGGGGAAAAAGTTCCGCGATCGGCCCATCTTTGTGAAAAGGCCATGGGTTTGTGAAAGGACCGTCTGGTTGGGAGAAGGGTGGATACATGTGATTCGGAATACACCCTGGCATAAATCAACAGCCCTGGGTGCGTCTAGTCCTTCAAAAAGATGGGTCTGCCCCTGTATTTCTGACTAGATAAACTCTGCTACATTTCTTATGAAGTGCTTAGGCTTAAATGCTTAGTTGATGATTCAGCTTCAATGCTCAGCCCCATTTCCCAGGCTCAATCCAGGGGGATAGGTCTGCTGTGATTCTGGGTAGAGTGCCTGACGGTTAGGTGAATTGCGCATTCCCCCTGCCTCAACACCTTGGGAGTATCTACGGTTATAGATGCCCATGAAGACCTGAAAAATCGCTGAAAATCGTCCTTATCAACGGTTTTCGCCTCCCTTTGTCGGCATATCTAGTTAGTGTTATCAGGGAATTTACATAAACTTGTCTATGTTGGAAGCATTCTTCATCGGATTTACAACATATACCTAGGCGTTAGCCCTTAATCTGGTATCAAAGGTTGAGCGCCCTTCCCAAAGAGTTCTGGGCTGAAGTGTTCTGACTTAGACCTTATTCGGACTTGAGGTATTCACCGGAAGCGCTTTTCTCCTTGTTTTTCTTCTACCAGTTTGTCTCCATCTTGCTAGATACCTAGATACTCAGAGTTACCCATTATGTCTAGAACCTTCTTTGGCAACATCCTAGTTCCTGCTGTTCTGCTCTCTGGCGCAAGTGTCGCTTTTATGTCTGTTGCTCCGGCGGTCTCCAGCACCGACTCAGTCACTGACTCAGTAGAAGTTACCTCCAAAAGCACCTCTCTGATCGGTTCACTGCCAATCTCCGAAATGAAAACTTCTGCTGCTTCCTACGTAGGCTTAGCCAGTGCAGGAATGTTGGGGCTAGGCATCTCAGGTTTAGCTGTTCGTGGCTGGCGTAAATCGGCCCGGAAGGTCAGCCTGATGGAGCAACAGTTGCAAACACTACAAACCAATTTAGAAGTTCGCGATCGTCAACTACAGCAGTCTCTTCTTTCAGAGACTCATTTACTGCAATCGGGATTAGACTTCTTTTTGGAAGATGAGTCTACGGCAGTGGCTCCGTTGGCAGAGGCACCTGCGCTTCCAGTAGCCGAAGCTGCTCATGGTTCTTCGGTTCAGCCATCTACCCCAGCAACTGTCGCTCCTGCCCAATCCTTTGCTGTCGCAAAAGCCGAAGTTGACTTGACGCCCATCAAGGTTTCGCCCGTTAGCATTCATGCTGCCGTTTCTCCGCTCCATGCAGCCCAAGGATTTCTGAGCTTTTCTCGCGTGGGATATGGGGCATCCCAAATGGCAGCTGTTGAATCTCAAGCGCTGCCTGTCCAACAAGAGGTTGTCGTCCCTCAAATTCAAGATCTACAACTGCAACTGCAACAATTGGTTGCTCAGATTGAGGTTCTGCAAAGCAATCTACAGCCGATCGAGAAACCCAGTGCAGGGAAATTTGAGGTTGCTGCTATGCCAGAGAGTAAAGCTGTATCCGTCATGCCACAGCGGTCTCAAACGCTGGATCACACCTGGGTAATGCAACGCGCTGTTTAGGTCGCAAGCGTTAGGTTGCAAGCTGTGTAAGCGGCAGAACTGGTTGAACAGTTGGTTGAAAATTTGAGTTGTCCATAGGTCGCAGTCGATCAGGCTGCGACTTTTTTTGCGACTTTTTTGTAGATTCGACCATGGCGTCCTGCCAATGGTTTATCCTGCAATGGCCTGTAGATCTGATACAAACCTGATCCCAAGATGGGAACTGGAGGAAAATCGAGCAAACCAGGGGATGACACAAAGTCCCAGCCCCTGGCTCACATCCTCTAATTGACTCGCTTTGTAATTGACTCGCTTTGGCCTGTCTAGATGCCTAACCGTTGATAGACCTGATCGAGATTTTTTAGATGATGCTTGGCGTCAAAACAGTCAGCAATTTCTTCGGGAGAAAGCAGTGCCTTGACTTGCTCATTGGCTTCAATTTTGGCGCGGAAGTTTCCCCCTTCTACGTTCCATTCCGTATGGGCACAGCTTTGAACGATCGCGTAGGCTTCTTCCCGTTTCATGCCTTTACCAACCAAGGTCAGCAGCACTCGTTGACTGAAGACCACCCCACCGTACAGGTTCATGTTGCGGGTCATGTTTTCGGGATAGACCAGCAAGTGCTTGACTAAATCCGTGATCTCCACCAGCATAAAGTGCGTCAGGATGCAGGCATCTGGAAACGCCACCCGTTCCACAGAACTATGGGAAATATCCCGTTCGTGCCATAAAGCCACGTTTTCCAAGGCAGCGACCGCATACCCCCGAACTAACCGCGCCATTCCGGTCAGCCGCTCCGATCGAATCGGATTGCGCTTGTGAGGCATGGCAGAAGAGCCTTTTTGTCCTTTCGAGAAAAATTCTTCTACTTCCAGGACATCCGTGCGTTGTAAGTTACGAATTTCCACGGCAAACCGCTCGATCGAAGCAGTCACCAGCGCCAGCCCATTCATAAACTCAGCATGGCGATCGCGGGAAATGACTTGGGTAGACGCTGCATCTGGTTCCAAACCCAGCTTCTGACAGGTTAGTTCTTCAATTTTTGGATCGATATTGGCATAGGTGCCCACTGCACCGGAAATTTGACCCACTGCGATCGATTTCTTAATGGCACAGAGACGATCGCGGTTGCGAAGCATTTCTGCCAACCAACCCGCTAACTTAAATCCGAAAGTCATTGGTTCTGCATGGATCCCATGGGAGCGACCAATCATGACCGTATCTCGGTGCTGTTGCGCTTGGTAGCGGATTGCTTGAATGCAGTCCTCCAGCTTTTGCATAATCAGATCCAAACTGGCGACAATCTGTAACGCCAAGGCGGTATCCAGCATGTCAGAACTAGTCATTCCCAGGTGGATGTAGCGACCTGCATCCCCTACGTACTCATTCACATTGGTTAAGAAGGCAATCACATCATGCTTGACTTCTTTTTCAATTTCTAGAACGCGGTTGATATCAAACTTTGCCTTCGCCTTGATCTCGTCTACCGCATCTTGGGGAATGTAACCCAATTCAGCTTGGGCTTCGCAGACTGCGATTTCCACTTGCAACCAGGTTTGTAGTTTATATTCGTCACTCCAGATTGCGCCCATTTCGGGCAGTGTATAACGCTCGATCAAGGTCCTGTCTCAGAAATACAACCGTCACATTGTAAGGCAATGGGTACCCGAAATTTGTCCGAGGTTGTATCCAACTGTGTAATCAGTGGCCACGGGAAAATTTATACCTGCTGAGGTCAGTGGCGAAGCGGGCGATCGCGAACCTTCGCGCAGGGGCTAAACGAGATGGTTGCGTAGGTTATGGCCCGCTAACCTACTGGGACTCAAGAACTGGATGAATAGAGACCGAATGAATAGAGACCGGATGAATAGATATGCCTACTGGACTTCCACTTGGAAACGGTACTGATATCCTTTGTAATTGGAATCCAAGACAATTTGATAGTCCCCTGATAAGGCAAGTTTCTGTGTCCAAGATGCTTGCCGATCGTCCATACCAACCAGAAATTTGCCCTTGGGATCCCTTACGGCTGGGAGTGGGCCTTTCTGTCGAGTAATGGTGAGGGTTTGGCCTTGGCTCAGTTGTACTCGGTAGATATGGCTACCTGTGCCAATGAACTGATCCCCAAGGGTGGCACGAATACTTCCCTGGGCAAACGTTACCCGTTCAGTTTTCTCGTTACAGCCACTCTGGACCACAGACTTTGCGATCCAGCCCTTTGCTGGAGTCGAAATTCGGAACCAATCATCTTTTTCTTCCACCACAGTCAGAAACGTACCATTTTTGAGCTGGCTGACGATCGTGCTTCCGGAGGCAGTACTGGGTTGCGATCGCAAATTGCTAGGCGGGTTCGGATCACTCACCTTGGCCATCGTTACTTTGCAGCTTTCAACTTGCCGAGTCGGAGTTGCTGAAGAGGGGTCTACAGACTGGCTTCCGTTAGTATCGGTCGGGACATCGGAACCCATGACAGGCTGATTATTATCACTAGCAGTAGGACTAGGGGAGACAGTCCCCAAACTCGGGCTAGGGGAGACAGAGACCGTTGGCGGTTGGGCAGCGTCCTGATTGCCTGACACAGCCGACGGCAGAGCCGTTGGGGTAGCCATGGGCGAAGATTCGGGTTTTGGTTGCACCAGGGCCAGTGTCCCCACCGTAACGGCTGCAACTCCGGTTAAACCCGCAGCGACTAAAGCAGATTTAGATGCCATATTTCAGCCTTCCTAAACGCGATCGATTGAAGAGCTATATCGCTATGGTAGGAAGGATATTGGCTTCCAAACCTTGAGACGACATGAAGTTTTGCCCTTGTCTTGACCTTCACAGGAAAGCGAAACCATCGCGGAAACCCGACTAAAAACGTTACTTCAGCAGCAACATTAGGGGCAATATTAGGAAACACTGTACCCACCCAAGTCCGAGTGGATGGGTAGAGAGGTCGATGGGTGCATGGGTCGATGAAGCGGGGATGGCGCGAAGCGCTGACGGCAATGATCTCGATCGCTCAGACTTTATCTCGATCGCTCAGAACTTATCTCGGCAGCTCAGCGGTCAACTGTAGTTCGATCGCCCGTTTGACTAAAGGAGCCATTTTAGATCGCCAATAGCGGATATCTGGGACAGTATGCATCATGGCTAATACCATTTGAGGCCGTCGGGTGGCGATCGCGACTTCAGCCTTACCGTAAGCATCCTCCGCTTGCTTCCACTTCACCGTCATACTGCCCATTAAGTTTTCCACTTGAGTATAGGCGGGATCTTCAGCGGGAACCTGACGCAGACGATTAAGAGCCCCTGCTAAATTCCCGGCGTGCCATTGCTCCTGGGCTTCTGCAATCAGTTGGCGGCTGGAAGCTGGATGAGCCAATTCTAAGGGCTTTCTGTCTGAACGCTTACCCGATGTATCACAGGTTGTCACAGTCAAATTCCGGTAGACCCAGCCTGAAACCGGCGCATTGATTTGCAACCAACCGTCGCGTTCGTCTACAACGGCTAGATTAACTCCATTTTTGATGGTTCCCACAATGTTGTCTGGCGCAATGCTTGGGGTCGATCGCACATTCAACAAAGGTTTCGGATCTGCGGACAACGTTTGGCAATCACTCAATTTGGCCAGTTGTACGGGGGAGGCATTCCTGGGATCAAAGGATTGGGATGGCTTCGGGCGTAAGGTTGCATATCCCACACCAACGACCGTAACCCCCGCTGTCAGCCACATTCCAACCACTAATGGCAGTTGCAATTTCATATTCACCCTGTCCTTACTGTGACGAATCCTTCCAAACCCGTAAGCACCAAATCCGTAAACGCACTGAGCTGTGACAATTAAGCCGTGACAATCAACCACGAACTGCCTTCAGTGTGCCCAAAGTCATTGGAAAACTCGAACCCAGAAACCGCCCATTCAATCAATGTGCCGACTGAAAAATTTAAGTAACTCCACGGAAGAAGCGGGAGACGCACCCGTCATCGCACCCATCATCGCACCCGTCACGCACCCGCCAAGTCGTTAGGCCCTGGTTGTATTGCCCTCGCTTGCTCACTGACCCTTAACTCAGATCGACAATTGTAAACATATGTTTCAGTATTGCCGTCAAACCGGCATTCTGTCTTGACAGCTTCCTGTACAATCGATAGGGTAATATGCATACCCGGGTAAAACGATTTGAAGTTATATGCAAGATAAGCAGAAAGTTACGTTGTATCTCCCCTCTGACCTGCATCGCCAACTCAAAATTCGTGCAGCTGTCGATGCTGAACCCATGTCTTCCCTAGCAGAAAAAGCAATTTGTTTTTATCTCACCCATCCTGAAGTGGTGGAATCAGTGGAAGCGATCCAAGGTCAGACCCATCGTGTGTACGCTTGCCCGGAGTGTCAATCCTCTCTGGTCATGCGGGAAGGGGAAATGGTGACTCTAGGGCAACAGCCTGGAGCCGTTCAGGAAGCCGCACTGTCTCTGGATGCAGTTGCAAGTACCGAACTTGTTTCTGATCAGAGTGAAGAAGCGCTGGTTCCCTGTTAATTCATAGGATTCGACGGCTTCGGCTTTGTTGAATCCTTCTAAAGGTTCAGTCTGGGTTGCTTTGTTCATTGCATTCTCTGCAACATCCCTAACTTTGTGGTGGATCGTCTATGCAAGAAGAACTCAGTGTTCTCATCCAAGCTCAATACCCGCTCATCTATCTTGTAACTTCCGAAGAAGAACGAGCCGAGCAAGCAATCTCAGAGGTTGCTCAGAATAAGTTGGAGCGAACTGTTTATAGCTGGACGTTAACCCAAGGGATGGTTCAGTATGGACGTACAGGCCAACCGCCCCAACCCGGCACCATTCCCCCCCAGCAAGCGATCGCCACAGCGATTCGACAGTCGGAACCTTCCATTTTTATTTTTAAAGATCTTCATCCCTTCCTCCATGACGGGACTGGCAGTGCAGAGGTTGTTCGTTGGATCCGCGATGCGATCGCAGCCTTCAAGGGCACTCAGAAAACGATTATTCTGATGTCTCCCGTGCAGCAAGTGCCGATCGAGATGGAGAAGGAAGTTGTTGTGATTGACTTTGCTTTGCCTTCCATGGCAGAGATTAACGATGTGCTGTCTCGGCAACTGGTTTCTCCCCGCGATCGACGCCTTTCGACGGAAAGTCGGGAGAAGCTGTTGAAGGCAGCCCTAGGGCTGACCCGTGACGAGGCTGAGAAAGTCTATCGCAAAGCCTATGTCACAGCGGGTCGCATGACCGAAGAAGAAGTTGATATTGTTCTCTCTGAGAAGAAACAACTGATTCGCCGCAATGGCATCCTGGAATACATTGAGGAAGACGAAACCATTAATGCCGTTGGTGGGCTAGAAGAGCTAAAGCACTGGCTGAAGCAGCGTTCCAATGCCTTTACTGAACGGGCTAGGGAATATGGTCTCCCCCAACCCAAGGGAATGCTGATTTTAGGCGTTCCGGGTTGCGGTAAATCTTTAATCGCTAAGACCACATCCAAGTTGTGGGGCTTGCCCTTACTGCGTCTTGATATGGGTCGGGTTTACGACGGATCGACGGTCGGTAAATCTGAAGCGAATCTACGGAGTGCCCTGAAAACTGCGGAATCGATTTCCCCAGCCATTCTATTTATTGACGAGTTGGATAAGGCCTTTGGTGGAGCCGGGGGATCGGCAGACTCCGATGGCGGCACCTCCAGCCGGATTTTTGGTTCCTTTTTGACTTGGATGCAGGAAAAAACCTCCCCTGTATTTGTCATGGCTACGGCAAACCGAGTCGAACGGTTACCGGGCGAGTTTCTCCGCAAAGGTCGGTTTGACGAGATTTTCTTTGTTGATCTGCCCAATGCGGATGAGCGGCAGGATATTTTCAGAATTCATCTTCTCAAGCGGCGTCGGGACATCGATCGCTTTGACCTCGAGCAATTGGCCAATGTTTGCGAAGGCTTTTCCGGCGCAGAAATTGAACAGGCTTTGATTGCTGCCATGTATGAAGCGTTTGCTCAGGAACGAGAGTTCACTCAATTGGATATTATTGCGGCCTGTCGCGCTACGATGCCGCTGTCCAAGACGATGACTGAGCAAGTTACTGCGCTTCGAGACTGGGCTAGGCAACGTGCCCGTCCAGCGGCAGCCTCCATCGCAGAATACCAGCGATTGGAGTTCTAACAAGCTTTCTCCTGGTTCCCAACAGGAGGGAGGCTAGTTCACTTGAGCTAGCACGTAACAAACAAAGCGAATAGCTACTTCCCAATAGCTAAATGCTTTTGACACTGTTTCTTTGACACTGTTGTCGTTGTTTGCAAATTTCCACGGAGGAAACTCTCATGTCTCACTTTAGCACTCTGCGCACCAAAGTCACCGATGCTGAAATCCTGAAAAACTCTCTGCGGGATCTCGGGATCAACGTCAAGAGTGAAGCCGATGTTCGCGGATACAATGGTCAGCGGGTTCGGGCAGACATCGTGGCTGTTCTGGATGGCGAGTATGATCTGGGTTGGTCTCGCAATGCAGATGGCACCTTTGATCTGATTGCGGATCTCTGGGGTGTGGCCAAGAAGCACAACCAAACGGAACTGATTAATTCCATCAACCAGAAGTATGCCGTCAACAAAACCCTGGCAGAAGTAAAACGGCCTGGGTTGAGCAATGCTAACGTCAAGCTGGTACTGCAAAAATAGTTTCTCTGCGCGTTCCCAAGCTGACGGGTTAGCCACTGGTTAGCCCGTTTTCTCTGGCGGAGGTGCCCGATCGGGTACCTCCGCTGCGCTTTGAACCGTCGAATGCTAGGGTTAAACAGTCAATTGTTTGTTAACTTCCTGCCCTTTTTGAGAAGAATCATCATGCAACCATTAACCGAGGAGTTGGTTCACCGGATCAATCGGATTGTGCGGGACTGTGGCCAATCTGCTAAACACCTTGCAGGTCAAGGGTTTGAAGTCTATCAAAAAGGGCCAGGGGATTATGTCACAGACGTCGATCGGGCCTTAGATGAGCAACTGACCCAGGCGTTTGACCAACTCTTTCCCGATGACAAGCTCGTGACGGAAGAAAATAGCGCCTCCTTACAAGGGTTTCACGATCGTACTCAGCGCATCTGGTGCGTAGATCCGTTAGATGGAACCCAGGATTTTATCAATGGTGATCCTGACTACGCAGTTATGGTGGGCGCATTAGGACGTGAGCCGTTGGCGGGCTGGATCTATGCACCGGAATATGATGCCTTGTATTTTGGGGGGCCGGGAATTGGCCTATGGCAACGCAAAGGAGAGCTAGAGCCCTGTCCACTGACGCCTTCCCCAACAGAACACAGTCAGCGATGGATTATTGGGTATAAGGATCTGCAGAATTATGGCTCCATTATTCAAGCGCAGCTCCCGAAAGTTGAATTTTGGCAGCGTCCAGGGAGCTTTGGGCTCAAGGTGCTAGAAGTGGTGCAGGGGCAGGCTGGAGCTTACATTTATTTAAATCAGCGGGTTAAGGTTTGGGATACGGTTGCCCCCCTGGCGATCGCCCAAGCAGCGGGATTACAGTGCTGTGATTTACAGGGGCAGGCCATTGGGTATGCGCCGGATCAGATTCATCCCGAGACCTTAGCCCACCTGCAACCGATCGTGATTGGCTGGCCTACAGTCGTTCAAGCGTTGCTGCCAGCTTTGGCCTTAGCCATTCATGCGGCAGTGGTCCCCTAAAGGGCTCGCCCGATCGGGTGGACTTCGGTTTGATGCAGCTTTTATTTAGGATTCGGGGCACAATAAAGTCACGAGCAGCCTGCATCCACTCATAGACTGAGGATCCGTAAATTCTCACAATTGAACCTTGATGCAGGCCCCACGTCCGCTCTTTTCCCCCTGAACTGCTTCCATGCAAACCGAAGTTATCAGTGAATTGTTTCCTCTTCTTGCTGCCGCTAATCCGGAAACGTTGGATTGGTTGCTGTCTGTTGCTGTTGAGCATGAATACCCTTCAGGTCGAGCTGTCTTGATGGAAGATGCCTGGGGAAATGCTGTCTACTTTGTCCTGTCGGGATGGGTCAAGGTGCGGCGTCACTCGGGCAGTGGGGAAGATGTTGCTACTTTGGCAATTCTCGGGAAAGGGGATTTCTTTGGCGAAATGGCCGTTTTGGATGAGTCCCCCCGATCGACGGATGTAATTGCACTGACCCCGGTTAAACTTTTGAGCATCGCGGCGCAGCGGTTTATCCAAACCCTGTTTAAAGATCCCCAATTGCATCACCGGATGTTGCAACTGATGGTCCGTCGGCTCCGACAAACCAACTTGCGGTTTCAACTCCGCGATCAACCCCCTGCCATTAAGCTCATTCACACATTAGTGACCCTGGCGGAAGCCTATGGCCAGCCATCGGGGACAGGCGTGGATATTTTCAATATTGCAGCCAAGGATCTCGCCGATGTTTCCGATATCAATGCCGATGAAGCGGCCAAAATTCTGGTGAAGCTGACGGAAAAAGGATGGGTCAAAATTGATACGGAACGCCAGACGATGCATCTGCCCAACCTGAAGCAACTGCATCAAATTTTGCACAAAGCCAATGGTGGATAAATGATTGGCGGATCAATGATTGGTGGATCAATAATCTGTGGGAAATAACGGCTTCGATGGTCAGACATTTTGCAGTTATTCCTCCAAACGGTAGTCACCCAGGAAATCCCTACGGCATGATGGATATATCGTCTTGTCGGAGGGTTTTCCGTGGGTCAAGAAGAACTCGTCTATACGTCAGCCCCGCATACTTGGGAGACAGTGGGTCAAGATCATGATCGGGAGCCCTCGATCGATCGAATGGCGGCCTTGAAGTTACATTACCAAGTGGCAATGCCCCAACCGACGAATCACTTGTTTGAGGTGACGTTAGAGGTGACGGGTTGGAGCCAGGACGTTTTAGAGGTGAAGATGCCCGTGTGGACACCTGGGTCCTATCTGGTGCGGGAATATTCCCGGCATCTCCAAAATTTTGAGGCGGTCACTCCCTCCGGGGAGCCATTCGTGTTTCAGAAGTTAGCCAAAAATCATTGGCGCATTCAGACCCAGGCGCAATCTACTGTGGTGATTCGCTACCAGATCTATGCCAATGAGTTAACAGTTCGAACTAATCACCTCGATCGCACCCATGGCTACTTTAACGGCGCAGCAACCTTTTTCTACATTCCAGGGTATCAAGCGCAGCCGATCGAAGTGACGATCGTGCCACCCAGTTCTGATTGGCAGGTGGCAACAGCTTTGCCGGAGATTGGGGAGAATACCTTTTTGGCGCGGGACTTTGACACGTTGGTGGATAGTCCGTTTGAAATTGGCTTACAGAGCCGATTTGACTTTGAAGTGCTGGGCAAGACCCATCAGTGGGTGATTTGGGGCAAGGGTAATGTAAACCCCGATCGCTTGATTGCGGATACCCAACGGATTATCGAAGCAGAAGCCCAAATGTTTGGTGGGTTGCCCTACGATCGCTATTTATTTATTTTGCATCTCACCAATGGCTATGGGGGGTTGGAACATAAGGATTCTTGTTCGCTCATTTACGATCGCCATGGATTTAGGAAACAGAAGGACTACGAATCATTTTTGCAATTAGTGGCCCATGAGTTTTTCCATCTTTGGAATGTCAAACGCATCCGACCGCAAGCGTTGGAGAAATTTGATTATGATCAAGAAAACTACACACCTTCGTTATGGTTTTGTGAAGGGGTAACGAGTTACTACGACAATCTATTTCCACTCCGTGCAGGCATCTATGGTGCTAAGACCTATCTCAGGTGTTTAAGTCAAGAAATTACACGCTATTTAACAACGCTGGGACGCTTTGTACAACCCTTAAGTGAATCGGGATTTGATGCTTGGATTAAACTGTATCGACCGGATTCTAACACGCCCAACTCCCAAATGTCCTATTACTTGAAGGGCGCAATGGTGACACTTTTATTAGATCTAGAGATCCGCAAGCGCCATCACAATCAGAAATCCTTTGATGATGTGATGCGCATCATGTGGGAAAAGTTTGGCAAGGATGAGATTGGCTTTACGCCCCAGGATGCGAAATCTGTGATTGAAGCGGTAGCAGGCACTGATTTAACGGACTTTTTCGACCGTTACCTGCATGGGCTAGAGGAGCTAGATTTTGGGGCTTATTTCCAGGAATTTGGCCTTCGGTTAGAATCTAATGCTGACAAAGGACTCGCACCAACGTGGGGCGCGCGAATTGTGGCGGAACAGAACCGAACGATCGTGAAATCGGTAGCCTTTAATTCCCCAGCGCAGTTAGCGGGTCTGGATGCGGGGGATGAGTTGATTGCGATCGATGGATTGCGGGCAACGGTGGATGGGGTGAACGATCGCTTACAGGCTGCCCAGGTAGGGGAGGTGCTAGAAGTGACGTTTTTCCATCAAGATGAATTGCTCTTGGCTCAAGTGATTTTGGCGGAACCCCAGCCGACTCAGTTTAAAATTGTGCCAGTGGAGTTACCTACGGAGCGTCAGGCATCTTTGTTTACAGGGTGGTTGGGGGAATCTCTGGCAGATTTGTAATCAGGGTGTTGGCAAGGACGGTAATGGCCGATAGGGGTGAATTGACGATCGTAATCGGGGGGTGAAGGCAGGGAAATTGCATGACATCTGCGGGGGTTTGTTCAGAGGGGTTGATGCTTGCATCGATGCGGTTGACTGTTTGCAGGGCATAGGTCACGAGTTCTGAGCAAAAGAGGGCGGATAAATCTTGAGGATTGCCGCCGCAGAGGTCGTCCATGGCATCCATGCCTGCCCCGATCGCTTGAACGAAGTCGTAGGAGACTTGTTGTTGCTCAATCTCCCATAACCAGGCTTGTAGATGACGAATTTCGGATTCGCTTAGGGGAGGGTGGAGGGCAGCCCAGCGCACAGGGGTTTGGCTGGCGGCAATACGATGGGAGAGCCATTGGAGTTGGGCTCCAAAGTTGTGCTGACCAGTGCCCACGCTGGGAAGGCTGGTGTCGATGTGGGATTCCGCAATGAGAATGTTGTCACCTTCGTCGTTGGTTCGATCGACGGAAAAGACAATGGCAACATGAACGTGATCAGATTGAGTGGCAATTTTGACAACATTGGACGGGATGTCGCTACCGGAAAAAACAAGAACGTCGCCGGGTTGAATTTTGAGTTGTAGGGCGGCGTAGGAAATTTCGCTGGGGCGATCGAGTTGACTATCCAATGACATATCACCATTCTGATTCATTGCTGGTGAGATTATACCTGGTTCAAGCCACCTCAATTCTTTTGTATCAAGTTATTTCAAGCCGATTGATTTAGGTCGCATCCTTTCAACAATCCCCTATTACCCCTAGGGTAAACTGTCAAAGATTTAATAACTCTTCAAAAGATAACTCTTAGTCAATCAATAACTACAAGTTTATTAAAGTGGAGCCGATCGCGTTAACAACTCTTGATGGGCTAATTCTTGCTCTAAATATTCAATGCGACAATGGGCTTCATCTAGCTTTTTCTGGAGCCTGTTATTTGCCAGAGCGGTATCAATACGATGGCGGAGGATGGGCCAGCGGATGGGTTTTGTAATATAGTCTGTAATACCTGCATTGAAGGCTCGATCGATGAACTCTGCATTCGACAGAGCCGTAATCATAATCAACGGTGGACAAGTTTCTCCATAGGTTTTTTTCAACGTATGACAACAGGTGAAGCCATCCATATCAGGCATGACTGCATCAATGAGAATTAAATCCGGAAGTTGTTGCTGGCAGATCAATAAACAAGCTTCTCCATTGGGTGCTTCAATCACTCGATCGCCATTGTGGGAAATGGCACAATTCAGAATGCTGCGGAGATTGGGTTCATCATCTACTACTAAAATGGTTGGTTTATTAGAATCCATAACAGTCTTTCCTAGCATCATGATATAGAGGATCAAGCTTGAGTATTGAATGGGAAATCCCAACGGGGCATTGACTGGGAGCAGGGATCGCCTTAGTTGGCGACTTGGTGGTTCATCGGAGCAATGAGGGCTTGCACGATCGGACTTTGGGCCATGGAATGGGCTGAATGCCGCTTCCGCAGTCCATTCACGAGGAAGTAGTTCGCCCAGTAATAGGTTTGTAGTTTCTCTTGGCGATCGGGAGTCAAGTTCCAAACATAACCCAAATCCCGTTGTTCAATACTGATTTGGCGGAGAGTCTTTAGCCATTCCCGCCCTGCTCGACGGCACCAACGATCGAGGGACTGCTGATTTTGAGCAGCTTCCAGTAACTCCGGCAACTGGGCTCGAAAGCTCATCGCAATGGCTTCTGCTGCAGTGCCTTCGCTCAAGGAAGTCATTAAAAAGCCTAGAGAAAAGGCATTGTCCAAGGTGGGTTGATTGAGCAATTGCTCCCCTTGGTGGAATAGGTGCATTAAATCTAAATCTAATTTGAGTTCCGGGGACAGGTGGCAGGCCAGTTGGGGATCTAAGGCAAACGCAAGATCCAAGCCCAGATTTTCTAAGCTGAGGTAATAGAACGCGCGTAGGGCCGCAGGATGGTATTGGCTAGCAAAAGGTTGCGCCTTACGATCGAGCCATTGCAGAATGCGATGCAGTTCCAAATCATCTTGTACCATCTGGTCAATGCATTGCTTCATCCAAGTAAACAGGGGGGTGGGATGGGGCAATAATTCAATCAACAGTTCAATCACTGTGCGCCAGCGAGGTTCCAAGACACGATGGGATAGGGTCTGGAGCCAGGGTTGTTGGTCGGGAGAAGATTGCGGCTGAGTCATGGGAGCAAGGACTTTACCGCTCGGTTCAGCATTTTGGGGGGCAGGCGATAGGAGAATCGATCGCGTGGCAAACCGTCGGGCCACCAAATATTCCTGCACAGTCAGGTAAGAAAAGGCATAGACAGAATGGGCTTCTTCCGTCAGCATTCCATAGTCCACCATCAACGCTTCCAGTAATGACTCACTGGCAAACCAGAGAGATTCTGCATCGCGATGGCGAGTGGCTTCCGTATGGTTAGTTAGGTAAGTGGCTAGAATCGGTAGAATTTCCGACTTGTCAAAGAGATAGTGGCCGTCTTCAAAGAATTTATAAGCAATTTGTCCCAGCAGATCTACAACTTCAGCGATCGTGAGGTGATAACCGTGATGCTGGCGACTGATTCCTCGTTGTTGATCCCGTTTCCAGACTAATAGTTCTAGCACTTCTTGGCATAGCAGTGATGAGCGACTAGGAAAGGCTTGACGCTCCCAGAAAATTTCGCACAGTCGTTGCAGGAGCAGTGGAGTCTTAGCCAGATCTAAAAGACGCTTATTCTGGGGCTGGTAGAGGGCTGCTAAGAAGTTGCCAACAAAAGTTTGGCCCCGATCGGTATTGTAATAAACTTGAGATTCTGCCCAGGTCACGACAAAGGAACGGATTTGCTCCGCAGTCCAATCCATCAGTTCCAAGGTCGTAAATCCAGATGCATTCACATCCCGCAATCCCGATCGACAGGTCAGGACGATCGCCACCTTAGGATATTGCGCCATAAAGACTTGCAGCGCATTCATCACCCCAGCCCGACGATCGGCGGGTAATTCATCTAAGCCATCTAAGAGTAATCGGAATTTGCCATCGGCTAACCATTGCTGATTTTGTTGTACTGAAAGTTCACAATAGTGTTGTTGAATTAGTGTTTCAAAGGAGAAGTCATCCGTTGAAAGAACGGTATGTAAAGGTAACAAAATGGGTAGTCGATCGCCCGGTTCCCCTTGAGCCAGATCGGCGATCGCCAAAGATTTTAACAGGGTCGTTTTGCCACTACCGGGACGGCCATAGATCAGCCAACGGGATTGGGCGGGAAGCCCCGTGGCGGGAATGACAGTATGAATCGTATTGGAGCAGGCAAACCCTGGAAAGGGATGGGTCGTGGGTAGGGCAAGGGATGCCGATGGGTTGGGTGCAGAATTGCTGAACAATTTAGAAACAGCGGGTTGTACAGCATCCCAATCCCGGTTAGGTTGAAAATCATTGACCTCTAGCCACCGTTGGCCTTTCACCTGGGAAGAAAGAAATAACTCAATGTAAAATTCCGAGCTGCTGTTCGCCAGGGTTGGCATAGGGGCGATCGTCGGTTCAGATTGGTGGAGACGGTGTTGCGCCACGCTCCACAGCTGTTCCCAGGTCATCGTAGCGTTCATCGCAGGCTGGGCATCCTCCACGATCGCACGCGCCCCATGCTCCAGGTTCGACAGCGCATTGCTGCCATCTTCTTCGGTTTCATCAAAGCGCGGCAACTCAGCAATTTCTTGCCAATCTAAATCTAATTGGAAACAGATATCAATAAATAAATGACGTTCGATCGGACGCCCGGAAAAGAACTTCCAAATGGATTGTCGTGTTTGCAATCCCACAGCACTCGCCAGATATTCTTGAGTCCACTCGCGGCGTTCAAATGCTCGCTTAGCCTTGGCGATTCCGATTGCAGACGCTTTGACCGATCGTTTGCCCATGGTGTCCCCTGTCGTCCTAGAGAGAATTGGAAGCAGCGTGAATCAACCGTTGTGGACGTTGTGTATTTGTCACTAGGTGTTTGTCACGCTTACCTCATGTTTCTAGAAACGCTTGGGGCAACCGGATGAATGTCAATTTTGCATGAATTTTTCAGTACTTTCCCGGATTACATTATGCATAACCGATTAAAGTGAAAAATTAGTGAAAATCTCTGATTAGAAATTGGATAGTCAAGCAGGCAATGGTTAAACAGGCAATGATTGAGCAGCCAATGGTCAAGTAACCAAGATTTGAGAAACCAAGACCCATCGATCGCTAGGTTCAACGTCGATGGGTCTATTTTTTAGCTAGGGTGACCTAGGTGTGCAGTCTGCACAATTCCCTGGATTCGATGCCCTGGATTCAATTCCTTGGGTGAATGGGATTCGGTTAATTATTGACCGTAGCTTTGGCTGGGGACGTGGGTAAGAGGCGTTGCAGACGCTGCCGAAGGACAGCCCAGTTAATCGGTTTGGTGACGTAGTCGGTGGCACCCGCTGCAAAGGCTTGATCCACCGATTCGGAATCATCCAGGGCAGTAATCATCAGAATCGGGATTGACCGAACCGCCGTAGAGATTCCACCCGCTTCAGCTTGGGCTTGAATTGATTGCCGAATGGCGTGGCAGCAGGCAAAGCCATCCATATCGGGCATGAGAGCATCCAGCAACACCAAGTCCGGCTTCAGTTCGTGGAATTTAGCCAGTCCTGCGGTGCCATTCTCAGCCTCCACGGTACGGTATCCCGCTTGACTGATGGCCGTCCGGAGAATCGATCGCATGGAGCGATCGTCATCCACGATCAGCACCAAGGGTTTCGTCTCATCACTCGCACTGGTTACAGGCACGGGCAGATTGGCCGCAGGTAGGGGATGAACTAATTCCTGCTGGCCGCAGGTTTCTAGGAAGGTGGAGGTTTGCTCAGCATCTTGGCTCGGGGCAAAGAGATAGCCCTGGGCATATTTAAGTCCGACTTCCTTCAGCCGCAGCAGTTGCTCAGTCGATTCGACCCCTACCGCGATCGCCTTCATTCTGAGATCCTTGGCCAGGATGACGATCGTTTCAATTAAGCTAACGGTTTTGGGATCAACCCCGATGCGACTGACGAGGGATTTATCAACTTTCAGCGCAGAAATTGGGAAACGGTGTAGATAATCTAACGTGGAATACCCTTCACCGAAGTTGTCAATGCAAACTTGAATGTTCCGAGTCTGCAACTGCAACAGAATTGCCGTCGTAGCCGCAGCATCTTCCATCACCACTTGGTCTTTGATTTCCAGCATCAGCGCATTTCCGGGCAAATCGTACTGCTGGAGGGCGGCATCCAATCGGGAAACTAACTCAGGATGGAAAAACTGCTGGCTGCTGAGGTTAATGCTCAACTGAAGATCCAGTTTGGGGTGTTGTTGACGCCAGGTTTGTAGTTGTTGGCATGCGCCCTGGAGCAACCACCAGCCTAGGGGAACAATTAATCCCGTTTCGTGGGCGGCGGATTCAAATTCCGCAGGACAAATCAAACCGCGCGTCGGGTGCTGCCAACGAATCGTGGCTTCTACGCCCAGAATCTTGCGCGTCCCAATCTCCATCATGGGTTGGTAGTGAATGCAAAATTCTTCTTGTTCCACAGCTTGGTGGAGGTCAGCGTGGTTCAGTACGGCACGGCGCAGAATGCGGAAGTATTGCTGGCTGATTTCATGGGGTGTGAAGTATTCCTGGATGTAGCGGTGACCGGCTTTGCCCATGCGTTCCGTCATTTCCGGATCTTTCATCAAATACCGGATAAACCCAGCCAAACCTTTACTGTCGCCATTGCTAATCGCTGCACCGCAGTTGGCATCGGAGACGAGCGATCGCAGGTAGGAATGTTTTTCGCAAATGATGGCGACGGGACGACCTGCGGACAGCGCGGAGTAGAACTTACTCGGGGCCACTAAGCCTTCCATGTCTACGTCCACACTCACCAGGGAGAGGTCGCAGGCCGTGAGGGATTCGGGCAATCTGGCTTTGTCTTGGTAGGGTAAAAAGCGGCAGTTTTGCAAGCCCAGGGCCGCCGCCTGTTGTTTGCACTCTTCCCGTTTGGGGCCACCGCCGACAAAGAGGAATTCCACCGGTTCGTTTTGCAGTTCGACTGCGGCCCCCATGATGGTGTCCATGTCATGGCATCGCCCCATGTTGCCCGAATAGAGCACGGTAAATTTTTCCGTCAGTTGATGCTCCTGGGCAAAGCTATTTTGAGCTTTGAGCATGGGCTTAATCCAAGTGGGATCAGCCCAGTTATGGATAACAATAATTTTTTCGCTAACTTCTGGAACCTTGGCAACAATGCGATCCTTCATGGTTTGGCAAGGAACGACAATGCTATCAGCAGCATTCCAAACCCGACGGTTAACACTATCCCAGAAACGAATGAGCCAATGGTTTTGAGATAAAACTTCGAGTTCAACAGCGACATCGGGGTAGAGGTCATAGACTAACGTGGCAAACGGAACACCAAATACTAATTTGATCAAGTATCCTAAAACTTGGAGAAAGGGGGGTTCACTGGTTAATAATAAAATGTCACCGCGATGCTCACGCTTGAGAAGATGGAGAGCGGCATGAGCACAAAAAGCGAGACTGCTAATGGTACGACCCGCCCATTTACGGGAGACACTGCGGAGAAAGTTCGATCGCCGGACAAGCACTTCGCCCATTTTTTCCACTTCGGGAGCCTTGGCAGCGGTGGCATCAAAGGCATAGCTGGGCTGTCCGGTGAAGACTTGGACTTGCATGCCCTGGGTGGTGAGGTTTTGGGCCAATTCATCCATGAACTGTCCCGTTGCGGCAAAGTCTGGGGGATAGAATTGGGTAATCAGCGTCAGTTGCACATCATCTTTGACCGTTGAGTTAGATTTGCGGTTGAAGAGCGATTGAACAAGATGAGTGACGCCGGAAAAAGGAGCAAAAAACATGGTGACAACTGGAGTGTTTCCGTAAAGTGCATAAGGTGAAGAAGTAGATGCACCCTGAACCTTAGGAGAAAATAAGCTCGATCGAGAATTACCTAAAAAGTAAACATTACTTAAAAAGTAAACATTACCTAAAAAGCAAGAATCACTAAAAGATAATCCTCGATCGATGAACCAACCAACAACTCATTCACAACTCATAGGCTGCAATGAGCAGAACTTACACCACTAACGGTTTGGATTGCAGTTTCTTCCGTTGGAAGAACCACTTTTGAGCCACGATCGCGATGGCGACCACAACCCCTAGGGTGGAGTGCAGCTCAAAGGGCACAGAAACATATGTCGCATTCCTCAAGCTGATGTTGGGGTTTTGACCGTAGTTATAGTTCTGGAAGATGTTCCGGAAGCTAGCAGCACCGAGATCCAGCGCAATGACCCCATCGTTGTAGTCGTTGTCACTGCCCCAGTTGGTGTTGTCTTCGTAGGCCAGGATGATCCGATCGGCCTTGGGATCAGCATAGGCCGTCCAATACACCGGCGCGTCTGGATTGAATCTGCTGATGGCGTTGAGCCTGGGATTGGTACTCAGTGCTCTAGCATTGGGGTTATTCACCCCGTTGGGGGCCACAGAGAAATCCAGCTTCGTTCCGCCTGCGATGGTGGAGGTTTGTACCCAATCGCCCATCCGCAGTGGTGCATCCTTGGAGGACAGCGCGCTATTGACCCCGGACAGATCCGAGAACACCGTTGCTGTTTGCAGGGTTTGCCCTTGGGTCGTCAGTCTGATAGGGCTTTTGTTAGCTGCGCTCTCGTTGACGAACGCAATGCGGGGTGCATAGTCATTCACAAGGCTGAGTTTGCTGGCATCAATCAGCCACAGATTGCTGGCCGACAGGTTCACAGAAACCCGATTGACTCTGCCCAGGTTTTGGTACTTAGCCAGGTCAAACCAGCTATTGCCTTGGACGTAGTGCTGGATGGGGCCGACAGAAAGAGAAGTTGTCATTAATTTAGACTCCTTGTAATCATCTCAGAGATTTTTGACATCGTAGGTGCATGAATCGTCGGTGCATGAATGACTCTGGTTTTAATGGGCTCAGCAGGGTTGCCTGCGTAGATCATCATGGGTGAGAGCGATCGTCCGGCGACGCCGCCCAGGACTAAAACAGCCCCTTCTCCCACGGTGACCCCAGGCCCGATCGTGGCCCGTGCCGCGATCCAACTGCCCTGCTGAATGTAAATCGGGGCAATCCTTAATTGAAAATGGGGATGGCTCCAATCATGGTTACCAGTACAAAGGTAAACAGATTGGGAAATGCAAACATGGCTCTCAATCGTAACGGGGGCGAGATTGTCAATCCATGCGTTTTCACCAATCCAAACAAAATCACCCACCACAAGCCGCCAGGGAAATTTAATCCTGACACCGGGCTTAATGCGAACACCCTGCCCGATCGAGGCCCCAAACCAGCGCAGAACTTGCACCTTCAGGGCTGACCAGGGGAGGAAATAACTTTGGACGATCGGCGAACCGATAAAGTACCAAAGCAGTTGCTGCCAGGTAGCGGCTCCGGGCGTGTAGTCATCGATCGTGTAGTCAGCGAGATTCATCGGTTGTGTTTGCAGATTCTGTGTTTGCAGATTCATGGGTCGTTTCTGCCCCAAACAGTTGGTCATTGAGTTGCGTAACTTGGTAGTCCTGACGGAACTCAGCCCCAGTCCATCCTGTAAAAATCCAAATGGTAGAGCGAATCACATCTCGGACCGTGCGCCAGGGCGATTCAGGTTCTCCCACGGAAGGTACATTGACCGGGGTCACAGCAATGCCACGACTGCCCAGCACCATGGTGGCGATCGCCGTCGCCCGAGGCATATGTTCAGCAGAGGTGACAAGATAGATGTGGTTAATCTTCTCCTGCTCAAATCTCGCGAGCATTGTCGTAAAGTTAGTTACCGTGTCCGTTGCTTTACGGTCTTGGTGAACTCGACTTAGATCGATTTTTGCTGCGCGAAAAATGGCCTCTGCTTTTTCACGTTCTAGACCGGAAGAGATCCAAATTTTGAGGTCGGGATGATTCCGAGCAAATTCGGCTGCAAACATCTCGCGTTTTTCGCCACCACCTAGGGTTAAGATTGCTTGGGGTTTGGGGGCCATCCAAGTGGCAATCTCGATGCGAACGGGAATGTAACCCGCCATAAAGACAAACCCAGTGAGGGCTGCCCAGCGGTGGAGGCCACGCCAACGGTGACGGTTCTGTACGATCGATTTAAATTTTCTCCAATCAAGAAACGTAGACGTCATGGGTCAATGGAAAGGGGCCAGGGAATGATTGAGGACAAAATGACGCTGCTCAGAATCAGGAATCATCACTTCATAGAACCTGACTCTGCTCCTAGTCTGGGAGGGCGACTGTTGCGATCGCGTCTACTGCATTGTTCACGGGTTGTATAAGTTTGCCGCTGCCCGAAGCCCGACACGAAAACAAACATGCCTTAGTTAGCTTGGCAATAACTCTCTTTTAGTCCCATTTTTGCTGGGTAGATTAATGAATATCTCCAACTCTTCAATGGATGCAATGCCTGCACCTCAAGATCCCCGCATCGATAGATCGATGGATCGGTCTATTGAATCGGTACAGTCCCAGTCAGGAACTTCCCCCACCACCAGCCCTGATGTAGAACAGAACATTCCCGATCGGGCGGAAGGCGATCGTTTATCCGACGATCGGCCCCAAGGAAATCGCACTCCAGCAGACAACCCGGATGGTGCCGTACTGGTCAACCTGGCTCAAAATCCACTCTTGAGTGGTTTGAACCCCGTTCGAGGCTTACGCATTCTCCGGTTTGTTGGGTATGGGTTGTTGCTCGTTTCGTTGATTGACTTACTGTACGTAGTGCTTCCCGCAGAGTTAATGAATCCGGTTTGGGAATACCAGACAACGGGGGATGTGGTGCGTCTGATTCCCGTCCCATTAATCGCATTTATGCTGGTATTCTACGGGGAATCGGCGGCTCGGTTTCGCTTAGAAAGACCCGTTGTCAAGCTGGTTTCTTGGAGTACGCTGCTCATTGGCGTCATTTTAATTCTGTTAATTCCCCTAACAGTGGTTAACACGATGCGGATTAGTCGCTTTAATAACGACCAGATCAATACTCAGGTTAACCAACAAAAACTCCTCTTAGAAACCACCCAGGCACAGTTGGATCAAGCAACACCAGCCCAGCTCCAAAGCCTCATTCCCGTTCCCGATGATAAGACAAAGCAAATTCCCAATGCGCCTAAAAATGCGGAAGAAGCTAAGGCTCAGGTTTTAGATAACCTCAAGAAGGCTCGCGAAGAAGCCAATAAACAGGCAGACCAAGCTCGCAAAAATGTGCAGCAAAACTTGACCAAGAACAGTTCCAAGATCATTCTAGAAGCCTTGGTGGGTGGAGCATTATTTCTCTACATTTGGTATGTCAGCGGCTGGGCGCGCAAACGTCTCGGCGATGCCTATGAAATGGCAGGTGCAGGGCAGAGTGCCCCCAAACTGCCCAATAATGCAGCGCCATCATCGCGCAAGTCTGCCCGTCGCCGTCGCCGCAACTAGATAGATTACATGAAAGATGATGCTTCGGACTGGATGTTTGGTATTTAGGTTTTTGTATTCCGTTTTTCCCGCTAGGTATCTTGCATGAAGATTGGTGGAATCGCCAGCATGCGTTTTATGAGGCCGGCCTGGACACGCCGTTATCTCCTGGTTTGGTTAGGGGTTGGCCTCATTTTTTTACATCTCGTGCTGATTTGGAAGGTGATTGGAGAAACCGATCAACTGGTTATTAGTCTCGTATTTTGGAGCGCGATCGTTACATCTCTTTGGCAACGCCACGATCGCCTCAAGCTGAAGAGTGGCATGGGCACCATTTTATTGGGGGGAAGTTTGCTGGGCTTGTTGCTCTTTAAATGTTTATCTCTCTTTCAATGTGAATCGGATTTCGTTCGAATTTTTCCCATCTGGGCGGTGCTGAGTTTAGGACTCATTGCATCGGGTTGGAAATTTCATCAGTATGCCCGCGAAGGCTTGTTGGTAGCGACGTTGATTATTCCACCGGGTGTAATTTTCCGGTTGGTGGATGTTTCGATCGGCGACTTAATTCGCTTAGTGATTGCTAAATTAGCCAGTCTGTTTCTTTATTATGCAGGCTATAACTCAGTCCAGATCGGGGTCAAGATCTCACTGAATAACAACATCATTGAAGTGGGCTATCCTTGCACGGGTATTCCCATGATGGTGCTGCTAATCCAACTGACGATCGTGTTTAATTTAATGACCCAGTTTTCTAAGATTCACAAAATCTTACTTCTGGGATTTACAGTGGTGATGTCGGTCATACTATCCAGTGTGCGAGTCATGATTATGGCACTGGTCGTCAAAGATCAAGCTGCTTTTGACTATTGGCATGGAGCCCAGGGAGCCCAGATTTTTTCAACCATTGCGTTTATCCTATTTGCTCTGGCTTGCCGTTGGTTATTGTCCCGATCGTCGGCAGAGGCAAATGACGAGGATGGACTTGAAGACGATTATGAGGAGGCGCATGAAGAGGAGTATGAAGATGATTATGAGGAAGAGTACGAAGAGGATTACGAGAATGAATTAGATGGTGAAAGATGCACTTCGCAGCATCTATCTTTGACCAACACGCAAGATATCATCACAATGCAAGATGTTGTCGTAGCCGGAGAAAGCTGGACCAATTCAGCGATCGAAGAAGTTGCTATGAAATCTCAAATTTGCGCTCAAAGCCAGTCGAATCATTCATAGGGGGTGGGATGTGCAGGATTTTTTACGACTAAATGATGCTCAACTGAATCGACGACGGCTCTTGAAATTTCAGTTTGCATTCTTTCGGGCGCTGAGTCTCAGCGTATGGGCAGTTGCCATTCAAGGGGTGATGAATCCAAAGATGTTTCTGCGGGAGTATCATCCCCACCCCTTTCCTGAGACCCTCCAGATTGAATCATTCCAGGATCTCACACACACAACGCTTGCGGTAAAAAATACAACAACCCCCCAGTACGATCGCATCTTAGCAACCAGACAATACGACTATACCTATCAACAGAAACCGCTCTCTCTAGAATTGCGGTATGTGGTCGATACAGAAGGCGATCTGGGCAAACTGATGGATGAACAAATGGGCCTGCCTAAGGAGATCAATGACACTGCAAAAATGTTAGTGAACTCCATTGGCACTTACCGATCGTTCACCTATCAAAAACGAGCTTACGTAAGCACTTGCCTGACACCGACGGGCAGAGCCGTGATCAATAAAACGCAATTTCAGAAACAGCAGTATCTCCATCTATTAGAGCCGAAAGTCTGGGGCCGTTGGGCGATCGGGCAGGGAAACTTACTGGAACAACGTTGTATTTGGGCACAAATTTCTATGCCCATCCAGCAAGCCCACCCCTCGGCAGAAGAATCAGCCTTGTTGTTAAAACAGATCGGCTACGTGAAGGAAACCTGCAACTTTTGCAAACGCCAGCCAGCCAATCTAGGGCAATGAATAGGGCAATGAATAGGGCAATGAATAGGCCACCGCTTTCCTAAATGGCAATGACTACCCACCTATGATTACCCACCTATGACTATCCGCCTATGACTACCTGCCTAATAAGCCACGACGAACCAGCCTAATAAGCCGCTCCCGACTTACGATGCAGCACTGCTGTGACCCCATTGGCTTCCAAGACTTCACCCCCGTTCACCACTGCGTAGAGTAGCCAGTGATCGCCGCAATCTAAGCGATTCTGCACGGTACATTCCAAGTAAGCTAAGGCTTCCTGCAAAATAGGACTACCGTTACGGGCTGTTTTGACAGCCACTTCCGCGAAGGGGTCAGTCCCCGTGACCGTAATTTTTTGGAAATGTCTGCGGAGGTTTTTACCTTCCCGCAACACGTTCAGCACAAATTGATCACCCGCATGATCGAGGATGCCTTCGGCTAAATCTTTGGAGATTGCGATCGTGATTCCCGGTGGATTGAACGTGGCTTGGGAAACCCAAGAGGTCAAAATTGCAGCCTTTGCATCACCCCGCTGCACCGTGACGATGCTGAGAGATCCGACCACGCGGCCCATAGCCTGCTCCGTGCGATCGGCTTGGGCTTCGGTGGCGGCTGTTTGTTTGGGGGCGCGGGTTTTCTGGGTTTTGCGCAGGGACTTGGCAAATTCGGCCCCGGCATTTTCGCAAAGGGAGAGCATCTCTTCCGTTGGCTTAAATTTGCAGCGCAACGTCTCAAACCCTAAGGAGTAACCCGCGTTCAGCAATTTCGTTTCCAATAGATCGATCGCTTCTCCGCTCCAACCATAGGAACCAAACACCCCAGCGGATTTGGTTTTGGATGCAGTTGATAGAATCAATCCCAGTGCTGTTTGAATTTGGGTAGGAGCATGTCCCCCCAGCGTTGGCGAACCGATAATAAAGCCATCACAGTTTTCGATCGCCGCTGTGATTTCCTCTGGCTCAGATAGCTCACAGTTAATGGATTCCACTTCGATATTAGATTCCGTGAGTCCGCGCGCGATCGCATTGGCCATCAAGCCCGTATTGCCATAGGCGGACGTATAGAGCAATGCTACGGACAATGCCTTTTGATGCTGGGCTTCACACCAATCCCGATAGTCAAACATCAGCCGACTAACGCTGTAGCGCACCAAGGGGCCGTGGCCGACGGCGAACATCTTGACAGGATAAAGGGAAATTTTTTCTAGAACATCCTCAACCTGCTTCGTTTGAGCGGCGTGAATGCAATCGAAATAGTATTGCCGATCGTCCTGCACTGCCTTCCAGTTATCATCCAAAATTTCATCACCACAGACATGGGCCCCAAACAGTTTGTCGGAAAAGAGCACACGGGTTGCTGCATCATAGACACACAGTCCATCCGGGTGGCGTGGGGTCGGCTTGGTAATAAACTTCAGTTCATGGCCTTCTCCTAGATCAATCACATCCCCCGCGCGGACGGTAATGATGGGCAATTCGTCGTCAGGAAATGCCGTTTTGAGAATATTGGCCGCTGGCCGAGAACAGACAATTTTAGCTCGATATGCAAGCGGCAACAGTGCTTTCAGCGTTTCAATTCGGTTGGGGTTAACGTGGTTGAGAATGATGTAGTCAATTTGCTGATAGTATTCATGCTGCTGCAACTCATCAATGAAAATATCAACAAATGACCCGCCGGGTGGGTCAATCAATGCGACTTCACGGGCTTGTATCAGATAGCTATTAACCGTGGTACCTTTTTTACGCGCGTATTCTGCCTCAAAGCGCAACTGTTCCCAAATCCGCGATCGGAGAACCAGTGTCTTTTCAGCAATTTCAGCAACTTGGACATCCCGAGGACGGGTCGTTGTAGACATAGGAAAACTCCGATCGATAGATGGGGCAGGGACTTATACCGAATCAATTGGTGATTACGACCCGGATGATCCCCCTAAATCCCCCTTAATAAGGACTTTGAAAGAATTTGGCTGAATTTCCCCCTTTTTCTAGCGCAGCGGCACGTAGTGCGGGGGCTAGGGGAATCGGGTCTTATAGCACTAATCAATCACACTAATCAATCAATTGCGTACTTAGTAGTGGTTGCCGACTTTGCGGTGATGAACGGCGGTGAGGGAATCGAGATTGGAAACCCGACCCACATCCACCGTGGCATAGACTAACCAGTGATCACTGCATTCCATGCGGGTTTGCACTTCGCATTCCAAATAAGCCAAAGCATCCGTCAGGATGGGCGAGCCGTTTTGGGCCGGTTGGGTATTGACGCCTTCGAAGCGATCGGCCCCCGGTGCAAAGCGCTTAAGGAAATGCTTCATCAATAACTGATAGTTGCCTTCTTCCAAAACGTTGAGGACAAACTTATCGCCCACCCGCATTAACGACTCGATCGCCCGATCCTTGGCCACCGCGATCGTTAAACCCAAGGGCTTAAAGCTAGCCTGCGACACCCAAGAGGCCAACATCGCACTTTTCACGTCGCCTTTCTGGGCTGTGATGATATACAGTCCACCGCTCAAGCGACCCAGGGCTTTATCCAAGTCGTGATTCAGTGCCTTCATCTGCTTCACCGCCCGATCGCGGGTCAGCCATTGGCCGATGTCGGTACCGGATTCTTCGCAAAGTTGGTAGACTGCCTTGCCCGTGCCGTTGTCAAGTTTGATCGGCGGGAAAGCTTCGGTCAGACCGGCTTCCTGCAAGCGGGCGCGCAGGGTGTGCACAGGTTCGTCAATGCCGCCACCGGACTCGCACAATCCGTAGGCTTGCTTGCTGTTGGCCGTGGCGAGAATGGTGCTGATGGCTGTGGCCGTGGTTTCGCTCATCTCACCGGATTGGGGCGGCATCAGAATAATAATGCCGTTGGCGATTTCCACAGCGTAGCGAACATCGGTTAATTCTGCGGTGCTGAGGTCGATCGACTCCACCAAGACATCGGTTTTTAGCACCCCGTTGGCCAGGTAGCCGGACAGTTGATCGGCATCGCCATAACCCGACACGTAGAACACCACCACGTTTTTGGCAGCCTTGGCTTTTTCGCTGCTCCAGGTTTGGTAGCGGCCCACCAGTTCGGTCAGGTTATGTTGAATCAATGGCCCGTGGCCTGTCGCGATCGTGGTGACTCCCGGCAGATCGCCCATGCGTTTAATCGCAGAGAGCACCGATTTGGCATTGGGAGCCATGAGGCATTCGTAATAGATGCGAAAATCGGCTTCGATCAGTTCCAAATCTTCGTCGTAGGTGTAATCGTCGCAGTAGTGCATACCAAAGGCATCACAGGTAAATAGGTGCTGCGTGGCGGGGTCGTAGGTAAAGATGGTGTCCGGCCAGTGCAGGTTGGGCGCGGAGATGAATTCGAGAACGTGGCCTTTCCCCAGATCCAGCTTTTCGCCACTCTTGACCATGCGCTTGTTGTAGGGTTGGTGCACGAGGTCATCGAGGAATTGCAGGGCAACTTTGGCCGCAACGACGGTGATGTCGGGATTCAGTTGCAGAATGTCTTTCACCAGCCCGCTGTGATCCGGCTCGGTGTGACTGACGATGAGGTAATCGATCTCCTTGGGATCAATCAGGCTGGTTAAGGTATTGAGGTAGAGATCGCGAAATTTTTCGTGGGAGGTGTCGATCAGTGCTGTCTTTTCCCCCCGGATGAGGAAGGAGTTATAGGTGGTGCCGTTCTGTAGCGCAAACTCAATGTCGAAGCGATCGCGATCCCAATCCAACGATCGAATAACCGTTGTATCCAGCGCGATGTCTGAATGCTGAAGGGTTAGACGCTTTTTAGGACTGGACGTTTGGTTCGTGCGACTTATCGATGAGACCATCGGTCAACCTCCCTAACTGCTCGGTGGATCAGGCGTAATACTTACAGGATCTATTATGACTGCTTCCGCGCCAAATATTGCGATTTGTAACGTTTCAATGAATAAAGTTACTGATTAGCCAGAGTTATTAATTTGAGTCCAGCCTATCATAGGTATTGTGAGTCCCATCGTTTTTAAACTAGGATTAAGCTACTTGCAACCTAATCTTAAGTAGAGACAGGTCAGACCATTGAGCCTTTTTGTGAAGAATTGAATGAGTCATTGCGCTTCGATCGCTGCCAGTATTATCAATTGAATTTCAATGATGCATTGATCTATACTCTTTCAATCTTTGATTTTGCACTTCCTTTTTGACTGCATTTTGTATTTCATTCTGCGTTGCTAATTTTGGATTTTCTATGCATTCCGATCCCTATGCTTGGCTCGATCGATCCTTGGAAACGTTGCACAAGGCGGGTTGGTATCGATCGACCAAAACGGTGACGGGAAAACCGGGCACGCGAATTTGCGTCGATGGGCAGGCATTGCTCAACTTTGCTAGTAATGATTACCTGGGATTAGCGGGGGACGATCGCTTGATTGCCGCAGCGGTGGCGGCCACGCAAGCCTATGGCACAGGGACAACGGGTTCGCGCTTAATTACCGGCCATCGGGACTTGCATCGACAGTTGGAACGGGCGATCGCGGCGTTGAAACAAACGGAAGATGCGATCGTCTTTAGCTCCGGCTATGCCGCTAATTTGGGCACGATCGCGGCGCTGATGGGCCAGCGGGATTTGATTCTGTCCGATCAGTACAATCACTCCAGTCTGCGCAGTGGGGCGCTGGTGAGTGGGGCGCGGTTGTTGGAGTACCGCCATGGGGATTTGGCCGAGGTGCGATCGCGGCTGGTGGCGGAACGGGCCAATTTTCCCCGCTGCTTAATCCTGACGGATAGTGTCTTCAGTATGGATGGGGATTTGGCTCCGTTGCCGGAACTGCTGGATTTGGCGGAGGAATTTAGCTGTATGGTGCTGGTGGATGAGGCCCACGGCACCGGGGTGATGGGCCAATCCGGTGCGGGCTGTGTGGAGCATTTTGGTTGCACGGGCCGATCGCTGATTCAGATGGGCACGCTGAGTAAGGCGCTGGGTAGTTTGGGGGGCTATGTGGCGGGGTCGGCAAAGTTGGTGGATTTTCTGCGTAACCGTGCTCCCAGTTGGATTTACACCACGGGCTTGACAGCAGCGGATACGGCAGCGGCCTTGGCCGCGTTGGAAATCGTGAAAACGGAACCCGATCGCCGCGATCGCCTCTGGGCCAATGTCGCTTATTTAAAAACGCAGTTAGAACGGCTTAGTCACCAGAATGAAACGTTCAGGTTACTGCCCTCGGACTCGCCGATCGTCTGTTTGGGGCTAGCCGATGTGGCCACGGCGATGCAGATGGGGCAAGCGCTTCAGACGAATGGCATTTTTGCTCCGGCCATTCGTCCGCCCACGGTTCCCACCAGCCGCATTCGCATGACCGTGATGGCAACCCATAGCGTTTCGGATATTGATCAGTTAGTGGATGCGATTCAGCGTTCGATCGCCGCGATCGAACGCTGCCGTTAATTGTTGTCGCCACTGATGCTGAGTTCAAGGTTTCTATCGCCGCTGATTTGAGCCTTTATAGCTCCCGTGGAGACTCTTGAGAGGTTTCTCCTAGTTCAATTAGAGGTGCCCCTTCAGGCGCAGGTGGATTTTCGGATAGACTTTCGGGGCTTTCTGAAGCACTTGCAGTCGCAATTTCTGGCGTCATGATCGAATTTTCAATCACTAACTTGGGATCGCCGACTTCTGCTTCATCCAGCGCTAATTCTGGTAAATCTGCAATTTCCCCTTCATTCTCTTTTACGGTATAAAACTCTGGTTTAATGCGCCGAATCGGCAAATTCGCCACCAAGGCCGTCACCCGATTATTATTTTCTAGCGCAAAATCCATCGAATCCGCATCCAGATCGACGTACTTCGAGACAACGGCCAAGATTTCCTGTCGCATCGCCTCGATCATCTGCGGTGTCAAATCCGATCGATCGTGAGCCAGAACCAGCTTAAGGCGATTTTTCACCTCCTGGCGACTCGTGTGATCGTTGAATTTTGGAAACATCCGTTCGAGAAGTTCGAGGATCATGATGCAACGGCGAGTGGGGGACTAAACGGTAGATAAATAGTTTAGGGAATGGCTGGGGGTTGGGAAATACCTGGGGGCGAGAAATACCTGGGGCGAGAAATACCTGGAAGCTTAGCCGATCGGTTTCGTGAAGAAATTTTTCAGCTTGGCAAGCAGGCCATCTTTGACATTGAGATCCAAAAAGGGTACTTTTTCCCCTTCGATCCGACGGGCAATATTTTCAAACGCGGTGCCTGCCAAGGTGGGATTGCCAGACAAAACGAGCGGTTCGCCTTTGTTCGTGGAAACAATTACCTTCTCATCGTCGGGCACCACGCCAATCAAGGGCACCGCGAGAATTTCTTGCACATCCTCCACGGACATCATGTCATTGACTTCCACCATCTTGGGCCGAATCCGGTTGATAATCAGACTGGTGCGCTTAATGTTATTCGCTTCTAACAAACCAATGACCCGATCGGCGTCCCGTACAGCTGCAATTTCTGGCGTCGTCACAATCAGCGCTTCCTGAGCAGCGGCGATCGCATTTTGGAAGCCCATTTCAATCCCCGCCGGAGAATCGATCAAGACAAAGTCATAGACCCGCGCGATCGCTGCGATGAGCTGCCGCATCTGGGCGGGATTGACGGAATCCTTGGTGCGGTTTTGCGCGGCAGGTAACAGGACTAAATTGCCTCGCCGCTTGTCTTTCACCAACGCCTGCTCTAGCCGACATTGCCCCGCCAACACATCCACAGCGGTATAGACAACCCGGTTTTCCAGCCCCAGGAGCAAATCCAAATTGCGCAGACCAAAGTCCGCATCAATGACCGCAACCTTGCGATTGCGCTGCGCCAAGGCCATGCCTAAATTAGCGGTTGTGGTGGTTTTGCCAACCCCACCTTTTCCAGACGTAACAACGATTACGCGACCCATTGCGTTGAAACCCAGTGCTTCAAATGCTTATAGACTATAACACTCCCTTTTCGATTTACTTCAGGATAGGCCGGGAGAAATCCGCCGCGCTGGCGATACTAATTTTTCCTTGCGCGGTGACATAGGCGACTTCCGGAAAAATTTGGTTGGGTGGGTTCGACGGGCCACGGGCTACGAAATCGGCGATGCGAATTTGGGCGGGTTCCATTTTGAGCGCCATGACGATCGCGCTGGCATTGCCCGCTGATCCGGCATGGACAACCCCCCGCAGCCGTCCCCAGATCAAGATATCGCCCTCTGCCACGATCGAACTGCCAGGATTCAGGTCACCCATGACCACGACGGAGCCGTTATGACGAATTTCGACGCCCGATCGCAGGGTCATTTCTAAGTAGAGTGGTTCTGCGAGGGGGGGCGTATTTTCGCCATTGGCGGGTTTGGTGACTTGCAGACGGGGAATGGTTTGTTCGACGGAATAGCCTGCGGTGGCAGCGGCAACGGCGGTTTGGCGACGGGTGGTGTAGACGCGCTTCAGCCGCAGTTGGGCCTTGGTCAGCACTTCCGCGAGTTCCTGCAATTGAGTGCTGTTTAATAGCCGATCGCGGGCCATGACTCGTACATTACTGCCCGGTGCCCACGATCGGGCATCGCCATTCAAGCGTTGTTGAAGTTGCTGGATCAGTTCCGTCCAGGAGTAGCCTAGGGTTTTCTCTTTGTCCGTGGGTTCCGGCGGTAGGATGGCCCAGAGTTTACCCTGTTCTGTTTTGATGCGAATTTGGGCATTGGGGTCGATCGGGGCTTGGGGATCGCTTTGCGCCATTACGCCCGCAGGCACCTGGGTCACATCCGTGGGTGGATCATCGGCGTCGGGAATGTCGGAGTTGGGTAAATCGCTATGGGGTAAATCGCTATGGGGTAAATCGCTATGGGATGAATTGCTGGATACCGACTCTGGACTTGGGTTATCGGGGCTGGGGGTAGGAGGGGTAGAAGGGGTGGGAGAATCTGGAATCGGAGCACTGGCCGCAGGTGACTCCGGTGAGGCTGGGGCACTGGATGCTGGGTCGTTCACTGGGTCTTTGGGGGCAAAAGGGGGGGCCTCCGAGGGGGAAACAGGCGTAGATGCGGTACGCTCAGCGTTGGCGTCGGGGTGGGGAAGGTCGGCAGTCATGCTGAATGGGTAGATCGATGGGGGTCTCTATAGCAAGTCGCTAACTGTGAACTTTACCGTCCTGTTGAATCCGAGACAAGAGAGAATGATGGAATGAGCCGATCGGGGCTTGATTTTGAGAAGAACCTGTAACTTTAACGCTGTCCTATGGGAACCTCTTTGGCGGTTAATCAACAATCGTTTGCTACGGAAGTTTTAGAAAAATCCTACGAAAAGCCAGTATTAGTTGATTTCTATGCAACTTGGTGTGGGCCTTGCCAAATGCTGAAGCCCATCTTGGAAACGATGGTGCAGGAGTATGATTTTGTCCTAGCCAAGGTGGACATTGACGAAAATCCGGATTTGGCCAATACCTATGGGGTGTCCGGGGTGCCGGATGTGCGGATTGTGACGGAGGGTGCGGTGAAGCCCGGATTTGTGGGGGTGTTGCCGGAGCACCAAATTCGGCAATTGCTGGAACAACTGAGTTTACGATCGCAGCTGAATGCGGAACTGGAGGCGCTGTATGCGGAGGCGGCCCAGGGACAGGTGGCGGAATCGACGGCTAAGTTACAGGCTTTGCTGGAGAAATATCCCAATGACTATGGGTTGATTTTGGAAGCGGCCAATTTTTATCTAGAAGCAGGAAATCACGAAAAGGCGGAGACATTGTTGGGCATTATTCCGCAGTACGAGAAGGAATATGCGGCACGGGCGCGGGGGTTGCAGTCGTTGATTCAGTTTCAGCAAATTACGCAACTGGAAGTGCTGAGTGAGTTGGATGGGATGTATCAAACGGCAGCGCAGGCGGCTTTGGATCAGGATTATGAAGCAGCGTTGCAGGGCTTTTTGGCGATCGTGCAGCGTGATCGGTTATATCGCAATGATGCTGCGCGGCGTGCAATGCTGTCGCTGTTTGATTTGTTGGGGAATGATAATCCGTTAACCCATCAGTACCGCAAGCAACTGATGATGGCAATTTATTAATCCTGAACACCCGCGATCGAATTGAGTCGTTACAGTGGGGGTAGCGTGCTTGTGATACGATCGCACTACTCTCTAGGTCAAGTGATCGGTAATGGGCAACGAAACACTCCAACCAGATGAACAAGATTCACCGTGGAAAAAGGTGCTGCGGCTGTATTTTCGGGAGGCGCTAGACTTCTTTTTCCCGGAGATTGCGCAGGTTGTCGATTGGACAAAGCCGATCGAATTTCTGGACAAGGAATTGTTGAAACTGGCACCCACCGCCGTCATGGGCAAGCGGTACGCCGATCAATTGGTCAAACTGCACCGCAACCAGGGGCCAGATATTTACCTATTGATTCACGTTGAGATTCAAGCTGTGCCTGAAAAAGGCTTTGCCAAGCGGATTTACACCTATTCGTTTCGAATTTTCGATTATTTTGAACACCATGCCACGAGTATTGCAATTCTGTGCGATGGAAAACCGCATTGGCGACCGTCGCACTACAACGTAACGCAACCCGGAACAACGCTAAATTTTGAGTTCAGTACGGTGAAGTTGTTGGATTACCGCGATCGGTGGGCGGAGTTGGAGCGCAGCCAAAATCCCTTTGCCTGGGTGGTGATGGCCCATTTAAAGATGCAGGAAACCCGGCGGGATAAGCTGAGTCGGAAGGACTGGAAGCTGCGGCTGATCCGGTCTCTGCATGAGTCTGGCTATAATAAAACAGATGTGCTGAATCTGTTCAACTTCATCGATTGGATTTTGGGGTTACCCAAAGCGTTAGAGCATAAGTTTTGGCAAGAGTTGCAAGCCTACGAGGAGGAGCGCAAAGTGCCTTACATTACCAGCGTGGAACGAATTGGCTACGATCGGGGCAAGATTGAAGGCCGTCAGGAAGAAGCCCAACGATCGCTGGAACGGGAACGATCGCTGATCCTACGCTTACTTAGCCGTAAAGTTGGCTCCATCGACGATCTCATACTCGATCGCATCAACGTGCTATCGATCGAACACCTTGAATCCCTCGGTGAAGCGTTGCTGGATTTTGAATCGATCGATGACCTTACCAATTGGTTAAACAATCAGGATTAGACAGTAATTGTGGTTTCTCAGAATGTGGCAGACGAATAGCCCGATCGAATTTTCAACCATGCTGCTTTTCTGAAATGGAGAAATGTTGCTGAATATCACAGGATTGCAACAGGATGACAAAATTTCGGAATACGGTTGACAGAACCTGAGTTTGTCCGTAGGCTTGTTTCTCATAGCTGAGTACAACCGTGTTTCAACACCCCGATGGAATCAGCTTGTTTCCCGAAAATTAAGGCGCTACCCCACGTTGCTTGGACCCAACGGAGGGCAGCTAAACCCCCAAGCTGAAGCGACCAGCTCGGCGGTCTGACACGGATTGTAACATTCGATCGGGCCACCCTACTTGTCCTGCGCAAAAGGGTGGCTTTAATTTTTGGGGTTTCTTCCCGTCTTAACAATCAGGAGAAATCCCATGTTCATTGGCATGAGCGACCACGATCGCCCGATCGACGACACCCGCAGACCGCTCCAGTTCTACCTTCTCGGCACCCGCGAAGAAATTCAATCCACCATCAACCAACTGCAAGTGCTGCGGTTTTGCGAACGCATTCGCTGGAGTCCTCCCATTCCCGTCCTCGGCTCCGATTGGAAATACATCAGCATGATGGAACGCGATCACAATTAGCGATCGCCAGTCAGGGTTTAGACAACAGCAGCGATCGTCTCCCGTGATTCGATCATTTCTAGATCTCACTTCTTGGACAATCGACTGAGATGACCGAAGGAACTTTCCCGTGAAAATCGGCGGCTGGAGTGAAATAATTGAGGAAATTTCACTGCCTCTTTTACTTTCTATGCCACAAACAAAAATTCACGGCCAAGCGGAGTTCCTTCGTCAAAATCGATCGCGCCTTTCTGACATCATTCACGCTTGTATTGTTGAAGCATTCGCCTATCCGATCGAAAAACGGTTTCAGCGCTTTTTTCCCATGGAACCTGAGGATTTTATTTACCCCGCCGATCGATCGCCGCAATACATTGTGATTGAAATTAGCTTCTTTGCTGGACGCACAGTGGAAACCAAGAAAACACTAATCCGCTTATTGTATAAACGGTTAAGTCAAGAATTAGAAATGGCTGTCAATGACATTGAAATCATCCTCTACGAAATTCCCAAGGAACACTGGGGCGTACGCGGTGTACCCGGAGATGAATTAAATCTGGGCTACCAGGTCAACGTTTAGAGATCGGGTCGTTGACTTGAATTCATCACCCTTCTATCAAGTCCCAAAGGCTTCAAACAAGCTAACCAGCACAACATTGGAAAACAGAAAGCCCTCCGGTTCCGACAGGCTCATTCGATCGATCTCCTCCCAGGATACATCGGGGGGCAACCGTTTTCCCGTAGCATCCCAAGCCTCCACCCAGCCAGGAGCTTGGTAACGTTTCAAGCATTGCCAAACCTGTTCGATCGCTGAGTTGCCAAACTGTTGTCGCAGGTTTTCGATCGCCACCCCTTTTGCTAATCGTAAGCCAACCATGAGCGTTTCCACGAGACGATCGGAGGTGTGATCAATTTCACTTGCTAGCAATTCTGAGGGGATTTCAGGATTTTCCAGCCATTGATAATACGCCTCCCGCGTGCGCGGTCGGGCAAAACGCTGGCCGTTGACGTAACTGGTTGCGCCCATGCCAAAGCCATAGAACGATCGATTTTCCCAGTAGGTCAAATTATGGCGACAGGCATAACCGGGCTGGGCATAGTTGGAAATTTCGTAATGCTCATAACCCGCTGCTTGCAACGTGCGCGAGGCAAGGCGATACATGTCTGCGGTGGTTTCGTCCGTGGGCAGGGGCCGATCGCCCGGTTGGTAGCGCTTACCAAACACCGTCCCCGGTTCCAAGGTGAGGTCATAGGTGGAAATGTGGGTGGGTCGCAGGTCGATCGCGGCCTCTAACGACGCTTGCCACTGTTGCACCGTCTGGCTAGGCAACCCGGAAATCAAGTCCAGACTATAGTTGGTGATGCCGACCTCGTGAATTAATTCTGCGGAATGGTAAATATCTTCCACCTGATGGGTGCGGCCACAGACTTGCAGCAATTCCGGTTGAAAGGCTTGGGACCCCAGACTGACCCGCGTAATCCCCGCCGATCGATAGCCTTGGAGTTGGGCCCGATCGAAGGTGCCGGGGTCAATTTCGATCGAGATTTCGGCCCCCGGTGCAATGCCAAAGGTTTGATTCAGCGTCGTCAGCAGCCGATCGAGTTGTTGCGGTGTTAACAACGATGGTGTTCCCCCCCCGAAGAAGATGGTTTGCAACTGAGTGGGGAAAGGCTGGGTTTGGTAAGGCTGGGTTTGGCAAGGCTGCGTCGATCGCTGTGTAGTGCCACGGATTTCCCCACATAGCTTGTCCACATACTCCTGAATCATGCCAGAGTTGTGCCCCGTTTTGCGATCGCCCACCACAGAAATGGGAAAATCACAGTAGTAACAGCGCCGCCGACAAAAGGGGATGTGTAAATAGGCAGCGGTAATTGCGTCGTTATGCAACACGATCGTTATTAATTTTTAACGAAGCTCTACATTTGTAACATTTGGTTGGGTTATCTACACTCACCCAACATTACAATTCCATAAACCCGATAAACTCCCAAGATATAATGTTGCCTAAATACGCCCAAATCAGGGGTTTTCGCCTTTCCTAAACTCCTTCGACCCTTCATTTGATCCTTCATCTGATGGGTCTAGCTCACCACCCGCCAGACGAGACCTATCAGACCTAGACCTATGCTTGATGCAATTATCATCTTGGCTCTCATCCTAGCAGGCGCAGGGATCGGTTTCCATGGGATCGAAGCCCTGCCGATCAACCTTCAGGATCAAGTCACCAATCCGGAAGGGTTGCGGTTTGTGGTCAGCGGATTTGGGGCGCTGATTGGCACGGTGTTTGGGCTGTTGGTGCAAACCAGCTACCGACGACTGGAAAAGCAAATTAAGGACATGCCCGCCCATGTGTTGCTGGCCCGATCGGTGGGGTTGGTTCTGGGCTTGCTGGTGGCCAACCTGATGCTGGCTCCCATCTTTCTGTTGCCGATTCCGCCGGAGTTTGCCTTTATTAAGCCGCTGACGGCCATTCTAGGGAGCATTCTCTTCTCGGTGTCCGGCATGTCCTTGGCCGATACCCACGGTCGATCGCTGCTGCGGTTGATCAATCCCAGCAGTGTGGAATCGGTCTTGCTGGCCGAAGGGACGCTGAAACCGGCATCGGCCAAGGTCTTGGATACCAGCAGCATCATTGATGGGCGGATTGCTGAAATTTTGGCGACGGGCTTTTTGGAAGGGCAGTTGTTGGTGCCCCACTTTGTCCTGCAAGAGCTGCAACAGGTGGCCGATGCGTCGAATGACCAGAAACGGGCACGGGGACGGCGGGGCTTGGATATTCTGAACCAGATGCGATCGAAATATCCCGATCGGGTCGTGATTCACCCAGCGGACTACGAGGATATTCCCACAGTGGATGCAAAATTAGTGCGGCTGGCGATGGACATTAACGGAGCCTTGGTGACAACGGACTACAACTTGAACAAAGTCGCGCGGGTGCAGCAGGTGGCGGTGCTGAACTTGAACGATCTCTCCCAGGCGATTCGCCCCAGTTACCTCCCCGGCGACAGTTTGGATTTAAAAATCCTCAAGGAAGGCAAAGAACCTGCCCAGGGGATCGGTTACCTGGACGACGGCACAATGGTGGTCGTGGAAGATGGCCGCAGCTATGTGGGCGGGGAGTTGGAAGTGGTGGTGACCAGTGCGCTGCAAACCTCCGCAGGTCGCATGATTTTCGCCAAACCCAAATCCCTCGCCATGTCTTAGTGTTGGGGCTTAGTGCTATTCCCCTAGATAAATCCCAAGTCCCTTCGCGGTTTTCACCAACGTACTGACCGGATCGACGGCGTGGTAGTGGGCGATCCCATCCATGATCGGCACATCAATCACCGATCGTTGTTGCCATGCCACCATGCGATCGAATTTGCCCTCAGCCAGCAAGTCCACGGCTGCTACCCCAAAGGCCGAAGCTAGCAAGCGATCCAACGGCGAAGGGGTGCCCCCCCGCTGCACATGGCCCAGAACGGTAACCCGCGTTTCGGCCCCACTACAGGCGGAGATACGATCGGCCAGGTATTGTCCAATTCCCCCGTAGCGGCATTGGCCGAGGGCGTTGGTGGAACTGATGGTGTCCCCAGTTTCAGTGCGCACCGCTTCGGACACAATGATGAGGGAATAGTTTTTGCCCTTCGCTTGCCGCTCCCGGATTTTGTCGCAGACTTTGCTGATCGAATAGGGAATTTCTGGGATCAGGATAACATCGGCTCCCCCAGCGATTCCGGCGCTGATGGCAATGTGTCCTGCATCCCGACCCATCACTTCCAAAATCATGACGCGGGAGTGGCTGGCAGCGGTAAATTGCAGCCGATCGAGGGCTTCGGTAGCAATGTTGACAGCCGTGTCAAAGCCGATCGATCGCTCAGTGACGTCCACATCGTTGTCAATGGTTTTGGGAATGGCCACGAAGGGGATGTTGCCCAGTTGCATCAATTTGCGCAAAATCGCAATGCTGCCGTCCCCCCCAATGCCAATCAGTGCGTCTAGATTCAGCGATCGGTAATTTTCGATAATTTCATCGGAACGATCAATCACGGATCCGTCTTGCATGGGATAGGCAAAGGGATTGCCTTGATTGGTGGTGCCGAGAAAGGTGCCGCCCCCGGTGAGCCAGCGATCGACCTGTTCGATCGTTAACTCCATCACGTCGGGCGGACTGCACATCAAGCCTTGGGTGGCGCGGCAGATGCCCACCACTTCCCAATCGTAGGTGCCGATCGCGCGATAGACCACGGCCCGAATCACGGCATTCAGACCGGCGCAGTCGCCACCACTGGTTAAGATGCCAATGCGTTTAATACCCATAAGCCACTATACTCATACCCCAAATACACTACAATTTTTGAGTTGCGGCGCATTGATTGCCACTGAAATCACCGAATGAATGCAGATTTGCCAGCGTTTGATGACCTATCTCTAGGATTAGGCGGCGTTCCGATCGCGCCTCCAGACTTTCGATCGGGATTTGTCGGGATCATTGGTCGTCCCAATGTGGGCAAGTCCACGTTGATGAACGCTTTGGTGGGGCAGAAGATTGCGATTACTTCGCCCACAGCCCAAACGACGCGCAACCGCCTCAAGGGGATCCTGACCACACCGGAGGCCCAAATTATTTTCGTTGATACGCCAGGAATTCACAAACCCCACCACAAGTTGGGGGAAGTGTTGGTGAAAAATGCCCAGATGGCGATCCATGCGGTAGATCTGTTGGTGTTTGTGGTAGATGCCTCCACGGAATTGGGCGGGGGCGATCGGTTTATTGCGGATTTGCTCAACCAAACGGATGTTCCGGTGATTCTGGGCTTGAATAAGGCGGATCAGCAAGCGGAGTCTGACCAAGCCTACGATCGGGGCTATTTGGAACTCGCAGCCACCCGAGGCTGGCATACGGCTAAGTTTTCGGCGCTGACGGGTGCGGGGTTGGATTCGCTCCAGACGCAACTGATTGCGAATCTGGAAGAAGGCCCCTACTATTACCCGCCGGATCTGATTACCGATCAGCCGGAACGGTTCATTATGGGGGAATTAATCCGGGAACAAATTTTGCACCTGACCCGTGAGGAGGTGCCACATTCCGTGGCGATCGCGATCGAGAAGGTGTCGGAAGAGGAAAAAATCACCCGTGTGTTTGCCACGATTCATGTGGAACGGGATTCGCAAAAGGGAATTATTATCGGCAAAAAAGGCGCAATGCTAAAGACGATCGGAACGGAAGCCCGTCAGCAAATGCAAAAGTTAATCGAAGGCAAAATCGATTTGCAATTGTTTGTCAAAGTGCAACCGAAGTGGCGACAGTCACGGACTCGTTTGGCAGAATTGGGCTATCGGGTAGAAACCGAGTAGTCGAGCACACCTTTTAGTCGGGCACAGAGTAGGGTTCAGATGCATTCAATGCTTTGGTAGTCCTATTTCTTAAAGGATGAAGAATAATCAGACTTCGCCGAAAGCCTTGTAGAAAAGACCTTTCAGCTTAAGGTTATTTTTCTCTATCCTTTACGTCAGGGCACTACCAATGCTTTGTCTCATTCCTACGCTCAGGCAGGTGCAGTGATATGAGATGACACAATAAAGGTGAGAGCAGAATGGAACGTAGAAGATGTGTGGGATGAATGCCCACAAGGGAATCCTGATCACGACCTTGTGGGGCTAGCTCGATCGTTATAATCCGGATGATGTACGGGATTACGTTCGCTTACTACTCAGCATCTCTCAGCAGAGGCGATCGCGACTTTGCTGGAACATTTGCCCGATTATGTGAAGGTAGCTTTGGCGGAAAAGGCTGAGGAGTTGGAATGCCCGATGGAGGCTGTGATCGAAATGGCGATCGTGAATTTTCTGGATGATGAAGCTTTTAGCTTTGAGGATTGCTTGTTATCAAGGCGGTCAATAAATCATGACTAAAAGGTTCGGTTATCCAACCGCTATATGTGGTGTCCTCTACTGACAGCGATTTATGTACTTGTTAATTTAGTTAGTGTCTATTTTGGAAATGCTAAGTAATAAGTGGACAAACTCTACAGACACCATACCCCGAAAACCCAAAATGGGTGAGAGCAAAATGTTGGGGGACTTACGAATTATTATTGACCTCACGATCGGGGAAAGGCTTCATATGGGCATACCAATCCAAGCAGTCACATTAAAACCTTTATACCTGAACCAAAGACAAGACTCTCATTCAAAGACAACATTCTCATATAAATCTACCAAACTAATTTCAACCGAGATCGAAGTCAGCATAATTTGCTGATCCAAACCATCGTATTCTGTGAAAAGCCACTGATGGGAACCCTGTTTAACGTAATGTTCAACATGGGGCTGATATTGGTCAATTAATACATACTCTTGAAATGTAGAAATCGTCCGATACGCAGAAAACTTTTTATTTCGATCGTACGCCTCAGTCGAATCAGACAATACTTCAGCAATCAAAATTGGATTTATTACCGTATCTTTTCGTCCGGCTTGAAGCTCGATCGGACGCGGTAAGATCATGATGTCGGGATAGGCATAAATGTTGCGATCGGGAATCGCAAGACGTTGATCCGCAATAAAAAGATCGTAAGGCTTCCCCTTCAACCCTAACCACAGGAGTCCATTCATGTTACTGCTGATTTTATTGTGTGTCGGGGTTCCACCAGACATGGGCACAATTTCTCCATTCCAATATTCGCTACGAGTTTCGGCTGAAACCTCCAACTCAAGGTATTGTTCAGCCGTATAGGATTCGTTGTTGATGGCAGTTTTGTCTGTCGCAAGAACCATAGGTGATCGCTCCGCATTACTTTCAAGACCGGTCTCAATCCAAAGCGAACTTGGGGAATCGATCGGCAGAATCCCAAGAGATACCGATCGATTCCATTCTAGACGCTACGCACTAAAGTACTTCGCGACGGGGTGATAAACCACACAACTGTTGTTGATCGCGATCGATACAACTGCTCACTCTCATCAATAGGCGGGCTAATCCGATCGCACTGACTTCTATTAGCATCATCACGCGATCGCATAATCCGAACATTCCCGCATCGAAGGATGATGAAATCCAATCACCAACTCTTGCTTGGAAATTCCCATCTCTTCTAGATCTCGATCGATCTCAATATCCGTATTATTTTCCTGAACCCAAATCTTGCCATCTTTAATATCAAAATGAAAAATGCAAGTGTGAATGCGTTTATTCTTCTCCCAACCCGTCCTCAATAAAAGATAATGATCATGAGTTGTATCAACAATCACCTGCGTTTCCAAGCCTTCGCGTTTCGCACCATAATTGGCATAATTTGCCAGGAATTGTTGAAGGCATTGACGGTAGTATTCTAGTCTCTCCATAGCTCAATCTCCTGGGTTAACTTATCATACACAATCAGCTTGATTGGATAGTCACGCAGCGTTGCTTGAATTAGAACCTCTTGAAATAATGATTCGTAGGTTGCTATGGGAATTGCTAAGTAAAGCGAACGATCGGGTTCCTCCAACTTCAAAGCAACTTTGTAAGTCAAGTACTGACCTAGTGCAGCATAGAATGCCGTGATTTTGGAAGTATTCACAAAGCTCTTCACTTCGATTGCGATTTTTTGTCCTTCCTTTTCTGCGGCAATTAACGGCTCTGCTGCCAAATCAATCTGGATGTTCACATCACCGATGCTTAGATAAAGCGGATCATCTGTAATCACCCAACCCGATTGGCTTAAAGCCTGTTTAACTAAGTCATGGAACAAGTCCTTACGGGGCATTAGGTTCTACTCCCTACATTTTGGCACAAAGAACTAGCCCTGGGGTAATGCCTCATGGCCATCGCCCCAGGGAAATCCATCACGCGAACTCGTTCCTACGCACTAAAGTACTTCGCGACGGGGTGATACACTACAAACGCTGTCGTGGATTGCTCCGGATACAACTGCTCACTCTCATCAATGTGCATCCCAATCCGATCGCACGCCAACAACTGCAACTGCGGCACCTGATCCATCACGTTCGGACAAGCGGGATACCCAAAGCTATAGCGCGAACCCTGATAGCGTTGCGCCAACATATCGCGAATATTATCCGGCTCCAACTCGCCATAGCCCAACTCCCGACGAATCCGCGCGTGACTCCACTCCGCCAGCGCTTCCGCCAACTGCACCGCCATCCCGTGGAAATAGAGATAATCGGTGTAGCTATTGCCCTTGTAGAGTTCCTGCGCCTTCTCCGTCGCAATTTCCCCCATCGTCACCGCCTGCATCGGCAACACATCAAACGTATTTTGTTCGATCGGGCGAAGGAAATCAGCAATGCAAAGACGACGCAAGGACTTCTGGCGCGGGAATTGCCAAGTCACGAACGGAGTTGCAGTTTGCGGCGTTAAGCCCTGCTCAATTACCAAGGGATCGTACACATGCACCGAATTGCCTTCCGCCGCACAGGGGAAATAGCCATAGACCAACGTCGGTTCTAGCCATTGCTCATTGCGGAGTCTCGCTTTCCATTCCTCCAATACCGGATATACCTTCTCCGCCAGGAACGCATCGTACTCCTCACGGGACTGTTCCTTCGGTTTACGGAACTGCCACTGCCCCGCAATCAGCGCTTGCAAATCCATGTGCCAGAAGAGTTCTTCTAGATTTAACTCTGCTGCTGTGAGAATCTTGGTGCCCCAGAAGGGTGGCGTGGGTCGTGGAATCTCAATGTCCACCGCCTCCGATCGCACCGTATCAATCACCTCCGGCTCATCGGACTTCGGCGCAACATCCCCGTTCAGTTCCCGTTCCGCCTGTTCGATCGCCTTTTTGCCCTTTTGGTTAAATTGGGCAAATTCTCCGGTGAATCCTTCCGTATCGCTCCAAGCCTTCTGCTGTTTGGCAGGCATGAGCCGATCCATAAAGGTCAAATCGGCAAAGGCATCCTTCCCGTAAATCACTTGCCCGTTGTAGGCATCCTGACAATCACCATAGACGAACTTAGGCGTCAGGGCTGCCCCTCCCAAAATCACCGGAACCGTAATACCCTTCTCATTGAAGACCTCCAGATTCTCTTTCATGAATGCTGTAGACTTCACTAACAAGCCACTCATGGCAATGCAATCGGGTTTGTGTTGTTCGTAGGCATCCACGATCGCGTCAACGGTTTGTTTAATGCCTAAGTTAACAACCTTGTAACCGTTGTTAGTCAGGATGATATCCACGAGGTTTTTACCAATGTCATGGACATCCCCCTTAACGGTCGCAATCAGGAATTTACCTTTGCCCCGATCGTCCGTTTCTCCTTCCACCTTCTCCATAAAGGGTTCCAGAAACGCCACCGCTGACTTCATGGTTTCCGCTGACTGCAACACAAAGGGCAATTGCATTTGACCGGAGCCAAACAATTCCCCCACCACTTTCATACCATCTAGCAGGAAGGTATTAATAATATCCAGCGCTTTGTGGCCTTCCTCTAGGGCAATCTTCAAAGCGTCATCTAAACCAATCCGCTCACCGTCGATAATGTGTTGCTTCAGGCGTTGGTCGATCGGTAAATCAGCGAGGGAACTGCTGGCTCGGGCATCCTTTGTACTGACCCCGGCAAAGACTTCCGTCAGCTTAGTTAACGGATCATAGGTGCAGATATTGCCGTCAAACGCGCGATTGTCGTAGATCAAATCCCGGCAAACTTTCTGGTGTTCCTCGCTGATTTTCGATAATGGCAAAATCTTGGCAGCGGAGACGATCGCGCCATCCATGCCCACCTGCATCGCCTCATGGAGGAACATGGAATTCAACGTAATCCGCGCCGCTGGACTTAAGCCGAAGGACACGTTGGAAACCCCCAGCATGAAATGCACACCGGGTAGATTTTCCCGAATCATGCGGATGGATTCGATCGTGGCTTTGGCATTTTCCCGGTCTTCCTCAATCCCGGTGGAAATGGGTAAGGCTAAGGTATCGTAGAAAATTTCATGGGGCGGAATGCCAAACTCCACCGCATCCCGGTAGGCCCGCTGGGCGATTTGGAATTTTTTCTCCGCCGTGCGCGCCATGCCCTCTTCGTCAATGCAACCGATGACGACCCCGGCCCCGTATTCCTTGGCCAGTTCCAACACCTTGAAGAAGCGCTCGTCGCCATCTTCGTAGTTGGTCGAGTTCAGAATGCACTTGCCGCCCGCTACCTTGAGGCCCGCTTCCATCTTCGTCCATTCCGTGGAGTCGAGCATCAAGGGCAACGTTGTATTCGTCACCAATCGCGAAACCAATTCCTTCATGTCTCGCTCACCGTTGCGCCCCACGTAGTCTACGTTGACATCCAAAACGTGTGCGCCTTCTTTGACCTGCGATTTCGCGATCGCGAGCAAGCCATCCCAATCATCTTCGTTGAGCAATTCCCGCACTTTCTTGGAACCGCTGGCGTTCAAGCGTTCGCCCACAATCAGGAACGAATTGTCCTGCTCGTAGGGTTGGGCGGAATAGATGGAAGCTGCTGAGGGGGTATATTGCAACGGCTCCCGCGTGGTGGGATTTTCTGAAATGCGCACCGATCGCGGCTTGGGCGTCATTTCAGCGGCCAACTCGGCCAAGGCTTGGATGTGGCTGGGTCGGGTTCCACAGCAGCCCCCGATGACCTGCACGCCCCAGTCTTCGATAAATTTATGCAACGCCATGCGCATTTCTAGCGGCGTCAGTTTGTAGTGGGCATGGCCACCGATATTTTCCGGCAACCCCGCGTTGGGAATGCAGGAGACGACAAACGGGGCATTTTCCGTTAGATACTTAATATGTTCCGCCATGCGATCGGGGCCAGTAGCACAGTTCAGCCCCAAGACATCAATCGGGTAGGGTTCCAAAATCGCCAGCACACCCGAAATATCCGTGCCCACCAACATCGTGCCTTGAACTTCCATCGTCACGGACACCATCAAGGGCAACCGCGATCCTTTTTTGGCAAAGACGGATTCGATCGCGTTCAACGCGGCCTTGATCTGCAACACGTCCTGACAGGTTTCGACGATGAATAGATCCACACCCCCGTCGTATAAGCCCTCGGCCTGGGTGGTGAAGCTTGCCTTGAGTTCGTCGTAGGTGATGTGACCGAGGGTAGGGAGTTTGGTGCCAGGGCCGATCGAACCCGCGACAAAGCGAGGCTTCTCTGGTGTGGAAAACTCATCAGCACAACGGCGGGCCAATTCAGCGGATTTTTTGCTCAACTCGTAGGCCCGATCAGCCAGATCATACTCCGCCAGCACCAGCGGACTGGACCCAAAGCTATCGGTTTCGATCACATCTGCGCCCGCCGCAAGGAAATCCCGGTGAACCTTGGCGATCGCCTCCGGTTTCGTCACGACCAAATATTCATTGCAGCCTTCATACTCCGCGCCCCCAAAATCCTCTGCGGTGAGATTTTGGGATTGGATATTGGTGCCCATTGCGCCATCAAAGACAAGGACGGGACGCTCAGGGCTGTGAAGACGCTCAAGAAATCGGCTGTTCATAGGGCAAGTTCCACGCGACTGCGGTTTGCAAGGGGAATTGAAAGATCGGAAAAAACGCGAGAAACGTTTTTCCACATTTCTTCAGTATTGCGATCGAAGCTTGCTGGGCAAAGTCTTCCTCCGCAACCTTACAAAAACTACATCTTTACTTTGACATATCCTTTTGCCACAGACTACTGGACTCTGGGGAGAAGGCCAATGGTTGATCCCCGATCGCCCTTGCCTACGCTGGATTCCAGCATACCAGCCGATCCCCAAGGGAATATCGATTCTGCACAGTCGAATCCAGGCGAACCCAGGCGAACCCAGGCGAACCTGGGGTGACCGATCGTGCAGCTACGGGATCGGCTAGCAGTGACATCTCGGCCAGCAGTGCTATTTCAGCCAGCCGCGATCGACCAACCATTGCTTAGCTTGGGCCGGCCATAGCTGGGGACTATCTTCTGGGCGATATTTAATAGAGGCCATGGACAGCAGTAGTGGCGTTCCCCCAACTTTGATCCCCATCAACAGGTGCAAGCCAAGGCAAATGAAGAGTACTAACCAACTGATCAGATGGGCTAGGTAGGCACTGTGATCTACTTGCCCCATTGGTAGCCAGGTTTCGTCCATCAGCTTACCCGACCCCCAGGCCATCCAGGCTGCCAACAGGATCGCTGTATTCGTCAGCCGATGCAGCGTCACCCACCAAATCGGCTTGTTCACCTGACTTAACTTGCCTAGGGCCTTGTATCCTGCCAAGCGCCGTTGGCCTAGGGTGAGGCTGTAGAGGGCAAACAGCGGTAGAAAAAGGAAAAACGTCAGCCCGATCGTGCCGTGAATGTCGATAATCGCATTAATTCTGGGGATCGCCAGCTTGCCCCAGCGCCCATCAAACTGGTTATAGACGCAATAGCCGCTGATGAGAGCCAGGATGACCAAAATACTATTTACGCCATGGAGCAGACGCAGTAAAAGGGGTTGATAGGGTTTGGTTGGCATGGAGATTAGGTGCACGTGAGCAATTACCCAAACCATGATAAGCCCTGATCCCACCCCCTTGGGGCCTTTCGCCTCCTGTCAACCATCCTGGAACAAATTAACGAAAAGCTTACGAATTCCGATCCCCAGACAGAGAGGCGGTATCGTGAATGCTGAATGATTCCCAACCCTCTCTTTGTCCCCTTGCATAGCTTCGATCGTTGTTTTGCAAAATTGCTCGGTGATTTCGATCGTTCATTTTTCAACATTTCCTAGTAACTCACAATCTCAACTCACAATCTCAACTCACAGTCTTAGTCGAGCAAAAATATCGTCCTCAGTAGAGCAAAAATATCGTCGATCGCAGCGGTTTCGATCCCCCTAAATCCCCCTTAATTAAGGGGGACTTTGAACAAAATAAGGGGGACTTTGAACAAACCCGCATTTGCGATTCTCCTAATTTGAATTTCCAGTTCCCTCTCTATTTCCGGTTCCCCCTTTATTAAGGGGGGCTGGGGGGATCCACCACGTCGCGATCGACGAATGAATTCTAGGTAGGTGCGTACCAGCACTGCGGTTAACACCACTCAATTTTTGAACATTTTGTCACTCACACATTCTGACATTCAGGAGAGATCCCATGGCCGTTAAGATTGGTATCAATGGATTTGGACGCATTGGACGTTTGGTATTGCGGGCTGGATTTGACCACCCAGAAATTGAATTCGTCGGAATTAACGACCTTGTTCCGCCCGATAATTTGGCCTATTTATTGAAATACGATTCCACCCATGGCACGCTGCACCAATCGATCGAATCCACCCCAGAAGGAATTGTCGTCAATGGGCAATTAGTGGCTTGTACCGCGATTCGTAATCCCGCAGAACTGCCCTGGGATAAATTGGGCGTTGATTATGTTGTGGAATGCACGGGATTGTTTACTGACCACGAGGGGGCGTCCAAACACCTGCAAGCGGGAGCGAAGCGCGTTGTCATTTCCGCTCCGACGAAGGATCCCGAGCGTGTCAAAACCTTACTCATGGGCGTCAACCACGACAGCTTTGATCCCCAAGTGGACACGATCGTGTCCAACGCCAGTTGCACCACCAATTGCCTCGCCCCGATCGCGAAAGTGTTGAACGATAAGTTTGGCATTGCGGAAGGCTTGATGACCACCGTGCACGCCATGACCGCCACCCAGCCCACGGTGGATGGCCCCAGTAAAAAAGACTGGCGCGGAGGCCGGGGTGCGGCGCAAAACATCATTCCTGCCTCCACCGGAGCGGCTAAAGCCGTGGCGTTAGTGTTACCGGAACTGAAAGGGAAACTAACGGGTATGGCCTTCCGGGTGCCCACGCCCGATGTCTCGGTGGTTGACCTCACGTTTAAAACGGAAAAAGCAACGACCTACACCGAGATTTGCGATGCGATGGAAGCCGCTTCCCACAATGGTTTAACGGGCATTTTGGGCTATACCGATGAAGAAGTCGTTTCCACCGATTTCCAAGGCGATTCCCACTCCAGCATTTTTGATGCGGGGGCGGGAATGCAATTGAACGACCATTTCTTTAAAGTAGTGGCCTGGTATGACAATGAGTGGGGCTATTCCAACCGGGTGGTGGATTTAATTCTGCACATGGCTAAACAAGATGGCTTGATTGCCTAGGATCTGCCTAGGAATGACTCGATCTCGCCTCGATCTCTTCCTAGTACCCCTGAGAATTCGATCCCCCTAGCCCCCCGTAATAAGGGGGGGACTAGAGAAAATCAAAGAAAGTCCAAGAATCAGATTTAAAATCTCTAGTCTGAGCCTAAATTCACTCAAAGTCCGCCTTATTAAGGGGGACTTAGGGGGATCGAATCTTTCGCAATGACAAGTGAATTCAGTCTACCTCGTCCTCATCCGGCAATTCCAACGCTAGTTGGTACAACGGACGGCGAGCCATTCCAGTCTGTTGGGCTAACTGACGACTGGCCTGAGATCGGGATATCCCCTGACGCAATAACGCCAGCAACTCTGCTTTCAATACAGCCTCCGTTAGCTCCACGGTTTTCGGAACAGTACCCGCGACGATCAAGGTATATTCGCCTTGGGGTTCGCGGGTTTTGTAATGTTCAATCGCGGCAGCAATCGTCCCGCGCCAAAATTCCTCATGGAGCTTCGTCAGTTCCCGCGCGATCGTCATGGCCCGATCGTCCCCAAAGGCCAACTGAAACGATGCTAGGGTATCGCGTAAACGGTGGGGCGCTTCGTAGAAAATTAAGGTGCGGGTTTCCGTTTGCAAGGCTTCCAAGGCCCGATCGCGCTCCTTCGTTTTTGCAGGCAGAAATCCCTCAAAGGCGAAGCGATCGGAAGGTAACCCCGAAGCTGCCAAGGCCGTAATCGCTGCCGTCACGCCCGGAATTGGGACGACAGGAAATCCCGCCTCGGCACAGGCTTTCACCAATTCATAGCCCGGATCCGAGACACAGGGCATTCCTGCATCGGTGACGAGGGCGATCGATTTCCCCTGCTGCAAGCGATCGAGCAACTCCGGGATCCGCGCTGTGCGATTGTGTTCGTGGTAGCTCAGTTGTGGGGTTTTGATTTGGAAGTGCTGGAGCAGCTTACCCGTGTGGCGGGTGTCCTCCGCTGCAATCCAATCCACCTGTTGCAATACCTGAATGGCCCGAAAGGTCATGTCCTCCAGGTTGCCGATCGGCGTTCCGACGAGATATAACGTGCCTGCACAAATTTCCATGGAGGAATCATAGGCGAAAATGGGCGATCGGAGGACAGATTGCTGGGAGGAGAAAACCAATGGCACGGGGATTATTTATCGGATTAACCACCGTGGATTTTATCTACCTGGCAGAGGCACCGCCCCAGGCCAATCAGAAAGTAGTGGCGATCGAATCACTCATTTCCGCTGGGGGGCCTGCGACCAATGCGGCGGTGGCCTTTGCAGCCCTGGGAGGCGCGGCGACGTTGCTGAGTTCGGTGGGCCAGCACCCGATTACGTCGCTGATTCACGCTGATTTGGAAAGCTGTGGGGTGCGCTTGATGGATTTAACTCCGGAGCAGACGGCGTCGCCCCCGGTGTCGTCGATTGTGATCACCCAGGCCACGGGCGATCGATCGGTCATTTCCCTGAATGCCCAAAGAACTCAGGTTCCTGCCGATAGTCTTCCCCAGGAACCCTTACAAGCGCTGTTAGCTGATACCGATGTTGTTTTGATCGATGGGCATCAGATGGCCTTGAGTGCTGCGATCGCCCAGGAAGCGAAACGCTTAGGGATTCCTGTGGTCATCGACGGCGGTAGTTGGAAACCTGGATTTGACACCGTGTTGCCTTTTGTAGAGTATGCCATTTGTTCCGCCAATTTCCAGCCTCCCGGTTGCGCGACCCAGGCGGACGTGTTCGCCTACCTGCGACAGTTTGGCATTCAGACCATTGCCATAACCCAAGGGGCAGGGCCGATCGTGTGGTGTGATTTGGCACATCCAACGCTGCAAGCTCGACAACCGCCGTCGATCGTGCCTGTAGACACCCTGGGGGCTGGTGACATTTTCCATGGAGCCTTTTGTCACGCCATTTTACAGCAAAATCTTATAAATTCCTTAGATTTCGCAGGAAAAACGGCAGCTTTCGCCTGTAGGTTCTTAGGGACTCGGTCTTGGAGCTTAGAACTTCCTTAGGATAGAGGTATTTGATCAATAAATCGATTTGGATAGATAGATGTAACGCAGAATTACAATGGTATTCCTACGGTAATTGCCATTGTAGTTCCAGGGGTTATCTGGATTCAACGATCGTAGAGCTCAGTAGTTCTCCTTAGATTCTTCTCATTATCAAAGTATTAATTCAAACAAAATGGAGTCTTGCCTATGTCATTAATGAAACGCTGTGCCGCAGAATTTTTTGGGACGTTTTGGCTCGTTCTTGGCGGGTGCGGCAGTGCCGTACTGGCTGCGAGTTTTACTTCGTCTACGCTGGCGGATAATGCGGGCAAAGTGATTGGCACCCTACCCACGGGAATTGGTGCGTTGGGGGTCGCGATCGCCTTTGGTTTATCTGTGCTCACCATGGCCTACGCGATCGGTCACATTTCCGGCTGCCATCTCAATCCGGCAGTTTCCTTTGGACTGTGGGCGGGCAAACGCTTTCCGGCCTCTGACCTGTTACCCTACATCGTGGCTCAGGTGCTCGGTGCAACGGCGTCCGCTGGCGTTATCTTTTTGATCGCCAGTGGCCGACCTGATTTTGCCTTGACTGGCAGCAATCCCCTGGCAACGAACGGGTTTGGCGTCCATTCCCCAGCGGGCTACTCCCTCGCTGCTTGCCTGATCACCGAGATTGTGATGACGTTCTTCTTCTTGATGATTATTTTGGGTTCCACCGATCGGCGTGCCCCCCAAGGACTGGCTCCTGTGGCGATCGGGTTGGGCTTAACCCTGATTCACTTAATTAGCATTCCGGTGACGAATACGTCTGTGAATCCGGCTCGCAGTACTGGCCCCGCGATTTTTGCGGGTGCAGAGTTGTTTAGCCAAGTTTGGTTGTTTTGGGTTGCACCCATTGTGGGGGCTTTGCTAGCAGGTTGGGTGTATAACGCCCTCTTTAGCGATGCTAGCGAATCTCGCCTTGCCGATCGAGAGCAAGCCCCCCTCGCTTAGGCAGATGCTAGGCTAGCCAGTTTGAACGTTTGAGCTTTGAAAACTTGAGCTTTGAAAACTTGAGCTTTGAACGTTTGAACACTTCTAGAGGCGTTCCCTCGGGGACGTCTCTTTTTTTCGGGTGGGTTGCAGAGTTGCCCCATCGTGCATCATGCAGGATGGAAATAGCAGGATTTCGATGATCTGACCACGCGATCGCGCTAGCACTGGTTTCCCCCAACGTCTATAATTGTTAATCGTTTCGTTACATTTCCGGAGATACCCTATGGAAGGTCGTTGGAGGGAAGGTCGTTGGAGTGGACTGAATCGACAGCAGCACCTCTGGATAGCCGCATCCATTTGGACCTTAGTGGGCGCAGGCTTGCTCACCATGGGCAGTGTATTTTGGTTCCATTTTCCGTACCTGGGTGATTTGGATCCCCGTCATCTCAGCATTGGCGCGATCGCCCTGGCCGTGGGCCTGATGAAAGGCAAACTGGTGCTGGATAAAACCGCTGGACGGGTCATCGATCGGGTGGACAGCCTCCAGGAACCGAATCCGTTGAAGAGTATTTTCCAAATGTTTGGAGCCAAAACGATCGGGCTGATTGTAGCCATGATGGGCATTGGTATTGTCTTACGGGCAGCGGGCGTCAGCTTTGAAGTGCGAGGTTTAATTTATTTAGCGGTGGGGGCTGGGTTGCTCTGGAGTTGCCGTCGCTACTGGGTTTCGGCCTTTGCACCGATCGCTCAACCCGCCCAGGATGCTTGAGGCTTGAGACGGAATTTCTCAGCGAGTAAACCGCAAGGTCTGAGAAATGGGTCTGAGAAATGGGTTTGAGAAATGGGTCTGAGAAATTGGATCTGAGAAATAAACCTGAGGCATGAGCTTGAGCAATTCAGTCTGACAGGTTGGTCTGAGGTCAAGATATCAATCGACACAGATTAAACGAAATTGATAAGAAAGAATACACTAGTGGGGCATGGCGCTGCTATGCCTTTTTTGTTGGATTATCGTTCTTAACAGAATAAGAATCTAACATTGTTGGTTGGAATGGGTAGGGAACAGTATGGCGATCGCAGAACGCTTAGGAGAATTTCGTAATCTAGCGCGTACCGTGGGCTGGCAGGCGGCGGATATTTTATTACAGGCGCGATCGGGCGGCTTTGAGGTCAAGGGCACAAGTGAGAGTCCCGTAACGAGTGCCGATCTAGCGGCAAATCAACATATTCTAACGATGTTGCAGTTCCAATTGGGATTGGATGATTTTGCCTATCTCAGTGAAGAGACCTTTAAAACGCAAGACCCCAAGGAAAGACTTGGGAAGGATTGGGTTTGGGTGATTGATCCGTTGGATGGCACTAAGGATTACATCAATAACACCGGAGAATATGCCGTACAGATTGCACTGACGCACCAAGGGCGTCCGGTGGTGGCGGTGGTGGCTTGTCCGGCGATGGGCAAGCTGTATAGCGCGATCGCAGGAAAGGGCACCTTGGTAGAACAGCAAGGCGGTAAGCCCAAATCAGCGAAGGTGAGTCGGAAAAAGACGATCGAAGAAATGATTTTAGTGACTAGTCGTAGTCATCGAAGTCCATCCCTAGAGGCGTTATTAAAGCAATTAACGGTTGCTTCTCAAGTTTCGATCGGCAGTGTGGGTTGTAAGATTGCAGCAATTGTTGATCAAACGGCTGATTTATATATTTCTCTATCGGGTCATTCTGCACCCAAAGATTGGGATTTTGCGGCTCCGGAGTTGATTTTGCAGGAGGCGGGCGGACTGTTAACGCGGTTCGATCAGTCTGTGTTGCGGTACAACCAAGCGGATGTGAGTCAATGGGGCGGTCTTGTGGGCAGTAATGGGCAGGCCCACCGGATCCTTTGCCAACAGCTTCAGACGGCATTCGCGGAGCTCGATCGGGGTCAAAATTGAACGACGGGGGCAGAAAAATCTGTCCTGTCAGTCTTGCCATTGATTAGGCACTCGCGAAGAAGTGCAGGCAGCGGTTAATCAGTTACACGTTTTGCGATTTTCCAATTCTGCTATGCAGGGACTTCGCGAAACGTCCGATGCCGTGACCAAGGAGAGGGCAGAAATTTGAATATTTGCTTAATCACCGGCTCCTGTGGAAAATCCCCGTCGATCGCTTTCGGGTTCTGCCATCTCCACCCGAAAGCGGACCCGATCGGTCTCTTGGCCCTGCTTCACTTGACCCTGCTTCACTTGACCTTGCTTCACTTCAAGCGTCCAAGTTCCTGGTTTCATTTCCCAAAACAATGACTGGTTTGATGTTTTAGCAATAGTTTTTCCATTAAGTATCCACTCGATCGACTGTTGAGACTGGGTTGACACTTTAAATTCTAGGCGTTGTCGTTCAGACTCTTTTTGTGAAGATTGAATTGACGGATGACCCCGATCTGATACCAGTAAAAACTGATCACCTTCCTGAGGGGAAATAATTCTTAGTTGCTGATTCCAGCGTTTTGCTTGAGATTGCTGGGCCATCCATTCGTTGTACTCCGCAGGTAAATTCAGCCGTACTGTAGACTGTTTCGATCTCGACTGCGCTGGTGTCTGCGCTACGGTCAGATCAGCAGTATCCTGGCTTTGTTCATAGGCAGTTAAGTCCTCTGGATAAAAATATTCCTGGACGATCGTTGGACAGGCGTGTGTGGGTTTCAGCCCAGACAACGCACAAATCGGACGCTGCACGAGTCCCGTCGGTTTGGGTAGCGCTTCCGGTTCCCGCTGCCCATGTAAATGCACCATGATTTGATTCCACAGCGGAGCCGCCCCCGTCACTCCTGAAATTTGCCGCATGGGTTCTCCGGTAAAATTGCCCACCCACGTCGCCACTGTGTACTCTCGACTAAAGCCCACTGTCCACGTATCCCGAAAATCTGACGAGGTGCCCGTTTTAACCGCCGTCGGAAACGGTAAACTCAACAGCGAATTCAGGCCAAAGGACTTGGCCCGTGCATGGCGATCGCTCAACATGTCGGCAATCAACGCCCAGGTTGCCGCCGCATCCCGATGGTAAGCCGTCGGTTTAAGCTGCGGGGCTTGCGGCAGACCCACATCCACGGAGGTTCGCGAAGAAGCTTGCGGCGATCGACCTTGATTGGCCATCACTTGATAGGCATAGGCCAACTCCCACAAACTCACCTCCCCACTGCCTAGCGTTAGTCCTAGCCCGTAGTAAGTCGGCGTTTGGGTGAGGTGCCGAAAACCCAATTGATGCAAGCGATCGAGAAACGTAGCAACCCCCACCTTTTCCAGTACTCGCACCGCAGGAATATTGAGGGAATTAGCTAAGGCAATGCGAACCCGCACAGGCCCTTGAAAGGTTTCACTATAGTCTGTGGGACTGTAAAGTTGCGCACCAGGACTTCCATAGTGAGCCGGAACATCCGCCAGAATTGTATTCGGTTTAATGATCTGTTTTTCCAATGCTAATTCATACAGAAATGGCTTCAAGGTTGAACCCGGTTGCCGCAATGCTTGCACGCCATCGTTGCGCCCCATTTCCGATTCTGCGAAGTAATCCCGAGATCCCACGTAGGCCAACACGTCTCCTGTGGAATTATCCAACACGATCGCCGCTGCCTGCTGCACGTTATAGGATTGCAGTGTTTCCAACACCTGGCGCACTTGAGCTTCCACAAATTGTTGGAGGGGCAAATCTAAGCTGGTGGTAATCTGGGCTGGATGGGTTTTGGGTAATTGCTTCGCGACCCAAAAGAGATAATGGGGAGCAGCAAGAATACCCTGCTGGCGGGGTTGTAACGTCACCACTTCCGCCCAGGCCAGATCGCGTTGTTCTGGAGTAATCAGCCGATCGGCAACGAGGCGATCGAGGACATAGTGTTGCCGTCGTTTGAGCCGATCCCAGTGTTCGTGGGGATTGAGTCGATTGGGGGCATTGGGAATCGCTGCCAGCAACGTCGCCTGCGCTAAACTCAAATCCTGGGCTGGAATGCCAAAATAGACCTTGGATGCTGCTTCTACGCCATACACATTGCCCCCCATGGGCAAACGGTTGACATAACTGTGTAAAATCTCGCGGCGATCCATCCCTGCCCACAAACGCCAAGAGACCCAAATTTCCTGGAGCTTACTGGCGATCGTCCGGGGTTTTGGATCGATCATACGAGCCAACTGCATGGTTATGGTCGAGCCACCACTGACGACTTCACGGGTCGTAACAACTTGCCCGATCGCCCGTCCCATCGCCCACCAATCCACCGCGCCATGGCTGTAAAACCGCTTATCCTCCGCCGCAACGATCGCTTGCAGAAACCAGGGAGACACCCGTTCGATCGGCACTACTGCGGTATGGTCTTGGTCGCGGGTTAGCAAGGTCCCTAAAACTGTCCCATGGCGATCTCGGAATTCGATCGCGCGATCGTCCTGTACCAAGTCAGTAGCACGAATCGGAACCAGGCAGGGAAGCAATCGCAGCAGAATCAGCAAGCCGACCAATCCCAGCAGAATTTTCCAACGATTCCACCGCCAGCGACGACGGTTGCTGGATGGCCGACCGTGCCCATCATCATGCATCAGCCCAGCGATCGTGAGCCACACTTTTCTGGGTAACGCTATCAACCAACCTAACCACTGGGGTTTTGCCATAACGGAATCACTTAGGCAGAATCACGGGAGAACCCGCAACAATATCTTCAAAGTCCTGATCTTCAAAGTCCTTCTGGAAATATTCACTCGACTGAAATTACACCTGAAATTGCAGCAGTCCCCCTGTCTCGATTCTACGATCGCGCCCTGCGGATCGCCCGTATTTCATTGCATTTCGCAACGATCGCGATCCCAATCGCCCCCGCCAAGGCCATTCCCCACAACGCTGACAATCCCATCACCCGAGGATTGAAGATACCCGCTAAAATAGGGGGTTGGTATCCTCATCAAACAATTTGGGAGTGCCAGCCCGATTTGCTCGATCGTTCAACAATCCCTATAGCCCATGAACGCACCTGTTGACTTTATCGATGCCTACGATGTTGTTGTGGTTGGCGCGGGCCATTCCGGCTGCGAAGCAGCGCTGGCCTCGGCACGCTTAGGCTGTCGCACCCTGTTGCTGACGCTGAACCTCGATCGGGTGGCATGGCAACCCTGTAACCCGGCGATCGGTGGGCCCGCCAAGTCCCAACTGGTGCATGAAGTTGATGCTTTGGGCGGCGAAATGGGTCGGGTCGCCGATCGAACCTACCTGCAAAAGCGCATTCTCAACTCCTCCCGTGGCCCTGCGGTCTGGGCCTTGCGCGCGCAGTCGGACAAGCGGGAATACGCCGCTGTCATGAAGGGGATTGTGGAAACGGAGTCCAACCTCACCCTGCGGGAAGGGATGGTGACGGATTTGGTTCTGGGGGCCAATGACGACATTATCGGCGTGCAAACCTACTTTGGCGTTGCCTTTGCCTGCAAAGCGGTCATTCTCACCACGGGCACCTTCCTGGGGGGACGCATTTGGGTGGGTGATAAATCCATGGAAGCGGGACGGGCGGGCGAATTTGCGGCTACGGGCTTGACCGATACCCTGAATCGTCTCGGCTTTGAAACGGGACGGCTGAAAACGGGAACTCCGGCCCGTGTCGATCGCCGATCGATCAACTTCGATATCCTGGAACCGCAGCCAGGAGATGAGGACGTGCGGTGGTTTAGCTTTGACCCAACGGCTTGGCAAGAGCGGCTCCAGGTGCCCTGCTATCTGACCCGCACCACGGCGGAGACCCACCGGATTATTCGGGAAAACCTGCATCTGTCCCCAGTCTACGGCGGCTGGGTGGATGCCAAAGGCCCGCGCTATTGCCCCAGCATTGAAGATAAAATCGTCCGCTTTGCTGATAAGGAAAGTCATCAAATTTTCCTGGAACCGGAAGGCCGAGACATTCCTGAAATCTATGTCCAAGGATTTTCCACGGGATTGCCAGAACGGTTGCAGCTAGCGATGTTGCAATCGTTACCGGGACTGGAGAAATGCGTCATGCTGCGTCCGGCCTATGCGGTGGAGTACGACTACCTCCCAGCCACGCAATGCTATCCCACCTTGATGACTAAGAAAATTCAAGGGCTATTCTGTGCTGGCCAGATTAACGGCACAACGGGTTACGAAGAAGCTGCTGCCCAAGGGTTTGTTGCAGGGGTGAATGCGGCGCGCTTGGTGCGGGGGGAGCGTGAAATAATTTTCCCGCGCGAAGGGAGTTATCTGGGAACGTTAATTGATGACCTGTGCACGAAGGATTTGCGGGAACCCTACCGGATGTTAACGAGTCGATCGGAGTATCGCTTAATCCTACGATCGGACAATGCGGATCAACGCTTAACGCCCCTGGGTCGGGAGATTGGGCTGATCGACGATCGACGTTGGGAATTGTTTACGCGCAAACAGGAAAACATTGCCGCAGAAAAGGAGCGATTGCATACAACACGGGTGAAGGAACACGACGAACTTGGTAAAGCCATTGCTGACCACACTCAACAAGCCATCAAAGGATCAATTACCCTAGCGGAACTGTTGCGTAAACCAGGGTTTCACTACGTTGATCTCGATCGCTTCAATTTAGGCAACCTGGAGTTAGATCGATCGGAAAAGGAAGGCGCAGAAATCGATATTAAGTATGCAGGCTACATCCACCGCCAGCAAACGCAGATCGAACAAATCGCCCGCCAGGAACACCGTAAACTGCCAGCGGATTTGGACTACGTGAGCATTGCCACCCTGTCGAAAGAAGCGCGGGAAAAACTCAGTAAAGTACGCCCCTTAACGATCGGTCAAGCATCACGCATTGGCGGCGTCAATCCGGCGGATATTAATGCACTGCTAATTTATCTCGAAATCCAAGCTCGACAAACCCCAACGGCGATCGCGCCGTAAATCATGGGGCATCCGTAGACTCCCTGATGCTTCACCAAATGCCGTACTTAACCGAGCGTCTCTAAGCAGAGGCGCTTGAAATGATCGCCCCGCTGTTCAAAATTGTCATACTGATCAAAACTGGCACAGGCCGGAGACAGCAACACCACCTTCGCTCCCAACGCCTTCGCCAATTCCGCAGATCGGGGAACGGCCCGATCCATCGTTTCCACAATTTCGCAATTACTGTATCCCACAGTCTGCAAGCGCTGGGCAAACCGTTCCGCGGCGTCTCCAATCAGTAACACCGCTGCCGCCGATCGTTGAATTTGAGCGAGCCACGCCCCATCTTCCCCTTCCTTGGGTGCACCACCTGCGATCAAAATGGCCGGAGCTTGGACGGATGCCAACCCTACTTCCGCTGCATCATAATTAGTGGCTTTACTATCGTTGATAAAGTCAATGCCCTGCCAGCAAATCACCTGTTCTAACCGATGTTCCACGCCAGGAAATTCCGTAATTGCTTGAGCGATCGCTGCATTGTCAATACCTGCCAACTTGGCTGTTGCCACCGCCATTAACAAGTTCTGTAGATTATGGCTTCCCGGCATTCGTAACGCATCTGCGGCGAGTACAGCCTCACCCCGAAAAACCACTTGATTGTCTTCGATCCAAATCCCTAACTCAGGATTGCCCACTAAATTAGCTTTACCGGAAACACTCGTCCAGCAAGCATTCTGCCGCACCGGAAAGCCCTGCTCTAGGCCCAACTGCCGTAGGTAGGGATCATCCCCATTCCACACTTGCATTTGTGATCGCGCTAGTAATCGCGCTTTCATTTCAAAATAATTCGCCATGGTTTTGTGGCGAGCGAGGTGATCTGGTGTAAATGTTGTCCACAGGGCAATCTGCGGCGCGATCGTGGGCGCAGATTCGATTTGATAACTGCTTAACTCCGCCACACACCAGTCTGGCTGCTGCTCCAGCAATGCCACTTCACAGGCCCCATAGCCAATATTGCCAAAGGCCGGAGCATGGTGGCCAGCGGCTTGAAAAATTGCCGCCACTAAGGCCGTCGTCGTCGTTTTACCATTGGTTCCGGTAATCGCGACCCAGGGCCGATCGCGCAAATTTCGCCAAGCCAGCTCCATTTCACCGATCGTGACGATGCCTAAGCTGCGCGCCTGCACCAAACTAGGGACATCCCACGGCACTCCTGGACTCACCACCAGCAAATCCGGTTGTACCAAGGTCGGATCAAAGCCATCACCGAGAGATACGGCAATTCCTTCTGCTATCAAACTGGTGGCTTGGGTCTGCAAGGCTTCCGACTGGCCCCGATCGTGAATTGTCACCTCCCAGCCCTGGGCCTTCAGTAACCGCGCTGCGCCGTTGCCTGACTTGCCCACCCCAATAATTGACGCCTTTGGCATACCCCGCTCCTGGTCTACAATTTGACGGCCTACGTTGGATAATTTACGATTTCACGTTTACGACTTCACGATCGCGCCGAAATCCGCCAATACCCGTGCCCGGTTGCGCAAGACGCCCAAGAGATTCAACCGATTTTGTTTGATGGCAGGATCTTTATCCATCACCAGAACACTGTCTTCTCCATCAAAGAACTGCGTCAATGTCGGCGCGATCGCGGCCAGGGAACTCACCAACTGGTCATAGTCCGTTTGGGTTTGTAACTGCGTCAACGCATCATAAAACGCCTGCTCCGAAGATTTCTGGAACAGCGAAGGTTTCACTACCGCCGTCACATCGGTCTGTTGGAAATCTAACGTTCCCTGGGCTGCCAACTTCGAGGCCCGATTGACCACCGCATAGATCGGTGCTAGCCGTCCATCCTGGCGAATCGTTTGCAAGAACACTGCTCGATCGCGCACATTCACCAAGTCCCGCAGCGCTCGATCGGCATAGTCGGCATCATTTTCACCCACTACGGCATTCACCAAGTCATAGTCGATGCTATGCTCTTCCTTCAACAATGTCTGCACCCGCTGGAGGAAGAAGTCCTTCAACGCAACCAGCAATGTATCAGCCTTCAGTTTCATGACTGATTCGTACTGCTGGCTGAATTGCTGAATGATTGTCTCTAGCAATGCTAGGAGATCGATTTGGAGATTGGCAGCCCAAGTAATATTGACAATTGCATTCGCTGCCCGCCGCAACGCAAAGGGATCGGAAGAACCACTGGGAATCATATTCAAACTGAAAATGCTAACCAGCGTGTCTAGACGATCGCTCAAACCGACCACCTGACCCGCCAACGTTTGGGGCAAGGAATCGCCGGCACCCTTGGGTAGGTAATGCTCCATGATGGCGATCGCGACTTCTTCGCCTTCCCCGCTGTGACGGGCATACTTCTCACCCATCACCCCTTGCAGTTCCGGAAACTCGCCCACCATCTGTGTTACCAAGTCCGCTTTACTCAGCAACGCCGCCCGTTCGATCGACTGCCGTTGCGTCCCCGTAATCGCCAACTGATCGCACAGGTGCCCCGCAATCACCATAATCCGATCGGCCTTGGCTCGCATGGAACCCAGATCGGCTTGGAAGGTTACGGTTTCCAACTTTGGCAGAAAACTTTCTAGCTTCTCTTTGCGATCGGCATCAAAGAAAAACTTGCCATCGGAGAGCCGCGCCCGAATCACCCGTTGATTCCCCTGGGCAATAATGGTGGCCTTAGCCGGATCACCATTGGAAATCGTAATGAAATAGGGGAGCAATTCCGCCGAATTTTCGCCTTTGCGCACGGAGAAGTAGCGCTGATGGCTCTCCATTTCTGTTACCGCCACTTCCGCAGGCAACTCCAGAAACTCATCATCAAACTTCCCGACCACCGCCGAGGGATATTCCACCAAGTTCACGACTTCCGCCAATAGATCGGGGTTAATCGTCGCTACACCCCCAATTTCTGCGGCTGCCGCCTTGGCTTGGGTAACGATCGTCTGCTCCCGTTGAGCCGGATCCACCTCGATAAAGGCTTTCCGTAGCGTGGCAACATAGTCATCTGCCGTTGCAATGCTGATGGGCTCCGGATGCAGCACCCGATGGCCTGCTGAGAGGCGATCGCTGCTGTAAACGGCTTCTGCCCCATTGGTTAAGGTAATCGGTAGCACCGTGTCATCGATCAACGCCACCAACCAGCGCACGGGCCGGGAAAAGCGGACATCCCCATTCCCCCAACGCATTAATCGCTTGCCGTCCAAGCCCATGACCCACTGCGGTACCAATTCCGTCAGCAACTCCGCCACCGGACGCCCCGCAATCTGCTTCTGCACAAAGACAAAATCGCCTTTATCCGTGGGCCGAATTTCCAAATCTGTTACCGCCACGCCTTGTTTCTGGGCGAATCCTTCTGCCGCTTTGGTGGGCTGGCCATCTTTGAAGGCAGCCTGGGCGGGGGGCCCTTTCACTTCCTCGGTTTGGTCGGCTTGTTGCAGGGGCAGTCCCTTCACCAGTACTGCCAGTCGTCGTGGAGTCCCGTAGAATTCAATCCCTGAAGGTTCTAGTTTCAGTTCCGCAAAGCTTTGGGGAATGCGAACTTTCCATTGTTCGATCGCACTCGCCACAAAAGCAGCAGGGAGTTCTTCCGTTCCAACTTCCAACAAAAACGACGACATAGTCCAGTGCAGCTTGTAATCAGCAATTAGGCAACTGGACTAGTTTACCGCGTTCAGTCGGTCTGTGAGTGGAGATCCTTAGTTGAGATTTAAGTTAAAGGAAATTTCCTCGCGAATTTCTGAGTAATCCACATGGGTACTCGCTTTTGTGGTGGGATGAATCAATCGCGTCAAAATTTCTGGATGGAGAGCTTCGAGGGAGCGGTAGCTACCACTGACGAAGAAGAAAAACTCAGTGTTGCCGACTTGAATAAAGTCGCCATCCTTCAGTAAGCAGCGGTTTTCTACTCGAATGCCATTCACGAAGGATCCGTTCATGCTGTTAAGGTCAACTAGATAAAAGCCTTCTCGACGGGTAAACATGAGGACGGCATGGCGGCGCGACATCATCCGATCGCGCATGGGCATCGCAGCTTCTCGGTTGCGGCCGATCGTCCACACCATCTGCGGCTGAATTAAGGTACGGGATCCTTCTCCTAAGAGATTGGTAATGAGGTAGGCTTGCTGACCTCGCAGCACCCCTTGCACATATTTAGGTCGCGGCACATCCAGGTGATAACGGGTAGAGTCACTATCAGGTTGACCTGTGCCATCGTCCATGACAAAGGTCGCAATTCGGTGGGACAGAACTTCGTCGGAGTCTTCTAACCCATCCAGATTTTCATAGTTGGCAGCTTGCACGGAGGCAATGGCTTCAATTTCGCTGACAAGGGAGTCAATATTGAGGGAAGCTGAGTCAAAGGGGGATAGAAAAACATCAGGAGAGTGCGGATCTAAACTCATGGAAATCTCTCCTTAAATGATTTGGAGAATGTCATTATTGGGAGTCATCATCTAAACAAATGCCATGGAAGGACATTCCTGCTTAGAGTGCCCCAGTGCTACGGACGAAATAACGATCTAACTCCCATAATTTCGTGATTTTTTCGATTATTTTTATTTGTTTTTCAGTGTAAAATGGTCTTTTTCAACCTTTAGCAGCATTTCCTTTAGCAGCCTTCAATGCCGTGATCTAATGCTGTGCTCTGGGGACTAGTCCATGCCGGTTCTGTCATCCTTGACCGTTTAGCAATCCTTGACCGTCTAGAATAGACGGCGTACCCCGCATAAAGTAGAGAAGGGTCAATTGCTATGATGCAGATGCCTGCCCCAGTTCCACGCCGTTTTGGGCACCCCCTTGATCGGTTGGCAGTGGCCTTGATTGCGGCATTGGTGCTTGTGATTGGCGTACTGCTGTTCGCGGGCGATCGGGGCGCGCCTCGCGTGCGGGAGTTTAACTGGCACGATCGGGAAGTGGGCGCAATGGACACTGCGTTTGTGCTGAACTTCAGCCGTCCCATGGATCATGAGAGCGTGGTCAACAATTTGAAGATTACCCCATCCTTACCCGGTCGGATCAGTTGGGCAGGCCGACGCATGGTTTACACGCTTAACTTTCCCGCACCCTATGGCGAAGCGTTTCAACTCCAATTGCAGGATGCCCAGGATCGGTTTCAGCAGGGGACCTACCATGCCAAGATGCAACCTTTCAGCGCCACCTTTCGCACCCGCGATCGGGTTTTTGCCTATGTGGGAACGGAAGGAGAAGAGGCGGGACGCTTGGTGCTCTATAACCTGACCAAAACGGAAAAACGTCTTTTGACACCGTCTAATCTGACGGTCTTTGACTTCAAGCCCTATCCCATGGCCGATCGCATCCTGTTTTCAGCGGTCGATCGAGCCCCAGCAGCGGCTCAAGCGAACAATAATCCAGTCCCCCTTGTGGAGCAAAAGCTCTATACCGTCACAACGGGGTTGCGGGTCAATGCTCCGACAGCGTCCGACCCGCAGGCGAGTGATCTCCCCTATAGCCCTGGGGATGCAGGGCAGGTTCTTGAAGTTCTGGACAATCAGGACTACCAAAACTTGAAATTTGACCTGTCTCCCGATGGACGGACGATCGTCGTGCAGCGAGTCAGCCGCAAAAATCAGGGACAGTCTGAACCCTGGATTCTGCGATCGGGCACAGCTCCAGCACCCATTAAACTCGACCAACCCGGTGGCGACTTTTTGATTACTGCTGACAGTCAATCTATGATTCTGGCCCAGGGAGAAGGACTCTCGGTTCTGCCACTGCAAGAGGGGGCGGAAGCACCCAGCTTCTTACCTAAATTTGGCAACGTGCTGGGCTTAGCCCGGGATAATACCGCTGCGGCTATGGTGAAGTTTAATAAGAACTACACGCGATCGTTGTTTCTGGTCACAGGTCAAGGGGAAAAGGAAATTCTGCAAACCACGGGATCGATTCTGAATGCAATTTTTGATCCCACCAAACAGATTCTCTACTGTCTATTAACGGAACTGATTCCCGGTGAAACCTATCAGGAACAACCCTACCTAGCGGCGATCGATCTCAAAACCGCCCAAACCGCCAAGAACCCGAATGAGGCGTTGTACCCGTTGCTCAAGTTGCCCAATCAACGGGAAGTCAAAGTCAGCCTTGCGCCCGATGGAGTAGCTCTATTATTTGACCAAACGGTGAAGCCTTCTCCCAACGGGGAACCAACGGCCAAAACAGGACAGCTATGGCTGTTGCCCTTAGCGAGTGATCCCAAGCAAGCTTTAGAACCCCAATCCCTCCCGTTTGCAGGAATTCATCCTCAGTGGCTGCCCTGACCTGGCGGATAGTCAGGATCCCTGATCCAAGCATCGTAGATGGTACGAACCCCCTTATAAACAACATCTAGGAACAAAATTTATGAACAAATTTATTCATGAAGGCCGCAGATTGACCTGACAATCGCTAGAATGGGGGGTAACCTGGAGGTGAAACGAATGGATCACTTTACGTAGCTTATTAGGTAGCTCATTCGTAAATTGGGCCAGGGAAATTGCCTTTCTAGTCTTTGGTAGGTTCTTGGAGCATTCCTCGTATCTCAGCATGACTATACTGACCGAGTTTAATTGGCGCTGCGGGTTCCTTCACCCTTGCTTGTACAGTTTTGTACCGACAGCATCTCGGCGGTTAAAGCTTCAAATTTTGCAGTTGTAAAGAGCCCTAAAAAGTTCTGTAGCTTGCTCTTTCTGCACGTTTAATAACGGATCCAAGGTTTGTGTGATTCACTTTTGGGTCATGGCTCTAAGGTTTAAGCGCTGTTCTTTCAGCCGAGTCTTTTAGGATCCAATGTTGTTTGGAATGGCTATTTGCTTAGTGAAGAATTTCTATCCTCCCATTTCAACGCTTCTCCGCACCCAGCTCAAGTGGGTGGTTCAACGGTCTCGATCGACCTTGCCGACGGAAAGAGTTCTAGCCATTGAGGAACTTTTGAGCCCGTTTTATCGAGATTTTCGGAGAGGTTTGTGTATGAGTGAATAGGAGGTTCGATCGCTTTGAGGAGACGGGAGTGCAGTAGAATATCCGGTCCCTCTCTGATAGACTCCAGTCAGTTCCATGATGTGATGGATGGATCTATCCCTAGACCTTTGAGAATGATTGTCTCAGGAGAAACACCATGTTGCACCGCAAAATTTATCAACTTTGCTGCGATGGACGAGAAGTTTGGATTTTTCTGCGGGATCAGCAACGCTGGATTGAGCGCGCCCGAATTTTGGATATTGAGGGCGATCTCGTCACCCTACGGTACGAAACGGAGGAAGAAGACGAAGTTTGTTCCTGGGAAGAAATGGTTCGCCTAGAAAGCATTGGGGCTGTGACCCAAAAATTAGCATCGGTGCCAAAAGGCAATGTCGATCCCCTTGTCTCTGATGATTGTCCAGAAGCAGAGCAGTTGTCGAATCAGCCATCGTCAGAATCCAATGAGTCCTAAGCCTGTGTGGTTGAGCACAACTTGACGGACTAATGCGGGATTCAGACTGAATAGTTGCGTTGGAAGGGAGGCACGATCGTCGATCGTGCCTCCCTTGCTTTGATTTCCTGATCACCGCCTCATTTCGTTGATGAGACAGGGTTGATTAGACAGGCTTCTGGGTTTTGTTGGGCAGGCTCCCGCTGGGCAAAGCGAGCGGATCCCAGATTATGATCATGGAATTGAGATGATTCATTGGGGTTCTAGCAACCTGCCACTGAGTCCAGTCTCAGGCCAACATTTTTTTCTTCAAAAGTGGGTATCCTAGCAGCGAAGGTAGATTAACCTGGAAGCTAAAGCCTCCAACATCTCAACTCCAAAGACTCACCCGTCCCCCAACTTCATTAGTCCCCCAAAACGATCCCGGCAATTCTATGAAAGTCTCTCTCTCAGCCACGCCTGCCCAGTCCCGACAACTGAAGCAGCAACTTGCGAATCCAGAAGATAAGCTTTCCTACGAGTTGGGCAAAGCCGTCCAGGAACTGCCACCACTGTATACCCGCTTGTTAGCAGGGGGAATTAGTGTACTGACCTTGAGCGCGATCGGTTGGGCTCACTTTAGCTTGATTGACGAAGTTGCAACGGCCCAAGGCAAGCTGGTTCCCTTTACTGAAGTGCGCCCCCTGCGGGCATTGAGTGCAGGAAGTGTATCGCGGGTTGCCGTCCAGCCGGGACAAACCGTCACCAAGGATGAGGTACTAGTGGAAGTGGATCCTGGGGTTGCGGAAACCAGTGTGGAAAGTTTAGAGAAAGAAGTCGCCAAAATTCAAGAGAATATTGCTCGGTTGGAAGCGGAAAGCCGAGGGCAAGTGACAGCCGCTAATGCCGAACAAAGCCAGCTTCTTCTAGCACGGCAGCGGGAACTTCAGGAAAAACAATCGGCTGCCAACGCCGAAGCCAATCGCCAACTCGCCACGATCGGGGAAGGGCAATCTCGCCTAGAACGGTTTCGCGAAAACCTAGCCAACGCGAGAGCAACCTTAGCCAATGCGCAGATCAGCAAGCAGAACGCAGAACGGAACCTGGCCACTGCTAGGGAAAAGGAATCCCGACTGCGCACTTTAAACGAAGATCAGGCTGTTCCCCACATCGAATATTTGAACGCGGTGGATCAGGTGACCAATGCCAGCAACCAAGTCACCAATGCCAGCAATCAAATTGTGGAGGCTCAGAACCAGATCGTCAGTTTAGAAAAGGAAATTGAAGCCCAAGCTGAACGGATATTGCAAGCCCAACAAGCCTTTGAGGGGGCGAGAAGTACCGCAGCGGGGATCGCCCCGCAGCGCCAAGGGGAAGTCCTGACGCAGCTGACTCTGCAACGGCAGGAACTGACGAAGAAGCAAGGGGAATTGGAAGTCGCCAAGAAGCAACAAAACGATCGTGAAACGATCACAGCCCCCTTTGACGGCACGATTTATGACGTGAAGGTGACCCAAGGGCCGATTCAGCAGGGGGAAGAAATTCTGCGGGTGCTGCCGAAAAACCAAGACTTAGTCTTAGAGGCCAAGATCCTCAATCGGGACATTGGGTTTATCCTGCAAAAATTCGAGCAAAAGGAGGAAGTGAACGTCAAAGTCAAATTTGCGACCTTCCCCTACCAGGAATTTGGCATTGTTGAAGGGACATTGGTTCAGATCAGCCCCGATGCGATCGTTGAGAAGGATGAGAGTGGACGGGATATTGGCCCGGTCTTCCCCTGTAAGGTTCGGCTCAAGCAGTCTTCCATCAAGGTGCGGGGGCGGGATGTGGCTTTTACCCCTGGGATGGCCGCCACCGCAGAAATTGTGACCCGCAAGAAATCGGTTCTTAGCTTCATCACTGAACCCATTACCAAACGCTTTAACGAAGCATTCTCGGTACGGTAATCAGTCTGAATCCGGTCGTCAGTCCGGTCATCAGCAGGGTGATGGGTGCAGGGATGAGCAATTATCCCTACATTTGTCTAGGAAATCACGACTTCTCTTTGCAAAAATCCCATAGAATTCCCATAGAATAAGGAGCGGGTAGACGTGTAAAGCATTTTTTTATGAGAATCCTTGCTCTTGTTCCCGGTGAAATCGGTGATCAAATCCTCTTTTTTCCAACGATCGATGATTTGAAAAAACGCTATCCCGAAGCTCAGATTGATGTAGTCGTTGAGCCTAGAGCTAAGGAAGCCTACCGAGTTTCCAAGTCAGTCAATGAAGTAATTGCGTTCGACTTTCAGGCGAGGAACAGTCTAGCCGACTGGGGTAACTTGCTGGGAACGGTGCGCGATCGGGAATATGAAGCTGCGATTACCCTGGATAACCGATGGTCAGTGGGGTTTCTCCTCTGGTTGAGTGGGATTCCAAATCGGGTTGGGTTTGCGGGAGGAGCGGGTGAGCTCTTCCTCACGCGATCGATCCCTTACAAGGGCAATCAGTACCTCGCCCAGACCTACCACGATCTGGTGCAGGGCATGGATCTCAGTACGCCACTGCCCGATTTCAAAGTCAGTGTGCCCGCCAAAGATCTGCAATGGGCTGACCAAGAACGGCAACGTCTGGGGTTGGCTTCTGGGGGCTATGTTGTGGTTTGTGGTGATGCCAAATCCGCTGATGGTGTTTACCCCGCTGACAATTGGCGACTGATTCTTCAAGACTTTCAGAAAAAGCAGCCTGAGTTACCCTTGGTGCTGGCACAAACCTCCGAGGATGACAGTTGGGTCAAGCTGCTTGTGGAAGCCTTACCAGGGCTTAAGATCACCGCTCCAGATAATCTTGGGCAATTGGTGGCAATGCTGACTGGAGCCAGCCTAGTCATGTGTCTGAACAGCGATACGATGCACCTATCTATCGCGTCCCAGGCATTTACTTTAGTGCTACTGGGTCAGGCGGATCCTAATAAGTTGCTCCCCAAGAACGATCGCGTCCTATCGATCAAGTCCTCCACTGGGCAAGTGGCCGATATTGCACCTTCGACGGTGCTAGAGAAGGTATGGGGCGGCTAGGCTCTCGTCTTTTAGATGGGCAGGGGGCATTTAGGGGAAGATTGTGCGGTTGAAGAAAGGTCGGGAAGCTGGCAGAGACGGGCAAGCTCTGCTCCTTCTTGGTAGATGTTAGTGACCCATTGAGTTACTTGGGTAAGCACTTAGTCACCTTGGCTGGTACTGAGCTACCGTGGCAGATTAGCTAGTACTTAGCCACCGTGGCAGACACCTAGTCACCGCCGCCGACGTTGATGCCGCTGCCGTAGAGTTGAGCATTCTGGAAGGTTAAGCCCGTAATGTTAGCCCCTCGGGTCTCTGCGTTGTAAACGATCGCGTTGGTCAAGTCCGCCCGCGCCAGGTTGCTGCCACTCATATCCGCGTTGGTAGCAAAGGTTCCCACCATGTTAGCCCGTGCTAGATTGGCACCCGTCAAATCGGCTCCTTCCAAGTTCGCACCTGACAAGTCTGCCCCTTCTAGGTTGGCTCCCCGCAAATCGGCTCCAATCAAATGGGCATGGCGTAGGTTTGCGCCTGATAAGTTACAGCCCTGACATTCGCCCGTTTCTAGCAACTTCTGGACTTGATCCGGATCAGCTGCGCGCACGGGTGTAGACATCAGCAATGCAAAGGCCAGTGTAATGGCATAAATCACCGATCGTCGCATAATGGTTCTCCTCCACCAAACAAGACAGGTGGGCTTAACTTCAGTGGAAATGCGTAGTATTCCAGAATAGGTTGGAACGAATGCTGGGAACCTAGTCCTGAATTCTATGTGTCTTATGCATCCTCTTAGCACTGTAGGGGGTGGAGCCAGGGAAGCAAGTCTAACCTATGACTTAATTTTCGCAGTTCGGCGTGAGTCAATAGGAACATCGATACATAAGTTAGGGATTTGCTAAGAAATCACACGGTCGATGCAGCGTTGATTGGACCCGGCTTTGCACTCGTCAATGATTGCGGAATTCGCAATGTTGTTAAATGTAATTTACATTACAGATTGAATTCTCAAGAAATGTAAATTTCTGGCTTAACGGCAAGGGCTTCCTAATTCACCAATTCCTGACAGGGAACAGTTTTGACGTGATTGTTAAGCAATTTTTGATAGAATAGATTTTTACAAAACTAAATCAAGTTTTTATACGGGGTAGGAGAGGATTGCATGGCAGGTCTGTTTGGATTTGGGAAAAATAACGATCAAGAGCCTCAATCCAAGGAAAGTTTTTTCTTGGATGATGATGCTGCACGATCCATGGGTAATACCGACTATATGCGGCAGTCCAAAAAGATCCGTCGGACATTCCCGAAGAGTGCCGGTGGCGAAGAGTTTGAGATTGTAAAAGAAGTGTCTGCAGCAGACCAAACGGTTTTCAATAGCCAAAATGGTAGTTTTTCGGCTAGCTCTACCGCAGCCTCGAAGGCTACGGAGAATGGTGCTGCTGGCAGCCAAGAAGCTCAAGAACGGCGCAAACTGGATACCAGCATGGATATGTTCCGGAATATGGCGAAGGACATCCGTCGCTAACCATCCGTCGTTAGAGAGATGGCCTAGGTTCTATCGGCTAGAAATTGGGGGAGAGATTCACGATCGTGGGTCTCTCTTTATTTTGCAGAATTTTGCAGAGTTCGTGTTTTGTAGAGTTCGTGTTTTGCAACACCAATGTTTTGCAACACCAATGTTTTGCAGCAGGAATTCCTATGGTGAGTTTCTGGAAATGGGCGGGTTTGGCGATCGTTCCTTGGTAGGCTAAAGCAAGCATCAGTTCATCGTTTTTCCTATTGCGGTTGCATTGTTGGTTATGAATACTCGCCCCAAAATTATTGTGCTAGATGATGATCCCACTGGCTCGCAGACGGTTCATAGCTGTCTGTTGTTGATGCAGTGGGATGTGGAAACTTTAAAGTTGGGATTGCGAGATGAGGCACCCATTTTTTTCGTGTTAACCAATACCCGAGCACTGCCCGCAGAACAAGCCGCAGATGTGACGCGGGAGGTGTGCCGCAATTTAAAAACGGCGATCGCTGAAGTCGGTATTCAGGATTTCCTAGTCGTCAGCCGATCGGACTCCACCCTGCGCGGCCATTATCCGATCGAAACCGATGTGATTGCCGAGGAACTGGGGGGATTTGATGCCCATTTCCTCACCCCGGCCTTTTTTGAAGGCGGTCGCACGACGCGGGACAGCATTCACTACCTCAAGGTCAATGGCGTGGATACCCCGGTGCACGAAACGGAATTTGCGAAGGATTCTGTCTTTGGCTACAGCCATAGCTATCTACCCGACTACGTTGAGGAGAAAACCCAGGGGCGTATTGCTGCCAACCAAGTGGAGCGATTTGTGCTGGCGGATATTCGATCGGGGGTGCTCGATCGCCTGTTGCACCTGACCCAGAATTGCTGTGCGGTGGTGGATGCGGAAACCCAAGCGGATCTGAATCAATTTGCAGCAGAGGTTTTGGCCGCTGCCTCCCAGGGCAAACGCTTTTTGTTCCGCAGTGCGGCTAGTTTACTCACCGCCTTGGCGAACCTGCCACCCCAACCGATCGCGCCGGAGGAAATGGCCAGCTACGTTCGGGAGGGCAAACCGGGGGCTGTCATTGTCGGTTCCCATGTGAAAAAGACGACGGAACAATTAGCCAACCTACTGCAAGCACCGGGGACGGTGGGGGTAGAGGTAGAAGTGGGGCGGTTGTTAGACCCCAATCCCGCAATCCCAGGGCAACTCTTGGCCGAAATTTACGATCGGGTCAGCCAAATTCACCAAGCAGGACAAACGGCGGTGGTTTACACCAGTCGGCAGGAACTGACCTTTGATGATGTGGAGACTCGGCTGAAGTTTGGGGAAGCAGTTTCCAGTTTACTGATGAATGTGATTCGCCATTTGCCAGAGGATATCGGCTTTTTGATTAGCAAAGGGGGCATTACCTCCAACGATACCCTGAGCCAAGGACTAGCGCTGCAAACCGCCTATCTCTTGGGTCAGGTGATTCCTGGGGTGTCGATGGTGCGCACGTCCGAGACCCATCCGCAGTTTCCCAATTTACCGATCGTGCTATTTCCCGGCAATGTGGGCGACGGGACTGCGCTGACTCAGGTCTATCAGCGATTGAGTCAACATTAATTTCAGTACTAGATTTAGCGTTGATGACGGCATTAAACTCAGCGTTAAGCTTAGTACTTCATGCTAGATAAACTGCTAGATTCGAAAAACTAGAGTCAGCGGACGATCGAGGATTCTGCGATCGTCCGCTGATTGTTTGATAGCAAGGCTGGTCGGAGAACCCGGGTTACTTTAACCCAAGAAATTGAACCACACCCGATCGAACCAACTAAAGTCTGCCAGCTTAATGGTTGGTAGCTTTTTACGAATGTCGTTAATATTCCAACCCGTTAATTTTGAGAGGGTTTGAGCTTCCTGTTCAAACCGGCGGGGCAACGCAGCGCGGTAGCGTTTACCTTCTGCACATTTTGCTTCGCCGAGGAACGGATGCTGCATCACATAACGACCTTGGAAAGTGTCCTGATTGTTCGTCGTTTGGAACATCAAATCCTCTGGGAATTTGTCGCGGGTATAGCGTACATGCAAGCGGGTGACGTACACTCCGTTATTCATCACAGGCGGGCGACGACGATTCCAAATTCCGGGGTTAGGCTCATCACTCGATCGATCGAGCCAGAAGACCCCCGCTTCTTTCAGTTCTTCGGGGTTGAGCGGATCGGCGGAACAGGGGTCGCAATTGGCCATATTCCAGGCATATTCCAAAAAGGCGACGTTGCGATTTTCCCGATCGTAGGCTGTGCTGAACAGATCTTTGTAAAATGGGCCAAATTCGTTCTTAACGAATTCGGGAATATTGACATTGGACGGAACCTGCACCGTGCGGTAATTGGTGACTTCGGCGCGGCCCTGGGGCGACAGTACGTAGACAATCAAATCCTGGGCCTGCTGGGCGTTCACCATGCCTAACCGGATCGGCAGCATAAAACGCGGTGACTGGTAGGTCATTTGCAGTGGTCGCAGGCGGGTAAAGCCGGAATCTTCAAACTTCTCAAGATTCACCTTAGCCACGAAGAACTTCATCTTCTGCCGAATGTAAGGTCGCAGCAGTTTGCGGGCACCGTCCGGAATTTTGTAGTCGTTTTGTCGCAGCCAGGTTTCCAATCCGCCGGATTCCTTAGCGCTGAGAATCAAAATGTCGTATTCACCCACGCTGAATTTAGCTTCAATGGTCACGCCAAAGGCATCACTGCGGCGGGATTTGCTTTCTCCGGCGGCTTGGGGGGCGGGAACGGCACTCATGGGAATCCGATCTTCCAATTCAAACCGCTGGCAAGGATCGGGATCGAAATATTCCACCAGTCGTGGGGCACTGAAGGCGTCCAACCGTTCAATAATGGCGGGATTGGCGACTTTGACCTGTTCCTTTTTCAGCACGACGGGTACCGGAACCACGATCGCGAAATCCTTGACCTCGCCTTGGTAATCATTGGCCATGGTTAACACGGTTTGATTACCCTCGCGGGCGATCGCCACTTGGGAGGCTTGGTTGTATAGTTTGGAGTCTGCCTTTGCAACATAGAAGCCACAGAAGGCCCAAGCTGCGGGTACAACTGTTAAACACAATGCTATTGCAGCTAAAAAAGCTAATACAAAGTTTAATAGGGATCGAGAATGTTTCATCGTTCTATCCAATCAGTATTGATCAATGGGTGAATCACTAAAAAGAATTCAGGCAACTGAGAGTAACAATTGTTGTAATCGTGTGGGTTGCGATCGTGGGTAATGTAATCGTGTGGATGAAAATCTAGACTTTACCGATCTAGACTTTACCGATCGAGGGAGGGGCTGGCAGTCATGGAGCGATCGGCGGATGGATGCAGCCATTCAAAGCGATCGGCCTGAAACAGCCAGTCTAAAAGGAAGGTCAAGGGAGCCAGCACAAACAACGCCCAAAAGACGGCTGTATTAAGAAAATAGACATTTCGTAAAACAAAGGTGAGGGCTGCGATCGCGGCGGCCCAAATCAAGCGAGCCGATCGCGCATTGGGAATCGTTCTCGGGTCGGTGATCATAAACAGCGCAAACATCACCAAAGACCCACTCATGAGGCGATGCCCCCAAACATCCCACGTCCAACCTAGATAGAGGTTGCGCACGGCCTCTAGGCCAACGTAGACCGATAAAAAGGCGACGGTGGTATCCCAGCGCCCCACCTTTTGCAGTACCAGGCCGCCACAGAGCAGAAACAGCGCCGCATACCAGGCGGATTCTCCCCACTGGCCCGGTGACACCCAAGCGTGATGGGTCAGCAGCAAGACCGAAATAATGCCAAAGTTACCAGGGTTAAAAATATGTTTCTGATTGACCCGTAGGAGGAATTTGGACGCGATCGCCATGCTGCAAGCCAGAACCATCGTTTCCCAGCGATCGACCCGGAGCAGGAGCGATAGTCCCAGGGCTGTGATGAGAGCACTGTAATAGGTAGATGGTTGCAAGCTAGGCATGGGCCAGGGGTCAGATTTCTGTTCCACCCGCCATTGGAGAAACTGGACGATCGACTGGGCGATCGCTTGGGTGGCGCAGCAGGTGACGATCGCCACGAGGATGATCGTCGGATGGAGCGTCCAATCCCGAGTCACGAGACCGAGGAGCAAAAACAAGCTGAGAAACAGAATTTGATAGAGACGGGCATCGATCGCACGTGCGGGGACAGGTGGTCGGTCGGTCGGCGCGGCCAGCAGCGAAGCAGCGGCTTGAGACAGGGCAGTTTGGGGCATGGTAGTGAGGAACAAACTGTAGCTGAATTATGCCTCTCCCAGAAGCAAACCTATGCACCGTTACAGTTTACGTAACATCCCTGTTTTATTTCCAACCAACCAGGGATTACTAAATGTTACAAGTCCTTTGATGGCGCAATATTCCATGCGTGGCACAGATGCATTGCGAAACTCCCTGGAGTGCCCGGTTTCTGCGATCGCGTTTTGTGCCCTGCCTCTTAAATTGTCCTACAGATCTTGCACCACGGTCATACATCACAGTCCTAGGAGTCCGTTGTGTGCTGAAACGTCCAAGATCACTCAATGATTTGTTGAAACCCTCTTCTCCCGCGCAACTGACTCAAGTTGACGGGATCGCAGATCCATCCTGCCTATCTCCGCCCAACTGGCTCAAGCAACTGATCCAACAGCCGAAATGGTATTTCATTTACTATATTTTGGCTGGTTGCAACGTTGTTACGATGCTAGCCACGCTCTCCCTCAATCATCAGATTACGTGCATCTACGATCGCTCAGTTACCATTAACCAAACTTGGGCAACACGCCAGCAGACCTATTCTCAGCTAGGTACTTTGGCGATCGCCCTCAATGCCCCCGGAAATAACGTTTTTAACTCCCGGAACATTGATGCGGAATCCAAGGAACTGAAGCGGGCCGCCAAACAATTTCACACGCTGCTCCAACAGGTCAAAACTGACCTAACCCAGCAAGTATCACCGAATCTGGCAAATCCTTTACTCATGAACCTGGATGGGTTGGATCTGGATGCCATTGGGATGCAAAGTGAAGCGGAATTGATCTTCTCTTACCTGCGCCAAAATCAAATTGCCCAAGCCAGTATCCATATGTCAAATATGGATCAGTACAATATCAAAATCAGCGCAACGATCGCAAAACTACGGGAACAGATTAACCAAATTCAGCAGCAACGATTTGCAGAGCAACACACCGAAATTGCAATGCTGAAGCTGTATGAGTATGTGCTGGCAGGCTGTGTCGGTATGATCACACTCGCTGTCACGGCCTATGGCCTGCGGTTGGCGCAGACTGCCCAGCAAACGGCCAAGGATCGTGAACAGGCGATCGTTCAACTCCAACAAACAGAAGCTTATTTGCTGGAGAAAAATCAACAATTAGAACAAGCCCTTCAGCAAATTCAACAAACGCCCCAACTGATTCAAACGGAAAAAATGGCGAGTTTAGGTCAACTGGTGGCAGGGGTTGCCCACGAGATCAATAACCCTGTCAACTTCATTTACGGCAACCTGAAACATACGCAACAATCCATTCAAGATTTGCTGAGTTTAATTGCGCTCTACCAAACTCTACCCGATCAGGATACACGGGGAATGGCGGAACAGGCGATCGCTGAAAAGATGGAGGAAATTGATTTTGACTATCTCGTGGATGATTTGCCCAAGCAATTAGCATCCATGCAAACAGGGGCCGATCGGATTCGTCAAATTGTTCTTTCTCTGCGCACTTTTTCGCGCCTAGATGAATCGGATTGTAAAACGGTCAATCTCCATGATGGCATTGACAGTACGTTATTACTCCTACAGCATCGGTTCAAAAGTCGAAACCATCACCCTTGCATCCAGATCATTAAAGAATATGGTGATCTGCCATTGATCGAATGCTATGCCGGACAGCTCAATCAGGTATTTATGAACATTCTGGCGAATGCTTTGGATGCGCTAGAAGAATGCATGGAGGGTGCTGGAACAGATAGTGAGAAATCCTACCAAATTACCATTCGCACATCAGTGATTCAGTCCCGTTGGGTTCAAATTGAAATCGTTGACAACGGCGTAGGAATGACAGAACAAACTCGGCAGCAAATCTTTGATCCTTTTTTCACCACCAAGCCTGTCGGCAAAGGGACAGGCATGGGGATGTCCATCAGCTATCAAATCATTACCGAAAAGCATGGAGGCCACCTGGAATGCTATTCCACACCGGGTCAAGGCACTGAATTTATAATTCAAATTCCCATCCATCAACGTAGGGAATCCTTCGAGCGATCGGTTCATCCATGCTCAATAGCTACTTGACGGTCTACTTGACGATTTGCTTGACGGTCTAATGAATGACTTTTTAGGGTGGGCAATGACTTTGTGGCCGGGGCTAGGAGGCCGGATTATTGGCGGATGAGGACGCGGCAGGGTGCCCCGCTGGTGCCGACCAAGGCTAATGGTAAAGCAAAGATTTCACCGTTAGGATGGACTTTCTGGGCTGTGGGTCGATCGAGATCTTCAACCCAGTATTTACCTGCCTTGGCTAGCTGTTGGTAGAACGTAAAATCTGGGGCAGCGGCGATCGTCACAGACCCATCTACAACCCACAAGGGGGGTGCCAGTTGCAGTAGATAGGTTAAGGCGTCCAGGGTCAGGCAACTGCTGGTTTGTAAGGGGGCGCGAATGAATAAAATCCCTTCGTCGGCGATCGAGGAACACAGGGTGGTTACTGTTTCGATCGTGCCATAGGTGGGCAAGTCTAGGAGGAAGTAGCGGCCTATCAAGTGGGCGGGGGACAGGGCTTCTAGGGTGGCTCCGTGGGCATCAAAGTGGGCGGGGGCATCGATGTGGGTGCCAGTTTGGGTGCCGAGGCGTAATTCTGACACTCGAAAGCCCTGGTCGTTAACGGAACACCATTCCCGACATTCAAACGGGGGGTCACTATAGGTTGCCGTGGCATATATTTCGATCGCTGCGTCGATCGGTTTTGTCAAATCCAAGGTATGGCGACTGGTTGAGCCAGATTCAAGACCTGGGAAATGGCTGTCCCTATTTTTCATAGTCCGACGGTATGGGTCAGGTACATCGCTCAAGCTTGCAGTTCAAACATCTGATCGGGCGTCAAGGTAAATTCTGGCACGATGTGAGAAATGACCCGATCGCCGCCTTGGAATACGCGATCAGTGTAGGCTCCTTCAACCCATTGGCAAACGGTTATTTGCTTTTCCTGGGGATCGACAATCCAATATTCTGCAATGCAACGGGCGGCGTATTCCGTATGCTTGTGACGATAATCCCGAATGCGATTATTGACCCCTGGACTCACGACTTCAACGACTAACGCGGGGGGCGGCATCTCTCGGGTAATCGTGGCCCGAGAGGTTCCCTCCAAGGCCGTGGCCGCTTCTGGCGTCAAGATCAGTAAATCAGGGCAGCGCGTATTGGCCAACCGTCCACTCACTTCAATTTCTGCATTCCAGGCAATCAATTGTTGCGGTAAATATCTAGCAAATTCCAGTAAGAGCTTGACGGCGATCGCATTGTTCTGGCGCGTTTCCGGTGGCATTTCTACTAACTCTCCATCCACCAATTCGTAGCGAGTATCCGTGCCATCGTCATAGGTTAGATATTCCTCCAAGGTAAGTTTTCTGTGGGTGCTACTGAGGGTCATGGTGGGGTAGGAGGGTAGGAGGGGAAATTGGGATTGCTGAGCTGATCGGCGGAGCAGATCGATAGTCTTCTTGATAGCTTGATAGATAGTATTCTAGCGAGGAATCTCTTGGGCTCGGGTTACTGCTCGGGTTACTTTTTGACATCGGTGACGCGCCAATTGAGCTTGAGGTTGACCCAGAAGTTCCACATCACTACGATCGCGATCGCCAGTAACTTTGCTAGGAATGGGTTCAAGCCCAGTACTGTGCTAAACAGTCCCATCAGCGAGCCTTGCAAGACAATCCCCGTACCGCAGACGACATTGAATTTCAGTAAGCGTTTCAACCAGCGCCGTTTGCCCGGTTGACCGCGAGAAATTTCGCCAAACGTCCAGAAATCATTCCAAACGAAGTTATTAATCAGTGCGACTTCCGCCGAAAGTACCGCCGCTAGGACTGCCCGACTTGGCCCCAGCAGCCCAAACAGCACCGCAAACACGGCCATGTCCACAGCTAAGCCACTAAAGCCCACGATCCCGAAGCGCAAAAACTTGCCGATCGGAAAGCGTTGGTTCAGCTTTTTCAGCGCCGTGCGATCGCGTTTGGCCCAGCGTAACCGCAGTAGATGTTGGATGTATTCCCAATACTGCTGTCCAGTTACCTTGCTTTCCCCATCCTGCCGTTCCTGGAACACATAACCCACCTCAGCAATCTGGCCAATGCGCCCGCGTCCAATCACCTCTAGCAAAATCTTGTAGCCCGCTGGATTGAGGGCGCGATCGCCGATCGCCGATCGTTGCACCAGAAAATACCCACTCATCGGATCGGACACACGACCGAGGACATGGGGCAGGATCAGTAACCCCAAGATCTGTGCCCCCCGCGAAGTCATTCGCCGAAACAGGCTCCATTCACTGATGCCCCCCCCATCGACATGGCGACTGGCCACCGCTAAATTGGCTCCCTGGATCATCTGCGTCCACAACCCCAGCAACACCTCCGGCGGATGCTGCAAATCCCCATCGATCACCCCTAACACCCGCCCCTGGGCCACCTGCCAACCGCGAATCACTGCCGTAGATAGTCCCCGTTCTCCCTGTCGCCGGACAACCCGTAGTTGAGGATAGTGGGGGGCGAGGGCGAGGGCTTTTTCCCAAGTCCGATCGGGGCTATCATCATCCACGACAATCAGTTCATAATCGTGGCGCAACACTTGATCCAGCGTAGAACTGAGGATTTCTACTAAGCGCTGAATATTATTAGCTTCGTTGTAGGTGGGAATAATTAACGAAAATGCGAGGGGAAACTCCAACGACAATGCAGGAACGATCAAGTCGCCTTGGGGCGCAGCTAATAGAGCAGCAGTGGGAACAGACGGAACAGTCAAAGGGGTTTCCTCTCGATCGATGGCCTCAATTCGCATAGCGTCGGCGCTAGCGGCAATAGAACGGACAGAAGCAGGGCGGGAAGGACTCGTCATAGATGGCTATTGTACCGAGAAGTTAATATTTATTGTTGGTATAAATTTAGAGCTTCGGCGATCGGTGGCAGTCGGCGGGATCAAAGCCTCAGGCCAGAGAGAGGGATTAGCAACGACGTTTTTGGGCCATGTTTGGGTTCCTAGCTTGGGTGTCTCGCTGGGGTTCCTGGCTTGAGTTCTCAGCAGGGCGCAAATCAAGGGGGGGAAATCAAGGGGGAAATCAAGGGGAAATCGGGCATTCTGAGAGTACCCCCTTTGTCCTTCCCCAGCCCATGGCCAAGTCAAACTCCCGAAAATCCAGCAAATCTTCCAAGGCCGCGAAACGCCAGTCCGCAAGCAGCCCGGAATCCATCGAACAGCCGACCCTGACGCTGAAAGAACAACTGGCGGCAAAACGTAAAGCAGCTAAGGCTAAACAAGAATTGACGCAGTTTTTGACGATCGCGACGGTTTGTTCGATCTTCGTTGCGCTGTTGTTGGCGATCGTGGGGGGTGTCAAAGGTGCCGTGGGGGGCATGGTGGGAACGCTGGTGCTGCTGCTCGCGTTTAAATATCCCTGGCAGGCGCTCTACGGCTTTTGGATTTATTTGCCCCTGGGGGGAACGATCACCTATTCGATCGGGGGCGGCAGTAACCCTGTGTTGCAATTGGCCAAGGATATTTTCTATCTCCCGGCACTGATTGCCACAATCCAACTGTGCCAGCGGAAAAAATTACCTTTCATCCTGCCCACTGGCTTGAAAACACCGCTCTTGTTGTTACTGGGGTACTGCCTGTTGGTTCTGCTGTTTGTCAATGGAGCCCAGCAACTGGCCCCCAAGGGAGATAAACCCTTTTTGATGGGGCTTTTGGGCTTGAAGGTTTTTCTGGGTTACGTACCGCTGATTTCCTGTGCTTACTATTTTTTAAATAAGCGATCGGATTTTTATCGCCTAATGCGGATTACGGCGGTGTTGACCCTGGTGTGCTGTGGCTTGGCGTTTGCCCAATACATGATGCTGAAAACTGGTCGCTGTCAGGGCACGGTCGGATCCGGTGCGGAGTTGTTTAAAGCCTCCCTAGGCGCGCGGTGTTTGGTAGGAGGCTCGCTGCTGTACAACGAGGAGCAGGGGGTGATCCGCCTACCGGGAACCTTTGTGGCCCCCTGGCAGTGGGGCTGGTTTCTGATTTCGGCGGCCTTTTTTAGTTTTGCAACGGCCTTTAGCGATCGCAGTTTTCTCTGGCGGTTGGTAGGGATGGGCGCAATGGCCGGAACCCTAGCGATGGCCGTGCTGTCGGGACAACGGATTGCCCTCGCGATCGTGCCGATCGTGTTTGCGGTGCTGCTGGTCGTGACGGGTCAGGTGGCCAACCTAAAGCGCTTTTTGCCGATCGGGATCACGCTGGGGGTATTTGCCGCGATCGCCATGGCCGCCTATCCAGAGGTGGTACAGGAACGGTTGGATAGCTTTTCTAGCCGCTGGGAAGCAGCTCCACCAACGGAATTTATTGCGTCGCAGTTTGATTTCGTGAGTGATCTGGCCGGAGTTTTGGGGCGGGGCCTGGGGCGGGCAACCAATTCGGCCCGGAGTTTTGGGGAAACGAAGCTGATTGAAACCTACTATCCCAAGCTGTTATTTGAGATTGGCCCGATCGGGGTGTTGCTCTTTCTGGTGGTCGTGACCACACTAACGGTAGTCACGTTCCGCGCCTATCGCCAACTCAAGGATAAAAACCTGCGGGGCATGGGGGCGGCGCTGTGGGTGTTTATCCTGTTTATCAGCTACAACACCTATTACTATCCCCTCGATGTGGATCCAGTTGGAGTTTACTACTGGTTTATGGCAGGAGCCTTACTCAAGTTGCCGGAACTGGAAAAAACCGAAGTGCCCCAACTGGCTGAGGCAACGGCGACTCCACCTAAAGGCAAACGTCGTAAGTCATCTCCCCGATCGAGATAGTCCTTTCCAGCATCTGCCAGCATCATCCCATCCCCGTTTTTCTGCAAGCTATTTCTGTAAACTATGCTGCCATTGATTTCCGTCATCATCCCCACCTATGGGCGAGAAGAACCGCTGGTGGTTTCGATTCGAGATGTGTTGAAACAGGACTATCCGCAGTTTGAAGTGCTGGTGGTCGATCAGACGCCGACCCATGGGCCGGAGGTGCAGGCGTTTCTGGAAGAGATGGCTGCTGCGGGAAAAATTCGCTGGTTCCGACTGAATTGGGCCAGTTTGCCGGGGGCGCGGAACTATGCGGTGCGGCAGGCAAAGGGCGATGTCATGCTGTTTTTGGATGATGATGTGGAGTTACCAGCGGGCTTTTTGGCGGCCCATGCCCAGAATTACGATCGCCCGGAGGTGGGGGCGGTGGCGGGACGGGTGCTAGATCGGATGAAGTTGGCGGATCATGCGGCGGGTTTGGTAGTGGAAGATTTGCCGCCGGAAGCCATGGATCCGGGAATTGCTTGGTATCACATCAACCTGGTGCATACGGTGAAGCCGCAGCGGGTTTTGAGTGCACGGGGCTGCAATATGTCCTACCGCCGAGAAATTTTTTACAAACACCAAATTTGGTTTGATGAGCGGTTTCGAGGGAGCGCGGTGCGGGAGGAATCGGATTTTTGTCTGAGAATCCGCAAAACGGGTTTGCAGATTTGGTACGACCCCACGGCGCAATTGGTGCATCTGGGGGAAGAAACCGGCGGCTGTCACGACATCAGCACCCGATCGATGCAGTACCAAATTACTTTCTATCACAACCACTTTTTGATGGGCTTGAAAAATCTGACGCCCTGGCAAGCGGTGCGATTTTTTAGCAAATTATTTGATTGTCACGTTCTGGGCCATCCCCCCTGCTACAAGAGCAAATCTCCGATTAAAATCCTGACGCGCGGCGGCTTTTTTTGTTTAGCGTTTTTAGCGACTTTGAAAACGTTAGTCCAGTCCTATTGGGATGACGGTCAGGTTTACACGCGCAAAGCTCGCGCGTTGGATAGCTAATTTGTCGTACCCAATTGATTTATCAATGCTACAGATCCGATCCCCCCTCACCCCCCTTAAAAAGGGGGGAATTCAGTTAAATTCTTTCAAAGTCCCCCTTTTTAAGGGGGATTTAGGGGGATCTCTATGTTTTGCAATCACAAGTCGATTTGGTATCAGGTTGGATTAATCGAAACGCATCCGGGATAAATCAGTCAGCAAATCAGTGAGGAGAGGGGCAATGCGAATTTTGGTGGTCAGTCATTCCTATATTGTGGATTTGAACTGCGAAAAGTTGCGATCGTTGGCGAAGCTCGATCCGGCGATCGAAGTGACGATCGTCGTACCGAAGCGCTGGCGGCCCGGTGGGGTGATGAAAAACGTGGTGGAGGCGCGGGCTTGGCAGGATGGCAATTTCCGGGTGGTTCCGGTGTTGAACTACAGCCAAAATAACCAAGGTTTGCTGTGTTTTGGGCCGGAGTTGATTACACTCTTGCGCCAGTTTCGCCCGGATGTGATTCAGGTGGAACAGGGGGTGAAGTCCCTGGCCTATGCGCAGTTGATTATGCTCGATCGCCTGCTAAATTTGCGGGCTAAACGGTTGTTTTTTACCTGGTGGAATCTGCCCTATCAGTTGAAATTTCCGGTTTCGCTGATTGAAAAATTCAATTTAGCGAATACTGATGGCATTGTTGTTGGCAATCAGGCGGGTTACGAAATTTTCAAACAAAAGGGCTACGATCGCGCAATGCAGATTATGCCGCAGTTGGGGGTTGATGATCGCATTTTCCAACCGCAACGCCAACCGGAACTGCGATCGCACTTGGGGATTGCCCCTACGGATTTTGTGATTGGTTTTGTGGGGCGGTTCGTGCCGGAAAAAGGGTTGATGACGTTGCTTCAGGCGGCAGCAGGGTTGGGACAGCGGCCTTGGAAGTTGCTGCTGTTGGGTCGTGGGCCTTTGCAGGAGGAACTGTTAACGACGGCGACGGAATTGGGGATTCGCGATCGGTTGATTCTGGTGGAAAGTGTGCCCCATGCGGAGGTCTATCGCTATATCAACAGTATGGACACGTTGGTGTTGCCGTCGGAAACTACCTATCAATTCAAAACGCTGACAGCGGTGGGTTGGCAGGAGCAGTTTGGCCATGTGCTGATTGAAGCGATGGCTTGCCAAGTTCCGGTGATTGGTTCTGATTCTGGTGAAATTCCCAATGTGATTGCGGATGCAGGGTTGGTGTTTCCGGAGGGTGATCGGGAGGCGCTGGGCGATCGCTTAATGCAACTGATCGATCGTCCAGAATTTGCCCAGGACATGGGACAGCGGGGCTATCAACGGGCGATGGTGAAATATACCAATCAGGCGTTGGCTAAGGAATTGCTTGCGTTTTATCAAACAGTTGTGTGATCGTAGGTGAATGGAAAGCTAAGGGACTCGTGATATAGCGCGATCGTCGGGGCTGCTGCGCAGCGAGGATCGGGGAACTTCTCCCCGCCCCCCTGCTATGTCAGGGGACTCTACTCCCCCGACACCCCCCGAAAGGGTATTCTCCATCTTGAGCCAGTAGGCATTCGCAAAGTACACATTGCAGCTATCAAATTCACGTTGGGTGATTCGGTAGACTTTTCACTCGGTAGACTTTCTACATCGATCGTTGTACCCTCACGAATCATTTAAATAGGAGGGTCAGTTCAGCGCTCCTAGCTTTCACTGGAGAAATCAGCTCCGATCTCTCCAGAGTTCCCTGAATCTAATAACGGTCAATGACTACCGATTACTGCTGCAATAACTCCCGAACATCGGTGACCTTGCCCGTAATGGCCGCCGCCGCCACCATCGCCGGACTCATCAACAACGTCCGCCCAGAAGCCGAACCTTGCCGTCCTTTGAAATTGCGGTTGGAAGACGAAGCGCTAATTTGCCGTCCCTCCAGGCGATCGGGGTTCATGGCCAAGCACATGGAGCAGCCCGGTTCCCGCCACTCAAAACCCGCTGCGGCAAACACCCGATCGAGCCCTTCTGCTTCGGCCTCCTGCTTCACCCGCTCCGACCCCGGTACCACAAAGGCTTTCACCCCCGGCGCAACGCTATGGCCTTGGGCAATTTTGGCGGCTTCCCGTAGGTCAGAAATGCGGCCATTGGTGCAACTGCCGATAAAGCAAACATCGATCTTCGTTCCGGCTAAGGGTTTGCCCGGTTGCAGATCCATGTAGCTGTAGGCTTCCTGGGCCAATGCTTGCTCATCCTGGGGCATTTCTTCAGGAGTGGGAACGGATTCATCAACTCCAATCCCTTGGCTAGGTGTAATGCCCCAGGTAACGGTAGGCGCAATGTCCGCTGCATTGAAAACGACAACATCATCGTAAACTGCATCGGCATCACTTCGTAGGCTATCCCACCAAGCCACTGCCTGATCCCAAGTATCCCCCTTGGGCGCAAAGTCTCGACCTTTGAGGTAGTCGTAGGTGATTTGATCGGGGTTGACATAACCACAGCGCGCCCCGCCTTCGATCGCCATGTTGCACACGGTCATACGTTCTTCCATGGACATGGCTTCAAAAGTGGTACCTGCAAATTCGTAGGCATAGCCCACGCCCCCCTTAACGCCCAATTTACGAATAATATGCAGAACCACATCTTTGGCATAGACGCCCGGTTGCAGGGGGCCATTGACTTCTACTTTGCGCACCTTGAGTTTCGCGAGGGCCAAGGTTTGTGAGGCCAGCACATCCCGCACTTGACTCGTGCCAATACCAAAGGCGATCGCGCCAAAGGCTCCGTGGGTGGAAGTGTGGCTATCTCCGCAGGCGATCGTCATGCCGGGTTGGGTCAAGCCTTGCTCCGGTGCAATGATATGCACAATCCCCTGCCTGCCGGATCCTGTGTTGTAAAAGCGAATCTGATTGGCCGCAGTATTTTTTTCCAATTCCTGAAGCATTGCCTCGGCCATGGGATCGGCAAAGGGGCGTGCTTGGTTGTCCGTGGGAATGATGTGATCAACGGTAGCAACGGTGCGATCGGGAAACATGACCTGCAAATTCCGTTCCCGCAGCATGGCAAATGCCTGGGGACTAGTCACCTCATGGATCAGGTGCAGCCCAATAAATAGCTGGGTTTGGCCGGAGGGAAGGGTACCGACGGTGTGGAGATCCCAAACTTTATCGAATAGCGTTCTCTGACTCATGGTGACTTTCCGAAAAACGGTAATGGCGGATACTACAAAGTCCAATTTTATCGAAAAGCTGGGCCGATTGTTGGGATCATCCTTTGCAACAAAATGGAAATTGTCGATATTTTGGGAAGGGGGGAGTTGACTAGATGGCTGCCTAGACGATTTACCTAGACGATTTGCCTAGACGATTTGCCTAGACGATTTGCCTAGACGATGTGACATCGCCCAACGGATTGGGCAGGCTGGAATGAACGTAAGACGGGGAAGTTCTGAGTGGGTGCTGGGGAGGACGGGCTAGAGATATGCTGGACGTACGCTGGAGAAAGGCTAGAGGGATCGTGAACTGGACGAGATGCCAGATGCTTGTTCAGGTAGAGGGGTCTTCTGGGGCATCAATCTTTTTCTATGGGCGTTGCTGGGTTGGATAGAGACCCAGAAGGACGATCGTGTTTGTTCTTATTGATTTGGCACTCATTCCTCACTAATGACATGTTTGATTTTCCAGGCATTGAGGTAACTGAACAGATTTATGCAAGTCTGAATTCTGTAATTTATCGGGGACATTCTAGCCACACGCCGCACCCAATCATTCTGAAAGTTCTGAACCAGCAGTATCCCAATCCTCAATCCTTGGCCAATTATCGTCGGGAATACGAGATCTTATCCAAATTGCAGGTTGAGCCAGTCATTCAAATCTATGACTTTCAGGCATATCAGAATACTTGCTTTCTGGTGCTGGAGGACTTTGGGGGGCGATCGCTGAATGTTTTCCAAGCGCAGCAGCCTTTTTCTGTCCAAACGGTTTTGGAGTTAGCGATTCAGATTGCCCAAGCCTTAGATATCATTCACCAACACCAGGTCATTCATAAAGATATTAATCCCAGTAATATTGTCTGGAATTCGACGACTGGTGAGTTAAAACTCATTGATTTTGGACTTTCTGTGGTGCAATCGCGATCGCAACCCACATTTTCTCAGAATAATGTGCTGGAGGGTACTCTGGCCTACATTTCTCCGGAGCAGACGGGACGAACGAACCATGCCATTGATTGCCGCACAGATTTCTACAGTCTGGGGGTGACTTTGTATGAGTTACTGACCCATCAGTTACCTTTTGAGACCCTTGAGCCCTTGGAGTTAATTCATTGCCACCTAGCACAACAACCCTGTCCCCCCCATGAGTTAAATGCTGATATTCCGCAAAGTTTGTCGGCGATCGTGATGAAGCTTTTAGCCAAAATGCCGGAGGATCGTTATCAAAGTGCCTACGGATTGCAAGCGGATTTAGAACATTGCCTCGCACAGTGGCACCAGGGGGTGCGCCATGTGTTTCGCTTGGGACAATTGGATCGATCGGATCGGTTTCAGGTATCGTCTAAACTGTATGGACGGGAGCAGGCGATCGAACAGTTATTGGACACCTTTGCGCAAACCCAACGGGGATCTGCACAACTGACCGTCATTTCAGGGTATGCGGGCATTGGGAAATCTAGACTCGTGCAGGAAGTGGCGCAACCCATTGCTGAGCGTCAAGGGCGGTTGATTTCTGGTAAATTTGCGCAATTGCAGCGATCGAGACCCTATAGCGCGATCGTAGAAGCGCTGCGAATGCTGATGAAGCAGTTACTCAGTTCTGATGAGATCACTTTGCAGAAATGGCGATCGCAGATTTTAGACGCTGTGGGCAATAACGGACAGGTGATTATTCAAGCGATTCCTGAAGTGGAATGGTTAATTGGGCCACAGCCGGACATTCTCCCCTTACCCTCCCAAGAAGCTCAAAATCGTTTTAATCGTGTCTTTCAGGAGTTTTTGAGGATATTTTGTCAAACGGATCATCCGTTAGTGTTGTTTCTGGATGATTTGCAATGGGCTGATAATGCGACTTTACAATGGTTAGAATTCACCTTTTTAGATAGCGCATTTGAAGGCTTGATGATTGTGGGAGCCTATCGCGATCGAGAGGTGGATGAAGCCCATCCCCTCCTGCAAACATTGAACAAACTGACCGGTCGGGGAGTGGCGATTGGGGCGATCGAACTTGTTCCGTTGGCGTTAGAATCCGTAGAGCACATGGTGGCTGATACGTTGTACTGCGAAATCACCCAAGCGGCTCCCCTGGCAGAACTCATTCTGACAAAAACCCAAGGCAATCCTTTTTTTATTGGTGAATTTCTGAAAACGTTGTACGCGGAAAAATTAATTCATTTTGATTATTCGCAACGGGCTTGGCAATGGGATGTTGAACGAATTCAGAGTGAACAAATTACCAATAATGTCGTTGATTTGTTAATTGATCAAATTCAAAAACTGCCGCCTTCGGCTCAACGGTTACTCCAAATGGCAGCCTGTTTGGGCAATTACTTTGATCTGGCAACGCTAGCTCTGCTGGAGCAGGACGCTGTGCAAACGATCGCGACTCAACTCTGGCCTGCCTTGGGTCAGGGATTTATTGTGCCAGATTATCGCTACGGAGCGAGCACGGATACCCTGGCGGGGGTGCCGTTGCAATATCGATTTGCCCACGATCGCATTCAACAGGCCGTTGATTTATTAATTCCCACGGCGCAGAAACAACAATTCCATTGGCGAATTGGGCAAGCCTTCCTCAACCACAGTACCCTTCAAGCGCAGGCCGATCGCCTGTTTGATCTGGTCAATCACCTGAATCAGGGGCCGGTGATGCTGTACGATCGCGCGGTCAAACAGCATTTAGCGGAATTGAATCTGAAAGCAGGTCGCAAAGCTAGAGATGCCAATGCCTATGACATTGCCCTTGATTACTTTGTAACAGGTTTAGGATATTTAGAACAGCAGTCTTGGCAATGCCAATATCGACTGGTTTTAATGCTGTTGGAAGCGGCGGCTGATGCGGCTTTGTTATGTGGCAAATTCACAGTTATGGAGCATTATTTAGATGAAATTTTGAACAATACAACTTCACTGTTAGATCAGATGAATGCCCACGAGATCCGTATTCAATCCTATGTTGCGCGGCAGCAAACGGAACAGGCGATTCTTTACGGCATTGAGCGTTTTCAACAATTTGGACTGAAGGTTCAGCGGCAGGTTCGGATGATGACGCTCCTGCCCGATCTGCTGCGGCTCCAGCGGGTATTAAAACGATCGTGGCAACGGATTGCTGAATTGCCAATCATGACTGACCCAACCGCTCGGGCGATCACCCAAATCATGGATAGCTTGGGGGGTTCACTATACGTATCAAGCCGCAATCTACTTCTGTGGAATACGATTCAGGGTATCCAACTTTCCTTGCAGCACGGGGCAGCCCCTTCCTCTCCGTTGCAATATGGAGCCTTTGGATTGATGCTATGTAATGTGATGGGCAAGGTGGAATTGGGATATCGGATTGCCCAACAAGCGATCGCGCTGACTCATAAATTGGAGAATCGACGCACTGAAGTTCGGTTGGGGATGGTCTTTCAAAGTTTTATCCGTCACTGGAAAGAACCCGCTCGGTGCCTCCTAGATCCCCTTTTGGAACTGCACTATCGCGCGATCGAAGTGGGCGATTTTGAATATGCGGCGGCTTGCTTATTTTTTCGAGTGAGCTACGGGGTTTGGGTGGGACAAGAGCTGAATCAGCTGCTGCAGGACTGTGAAATCTATTACCCGATGATGCAAAGCCTACGTCAACCGCGAACTTTAATGGTATTTCGGTTAGTTTGGCAAACTTTGCTCAATTTACAACTGCCCTCCCCTGAGCAAGCCGTGCAATTTGCAGGCGTGCGGTATGACGAAACCAATCCGGAGGCTCAGGTCTTTGTCGATCCATCATCTCAGTTTAACTTTCACTATCAAAAGTTATTCCTAGCGTATTTGTTTGGCGAGTATGAACTGGCACAACAGCACCTCACACACCTGAAGCCTTTGCAACAAGGGGCGCTCGGTCGCCTGATGCGATCGGGGCGGCATTTTTTCGAGGCGTTAACCTGCTTGGCACAGTGGTCAGAAATTCATCCCCTGCAACGATTCCAATGGATGCGACGCATTCGGACTGCCCAGAAACAATTACAACACCGGGCCAAGTATGTGCCCTCCGATTATCAGCATAAAGTGTGGCTGATTGAAGCCGAATGCTGCCGGGTTCAACGTCAACCCTTAAAGGCCATGGGATATTACGATCGGGCAATTGATGCAGCCCGCAAGCAAGGCTTTTTACAGGAGGTGGCAATCGCCTGTGAGTTAGCAACTGGGTTCTATTTAGAATTAAACCAGGTGAAAATTGCGCAATGGTATTTTCAAGAAGCTTGCTATTGGTTTAAACGCTGGGGAGCAACCGCAAAAGTCAAGCATTTAGAAATCAAATATTCTCAATTATTGGTGGGTATTTTAGGACAGAATACAGATCATTCTGGTGATTACTTACAAACTTCCCTGAATCCGTTGCGAGACAGTGTAAATAGTCATTCTTCCCAATTAGATTTAATGACAGTGATGAAATCATCGCAGGCATTGTCGCAGGAAATTGTCCTCGATCGCTTACTCGAAAAATTCATGGCAACCATTTTAGAAAATACTGGAGCCGATCGGGGGGTGTTATTACTGGAGTCGGAAACGGGCTGGTATGCTGCAACATCGCGATCGTTGGATCTGAGCATACACAATCTAGAGAAGCCATCCCGTTCGGTTGACTTGGCCCATCAAATCGCACTTTCGATCGTCAACTATGTGGCGCATACCCAGGAAACCATTGTTCTAGACGATCTGACTAACTACCATAGTCAATTCAGCCAAGACCCCTATATCCAAACAGTAGAACCCAAGTCAATTTTAGCGACACCTTTGATTCATCAGGGCAACTTTTTAGGGGTGGTTTATTTAGAAAATAAGCTTTCGCGGGCGACTTTTACCGTTGCGCGATCGGACATTGTTAAAGTGCTGTGTGCCCAAGCAGCCATTTCGATCGAAAATGCTCGCTTATATGCGTTTCAGAAAGAACAGGCCCAAATCCTAGAGCAAAAGGTTATGGAGCGCACAGCCGCCCTTGCGGCAGCCAATGAAGAGTTACAACGGTTAGCGACCTTAGATGGTTTAACGCAGGTGGCCAATCGGCGGGCGTTTGATCACTACTTGCAGCGGGAATGGCAACACCTCCTGCGGGATCAGCGCTCCCTGGGGCTAATTCTCTGCGATGTCGATTACTTCAAACGCTATAACGATCACTATGGCCATCAGGGAGGAGATACCTGTTTGCAAACCGTAGCCCAGACCATTCAAGCCTCCGTTAAGCGATCGACGGATTTAGTTGCCCGCTATGGGGGGGAGGAATTTGCCATCATTTTGCCCAATACCACGATCGAAGGTGCGTTTCAAATTGCTGAAACGATTCGTCTGAATATTGCCTATCTCAAACTGCCCCATGCCCAATCGGAAGTAAGTGAGTGCGTTAGTCTGAGCTTGGGGGTAACGGCAATTGTTCCGGCACAGAATCTGACTCCGGAGCAGTTAATTCAACAAGCAGATGCAGCATTGTACGCAGCCAAGCAGCAGGGTCGAAATCGCGTGATCATTTACCAATCTCAGTCATGAGTCCTCTGTGTGAGTTAGCACGTTGTGAATTGGAATAGTTTTGTGGATTGGAATAGTTTTGTGAGTTGGAATAATTTTGTGAGTTTTACCGTTTACTGGCTGATTGCTGGCACTTGACTCACTGTATTTCTGGTTGGAATAACAAAGTCTTGATTGAGCCGAATTTCCAAGACTTGACCCGGTTGGATAGTCGTTGATTTAGGAGCCGTAGCATAGGTAATGGCAGCCCCAGCAGCAGCTCCGCCAATAAAGTTACCACCGGATAGCCCCCCGACGATAATCCCCGCCAGTGCGCCAATTCCCGAGTTTTGTAGCAAATTCTTTTCAGAGGGCTGACGGACGCCGCCCAAGGCATTGGATTCCGCAGACAGGGGAAAGTTTTGGCCTTGAATGGAGATCGTTTGTGCAATAAAACGACTCCCCGCAGCACTGCTTTCAAAGCGACCTAGGACTAGACTTCCTTCCGGCGCGATCGGTTTCCCAATGCGATCGATGATGGGACTTTGTAAGACGAGAATTTCCTGGCGGGCTTCATTTTTCTGCAAGGTGAGATTGCTAATGCCGGTGTAACGGACTGCTAGAGCCGTTCCTACAGGCAAGACTAGCCCATTGGCGCTGGGGTTGACGATCGCGGGAAAACTTCCCATGGGGACCGCTTGAGGCATCGCGATGGGTACGGTTCCTTGGGGTAATCCTGGGGCTGCACTTTGGGCAGCATTGGGTAAGGGCTGACCAAATTCGATCTGGGAAGGCGCGATCGCGGGTTGGGGCATGGTTGCCGCCGGTTGCAGAATGACGGGAGGCGCGATCGACGGGGGTGGAACCATCGGCTGCGCCACGGGTTGGGCTGGCGCGATCGCAGGGCTCAGCGCAGGCTCAGGTGGGAGCGCATTGGGTTTGGGAATGTGGGCCGGCCACTGTCCCGGAATGGGGTTTGCTTTTGGCGCACTGGGTGCAGGTACAGGAATCGCGACCTTTTGGGGCTGGAGGGACGCGGGGGGCTGATTGTTGGGTAACGCAGAAGGTTGCACGATCGTGGTTGGCAACGGCGGCAACGGCGGCACAGACACTGTTGGCGCGCTGGGAACGGTTTGGGTAGATTCCGCTGGTGGTAGGGTATCTGGAAGGTTCGCAGTGGGATTTGAGGCCAGGATTGCAGGCGGGGCGGGCGGTAGGGTGGAACCAGGGGCCGCCGCTGGACTTGCATTAGGGGGCGGGGCTAATTGGGTTAGCGTAGTGGGTTCCAAGCGGGGGGGCGGTGGAGTCGTGGGATCGGCGATCGCCGGGGTCGTGGGAGCGGTCGCTGGGCTGACAGTGGGTTGGGAGATGGGAGCCGTAGGAAGTGCTGTAGGCGTTTTAACAGGCGTTTTGACAGGCGTTTTAACAGGCGTTTTGACAGGCGTTTTGATGGTGGCTGGAATCGCGGCGGTTCCTGTCGGAGCTTTAGGCGCTGGAACCGTCACGATCGCCTTGGGCAATTCTATCCGGGGCGTTGGCGTGGCCGTCGTTGGTGTGACCGTTGCTGTAGCTTGGGGTTTAGCTGGCGTAGCGGGATTCGTTAAGTTCGCTGAATTCAGGTCAGCAGGCTGCACGATCGTAGCCATGCCGGGGGGATAATCGGCGGGGCTGGGGGGCGTTACGGGTTCATTGCTGCGATTGAAGCGATCGAGGCTTGCAGACGTACTAGAAGACGCATTAGAACCAGCCACCGATGGAGCTGCAAAAGACAACCGATCGGGAATAGGCTGGGTAGGGGACTTGACTGCGATCGGTTTCGCCAAGGAGGACTGGGCCAACAGGGGTTGCACTCGCCAACGATCGCTCAGATTGCGATCGCCATCTCCCAGCCGTTCGATCGCCACCTGTCCACGGGCGAACACCGCATCCGGAGACATTTCGAGGATCAGTCGGGTGAGATTCGGCTGCAATTGGTTCACCGTAATCTGCCGAATGGCTCCAGTGGTAAAGGTTTGCTGGGCGGGGGCGGAGCCGATTTGGGTATCGGGCAGATCGACAATAATCCGCGCGGGTTGCGCCATCAAAAAGTGACGCGGCTGAATGCCATCGGTGATGACGAATTCCAGTTGATTGGTGCTGGGGTCGTATTTCCAGCCATCCAAGGGGGTCGCCAAAGCAGCAGGTGCAGCGATCGTGCCCAGACCCAGCCCTAGGGACAGGAATACTCCAAACCGATGGGGTGCCTTCCCGGCTAACGAGTTGTGAAAGATGGCTGTTAACTGAGATGTGAATGTGGCGTTTTCCATGTGCATCACCCAAAATTGCTCAATCCCGATCGCGAGTCAACTCAGCGAGTCAAACCAGCAAGTCACCCTGGCAATCCATTGGACTGCTACAGGATACTCGCCCGTCTGAAAATTGCACGATTTTTTGCGCTTGCGTTCTGGGACTGGGGCGGGGGGAGTAGCAAGTTGGAAAAGTCTAGACCGTAGAGGGGGCGAGATAGGGCGCTAGATATTCCTGGGTTAGCGCCAGACTGCCGGCCAACAGCACTTGGTCATGGTCAATCATGCCGATGACCCGATCGGGATTGTCCGGATCTAGGACGGGCAACTGTCGCAGTCCGCGCGCTGCCATGCGATCGAGGGCTTCGCTGACGGTTTCATCGGGGGAAGCGGAGAGAATTTTTGCGGTACAAATACTGGCGATCGGTTGATTGGCCAGGGCTGCAATGTCCTCGGGGCTGCTGCTATGGCGGGTCAAGGCGCGGTTAATGTCTTGCAGGGTCAGAATGCCCAGCAGTGCGGAACCCTCCATGACCAAGGCGCTATGGGATTGGTGTCGGGTGAGCGCCAGCCCTGCTTCGGGAATTGGCAGGGAAGCGGGCAGGCTTAAAAAGTGCGACTGCATCAAATCTTTCACCCGCAGCCGTTGCAACAACAGGGTTTGTTGATCGGGGGTAGCGGGTTCAGCAATCACTTCCGTAATCACTTCCGCTGGGGTCGGGGTTGCAGCGGTTTCTGGCTCCTTGACTTCTTGTTTGATTTTTTTGTCCTGCTTGGCCTTAAAGCGATCCATCAGCCAGACGCTCAATCCCACCGCTGCCATCAGGGGAAGGACAATGCGATAGTCGCGAGTCAGTTCAAACAGCAGCAAAATGGCTGTCAGGGGCGCTCTGGCACTGGTGGCGAGAACGGCGGCCATTCCCACCATGGCGTAGGCTGGGGGGGCAGCGATGTTATCGGCAAACATGGGTAACAGCTTGGGCAAGGCTTGACCGTAGGCAGTTCCCAAGGTGGCCCCCAGAAACATCGCCGGGGCAAAGACGCCACCCACCAAACCACTGCCCAGGCACAGTGCCGTTAACACCAGTTTGCTCACCAGCAGCACCAGCAATAGCCCGATCGAAAATTGCACATCCCGCAGCATAGCCTCGATCGTCTCGTAACCAATGCCCAGCACCTGGGGCAATTTCAGGGCAACCAATCCGACACAGGTGGCTCCCAAAATCGGCTGAATTTCCCGAGGAATTTTCGCGAGCATTTGCAGCCGTTCCACCTTGCCCTGAAAGGCGCGCTGGGAGAAGCGATTCAATTGCGTATAGGCGATCGCGACTAGGCTAGCACAGAGGCCGAGGCCAATGTAGAGCGGGAGTTCTAAGGGGCTACGGACTTCGTAGGAGGGCAGATCGAAGGCAGGCTGGGAACCGAGGCCAATCTGGGCAATCAGGGAAGATACGACGGCGGAGAGCAACACGACACTGGCGGCAGAGGTGGCAAAGGTGGTGCCCAGGACGACTTCCAGGGCAAAAAAGACCCCCGCGATCGGGGCGTTAAATCCTGCGGCCAGCCCTGCTGCGGCTCCAGCTCCGAGGAGTAACCGTTGCCGTTCTTGGGAGACTTGGAGTGCCTGTCCCAGTAACACCCCTAGGTTTGCCCCGATTTCGACGCTGGGGCCTTCCGGGCCGAGGGATGCCCCGGAGCCCAAGGAGATTGCCGCTGCCACCATTTTGGTGACTGGTCGCACGGGGGAAATTTCCTGGCTGCTTTGGACGGAGCTAATGAGGGCGGACACGCTAGGGCCAAAGTCTTTCCAGCGCCACCGCATCCCGCCAATGATGAGGCCGCCGATCGCGGGCATCATGGCCAAGGTCCAGGATCCCCAACTGCCAATTTTGCCCATAACATCGGCAAATAGGAGGTGATGGATCAGGTCGATCAGGTAGCGAAAGGTGACGACGCCCATGCCTGCGCCAGTCCCCACGACGACAGCCAAAATCAGCACGATCGTTTCTGGGGAGGGTTGGATCTGATTGACCATCACCGAGAGGCGGGGAGAGGGTTGGGTCGCAGGACTCTGGGCGGGCGGATCGATCGTCATTGGGGTACAGGGATGGGAAGATGATTGTTTGTAGCTCAGTCCCCATTGTTCACTATGTTTCTGGTGTTAAACCATCAACTTTTTCCGAGGGGGCGGTTGTGGCGGCGGCAAGTGACTAGGGTTAGGATGTTGCCGCCCATCTGCTCAGGGTTGAGAACAGAGGCCGCGCAGTGGGACAGTCAGAGGCGTTGTTTTGGGAGGAGGACAAGGCGATGGGTGCGATCGTACGGGCCAATCAGGTTTTGGAGTTTTGGTTTGGGGCAGGGTGGCGAGATGTGGTGGATCTGAAGCCGCGATCGGAGTGGTTCCAAAAGGATCCAAATTTTGACCATGCCATTCGGGAGCGATTTTTGGATCTCTACGAGAAGGCGATCGCCCATCAATTGGATGCCTGGATGGAGCAACCGGAGGCTTGTTTGGCCTTGGTGATTTTGCTGGATCAGTTTTCTCGCAATATGTTTCGGGGGCAAGCCCAGGCGTTTGCAGCGGATAGCCTCGCGTTGTTTGTGGCCAGTCACGCGATCGACTTAGGCTTTGATGAGGCATTACCGCCAGTGTTGCGCCAGTTTTTCTTTTTTCCGTTTGAACATAGCGAAAACCTGGCCCATCAGAGCTTTGCGGTGGCTAAGTTTCAGCAATTTGTGGGAGATTCAGATTTGGAGAATACCTACGATTATGCCCTGCGACACCGGGCAGTGATTGAACAGTTTGGGCGGTTTCCCCACCGTAATGCAATCCTGGGGCGGGACAGTACGGCTGAAGAAATTGCCTTTCTCCAACAACCCGGCTCCTCATTTTGAGATGGGTCACTGATCTGGAGGGTTATTGATCTGGTTCAAGTCAATTCTCACCGTTCGATCGAATATTCCGTCATCCGGGCGATCGTTCGTTGTGGAGATGTTCGATCGCGCGTTCCCTTGAATAATCAGCTCAATTAATCTGTTCTTGCATTGCTTCCAATTGTTCGATCGAATATTCCGTCATCCGCTGAACAAGGAGAAATCATTTTGAATTAATTAGATTGGTTCATATTCATTTTACAAGAGGAATTAATTGATGTTTCCACCTCCACTGGATCGTCGGCAAGCCTTACAATTTGCTTTGTGGTTATGCATTCCTAGCTCTGCAATTATTCATCTGTTAATCTTCTTGATGGCAAGATTTAGTCCCATGTGGGTTCCATCAATCAGAGATTTAGTAGGCATTACGGCTATAGGTGTAGTCTTTGGCTTAGTTAAGGCTCTATTTATTAGTGCTGTGGTCTATCAGTTTAAGCCAGCTTGGAGACGACCCATGATTCTAGGAAGTGTAGTAGTGTTAACCTTATTAGAAGGACATTTGCTATACGAACTATGGACATCTTCATTCCCGTTTGGTGTTACAGAGAATAATTTTAATAAAGCCAACCTATTTACTGATCCATTCACATTTAGTTAGCTCGTGTTTAATGAACCAAATTAATTTTATTTGCTAAATTTCTAATATCCAATTACTTCTTTGGAAGATGTTCGATCGCGCGTTCCCTTTAATAATCAGCTCAATTAATCTGTTCTTGCATTGCTTCCAATTGTTCGATCGAATATTCCGTAATCCGCGAGATCGTCTCCAGGGATAAGCCTTCCTGCAACATCTTCATCGCCAGGATCCGCCGTTCCTCTTCCAGCCCTTCCGCGCGACCTTCCATCCGGCCTTCCATCCGACCTTCCATCCGACCTTCTAATCGACCTTCCGCGCGGCCTTCTGCCTTGAGTACCGTTTCCCACTCTTGATAAATCACCGATTCCCGCATCACTTCCCTCCTGAGAATTCGCTGAATCACCGCCTTCTCCAATGATAGCCCAGCTATCACAGCACTACTCACGGTCAGATTGCTGCGCTGGGCCCGATCGGGAATCTCATCCAACCGCCGCGCCACTTCCCGTAACAAGGCTTCCCGATCGTTCGTTTGCGTTAACACCGCATAGGGCAACAATCCAGGCCGTTGCAAAAACACTTCCGGCAACTGCTCCCACAACCGCACCACTTGAAACTCATGGCGAAGTTGATTCCCTGCAAACTGCGTCACGTAGACCCAATCCGAAGTCGTTTCCCGTAAATAAACCACCACTTGCACTAACTTTCGATCGGGATATTTGCGATAAATCCGTAACGCATAATCCGCCATGCGAAACGGCAAATCCTGATCGGGATTGGTTTGAAATTCACAATGGACAATCACCTGTTGCGATTTCAATAAAATTACAGAATCCGCTCGAATCGGTTCGATCGACAATTCAGTGGGTTGCAGTTCGGTTAACGCGATCGGTTCCCCTAGCAACCAAGCCGCAAAGTCCTGGGAATATTGCTGAATCAGGAATTTAGAAAGGTTGTCAAACATAGTGCAATTTTACTACATCTAGTCAGACTTCAGCTTCATGCAATCTTTACAAAAAATATTTGCATGGTGACTTTTCACATCTAGGATAAACCTGGTATATTTACGGACGTACCGCAAACGAGGTAGCTATCTACAAAACTATGACTGCCCCCTAGTGCATCGCCCTATGCATATTTCATAGTTTTTTGTAGATTTGCAATAATAATTTGCTCACTCATTTCCTTTGGGTCATCTCCGCTCAGAATCATTGATTTTAGCGTTTTAGTGAACGTTGATTTTTGATGCCAATCTTTTGGAAATTTTGGACTAATTAACATTTCTTGAGTATTGCTCTAGCACCCTGTGTATGGCTAATGCTGGATGCAAAAGTCATAGGCTTTCGTACTCGGTAGTTGGGATGTATTTAATGTCCCAATTCACTTTGCAGTGCCGATCGAGGTTGCTCGATCGAGTGTAGTTTTTCCACTGTCGTTGTTTTCTGTTGTTGCTTGCAAATTTAAAGGTTCGTGATTGCTATGCCGACGCCTACTGACGCTTTCCTGGGTCTGTCTCTTTCTGCTGCGCAAAATTTGAATATTGTCAATGGTGTACCAACGCTGCAACAGGAGAGTTTGTCGGCGACCAATCGGCAGGATGTCTATCGCTGGAATCTCAGTAGTCGTAGCAGTCTGAATCTATCCCTATCTAATCTAAGCGGCAATGTCAATGTCGGCATTGGGATTGATGTTAATCAAAGTGGGATTGTTGATTCTGCGGATCAGTTTTGGCAATCGAGCCGAGATGGGATTGGCAATGAAACAATTCAAGTAGAACTGCTGGAAGCGGGTACCTATTATGTCGTTGTTAATAGCGTAGATAGTGTTTCCACAGGGTATGACCTCAGAATCGCAACGCAGACGAAACAACAAACGGATATTCTATGGCGCAATCTCACGAATTTCACCTTGGGCTATTGGCAGTTTGAGGGTTTGCAGTATATCGGCTCTAAGCAAATTCCTACGCCCGTTGGAGGGGAATGGACGATCGAGGGAATTGGAGATTTTAATGGCGATATCAATGAGGATATCCTGTGGCGGGAACGCAGCACGGGTAAGATGGCTGTGTGGTTGATGGCCAATGGTACTTACACTGAAGCGCTATTTCTCAATAATGTAGTGGTGACGGCGGATTGGCAGGTTAAGGGGGTGGCGGATATTGACCTGGATGGGAAGGCCGATGTGGTTTGGCACAATCCCACCAGTGGTGATGTCTACCTCTGGAAGATGAATGGAGCTAATCGGGTTAGTGATAAGCTCTTGGCGCAAAGCCTGGTTGGTAATGCTTGGACGTTGGAAAAAGTGGCGGATTTCAATGGCGATCGCACGGGGGATTTGCTCTGGCGACACCAGCAGACGGGGGATCTGCATTTGTGGGGAATGACGGGTTTTGCGATCGATGGCAATAAGACCCATGTGGTAGGTCAGATGAATGGCCAAGGCCAGTTTACGGCGTTACAAATTCCCGCGAGTACAGGCTGGAAGATCGAAGGAGCGGGGGACTTTACGGGCGATGGTAAGGCGGATCTGCTGTGGCGCAACAGTCAGGGGCAGATTGCGGTGTGGGCGATGGATGGTTGGAAGGTGCAGTCATCGCTGATTTGGCAGGGGGTAGTGGCAGATTTTGGGTGGCAGTTGGTGGGGATTGATGATTTTAGTGGGGATGGCAAGACGGATGCCCTGTGGCAGCACCAAAGTACGGGGGATTTGGTGATTTGGCAGATGAATGGGACGCAAACGCCGATGGGCGGGACGGTGGTCAACCCCAGTCAGGGTGGACAGATTAAGGCGATCGGGACGGCGGTGCGGCCTGTGGTTTGGGATGAGGCGGGGGATACCTGGGCGCTGGCGACGGGGCTGGGCACGCTGAATGGTTCTGGGCGGCAGGTGGGGACGCTGAATGGTTGGGATCGGGATGATTTCTATCGGTTTTCGTTGAGTGCGGCAACTCCGATCGGGCTATGGTTGCATGATTTGACGGGGAATGCGGAGTTGCAGTTGCTCGACAGTGCGGGACAGGTGTTGGCGAGTTCGACGCTGGGGCTGGGGCTGGATGAGGTGATTCAGCGGTCTTTGGCAGCGGGAACCTATGGGGTTCGGGTGTTTCACAATGAGACGAATGCCCAGATGGCCTACCAGTTGGATTGGACGACGATGCCCAGCCAAGTGTCCTTTGGTAGTGGGATGCAGTTGGCCTTGGCTTCGGATACGGGGATTAGCAATAGTGATGGGATTACGAATCAGGCTTCGGTGACGGTGCAGGGCACGGGTCAGGCGGGTTCTGTGGTGACGGTTCGGGATCAGACGCAGCAGGTGTTGGGGCAGACGCGGATTGGGGCTAATGGGCAATGGCAACTGCAATTAGCGGAGTTGGCGGATGGTAGCTATGGCTTGACGGCCCAGGTCACCAATCCTTGGGGCTATAGCACTACGGGCAATGCCTTGGCGATTACCATTGATACTGTGGCTCCAAACCAAGTCATCTCCGGCATTCTCAACGGCATCACCTGGCAAAGTAGCGACCAAATCCAAGCCACGATTACTGATCTAGGGGTGGGTTTAGCCAACGTCACCTACCAACTCGACAACCAAACGCCCCAAACTTGGACGGGCAACAATGGTCAATGGAGCAAATCCGTCAGTGACCTCCTCAATTGGAACGATCCCAGCCAGCAAGGTAGCCATACCCTCACCCTCCGCAGCCTCGATCGAGCAGGCAACTTGCAAACCGAGCAATACAGCTTCTCCGTCCCCAAACCCTTCACCTGGGCAGATACCGACCTGTGGACCGGGAGCACAGACCCCAATGACCCCAATACCAGTGGAGATAACCTGGTTGCACCGCCCCTGGGGGGGAGTGGTGGCCAGAGCGGAGGCAGTGGTCTGGCCCAGTATGGTTGGGGGGCTGATGGCTATTGGGGCTACTGGTATGGTGGACAGTGGTCTCGCAGTCCCTACAACACCCCAGAAGGGGTTCTCAACGATCCACAGTGGTTCCCGGCCAATGGCAACCCTGGTAGCAGCAACACCTATCGTAGTCGTCTACGCTCCATCCTGACGACTGCCCTTGCCGCCATTCCGACGGATAGTGCTGGGAACCAAGCCAAGAAAGCAGCGCTCAAAAATCGTATCAACTTGCTCATCGAAGCCGGAGCCTATCTCCAGGGCGATGCCGATGATCGCATTGGCTTTGGCTATGAGGGAGGAGCCGCCTTTACGGGGGCTTGGTTAGATCAGTTTTTCCAAGGCAGTTTAGTCAAAGCAAAGTATTCCTCAGCGAATTTGAATCAAATTGGCTTGGCCTTAGCCAAAGAATTGGTAACGAATCCCGAATCAGTTCGGTTATTGACCTTCCAAACGCTAGTGGAAACGGTGGTGGGAGCGGCACATCTCCAGACCCATTGGTTTGGGGCACAACAGACGAATCAAATTCAGCAAGCGGCGCGGGAACTGGCCCGTAGCTATGGTTTATTGAAGCCCCAGGGAACGGGTTTGACTGGAACCTTTGGTTGGTTAGATCAGCTGTGGGATATGGCGGACAGTGGTTTGAGTGATGGCAATACGATTCGGACAATCCTGCATGGCAATACCAAGGCGGCGGGGATTGTGGGCAATGTGGTGCAAATGTTGAATGGCTTGGGCAATGGCGATGGAGACTGGTATGACTTGCAACTGTGGCGCATGAGTCGGAGTTTGGTGCAGGCGGGGATGCAGGTAGCGCAGTGGCGGGATGCGGTGCAGACGGTGGAGTTTGTTGAGGCGTTGTTGAATTTGGGTTACAGTTTGGTGCAGGTGCATCCGACGGTGGAGGCGACGAATGGTACTGAGATTGCCAATTGGGTCGAGACGTTGCTGGAGCAGGGGGATATCCGCATCGCAGCGGCGGGGTTGGGGATGCTGGCAAATAACCTCCCTACAGTAGACCGTTCCACTCAAGCTCTAAACTTTGCAGAACGTTTAATTCGATCGACGGCTGCTATCAATGATGCAACATTAGCTCAGCAACTCTTAAATGCTCAGGTGATGAGTTCTTTGCTCAACTTCGGTGGAGCCTACGTAACATTGGCCGAGAGAAGTACCTATGTCAACCCAACCGATGACTTCCATTTCTTTATGAGTCGCTGGCTCAAATTGCCAGATTCTACTCCCAATCCTCAAGCACTTCAGCAATTTCTGAAGACCTTTCAACCCGAAAAGCGTCAATATGCGCTAGAGTACTTGCAAAAACTTGCAATTGTGCTAACCAATGTCAATGATTCAGCTTGGGCGAATCAATTAGACAATACTCTATTTGTTGATCGTTTATTGGAGTGGGGAAGTGCCTATATTGTTGCTCAAGATAATAATGATTTATTCGTCTATGATCCCGATGATTTCTTCTTGAAGGTCAGTACACTTAACAGTCGTCAGAATATTTGTACGGCTTCTTCCCAAGTCACCAATCTAACTTCTCAGCTAGCGAACAGTCTAGCCTGGTCTCCTCTGTTGGAGCCCCCTCTAGAAGCAACACCTCTGCCTGGTATTGTCTATTCTTTGAGTGTGGAATTATTGGCAGAGGTTACACGGACAGCATGGGATAGTAGCGCCACTACTGAAACTGTCAAAAATCGTCTGGAGTTAGTTCTTGATGAGTTTATTGAACAAGGTATTTTTAAACTGACTAGCAATGAAGCAGAATTGAATATAATGTATGAAAAGATGGCAGCCATTTTAGCGATCGGTGCCCATGAAGGAGATCGTTTTAGAACCACATTGGAATATCCCGGCAAAGAAGACGGTTATAAATGGCGGGTTGATTTAATGAACCAAGTTGAGGGAGATCATATCCGCTACAAGGGGCGGGGATTTGTTCAAGTGACCGGGCGCATCCGCTATCAAGACTTAACCGATCGGGCACGAGAAGGTACATTAGGAATTAAAGGAGTACCAGGGCTACGCAATCTTGACTTTATTGCTAATCCAGAGATTTTGGAGCAAGATCAATGGGCGGCCTTTACACTGGTTGACTATTTTGTCGCTGGACGAGCTACTACAAAATCAGCAATGGATTGGGTATTTGGAGATGGTTCAGAAAAACCAAATCCTGATTGGCAAGGTAGCTTTCAATATAAGGATCGAGGAACTAGTCCAGATCCTCGGGGATACAAAATTATTATTTGGCAACCAGGAGAGACTGTTCATCATTCGCGATATCAGTGGGATGGGTCTCCAGAATCCTACACAGCATTAGGAGAGTTGGTAAATGACTATGATCCATCTGCAAAACAGGAAATTCAGCAGTTTGGGGTTGCCTATGCTAAAGCATTACGTAAGAGTGTATTTGTTTTTAAATATTAACTATTAGGAGGAATCGATGATGAATACTCAATTATCTGCAATCCGAGTCATAAATTTTTGGCTAACTGTATTATTTTTAGGTATGAGCAGTACAGCTTGTCAAGCCTTTTCCCAGAATACAGCTACACTCAAAACAGCTTCGCCAGAGCCTGCTAAATTTTCTGAATACCCCCCCCCAGCTTTAACAGAAGAAGAACAATCATGGGCAGCAATGAACTGGGAAGAACGAGTTATATATAACCTGAAAAGAATGATTCCTCAACGACCTGGGTTGGAAATTTTACTCAGTCAAACACATCAATTCAAGGAAATGGGTAAGGCTTGTGACTTTAGTAGATCGATTGAAGCTCAAGGTTTATTTGATTTCTGGGGTCCTTATCAAGTAACTCAGCATGATTCTTTAGTTGTTGTAAAATGTAGTTTTAATACTACTTGGTTGACACCCAATACTGTTGTTTTCCATTACAACGATCGAGATGGAATTAATCCAATTCCGTTACAACTCGATCAACCTGAGCCAGAAAATTTATCCAATTCGACTCATTATTTCCGTAATTGGCCTCAATTTGATCCACAAACTCGTGAGCTGAGTTTCGAGATTCCTTGTAATTATCGACTATTTGTCAAAGCAAGATTAAAACCACGAAAATACACATATAGTTTTGCAAATGGCAAACTGATATTACAAAAAGCTCTATGGGATCAGCGCCCCAAATGTGAAACTCCCCCCCAATGGACGCAAATCTATCCGTAAAAAACATGAGCGTTCGTTGTGGAGATGTTCGATCGACCTTTATCTTTAGGAATCAGCGCAATTAATCTGTGCCTGCATGGCTTGCAGTTGTTCTAGCGAATATTCTGTAATCAGCACGATCGTTCTTTGTGGAGATGTTCGATCGACCTTTACCTTCAGCGATCGGCTGAATTACTCTGCTCTTGTATTACTTCCAGGTGTTCGATCGAATAGTTTGTAATCCGCGCGATCGTTTGTTGTAGAGAGGTTCGATCGACCGTTGACTTCAGCGATCGGCTGAATTAATCTGAGCCTGTATGGATTCCAATTGTTCGATCGAATATTCCGTAATCCGCGCGATCGTTCTTTGTGGAGATGTTCGATCGACCTTTACCTTCAGCGATCGGCTGAATCTTGGCTAAATCTTCGGAAGCATTGAATATCCGGTGGTTCGATCGACCATTTTCTTCAGCGATCGGCTGAATTAATCTGAGCCTGTATGGATTCCAATTGTTCGATCGAATATTCGGTAATCCGCGCGATCGTCTCCAGGGATAAGCCTTCCTGCAACATCTTCATCGCCAGGATCTGCCGCTCCTCTTCCTGTCCTTCCATCCGACCTTCCGCTCGGCCTTCCGCCTTGAGTTCCGTTTCCCACTCTTGATAAATCACCGATTCCCGCATCACTTCCCTCCTGAGAATTCGTTGAATCACCGTCTTCTCCAATGATAACCCAGCCATCACCGCACTGCTCACCGTCAAATTACTCCGTTCCCTCCGATCGGGAATCTCATCCAAGCGCCGCGCCACTTCCCGTAGGACTGCTTCACGATCGTTCGTTTGCGTCAACACCGCATAGGGCAACAATCCAGGCCGTTGCAAAAACACTTCCGGCGACTGCTCCCACAGCCGCACCACTTGGAACTCATGGCGGAACTGATTGCCTTCAAATTGTGTTACATAAACCCACTCTGAAGTGGTTTCCCGTAAATAAACCACCACTTGCACTAACTTTCGATCGGGATATTTGCGATAAATCCGTAACGCATAATCCGCCATGCGAAAGGGTAAATCCCGATCAGGGTTGGTTTGAAATTCACAGTGGACAATCACCTGTTGCGATTTCAATAAAATTACAGAATCCGCTCGAATCGGCTCGATCGACAGTTCGGTGGGTTGCAGTTCGGTTAGGGCGATCGGCTCCCCTAGCAACCAAGCCGCAAAGTCCTGGGAATATTGCTGAATCAGGAATTTAGAAAGGTTGTCAAACATAGTTCAATTTTACTACAATGACACCCGATCGATTTCCTAGGCTGGATCGTGAGGTGAACGATCTTGCTTAATCACCTGAGCTGGCTGATTTTGCAGCCAGAGTTGCCGTCCGCTTTGCCAAATTAAGGGAATGGCTGAGAGACTAATCAACCCCGCGATCACAAAACTGATGGCACAGTCGGCCCAGAGCCAATGCAGCACCGCCACCGCGATCGCCGCGACGATGACCCCGATCGACCCCAGCATATCCGCCAGTACATGCAGAAAAGCCCCTTTCAAATTGAGGTCATGCTGACTGTCTTTGTGCAACAGTGCAACGTTAATGCTATTCACCACAACCCCCGCGATCGCCGTCATCAGCATCGGCAAACTTTCGATCTCCGCCGAGGGCTGCTGGAGGTGGTGGGCAGCTTCCCAGGTAATCCATAGCGCAATCAGTACCAAACCAAATCCATTGGCAAAGGCTGCCCAGGTTTCTGCGCTTTGGGGCTTGCGCACGGTTAACTGATGGCTACCGATCCAGCCTACCTTCCGAGAGGAGCGCCCGATGACAGTTGCTAGGAGTGCTAACCCCAAAGCCGCGCAATCGGCAACCAAATGCCCCGCTTCGGCCACCAGCGCCAAACTGTGGCTACTCCAGCCAATCAGCGCTTCCACCAAGGCGAATCCGCCAATCAGACCGATCGCGATCGTGAGTTGGCGTTGTTTTTTCTGGGCTTGCAGGCCAAAGAGGTCAAGCGATTGGGGTTGGCAGTCGGGACAGAGAGGGTGCATAGCAATTCAGCCACGATCGAGTCAAAATCAAACCAAAATCAGGACAGATCTAGTGGGCATTGAAACCCTCGATCGGGTTGGAATAGCCCAACGTTACCTAGCCCTACCCTTTATTAAACCTAGATTTCCTAAAAAGGGTTCCCAAGTTAGAACTTCTTAGCCTGAAATTTCTTAGCCTGAATTTCTTAGCCTGAATTTCTTAGCCTGGAAGTTTTTGAACCTGCCCCAGCAGTGGTGTCGATCGCGGGTGGGGCAGGTCAGGGAGGGAAGATTCGAAGGGGGGAACGATCGTTTGACTGGATGAGTTACCCAGTTTTGCTTGCACGGTTTGGGGGGACCTAGGTTAATATAATTAGGAGCCGCTTGGAGAGGTGGCAGAGTGGTCGAATGCGTCCGACTTGAAATCGGATGTACCGAAAGGTACCGTGGGTTCGAATCCCACCCTCTCCGTTTAGATAAGTTTTAGATTAGATAAGTTTTAGATAAGTGATCGATTATTCTTCGCTATAGACCCCGGACTCTTCTAGCAGATACTTAACCGCGTTGATCATGTCCTTGGGCTGATAGGGCTTGGTGATATAGGCATCGGCTCCTTGCTTCATGCCCCAATAGCGATCGAAATCTTCGCTTTTAGTACTGCACATGATCACAGGGACTTTTTCTGTGCCGGGATTATTTTTGATCCAACGACAGAGTTCATAGCCATTGACATTTGGCATGATCAAGTCAGTAATGACCAGCATCGGGGGATTGGCTTGGATCTTGTCCTTAGCATCCGCGCCATCCACGGCCATGCCCACTTGAAAGCCGCATCTGCGGAGTTCAGCCACCAGCATTTCCCGAGCTGTAGCGCTATCGTCAACGACTAATACCGTCCCCATAGGTTTTTCCTGGATCGCTGATGTGTGACTTTACAATCCGCAATGGATTTTTTCGATGAACCAATTTATACCACTCTTGTAGCCCTGATCAGACAGTGCTTTTTAGTCAAATTCACACTGCATTGTCTCCAATCCGGGATCTATCGCCACGATCGGGTCATCAGATCGATCTGCGTAATTTCCTCCGGTGTGAGTGCCCAGCCTAAGGCTCCAGCATTTTGCTGGGCTTGATTGGCGGTTTTGGCTCCAGGGATTGGCACCACAGACCCTTGTGCCATCAACCAGTTGAGAGCGACTTGAGCGGGGGTGCAATCGTAGTTTTCACCAATTTTCTGTAAAAGTTTCACTAGGGGCTGAATTTTTTGCAGTCCTTGGGGATTAAATCGCGGATCCAGCCGACGGGCACCCATGACGGGGTTCTGGGCGGTTTCGGGGCTGTACTTGCCCGTGAGCAAGCCCTGAGCGAGGGGACTGTAGGCCAGGATGGTCACCCCCAGTTCCTTGGCGGTTTCCATGACGCCACTGGTTTCGATTTTGCGATCGAGGAGGGAGTAGGGCACTTGGTTGACGGCTAGGGGGATGCCGCGATCGGCGAGAATTTTGTGGGCTTGGCGCATTTGCGTTGCGGAGTAGTTGCTGACCCCGAGGGCGGTGATGCGACCGGCTTGGACTTCTGCTGCTAGGGTGTCCAGCAGGGTCTGTTGGCTGATTAGAAAGCTGACGGGTTGGTGGATTTGGTAGAGGTCAATGCGATCGCGCTGTAGGCGATCCAAGCTGGCTTTGACGGCGTCCCGCACTTGGTTGGGGCTGAAGCGCCAGGGCAGGGGCATGTATTTGGTGGCCAGCAGGATGGGTTGGCGGGTTTGCTGGAGGAATTTGCCTAGCAGGCGTTCCGATTCACCCAGGCCGTAGACTTCTGCGGTGTCGAAGAGGGTGATCCCAGCTTCGATCGCGGCGAAAAAGGCGGTTTCTACCTGTTCGGCTCCGTAGTCTTTGCCGTAGCTCCAGAAGAGGGAGTCGCCCCAGGCCCAAGTGCCAATGCCGAGGGGGGCGATGGGGGGCAGGGTGGGAGTGAGGGTTAGGGTTGTCATGGGTTGAGTGGTCATGGGGGTTAGGAGATGGGTTATATGAAGAACCCTAATAGTGTAACGATTTATAAAGTCGATCGTGACTAGTCGATCGTGACTACGGGCTTTCCTTCTAGGCAGGGGAGACGCTGGGCCTTTGCCGCAATCTTGTATCGTGGATATATCGCTCAATACGTTCTATTCTGTTGCCTGAAATCCTTATGGAGAGCAATTTTTCAGAATCTTCTATGGCTTCACCTGCGGCTCCGCTGCCACGCATCACGCTTTTGACAATGATTCGTTTGGGGTTGTTCCAAATGGGTTTGGGCATGATGTCTGTACTGTTGTTCGGTTTGCTGAATCGCATTCTGATCAAGGAACTGGGCGTGCCCGGTACGATCGCGAGTATTGTCTTAGCTGTGACGTTGTTTGTTGCGCCGAGTCGAATTTGGTTTGGGCAACTGTCGGATACGCGCCCGCTGTTTGGGTTACATCGCACGGGTTATGTGATTCTGGGGGCTGTCAGTTTTGCGGTGATTGCGTTTTTAGCCGTGCAACCGCTGTGGCAGATGGGCCTGAGTTTGAAATCCCCCGGCGGTTGGGAAGCGGCTACGGTTTGGATTGCGCTTTCTACGTTTTTGTTTGGCTTGTATGGCATTGCCATTAGTGCGAGTTCGACGCCCTTTGCGACGTTGTTGGTGGATATTACCGATGAGGATCAACGATCGAAGGTGGTGGCGATCGACTGGGCCATGCTGTTGATGGGGACGATCGCGGGGGGTATTACGATTGGGGTTTTGTTGAAAAAGTTGGGGAATGATCCAACGATCGAAGTGTTGCAGGCCAGTATTAATCGCTTGTTTTTGATTGTGCCTTGGGTGGTGGTGTCGCTGGCGGTGATTTCCACTTGGGGCGTTGAAAAGAAATATTCCCGCTTTTTGCACAGTCCTGCACGGCAGATCGCGGAGGAGAAAATGGGCCTCGATCGGGCTTGGCATATCCTGACTGCGAGTCGGCAAACTCGGTTTTTCTTTACGTTTTTGATTGCGATGACGTTGGGATTGTTTTTGCAGGATGCGGTGCTGGAACCGTTTGGGGGTGATATTTTTAAACTGCAAGCGGGAGAAACGGCTTTATTAAATGTGCCCTATGGCGTTGGAACGGTGATTGGAATTCTGATTTCGGGGTTTATCATTTCACCTCGGATAGGTAAGAAGAAGACGGCGCAATTGGGTTGCCAAGCCGTGGCGCTGACGTTGTTAGGGATTATTTTTGCGGGAACGACAGCGAATCCTGGGACGTTGAAAATTTGTCTGTTCCTGTTTGGTTTGGCGTCTGGGACAACGACGACGGGAGCGATTACGTTAATGTTGGATTTAACGGCTGCGGAAACGGCGGGTACCTTCATTGGGGCTTGGGGTTTGGCGCAGGCGTTGGCGCGGGGTCTTTCGACGATCGTGGGGGGTTCGCTGTTGGATATTGGGGGTCGGATTTTTGTGGCGGATGGAGCGCGATCGTTGTTGGCTTATGGGTTGGTGTTTGTGGCGCAGGCGGGTTGCATGATGGCCGCAGTCGTGTTGTTGTCGCGGGTAAATGTGCAGGAGTTTCGCAGTAATGCGAAGGAGAATATTACGGCTGTGATTGCTAGTGGTGATTAGTTGAGAAGAGATCCCCCTAAATCCCCCTTAAAAAGGGGGACTTTGAGAGATCCCCCTAAATCCCCCTTAAAAAGGGGGACTTTGAGACCCCCTAAATCCCCCTTAAAAAGGGGGACTTTGAGACCCCCTAAATCCCCCTTATTAAGGGGGACTTTGAGAGAATGGTTGAATTTTTCAGTAATATCATCAATTTTCTCCACTTTTCCGGTTCCCCCTTTTTTAAGGGGGGTTAGGGGGGATCGAATCTACAGCGTAGACGAATCCATTTAATATTGCTGTTTTGGTTCTATGGTCGATCGCGTGATGTTGGCTTGCTGTCAGTTTGATTGTTGGGGTTTGTGTTCGATCGAGGGTTGTTTGTTTTTCTCTGGGTTGTTGGAGGGGTGTGAGAGAGTGGGGAATATGTTGCTGAATATGACGGGATTGCAATTTTTTGAAATATAGTTGACTTTTCCCCTGGTTTGTCCGTAGGCTTATGTTCCAAGGCCAATTACAACCGTGTCAGTACTCGATTGATTTGGCTGGACCCCAGAAATTAAGGCGCTACCCAACGTTGTTGCAACCAACAGAGGGTAGCTAAACCCCCAAGCTGAATGTGGCAGCTGGGCGGTCTGACACGGATTGTAACATTCGATCGGGCCACCCTATTTGTCCTGCGCAAGAGGGTGGCTTTAATTTTTGGGATTTCTTCCCGCTACAAGTTTAGGAGAAGTCCCATGGTGATTAATTTTGCGGAACTCGATCGGGTGATCGAGGACGATCGCAAGCCTTTGCATGTGTACCTGTTGGGGACGCAGCAGGATGTGCAGTCTACGATTAATCAGTTGTATGTGCTGCGGTTTAGCGATCGGGTGCGTTGGAGTCCGCCGGTTCCGGTGCCGGGTTCGAGTTGGCGTTATGTGAGTGTGATGGAACGCGATCGGGCTTAGTGGGGAGATCGTACTAAATTCGGCAGATTCCCCCTTAAATTTGTTTAGGTTCCCCTAAATCGTTCGATCCCCCTAAATCCCCCTTCAAAAGGGGGACTTTGAGAGAATGGTTAAATTTTAAACGAATATCACCGTTTTTCTCCCCTTTTCTAGTTCCCTTTTTTAAGGGGGGTCAGGGGGGATCGCCTTTTCCGGTTCCCCTAAATCGTTCGATCCCCCTAAATCCCCCTTAAAAAGGGGGACTTTGGAGAATCTTGTAGATTTCACCACAATTCCATCAATTTCCTCTCCTTTTCCGGTTCCCCCCTTTTGAAGGGGGGGTAGGGGGGATCTGGAGCCAGGGGGGATCGGATCGCTTTGGGTGGGCTACGTTATACTGATTGATCGAGAAAAAAGCCTGCGCCTAAGCAATGGCCCACCGCGACCTCCTTGAATGGAATGCCTGAGTCCATGTCTGACCTCGACCTGATTCGCCAACTGGGAGACCTGCTGGGTCGTCCCCTGGAAGAAATCCCAGAAGACCGATTTGAAAGGCATATCCAAGCGAAAAATACGAGGGATTGGGCGAGTCAGGACTTAATTAAGCGAGACACCTATGCTGTTGCTAAGGACGGTACGGTTAGTGGGCTGTTTCTGGCACCTGTGACCAGTCAACTATTATTTGACTTTCCTTTTCAGTGGTTCAGCCACGTCAGGCATTTACATTTGCGTCAGGTCAATCTATCCAGCTTCTTATTTTTAGGTGAGCTAACAGGACTGACATCGCTTGATTTAAGTAATAATTACATCGATGATTTTTCATTTTTAGAAGCGCTAGCACAACTGACGTCGCTCAATTTAGGTGGTAGTGACATTGATGATTTTTCATTTTTAGAAGCGCTAACAGAACTGACGTCGCTTGATTTAAGCAACAACTATATCGATGATTTTTCATTTTTAGGTAAGTTGACGCGACTAATATCGCTTGATTTAAGTAATAATTACATTGTCGATGATTTTTTATTTTTAGGTGAGTTAACAGGACTATTATCACTTGATTTAAGTAATAATAGTGTCACCGATTGTTCCTTTTTAGGTGAGCTAACAGGACTGATATCGCTTAATCTGGGTGGCAATGACATCGACGATTTTTCATTTTTAGGTAAGCTAACAGGACTGACATCGCTTGATTTAAGTAATAATTACATCGATGATTTTTCATTTTTAGAAGCGCTAACACAACTAACGTCTCTCAATTTAGGTAGTAGTGACATTGATGATTTTTCATTTTTAGAAACGCTAACACAACTGACATCGCTTGATTTAAGCAACAACTATATCGATGATTTTTCATTTTTAGGTAAGTTGACGGGACTGACATCACTTGATTTAAGTGGCAATAACATCACTGATTTTTCATTTTTAGGTAAGTTGACGGGACTGACATCACTTGATTTAAGTGGCAATAACATCACTGATTTTTCATTTTTAGAAGCTTTAACAGAATTAAGGTCACTTGATTTAAGTTACACTATCATAAGTGGCTGTTCATTTCTAGAAGTACTAACAGGACTGACGTCGCTTAATTTAAGAGGTAATGGCATCGTTGATTTTTCATTTTTAGAAGTTCTAACAAGGCTGACGTCTCTTGATTTAAGTGATAACAACATCACTAATTGTTTATTCTTAGGTAAACTAACAGGACTAACATCGCTTAATTTAAGTGGCAATAACATCACTGATTTTTCATTTTTAGAAGCTTTAACAGAACTAATTTCGCTTGATTTAAGTAACAATGGTGTTACTGATTGTTTATTTTTAGATAAGGTAACAGGACTAATATCGCTTGATTTAAGTAATAATAGCATCAAAGAAATTCCGCAATGGCTCGCAAGTGGTAGGCTGGAGATCGAAATGGCTCACCAGTTTGTCTTCGATTGCATTAATCTCTACAATAACCCGATCGAAAAGCCGCCTCTGGAGATCGCTCGACAGGGCAATGCTGCCATTCTGAACTACTATGCCCAGCTTGCAGCCCAAGGGAAAGATTATCTCTATGAAGCCAAACTGCTGATCGTCGGTGAAGGCGAAGCAGGCAAAACCACCCTGGCCCATAAACTCCTTGACCCCAACTGCCCCCTGCCCCACATTGACGATCGCACGCGCGGCATCCAAGTTCAAACCCATTCCTTCCCCTGCCGTAAGCACGATCGATCGGACAACCCAGAAGCCCCCAACTTCCATCTCAACATCTGGGACTTTGGCGGCCAAGAAATCTACCACGCCACCCATCGCTTCTTTCTGTCCAAACGTTCCCTCTACATCCTCGTCGCCGACAACCGCAAAGACGACACCGACTTCAACTACTGGCTCAACATCCTCGAACGCTTTGCAGGCGACAGCCCCCTGATCATCGTCCTCAACGAAAAAGGCGACATTCAACGCAGCCTCAATCGCGCTGACCTGCTCAGCCGCTACCCCGACAGCATCAAAGCCATCATCCCCATTAACTTCAAAACCCACGAAGAATCCGATCGCGCCAAAGCCGAGCAGCGCCTCAAAACCATCCACAACCTAATTGGCCAGATCGAACACTGCGCCCAAACCCTCCCCCACATCGGAGAAGCCGTCCCCGCCCGCTGGGTCGATGTCCGCCAAGCGATCGAAGACGACCCCCGCGACTACATCTACCGCACCCAGTTCGACGAACTCTGTCAGACCCACGACATCACCACTAGTCAAAACATCGACACCCTCCTCAGCTACTTCCACGACCTCGGCATTCTGCTCCACTACGCCGACAACCCCCACCTGCGCGATCGGGTCATCCTCAAACCCACCTGGGCCACCAACGCCGTCTATCGCATCTTCGACAACGACACCATCAAAGCCAAAGCCGGACGCTTCAGCCGCCAAGACTGCACCCACATCTGGAACAACTCCCACGATCGGCACACCCACGATGTCCTGATCGAACTGATGAAAAACTTTCGTCTAGTCTACGAAATTGATAGCTCTGGCCAACTCGTCGCCCCCCAACTCCTCCCCGAAAACACCCCCCCCTACGACTGGGACGAAACCCACAACAGCCACATGCAATTTCGCTACGACGCCTTCATGCCAAAGGGCATTTTCTGGCAATTCGCAGTCACCCTCTATCGCTACATCCCCAACCACGATTGGGTCTGGCGCAACGGCATGATCATCCGCCGAGGCAACACCTGGGCAGAAATCAAAGAAGACCTGAACCTCCGCCAAATTTCCCTCCGCTTACGTGGCCCCAGCATCGCCGAATTTCGAGCCGTCATCGTCGATGAACTAGACAGCATCAGCCAGTCCTACCATCGCTTGCAGTACAACAAAATGATTCCCTGCCAATGCCACCAATGCAAAGACAGCAACCACCCCCACTTTTTCAAATATTCCCGTCTAAAAGAACGCCAAGAATCCGGCAAAAAACCAACGATCGAATGCGAAATTAGTGAAGCCGACGTTTCCCTAAACCTACTCCTAGAAGGCTTTGAAGTCCAGCAAATTCTAGCCACCCTCCCCGACAAAAAAGGCCCAGAACCCACCCCACCTGAAACCCATCCACCCACTATGCGAACCATTAAAATTTTTCTAGCATCCTCATCCGAACTAAAGACCGATCGAGAACAGTTCGAGATCTTCATTAGTCGTCAGAATGATTACTACTTAGATCGGGGCATTCGCTTAAAGCTCGTGATTTGGGAAAACTTTCTTGATGCCATGTCTAAGACGCGATCGCAAGACGAATATAACAAAGCGATCGCAGACTGTGACGTATTTGTTAGCCTGTTCTATACAAAAGTTGGGCAATACACCGAAGAAGAATTTATTACAGCACTGGAAACATTTAAGAATAGCGATCGGCCCTTAATTTATACCTATTTTAAAGATGCACCCATCAACATGAGTCGCATCACACCAGAAATTATGACTCTACTTAACTTCAAGCAGAAACTCTCTGACATGGGGCATTTTTATCAAAACTATGTAGATATCAATGACCTCAAACACCAATTTGGCGAACAGCTTGTCAAATTCCTACCCCAAATTTGATCCCCCTCTTTTTTCTAGCGCAGCAGCGCGTCAGCAGCCCTAAGGTGAAAAACAAGGTGGAAAAACAAGCTACGATCGCACAACCATTTGATAAAACGCAAGTAATTCCTTAGCCAACGCCTGATTGGTATATTTCACCAGTAGATAATCAGGCAGCCTTGAAAGACATTGAACCGCTATTTGATACAGCTCCCGGTACCCCTGCATTCGATCGTTTAGCCATTCTCATTACGGTAGTCGAAACCTAAGAAAAAATAGCGCATCCGATCGACCTACCTGAACCGATTGAAACCATTCAATATTAGATGCAAACACGCGAATGGTCACGGCGAGATTTAGAATCTTGACAGTTCATCAAGTCACCCTCCCTAGTCCCCCATGTCCCATAACCCCGATTGGAAATCCTGGATTATTGGCCATTGGTCATGGTGGCGCATTTTACGCATTCCCCCACTGATCTACGGCACGATCGCCGCCTATGCCTACTTCCTCAGCGATCGACAAATGTTTCCTGCCCCCGCCCCCAGCTACACCGACACCCCCGAAATTCTCAAACTCTCTACCCCCAACCAACAGCAAATCTCCGCCCTCTACCTGAACCATCCCACCGCACAATACACCCTGCTCTACAGCCACGGCAACGGCGAAGACCTCGGCACCATTCAGCCCCACCTCGCCCGCCTCAATCAACTCGGCTTACGCATCTTTGCCTACGACTACCGAGGTTACGGCACCAGCCAAGGCACCCCCTCCGAAACCGCTGCCTACGAAGACATTCAAACCGCCTACAACTACCTCACCACCCACCTCAAAACCCCACCCCAAAACATTATCCTAATGGGTCGATCGATCGGTAGCGGCCCCTCCGTTCACCTCGCCACCCAAAAACCCGTCGCTGGCCTCATCCTGGAAAGTGCCTTCACCAGTATCTTCCGAGTCATTGTGCCCTTCCCGTTACTCCCCTTTGACAAATTTCCCAACCGCGATCGCCTGCCCCAAGTCCGCTGCCCGGTTCTAGTTATTCACGGCACCCAGGACAGCGTCATTCCCTTCCACCACGGCCAAACCCTCTACACCGCCGCCAACCAACCTAAAACCTTCCTCCCGATCGCTGGAGCCGACCACAACGATGTGAGTGGCATCGGCGGTCCTCAGTACTGGCAAGGGATCCAAACCTTCCAACAGCAACTGCCCGCCATCTCAACCCGTCACCGCTTGTCCCCAATGAAAAAGCCCAACCCCAAACAGGGTTAGGCTCTAGAGCTACTCTCTCTTACAAACTTTTGGATAGATTCAGTAATGCCTACCAATCGATGGACGGGCTACCGAAGTGATGGCCTGACTTACAGATCGCCACCACGTAGAAACAGCAGAAACACGATAACCGGCCCTGCTACAACAATGAGAAACAGAGTTAACAACTGGAAAATAACCGTAAAGTTAATTGCACTCAAGAAGTCCATTGATCCGTGATCCTCCCAAACTAGCCCAAGAAACCTCGAAGTCTTAGCTGCAATAACGCATATTTTATAGGTCGAAGGCATCAACCTTAAAGAAGTTTACAAAACTCCAAAAAACTCAATTCTCAGGCTGTCCTGAAATCGGGTTGTACTGGATCGCGTAAACTTTCGTGCCCTTAGTTTCTCATATTCTGTGGCCCCCTGTTGCGATCGAATCAGGGTTTCTTTACAAGGACGGGCGAGTTGTGGTCTGCAATGGGCTGATTCTTCGATCGCTTTCCAGGAATACCCATAGACTTTCGCCCCATAACCCTGGACAATAAAGCCTTGTCTTTTTACGATTTTCTCCCTCCTGCCCATGGCTACCTGGCAATGCATCAAAAACTGTGGGGCGTGCTGCCAACTGGATCCTAACGATCGACCCGATCTAGAGGATTACCTCACACCAGAAGAATTGATGCTCTACCTCAGCATGGTGGGCGAAGATGGCTGGTGCATTCACTTCGACCACACCACCCGCGAATGTTCCATCTACGAGAAACGTCCTTCCTTCTGCCGCGTCACCCCAGATACCTTTGAACAGATGTTTGGCGTCCCTGCCGATGAGCTCAACGACTTCGCGATCGACTGTTGCCGAGAGCAAATTGAAGCGGTCTACGGCGATCGTAGTCTAGAGATGCTGAGCTTCGATCGGGCGGTTGGCATCTAAGCCCCCGTAAGTTACAAGTCATCCCAGGCACGAGTCACCCTAGGAAAAGCGCGATCTATATAGCCGATCGATTACAGGCCGATCGATATACGGATCGATCGGCAATAGGCTCGTGATACAAGGCCGCTGTGAATCTGTGCTATAAATATGAAAAGAAAATGAAAGCATATTCCAGCGGCATGACACCCTTAAACCTTGCACCGCCCAAACCCACCCTTGACGATCAGTCGCGTAACACCACAGCAGTTCCCACTTCAACCGCTGCACCGGGCGTTTTCAATTGCTTTCTGTCCACGTTTGTCACAATTTTTCTAGCAGAACTGGGCGACAAAACCCAAGTGGCCACCCTGCTGATGAGTGCTCAATCGCACCAGCCTTGGGTCGTTTTTGCAGGCGCAGCGTCCGCCCTCATTGCCACTAGTCTTGTCGGTGTTCTCATCGGTCGTTGGCTGACGAAACGGTTAACCCCACGCACCTTGGAATTGGCCACAGGGGGCATTCTTGCCGTCGTTGCAACATTGCTCTTTATTGATATCGCAGGGATGTAAACCATGCATTGGCACTTACTCAGCCTCAGCTTTATTACCGTTTTTCTAGCAGAACTGGGCGATAAAAGCCAGCTCGCTGCGATCGCCCTGAGTGGCAATGCAAAATCCGCTAAAGCAGTCTTTTTCGGGGCTGTAGCGGCCTTGGTTCTCGCCAGTTTGATTGGCGTTTTAGTGGGGGAAGGCACCGCTCAAGTGTTGCCGACCCGTTGGACAAAGCTAATTGCTGCGATCGGGTTTGCAGTCATGGCGGTGCGACTTCTTTTCTTTAGCAATAACGAGGCCGAGGTCTCCAACGAACCCGAACTAGTGGGTCAGTCGGAAACTCCGTTGCAGTAATAGACCCAAGCAGCCTAATTTGACAATTTCCAACCCCCAGTACAGTAAATGGAACTGGTTCATTGCTGCGGGTACCAGGGCTTCACTGCCATCCTGAAGGTTGAGGCCCATGGCACTCATTTGCGGCGATAGAACATAGGTAAACATCAGGGCAATGATCACCGTCGTCAGTGCCAGGGGAATGTTGCGTAGAACGGCTTCCCGTTCCACTGGGGGCAGCTTCTGTTTCCAAAGAAATCCACTCAAGACGATCGCGCCACAGAGGACTTCTAAGCGATTAAAGATCCCAAACAAGGCGTATCCCGCCGTTGCAAATTCACTCTGGCTCATCATGCCAGACCAGTACAGACTGGGGATTACCAGAAAGTCCAGGAGCAAACTGCCACTGAGCCACAGTGCCAGCGTCCCAATGATGAATAAATGCCAGGACGAAACCGACCAAGATAGGGGGCGTAACACGGAAGATGTTGAGTTTCCTCTCGGTTGACTGAGCATCATCTCACCTACTTTTAGAATTCAAAAGGTAACTCGGTTATCAGTAACTCGGTCAAATGTGAAACGTAAAACGTGAAAACTCGGGGTGAGAATCGTCAAAGATTGAGCGAGCATCCATTCCATCAAGCATCCGTTCAATCAATAGTGCAAGCAACAAGTATAAAAACAGTACAAGAAACGAATACAAGAAACGATTTCTCCCCAGGGTTTCTGATTTTTGAGCTAATTTAACAATTTCTCGATCGCTCCTAATCAATCAAAATTGTTATCGAATTACCTTACTTTTAGACTAACAAAAATAGTCTAAAATGCTCAGAAAACTAAGCTAAAAATCATACTTGGCTATGCTGGGCCATGCTTTGCCCTGACTGGATACAACGCCTTCACCCATGGAAAACGGGTCTCATGATGAAACCCGCTTTCACGACAGTCAACGCTCGACAGTTAAACAAGACAACTCTTTCTACCACTCCTTCAACCATTGTGTACTGCACTAGTGTGTACTGCACTAGATGTACTTCATGAGATGTACTTCACTAGTGTATAAAGGTTGGTGTGAAGACTGGAAATGGACTAATTTTGAACTTCACAGGATAGCGATCGAAAGAAAACAAAAGTGAACATCCAAAAAAGATCTTGCAGACCTAGCTGAATTCAAAAATTAGCTCGATTCTGAAGTCATTTCTTGAAAAAGTTCATCTTTGCTAAGAGAGCCTTGAAGAGTCCAATACCTCTCTTAAATGCCTTACTAGTTAAGCTATCATCTTCTTAGATGAGCGAACGCCTTTTTTAACAAAGTCAAACCGACTTTAACAGAAGTATAACTTTCCCATGAGTCCTCACTATTTCACCCGCCTCACAACGATCGCACTCCTTGGAGGACTGCTGGGCTTGGTTGGGGTTGGCAGCAGTACAAGGCCGATCTCAGCGGTGCAACTGCAAGATGGTATGGTGTACTTTAAGCAACCGCCCAGTTTGGTTGATGCTATTACCACCAGTACGATCGCTAACGATTGGACGGCAACCTATTACTTCACGATCTCGCTTCCGGCCACCGCAGGGGAACCTCTACAAAAAGTTACTATTACCCAGGCAGAGGGGATCGATCGCGTCCACTTTTCAACCCAACATATCTCGGCCTTTGCAGGGCAACCCCGTCAGCTAGGGCAACGGTTTACGATCGCGAACGCCGACGTTGATCGCGCTGCCAGAACCGTGACGATCGAGTTTGATCCAGCCCTGGCTCCCGGACAGATGGTCACGATCGTCCTCGATCCCGATCGGAATCCTTTTTCTGAAGGGGTTTATTTATTCGGTGTCACAGCCTATCCTCAAGGCGAAAAGGCCCACGGCCAGTTTTTGGGCTATGGGCGTTTTCACTTTTATCGCGGGGTCGGGTTATTTTTTCGCTAGAACTCAACCAAACGTTCCGCCATTCCAGCCCCACATAGTGCCCTTGGCATCATTGAATTCAATGTAAATCCGATTGGCGGGAACCCCCAGTGCTTGCTCAATCTGGGCACAAAAATCTTGGCTCATGGCTTTGGTTTGTTGTGGTGTCATGGAACCAATACTTTTCACTTCCACGTAACAGGTGGGATCGGTTGTTCCGCCAAAGGTCATAGGTTGTCCCCCTTCCAGCGCCGTCATCACATAGGACTCTGGCTTACCAGTGTGTTTGGCAAGGCTAGCAGAGAGGTGTTTCAGTAATCCCGTGACCTGGGGATTGTCAGGTGTGGCAGAGGTTTTTACTTGGATGAGGGGCATGTTTACTTCCTCGCGATCGATCTTGCCCAGCATATCAAACTTGCCCAGCACGCCCAACTTGCCCAACTTGCCCAACTTGCCCAACTTGCCCAACTTGCCCAGCATACTAAATTGGCCTGTTTAACTTGTGAAAACACAAACGGGGAGCGATCTGCACGATCGCTCCCCGCAAGCACATGACTTAAACGGTACAAAACTTAAACGGTATAAAACTTAAACGGTGTAGTAGTCTTCCAAGAAATTATTCAGCTTGCTCGGATTGACGACGACGACCCTTCAGCGCGCCAGCAGCCGTCAGCCCCAGCAGAGACAACACAACAGAAGGTTCTGGAACATCCTTACCCAGGAACGCATCGACGTTTTTCTTGCCCACATCAACGACGAAGATAGTGTCATTAAAGTCACGGTCAGAGACTTCAGCAAATTTGCCCTGTCTAGACCGACCCGTTCCGTACAGATCTTCGAAGCCCATCAGCAGGTAGCCTGTATCCTTAATTGCGTAGGCAACGACGTGCTGCAACTTATCTGGGTTGGCCGCATCCTTGGTACCGAAGATGTAGGCATCATTGCCCCGATTCAAGCCATCGGCCCGTAGAGAGAAGTCCAGTTGACTGCCACCTTTGATCGTACCCAGTCTGACCCCATCCCCAAATTTCAGTGCGTTACCGCCCCAAGATCCAGCACAACCTGCCCCCGAGCAGGAAATGTCTTTGAAGATCACGCCTTGGGTGGCGGTGGTACCTGTGGAACTGAAAGCCAACTGGTTCCGGTAGCCTGCACCCTCGTTGATGAAATAGGTGGAAACGTTGTAGTCGTATTTCAGGGAGAGTTTAGTAGGATCAAGCTTAAATTGACCGCTGTTTTGAATGGCTAATCCTTCTTGTTGCACATACTTTTGGAACGGAGCATCGTTGAAGCCTGTTTGAGACTTACTCAGAATTTGGGGCTGAGGCATATCCCACACAGAATTGGCGGATGCAGAGGACGCCTGAACCGTCATTCCTGCTAAAGAAGCCGTTACAACGAATAAACCGGTGAAGAATTTCTTGTTCATGTCAAATCAACTGAGTGTAGCTAGCGGTAGGCTTTGAGCGATGCCTGCTTGTCTTAGCGGTATCTTTTTACACTTGTAACTCAGAAGATTGGGCGTTGCCTAGAGTCCCCTCAAGTTCTTTATCGGATGCTTAATTCAAGGGATATCAAGCGATAATTTTACGGATATCCAGGATCGATTACCCATTATTGAGTTGGTATCAAACTGCTTCACGAAGCCCCTTTTTCTGTAGGAGTACGGTCTTTTTCAGCAAACTATGCTGGATACCAGGCAATCATGATTGTCGGGTGAACATTGGTCAGTTAAGTTACCTAGCAGAGATCTCGTAGAAGCAGGTAACGTTGATATGGCTCTAGTCCAGGAAAAACAGATCGCGATCGCGGCAGTGCGGGCAACAGCTCAGGTTTGTCAGGCCATTCGTGTCCAAAAAGCAATGCAGGTTCTTGGCAAAGGGGATGCTAGCCCGGTGACGGTGGCGGACTTTGCGGCCCAAGCCCTTCTCTGCCAGAGCATCGCTTCAGCGTTTCCCCAGGATGCGATCGTGGCGGAAGAATCGGCTAGCCTGCTTCGTCAACCCGACTATGCCCACCTACTTCAGCAAGTGACGATGTGGGTTCAGGGGCAAGTTCCCTCAGCAACGCCTAAAAAAGTTTGTGACTGGATCGACCTTGGCCAAGGCAACGTGGACAGCGATTCTAAGAGTCGTTTTTGGACGATCGACCCGATCGATGGAACCAAAGGGTTTGTACGCGGTGACCAATACGCGATCGCCGTAGCGTTGATTGAGTCAGGGACTGTCCAGCTTGGGATTTTGGGCTGTCCAGCGCTCACCCTCCCTGGATTGCCCCACGGCCTGATTATGAGTGCCATCCGAGGTCATGGGGTTGAAACCACCTGCCTACAGACGGGGAGAACTCAGCCCTGGACACCGCCCTCCCAGGGGCTTGTGCGTCTTGCGGAAAGTGTTGAAGCTGGCCATGGCAATCCTGATTTGCAACGACAGGTGGCCCGCCAAGCAGGCTGTCTAGAATCGCCTCTTGCCATGGATAGTCAGGCGAAATATGTGGCGATTGTGGGGGGACAAGCGGCGCTCTACATGCGATTACCCTGGGTTGCTCGCCCGGACTATCGGGAAAATATTTGGGATCATGCGGCGGGTAGTCTGCTGATTGAAGCCGCAGGGGGAACGGTGACGGACATGCACGGTAAACCCTTGAACTTTGGGCACAGTCCCCAACTGATGGATAACGCTGGGATTATTGCCAGTTTGGGAGTGGATCACGATCGGGTCATCTCAGCCCTCTCCAGAAGCTCAGGCAATACTCAAGGCCACTAGGAAGGAGGAGCAGGAGCCAAGATTATCAGATTCTTAAGCTTGGTTGCACGGATGGGACAATTGCACGCATGGGACAATTGCACGCATGGGACGATTGCACGAATGGAACTACAGCGTTTCGGGTTGGCCATAGTCGGAATCATTAAACTTACGTTTGACGATATAGCGCTGCACCAGTTTGGGCAAATCGCCTCGGTGCCCCATCACGATGAGAATATCTTCCCGTTCCAAAATGAGCGATCGGCGAGGGTGAATGATCATTTGGCCATTGGCTTTGCGTAGAGCCACGATGATGAATGTGCCTTTACCCCGTGCTTCCAAGGTCCCCACCGTGCTCCCCAGCAGGGGAGAATTGGGCGAGATGGCTACCTCATCCACCTGTACATCCACCTTGGAGAGTAACTCATTCAGCGTATTACGCCCATCTCCTTCATCCAAAAAGTCCAGGGTGGCTGGATGGGTAATCATATGGGCAATCCGTGCTGCACTAATGGATGCGGGGAGGATGACCTGATCGGCTCCGGCTAGGCGCAGTTTCTTTTCGGTGGAAGGAATTTCTCCTCGAGCCAAAATGCGCAGTTCCGGATTCAGTTCGCGGGCGGTGAGGGTAATGAAGACATTGGTGGCATCATCCGGCAATACCGACGCAAGAACGTGTGCCCGCTCGATGCCCACTGCCCGCAAAATCTCTTCATTGGCTGCATTGCCCGTTTTAACTAGATAGCCTAGGGATTCGGCAATTTCTGTCCGTTCGGGATCGTTATCAATCACAACAAAGGCAATGCGAGCTTCCTCCAACCGCCGTGCCAAGATTTGTCCAATTCGCCCGAATCCACAAATAATGGCATGGTGTTCCAACATTTCAATTCCGCGTACCATGCGCCGTTGCCCTAAAACGTCCTGTAGTTCGCCTTCAGTAATCATCTGAATAAATCCCCCCACGATATACACCGCCGAAGAGGTGCCAGAAATAATGACAAAAATTGTAAAAATTTTGAGCGCTGGAGTGTTGATGGGGCAAACTTCGCCGTAACCCACCCCAAATACAGTGATGACAACCATGTAGGTGGAATTCAGCCAAGTGCAACCACCAATGCGATAGCCCGCGATCGCGGTAATCAGCGTTGCACAGAATACTAAAAAACCTGTGACGATGCGTTTAACCGGGGGTTCCATTCTGGGAAAGGCCAAAGCGGCTCGAAGAACGATGAAGTAGAATAGTAAGCAGGACAAACGTAAAGAACTGTATCAAAGAAAATCCTATGGTGCTGTTTGGATTTGGCAAAAAAGCGACGATGCCCTCAAAAGAGAGTGCATTGCCTGGACGGGCTGAACAAATGCCAGTTCCGGCACAGCACTTTGTTAACGGCAATCCCCTGAAGCCGCCCTTTCCCGCTGGAATGGAGATGGCAATTTTTGGTCTCGGCTGTTTCTGGGGTGCGGAACGCAAGTTTTGGCAACAGGAAGGGGTTTACACCACAGCGGTGGGTTATGCGGCTGGGTATACTCCCAATCCAACCTATCAGGAAGTTTGCAGTGGGATGACGGGGCATAACGAAGTTGTCTTCGTGGTTTATGATCCCAAGGTGATTAACTATGGAGACTTGGTGCGGGTCTTTTGGGAAAGCCATGACCCGACCCAGGGAATGCGCCAAGGGAATGATGTAGGTACCCAGTATCGATCGGGGATTTACGTCTATTCCGATGAACAGCGCAAAGTGGCGGAAGAAAGCCGCGATCGCTATCAAGCGGAATTAGCAAAAGCAGGCTATGGCAAGATCACCACAGAAATTCTGGAGGCACCGGAGTTTTACTATGCTGAGAATTATCATCAGCAGTATTTAGCGAAAAATCCTGGTGGTTATTGTGGGTTAGGGGGAACTGGGGTTTCTTGCCCTGTTGGGGTTTTGTAGACTGGCAGATTGCTTGAACGGAGTGAAGGGCATGGTTAACCGTGCCCTTTTGTGTGGACAAGGGGTATGGGTAAGAACGATCGATGACTCAAGCGCGATCGATGACTAGTGTAAATCGTTTGTGTCAATCGCTTGAGCCATTGCTGACGATCGATTGCTAGGAGCGCGAATACTATTAGATCTAGATCGCGAATACTATTAGATCCTGTGGCGTGGGGAAAGCAGTATGGAGTTTATTTGGATCGGAATCAGTCTAATATCACTGGTCATTTGGATCTATCTCCTCTGTTTTCGGGGCCAGTTTTGGCGTACGAACCAGCAATTGCCCGATCGCTCCTCCCATCGCTTCGATCGTGCACCATCCATTGCAGTCGTGATTCCAGCACGTAACGAAGCCGACGTTTTACCCATTTCCCTACGATCGCTCCTGACCCAGAATTACGATGCGACTCAATTGACGATCGTATTGGTCGATGATCATAGCGAAGACGGTACCGCAGATGTGGCGCGGCAAATTGCAGAAACGGTGGATAAAACCGAGCAATTACAAGTCATTGCCGCAGCCCCTTTGCCCAAAGGTTGGACGGGTAAATTATGGGCCTTGGAACAGGGCGTTAATCACGCGATCGCGCACCATAACCCTGATTATTTGCTTCTTACCGATGCGGATATTGAACATGCACCGGATAATCTCAAGCAATTGGTAGCCCATGCCATAACCGACGATCGGGAATTGGTTTCCCTCATGGTAAAGCTACGCTGTAAAAGTTTTTGGGAAAAACTGCTCATTCCTGCCTTTGTCTTTTTCTTTGCGAAGCTCTATCCCTTTGCCTGGGTAAATCACCCTAACCATAGGCTGGGGGCCGCAGCAGGCGGTTGTATTTTGGTAAAACGTCAAGCGATCGAACGAATTGGTGGCATTGCCGCGATTCATAATGCACTCATTGATGACTGCACGCTGGGTCAAACCATTAAAAAAACAGGAACCCATCGTATCTGGTTGGGGCTGACCAACACGACATATAGTCTCCGTCCGTATGATACGTTGAAGACAATTTGGACAATGGTTGCTCGGACTGCCTATACACAATTAAACTATTCCCCGTTACTCTTGCTGGGAACGTTGATAGGGATGTTTTTTGTGTATCTTGTACCCATTACAGGAATGATCATTGGGCTGCTGTCGGGGAGTGCAATAGTTGCGATCGTGAGTCTATTGCCCTACCTATTAATGACGATCGCGTATTTTCCAACGGTTCGATTTTATCAATGCAACCCAACGTGGAGTTTGAGTCTTCCCGCGATCGCGTTTTTGTATACCTTAATGACGATCGATTCTGCGATGCAACATTGGCAAGGCAAAGGAGGACAATGGAAAGGTAGAACGTACTAATTCTATTGATTAACCTGTTGATTAATACGTTACCTTTTCTAATTGTTTAAGCTGTTAACAGGTGCGCTACTAACATGTATAAGCTATCAACATGTATAAGCTATCAACATGTAAGTTGCCAATATCTAAGTTAACAACATGCAAGCCCTGCACGTATCAGTTACTTCGTTTTACGGATGTCGTGTTTAATCGTTTCTAAGTCAATGTAGCGATCGGCGACGTTGATCAAACTATCACTCGTCATGGTTCGCAGGCTGACCAACTCGATTTGCGTCCCCCGATAGCTCACCGAATTCACCGCATAGGCTAGGTCACCATCGCCGCTCAGAAGCACCACCGTACTGCAATGTTCCGCCAGCGTAATCATATCCACCGCAATTTCGACATCCAAGTTAGCCTTCTTAGATCCATCGGGCAACTGCACTAGCTCCTTCGTTACGACCCGATACCCATTGCGCCGCATCCACAGCAAAAATCCCTGTTGTTTTTCGTTGCTCAGATCCACGCCCGTATAAAAATACGCCCGCAGTAGACGACGCCCCTTCAACAAGCAGCACAATAATTTGGCATAGTCAATCTCAATGTCTAACTGCAAAGCCGCATAGAACAAGTTAGAGCCATCAATGAAAATTGCCACACGATCGTCCTGATCCCAACCCCAGGGCTGATCTTGTACTTTGGGCATCCAAGACATGGAAGATGAATACATATTACCTACATCATTGCCCCGCTTCGATACAATTTGCATAGCATGGTGCCTCTAAATGGATCCAGCTTTTACCGATTCAATTAATGAATAGCTGTTTCAGTCATTCTCAAATCTTAAGATTTTCTTTAGATTCTCTTGGTCAGCCTAGAGGTTTTGCTTGAAAGAAGTCAAGCGAATTTCATATATTGAAACTATTACAGAAACTACGATAGAGGGTGTTCCAGGCCGATTGTCGGGCAATGCTGAGAGACGCTCGAACCCTACGCCGGTGAGCGATCGAGCCCCACTATCACTGCTCACCATTACTGCTCGCCATCACTTCAGATAGAACGATCGGCATAAAAAAACGAGAGTCGCCAAAGCAGACTCCCGTGATTCAATCCTAGTTTTGTGGTCAGAAATTAGTCACTCATTAACCAATTTTCAGAAGTTCCACCTCAAAGACCAGCGTAGCATTCGGAGGGATAGGGCCAATGCCACGGGATCCATAACCCAATTCGGGCGGGATGATGAGTTTACGCTTGCCACCGACCTTCATCGTGGACAATCCTTCGTCCCAACCCTTAATCACCTGACCCGCTCCTAGGCTAAAGGCAAAAGGTTGATTGCGATCGCGGGAGCTATCGAACTTAGTGCCATCGGTCAGAGTCCCGGTGTAGTGCACATAGACCTTTTGGCCTGCTTGGGGTTGTGCCCCGGTGCCTTCTACAATCTCGACATACTGGAGGCCAGAATCAGTCGTAATAATTTTTTCATCCATTGGTTTCGTCTCAGTGGTAGTTTCTGAAATGGAGGGATTTAATTTAGAGGCTTCGGCAATCACCACATCTGCAACCATATCCGCCATGGATTGCCTAGGTGCAAGATTAGCCGCGATCGCCTCATCTTTACTTCCGGTTAACTGTGCCACTAACAAAACGACTGCGCAGGCAACAACTAAACCCAAGCTAATCAGAATCTCTTTCATGGGGGAAAGCTCCTAGAGAAGGCTCCTGAATTGTGTCTCGGTTATTCATTGTTACACTAACTGGTCGCCTCCGTGGGCAACAGTCAAGCGAGCCGGAGCTCATACACGAGCCGGAACTCAACAAGTGGCCAGCAGCCACTCCTGGATACATCCCTCTAGAGCACACTTCAATTTACGCCGCACAGGGTGATGACCAAAGTAAACGGAATTCTCACTAACGCCAACTCTTGTTCTCGAGATCTCGAACCTGCCGCTCTAGGCGATCGATTCTCCCCCGCAGCTCATCAACTTCTGATTGCCGAGCCACCCCCATATCTTGCATGATGTTCTTAATTTGCCGTTGAAATTGGGCTTCAAGATCACCTGGGTTGGTCTGGAGTTGCTTCAACAAGTCATTGATAAAGCCAGTCGCTTGATCTGGATTGAGCTTGCCTTCTCGCACCCATTGATCACCCACTTCTTTGAGTTTTTCTGCGGCAAGGGAGGTTGTTCCCACGCCCAGCAACAGAAGTTGCGTTAGCCAGTTGTTGTTATCCATTTAGTCTCACCTGTCGGTGCCGTTTGTTCTATTGTGTCAAAGCCTAGAAAGGACGGAAATGCGGTTTTCTAGTCGGGAACCGAAGAGAAACCGAACTTTTGGCAATCAATTAGAAAATAGAGATTAGTCATGATGATAATGGAGATAGGTGATGGTGATTGAATGGCTTAAGGTGAAAGTGCCGATCGAACTCCACGATCGTTATATTGAACAGGATGCAGCGATTTGGACCACAGCATTAGCCAACTGTGCGGGGTTTGTGGGGAAGCAAGTCTGGACTAATTCCCAAGATCCCACGGAAATAATTTTGGTCATACAATGGGCCACCCGGGAACAATGGAAAGCGATTCCGATCGAACAATTAGAGTCGATCGATCGAACCTTTGTGATGGCCATGGGGCAAGCCTTTCCATTGGTAGAAACTGGAGAGTACCATTTAGTTGCTGAAACCCTTTCCCCGTCTGACCTGCGATTGAATTGACTGACTCCTTCCGTTCAATAGATATAAGGTCCTCTATGCGCTATTGTCCCAGATGTCATCAATTAATCCGTGCCAAAGAGGTGCAATGCTCCCACTGCGGAGCCACGCTCAAAGCCTTTGGCCATGAAGGAATTGATCTGTTCCACGCCATTGGTGATACCCCCCTTTGTGAAACTTGCACCTATCACCTAGATAACACCTGTACCTATACCAAGCGACCCACCGCCCGAGAATGCACCCTCTACCGAGATATTCACCAACCGCTACCCCCTACCAGACCTAAGGCTCCTGTCCCCTTTAGCCTAGCCTGGTTTCGGCAAAATCCTGGTTGGGTCGCGATCGGGGCGTTAATTCTCCTCAGTTTACTGTTGGCTCTTTGGCAGCGAAGGTAGAGAACAGCGTAGCCCCGATCGTTCTAACTTGCCCGTCCTTCCTTGTTAATACAGCCGGGTCGATCTTTTACATGCTGGCAAACCCGTTGATACAGTACTTCCCGCGTTGATTTTGCGCCTGTGGAGAAAAATACCATATCCTGGCCGATTAATTTCTGGATTTTGACCCCGCAGATTGAGCAGACTTGCATATTGGCTTGACTCATCACCACCTCCCAGGGGCTGTTTCGACCCCAAGATTTAACCCTATTTCTTTCAAACCGTAAAGTATCCAATGCATCGAAAGCAAGTTTCTACCTTGTCCGATCCTGCGGCTTAGGGCCAATTTTCCCATTGCACCAGTCCATTGCACCAGATGCCTTCGCCCTAAATTAATACACTTGAACTCTAGTAAATTCAAGGGTATGGTGGGTCATGGGAAATGCACTGTCCCCATAACTCCAATAGGTTCCAGTTGCCATGCCACTCAAACCCAGCCAAATTCTTAACCAGCTCAACGCCAAGCGATCGGAGTTTACGGCCTTCGATGAAACAACATTTAAGCAATTGGAACTCTATAAACGGGCGTTACGGGAAGTTATGCAACTCTCCACGGCAGAACTGCAACAGCGGTTGGCCAAAAAGCGCCATTGTGGAGCCTTTCCCCTGGAACCGCTCGAAGCGAACACCAGTTGGATCATGCCCTTTGGCCTTAGTTGGAACAATCGGGAAGAGAGTAACACCTGGGTCCGGGAGCAACTAACGAATGTTTCGACTTTCGCCGTTGATGGGTCTCAGATCTATCCCGGCAAAGATTTATCCGTTCCCATCGCCTTAGTTCAAATTGGCTGGTTTGAAAACCTGCACACCGCGCAGGGTGAATATTTCAAAGATATTGAATGCTATGTGATGACCCCTCAGGATTTGCGGGTGGAGAAGCTGGGCGAACTGGCCGATCGTAAGGTGAATATGCAACGGTTCGCCATGGAAACCCAACGAATTATTGATTATCTGGAAGAGCATGAAGGCGTAGAAAACGCCCTGGCGTTTTTTGATGGTTCTTTTGTCGTCAGTTTTGCTGAAGCCTTTGATGAAGAAACCACCCAGGTTTACGTCAGTTGTGTGAAACGGTTGCTGGAAGCCAGTGAATATTATCGAGTTCCCGTTGTTGCTTTCATTGATACAACTACTGCCCGTGATATAGCATCTATGTTGCAGTCTTTGTTTTCTTTGCCAGACAATAAAGCAATCCATGATGCAAAACTGTTGAGCTATATTGAGCCTGTTAACAATCCGGGTCCAGCGATCGCTTGGCAATGGGGCGATCGCTCTCCCCTCTTTCTCTGTCAGCGATCGGGGATTTTGGAAGCCTATGGGGAGCAAATGCAGAATGTAACGTTCTGTTATCTCAAAACCAATCGGGATAGTTTACCGGCGCGGTTAGAACTCCCCCTGTGGGTCTATGAGGCAGGGCGAGCGGATCAGGTGATTGACTGGGTGCGGGCCGAGGTCGCGATCGGGGGTGGCTATCCCTACGTGATTGAAACTGCGGATCAGGTGGCGGTGGTTCAGGCCAACGATCGGCAAACCTTCTATCGCATCTTGCAAGACTGGGCTGAAAAAGAGGATTTGAAGTTACGCCTCTCCCGCAAAATGGTGAGTAAAGCCCGCCGTCGTTAAGCGATTGTCTGAAATTTTTGGGGATTCTTAGTGCGAAGGGGTGTTTTGTCCAAGGCATTGGAAGCGAGTGACATGGATGTCATAGTTGGCATAACTACCCTTGGTTCCAGCAGCTTGGTTGAGGGTAAACCGTTTAAGCACTCCCTCCACTTCAAAAGGGCCTTGGCAGGCGATCGGTTCTTTGGATAGCAGTACAAATTGATAGTTCAAAGCATCCATATACGACTGGTTTAATGGTGTACCACCTAGAGGATTTCCAGCCCGGAGAACGTGTTGCATAACCACTTTGGGTGGATTGCCCGTTACTTTGACCAATTTACCAAGACAGTTTTCCCAGGATGCACGATCGTCAGTTGATAGCTCACAGTATTTTGGCTCATCCATTTTCTGACTCACGGGCTTAGATTTCACTGCTTGAGGGCTGCCTGGTTGGCGATCCAATGACTGGCCCCGCTTCAACCACAGTCCACTACTGAGCCAAAGTCCGCTTCCTACTAAACCTGTTGTGATTAAAATGACTTTCAGCATTGGCGTGAGTCAATAAATTGGGATCAGCATTGAAACAACAAGAACATTGCACCCATCGTCTTCGTTTCTTTAATTTACTCAAATGGTAATCAGATCGGATTACTTGGTTGACTGTCTTAGTTGACTGTAACGATCGGTTAATTTGCTTTACCAATTGCATCTACTGCCGCTTCCAGCGCGATCGCCACATGGGTCCAGTGGGTACCGCCTTGGCAAAATACGACGTAGGGTTCCCGCAATGGCCCATCCGCTGAAAATTCCGACGTGCTGCCGTCAATAAACGTCCCGCCCGCCATCACCAACTGGCTTTCGTAACCGGGCATCTCTGCGGGGATGGGATCCAAATAAGACCCGATCGGAGACCAAGCTTGGATGGCCTTACAGAATGCAATGATTTTTTCTGGCGAACCCAGTTTAATCGCCTGAATTACATCTCGACGGGGATCCATCGGAGCCGGATTCACCGGATACCCCAACCGATCCATCACATAGGCCACCAGATGGTTGCCTTTTTTGGCCTCCCCCACCATTTGCGGCCCTAGGAATAAGCCCTGGAATAGCAAGCGATTTTGGTCAAACGTTGCGCCCCCGTGGCTACCCACCCCCGGAGCCGTTAACCGACAGCAAGCCATTTCCACCAAGTCCGATCGACCCGCCACGTACCCTCCAGCCGTCACGATCGTTCCCCCCGGATTTTTAATCAGCGAGCCCGCCATCAGATCCGCCCCCACCATCGTCGGTTCCTGGGTTTCAATAAACTCGCCGTAGCAGTTATCCACAAAACAAACCGTGTTAGGGTTCTGCCGTTTGACGATCGCGCAGATTTTCTCAATATCCGCGATCGATAAGCTGGGCCTCCATGCATAGCCACAGGAGCGCTGAATCGTCACCATGCGGGTTTCCGGTCGAATCGCCGTTTCCAAGGCGACCCAATCAATAAGTCCCTCTGGGGTTAAATCTAACTGACGATAAGTAATTCCAAACTCAGCCAGCGAGCCTTGCCCTTCTTCACGAGTACCGATCACCTCTTCCAACGTATCGTAGGGGGCACCCACCACCGATAGCAGCTCATCCCCCGGTCGCAGTACCCCATACAAGCAAGACGCGATCGCATGGGTTCCCGAAACAAACTGGACTCGTACCGCTGCTGATTCGGCACCAACCACCTCCGCAAACACCCGATCGAGGACTTCCCGCCCCAAATCACTATGACCATAGCCGGACACACTGGCGAAGTGGTGGGTTCCCACGCGGTGATTGCGAAAGGCATTCAGCACCCGTTGAAGATTTTGCTTGACCTGCGCATCAATACCAGAAAAAATTTCTAACAGTGCCTGCTCTGCTTGCTGAACTAGTTCCACGCTATTCATTCGAATCATCCATCCGCCGACTACAATCTAAAGGGGGATCCTAGGAGCGTGAGCCTGTAACCAGCACTCGACACCTGAACCCATGTACCCGATACCAACCGAATTTAAGCTGGTGCGGAGCTTATTGTCGCGCAGATTGGGCTGATAATCCTATCGAGATTGAGGGAATGACGACGATCGCAACTGAAAAAAAACTCCGAATTTCGTGGCACTTTGTGGCCATTATTTCCATCATCCACCTCGGAGCACTCTTCGCATTTTTGCCAGGAAACTTTAGCTGGCAGGGTGTAGGGTTGGCACTGTTTTTGCACTGGGTGACGGGGGGATTGGGTATTACTCTGGGATGGCACCGGTTGGTTGCGCACCGTAGTTTCCAAGTCCCCAAGTGGTTGGAATACTTCTTCGTTTTCTGTGGCACTTTGGCAATGCAGGGCGGCCCCGTTTGGTGGATTGGCTTACACCGCCACCATCACCTGTACTCCGATCAGTCTGTAGATCACCATGATTCTAATAAAGGCTTCTGGTGGAGCCACATGGGTTGGATGTTCCATGAAGTCCCTGCGCTCAAAGAAGTCCCCAAGTTCACCAAAGATATTGCAGACGATCCCGTTTATCGGTTCTTTGATAACTACTTCTTCCCTATTCAGATTGCCTTGGGTGTTCTGCTATACGCGATCGGGGGGCTACCCTTTGTTCTGTGGGGAATTTTTGTTCGGCTGGTTTTTGTTTACCACTGCACCTGGTTTGTGAACAGTGCAACCCATAAATTTGGCTACCGAACCTATGAAGCCGGGGACAACTCCACCAACTGCTGGTGGGTAGCGCTGTTGACCTATGGTGAAGGCTGGCACAACAACCACCACGCTTTCCAATACTCTGCCCGCCATGGGTTGAAATGGTGGGAAATTGACTTCACTTGGATGATGATCCGTACGCTGCAAGCGCTGGGTCTCGCAACGAAGGTTAAGCTAGCGGAAACCAAATAGTAACAAGTCACATTCATAATGAGTCACATCGGTGGTTTCCCCGTCCCTGGCATTCCACCAATGTGAGCGCACCCTTGATGTAGGTTGAATTAAACAGCCTGGATGAGAACCTTGATTCCATCCAGGTTGTTTGTCTTTTGGGGGATAAACTCAGACCGCTTGCCGATCACCTGGATGACCAGCGCAATAGTTTGGCTAACCGCCTCAACTGGGCTAACCACCTCGGTAGATCGTTTGACTGGTGGTTAAAGATGCGAAGGTAATCGCGCCTCGGTGTAGCCCTTTCTGATTCGACATTCCTAGCGCAATTTGGCCATCGGCATTACACCGACAAAATCGAGGAGAGGCGTTGACGTAAATGGAGGCACTATCTATGGTGCGAAGAAATTGTTCACTGGCAGAGTAAGAATCTGTAGCAATAACAGTGGCATGATGGCTACTTTGTTGATTAATAAAGGCAATGGCTTCATCCAAGTTTTCAACGGGTTTAAAGGCCACAATTTTTCTCAAATAGGATTGTTTCCATTCACTGGCATCCATGGCATCTAAATCCGGCGCTTCCTGGCGCATGGCGTCATCGCCCCGGACTACGTATCCCCGATCGCGCAAGCTATCCCATAAGCGAATCAATGAAGGTAGGCTATGCTGCCGAGACACAAGAACTTTTTCGATCGCATTGATGGCGTCGGGTTCACCGATATGACTGTCTAAAATGATGTCCCGTACCATTTCCACGGTGCCAGATGCCGTCCAATAAAGATAGCAATTTCCCATGGCCGTAGTAATGGTGGGAACGGTTGCCTGTTGCACCACTTGGGCAACCCAACTAGGTCGCCCGTAGGGAATCACCAGTTGAACCCTCCGATCCTGGGTAACCAGATCGCGAATTGATCCACCCTCATTACCTTGAAGCAAAATCACACTATTTTCTGGAAGTCCAGTGGAGGCAATAGCGGATTGCAGGACTTGCGCCAGTGCCCAGTTAGTATGGCTGGCTTCAGTACCACCTCGCAAAATGAGGCTATTCCCGGTTTTGAGGCACATCCCCGTCGCCAAAACCGCTAAATGGGGTAAAGATTCATACACTAATGCAACTACGCCCAAAGGCACTTTAATCCGATAACGCTGGGTTTTCCCCAAGGTTGCCAATCCTTCTGAAGCCAATGGATCCGAAGCATAGGAAATCATCTGGAGCATCCGAATGAGCCCTTCCAATCGCTCTGGCGTTAATCGGAGCCAGTCCAACAGTAAGGGAGAAACGGCCATTTCCCGACTGGCTTCTAAATCGAGAGTATTCGCTTCTAGAATGTCATTTTGATGGGCCCGCAAGGCTTGGCTGATCGCTTGGATAGCCTGGTTCCGCAAGACAATGGGGGCAGCCGTTAGGGAAATTGAAGCCTGCTGGGCTGTCTGAAGGGCGATGTCGGGGGTCATTGCATACTCACCAAGGCAATCTTTTCCTATCGTCGGTTACTAAACCAGCTTCTCACAGCAGGCAGCACCACCATTAATAGGAAAGCACTAACAATGCAAAATAAGGTCACGATCGACGCCGGTAAGTAGCGAATCACGAGGATCCAAGCTAGGAGCAACACGCCTAGGAGGCTGGCCACTGTGATCAAGTAACTGTCCCTTCCGGGATAAATCAGGGCCCATTGTTCTCCTGTCCAGCGCCACGATCGTCGAGCCGTATACAGTCCTGACAACTGTTCAATTTGATCGCCCTCAGGCGCAACCACAAAAATATTTTGACAGTGTTCACAGCCAAAGGCTTCAGTTAGCGTAATCGGTACTAGTTTTGCCCGACGACGGCAAGGACAGGGATATTCTTCTGTTAATTCAATTTTTGAGGGCTTCTGTGAGTACACAGGTTAACCTAGCCTTCTAGTTAGCATCACAGCACCGAAGTTATGCGCTCGTCGGTTACGAGCCAGGATGTCTTGATAGTCACCCTATCGCTACAGTTGCCCTAGGTCTAGGGATAGATCTAGGGATTCTATGTCTAGGGATCTATCTAGGAGATTCTTAAGCACACGGTGACTTGAGCACACGGTGACTTGAGTACACGGTGAACCGTCCGAATTTTCCGACACCTTCTACCTGAAATATTAACGATGATCGCCAAGGAGCATCAAGAAAAGCAATATTGGCTTAACATCCGTTTCAAGTAGAGGGTCGATCGCGCTGGCATCCTGAATCCAAGAGGATCCCCTGTCAAAAGATATGAGCAGTAGAGGGAAATGATGATGTCAAAAATATAAACCTAAAACCCCATCACAGATTAACAATGGGGTATGCCAAGAAAGCGGGTGACGCGATTCGAACGCGCGACATTCACCTTGGCAAGGTGACGCTCTACCACTGAGCTACACCCGCGACGTTTTTTATAGTCTCAGCTTTTCTTAAGTTTGTCAATGTTTTTTGAATGATTGTTGAAAAAAAGGAGGTCAGTAGAGAAGGACTAGATTCTAATGGCAGGCAAACAGATTCATGGCAGGCAAACAGATGACACGATCGCGAGCTAACGTTACTTGCGGGCGCGATCGCGCTGCCGAAGCCATTTTGCTTAAGGACAACCCCCGAAAACACGAAACCAACGGTGCCGTAAACCTTAAATAATTTAGAAAAGGTTCTATGTCTGCTGATTCATTTACAGACCTAAAACCTTTACATTTAATGTATTGTAAGTATGCCAAGAAAGCGGGTGACGCGATTCGAACGCGCGACATTCACCTTGGCAAGGTGACGCTCTACCACTGAGCTACACCCGCGACGTTTTTTATAGTCTCAGCTTTTCTTAAGTTTGTCAAGCATTTTTAGCTGGGTGATTTTGGATAGGTGGGTCAGTATGGGATGGAATCGGTGAAATCCCGTGGGGCAACGCGATGGTTGGCTTAGGGGACTCACTGAGCACGGAATGGCCTGAGCACGGGATGGATAAAATCAGGGCGTAAAATTCACGCTATGATCTGATTACGCTTTGTAAACTTTTCTGGGCGAATTGATTACAAACGAAAAGTTGAGAAATCTATTCATTGGCTCCCGATCGTGACAGTTGCTCCCTTAAACCGCTCCTATGAGTGCCAGACTTGGCACTGGCAAGGTCATCAGATTCAATACACCGTTGTGGGTCAGGGCCAGCCGCTTGTTCTACTCCATGGCTTTGGTGCATCGATCGGCCATTGGCGTAATAACATTCCAGTGCTGGCCAGTGCTGGGTACCAGGTTTTTGCGCTGGATCTCCTAGGGTTTGGTGCATCGGATAAACCTGCCTTGGATTACTCCATGGAATTGTGGCGGTCACTGGTTCAGGATTTTTGCCGTGACTTAGTTCAAACTCCAGCGGTCTTTGTGGGGAATTCGATCGGGGGACTCCTGACCCTGATGGTGTTAGCAGATTCCCCGGAACTGAGCCGAGGAGGGGTACTCCTCAATCCTGCCGGAGGGCTGAACCATCGTCCCGATGAGCTAAATCTGCCCCTGCGGCTGATTCTAGGTAGCTTTGCCAAGCTCGCTAGCTCAGACCTAGTTGGCGCATTCTTGTTTAACCAAGTTCGCAAAAAACACCGCATTCGCAATAGTCTCCGGCAGGTGTATCGCAATCCCGAAGCGGTTACTGAAGAGCTGGTGGAGTTGATTTATCGCCCTAGTTGTGACCCTGGTGCTCAAAAGGTTTTTGCATCTATTTTGAGTGCCCCCGCAGGGCCTCATCCAAGGGATCTATTACCCCAGATCACAGTTCCCTTGCTAGTTCTCTGGGGAGAGGAGGATCCTTGGACACCCATTCAAGGATCAACTCTCTATCAGCAACAGACCGCTCAAGTTGAATTTCAAGCGATTGCGCGGACTGGTCACTGCCCCCATGACGATCGCCCGGAAATTGTCAATCAACAGATTTTGAACTGGCTCAGTCACCATGGTTGGTAAAATTCCGGTTGCTGGTAATAGAGCTATTTTGTCGCCATAATAAATTCCGAATTCCTACGGAGTCTTACAACTCGGAAAAGCGCTAGGGTCTGAACCATGGGTGTGATACCGCAGGGGGTCGCTTCCTGAGGATATCTTAGGCTGTTCAGATAGGGAGACTTCCAACATGAACAATCGCAGACAAGATGCTGGCCAGCAGGTCTTGCATGGAGCATTGGTTGGGCGAGAAACCCTTTTGCCAGAGTCGTGGCTGGACGCCGTTGAACTGGATACTGCAAGCCATAACTTGCGTAAGGCAGAAGCTGATCAATTGCTCAAGCAGGGAATTGAGCATCAACAGAGTCGTCAAGATCAACAAGCTATAACATTCCTGAAACAAGCACAGGCTCTTTATTGGGAATTGAATGATGTAGCGGGTCAAGAGCGAACCCTAGCAGCTTTGGGATTGTCCTGCTATAACCTGGGTGATTATCCGATGTCGATCGATTATTCCAAACGCAGCTTGAGTCTTGCCCAGCAGATCGAAAATTACCTCAGTACGGTTAAAGTCCTGGGGACGATGGGGAACGCCTATCGCCATCTGGAAGACTATCAGCAAGCGATCGACTATCAAGAGCGAAGCCTAGAAACCGCCCGCAACCTCCACGATCGGCGAGGCGAGATGGCTGCATTGAATAATCTAGGACTGGCCCATAAAGCGGTGGGCGATTATCACCAAGCCATTGCTTACGAAGAGCAAGCTTTAGAAATTGCCCAAGAGCTACAAGAGGTCAATACTGAAGCCCAAATCCTCAAGAACCTAGGGAATGCCCACTATGCGATGGGGAACCACCAGCAAGCGATCGGGTATTACCAAGATCGACTAGCCTTAGCCCGTCGCATTGGCGATCGGCGACTAGAAGGTCAAGTGCTGAAAAACCTAGGAACTGCCTGCTATTCCATGGGCGATTACGATCTCGCGATTCAATACAACCAGGAACGAATGAACCTGGCCAAATCCCTGAATGATTACCCGGCTGAAGAACAGGCCCTGAGAAGCTTGGCGGTTTTTTATGAAGGAATTGGACAATTTACTAAGGCGCTTGATTGCTACGAACAGCGTCTTGCAGTGACTCAAGCCTTACAGGATCCTAGGCTCCAAAAGCAAGCATTCGAAGATCTCAAACGGACATGCTATCAATTAGGGGACTTTTTGAAAGCTAACCAGTATGCTCAGCGGATGGGAGCTTAATGTTGCGCTTAATGCTGGGCTTAATGCAAAGGTGCCATTAGGGTGCTGTGATACTGACTGCCCTTATTTTTTGACCTTTATTTACTGACTTGATGCTGTAATTGCGCGCCAGATCGGTGGATCCCAGAGTCAGTGGGTTACCAGCTAAGTGAGTATCATCTAGGTGCGTGATGTATGGAGCCTATTTGATTAGAGCATGGTGAGATCACAGACGATTAATGGCTCTACTGGTACTGTACTGTTACCCCGTTGGGTCAATTTCACCGTTTGAACTTGCATCATTTTGATTCACTTCAATCGATGCTAGGGAATTTTTTTCTACGATTTTTTTCATAAAGTGATGCCATTTTTTAAAATTGTGGCTAGATCAATACTGAGTCTTCACTGAATCCTGGCTCAGTTCCTTAAACTTTGCCCTGTTGACTACCTGCCAGATGAGACCCTTGATACTGCAACTTTTATGAACGCATCCCTTGCCTTCGAGCTGTCCCCCCATGATTTTTTGGTCAAGACTGATATTTCGCCGATTCAGGTGAGTCCGAATACGTTTAAAGGGTTCATTGCAAATCAGGTCGATCTGCTGATGGCCTTGGAAACGCCGGTGGTGATTTGGGCAAAGCTGCCACGGGGCGAGTCTTGGCAGGGTGAAATCGATCGCTGCATTGCCCTGGCAGGGGGGCCTCGAAGTCTGTTTCTGTTTCGAAATACGCTAGAAGAAACCAGTGATGAACAGACAGCGGTTCAAGAAGTCCTGAATCCACTAGTGGTTGACAGCTACCGCTCCCATGCAACGCCCCAGGATCGCTTAGTGACACTGCACTTAGCTGGGGATATGCTCCTTCGCCGAGAATTTTTCTTTATCGTATGGTCTAGCCAGTTTTGTAATGGGGTGTGTGCTCAACGGAGCCGATTGAAGCGGGGCAGTGAACTAAGTGAAGTGGAGAACGAGGTTGCAGAACCGCCCATTGAACCGACGGAAAAACGGAATCAACTTTCTTTGGTTCATACCCTAGATCCGTCTCGAATTCAGCAATTGTTACTCCGGCTGGAATCCTTAGTACGATCGTCCAGTTTTGAAGTCACTGACCACCTCTCTCCGGAGGCTCCCTATACGCTGTCGCAAATTGTGGATCAGTGGCATAGCTATGGAATACAGCAACCCCTGCCAACCTCATCTCCTCAGTTAATCAATCAGTTGCTAGGGAAGCATCTGCATCGTCAGGAAGAGCTCTGGCAGCGCTCTAACACCTATCGCAAGCAGGCCGAAATTGTAGAAGTCCTCCAGATTCAAAATGAAGAATTGATTAATACCGTTCGGGCGAAGGACGAATTTATCAGCAATGTGGGACAGGAGTTGCGTACTCCCCTGACCAATATGAAAACGGCGTTAACCTTGCTCAATTCGCCGAACATTAAACCCCCTCAACGCCAGCGCTATATGGATTTGCTGGTGAAAGAGTGCGATCGCCAAAGTTCGTTGATTGGCAGTTTGCTAGATCTCGTCAGTTTAGACCAAATGGCGGAGCGGCAGACCTTACAACCCATCACGCTGTCGGATGTGGTGCCTGGAGTGGTCAGTACCTACCAACCGCTGGCAGAAGAAAAAGGAGTTCGGTTAGCCTATACCATTCCCGAGGGCTTGCCCGCGATCGCTTGCTTAAACCCTTGGTTGCGTCAGATTGTCGTTAGTTTGCTGCATAACGGGATCAAGTTCACCCCCCGTGGCGGTCAAGTGTGGGTCAGAGCCAAGCAACAGGGCGATTACATTCAACTGGAGTTCAAGGATACTGGTGTAGGGATCCCGGTTCAGGAAATTCCAAAAATCTTCGATCGGTTTTATCGCGTTCGCCAAATTGCCATGGACGATCCCGGTGGGGCGGGACTGGGATTAACGATCGTACAACAGCTCCTACTACGCTGTGGTGGATCGATCTCCGTGAAAAGTCGTCCCAATGATGGCTCAATTTTCAATGTTCTTTTGCCGACTTACCAGTATCGAGATGCCGAGAAAGCGTCAGAATAGTTTCTGCACGTTGTCATGATGGTTATGCCTGTTTCAATTACGCTGACTACCGACCAAATCAATCGGATTGATATTTCCGAAGCGGAACAACTTCTGGATTCGCTGCGGGATGACATTCTGAATTATGAACAGCAGCTTTCCTTTACCATTGCGGTCGATCGAGAACCGGGGGATCCCCGTGAATGGTCAGAGATTCCCGAGGTGCGGCTTTGGTTTATTCGTCTCGATGCTTGCTATCCTTGGTTGCCCTTTCTACTCGATTGGCGATCAGGAGAACTTGCTCGCTATACCGCCATGCTAGTCCCCCATCAGTTTCACCCCAAGGACGGAATTCAGTTCAACCCCGAAGCCCTGGAAATTTTCGTCATGCACAAGACCTTTACGCTTCTGCGTTGGATGCGATCGGAGGGGATTGAGGGGCGATCGCGGATTAAAGCGATGGCGAAGGTTTTAGGCTATGAGCTTGAGGATGGATTTTTTGATCTGTTGGGTGACGGATGAAGCAATCAATTGCGGTGAATAACGCAGGAGGGCACAGATGACAAAATATGGTCTACGGGGAATCGGGTTACGGAGAATCTCTGGTTTACGGGGGATCGGTATCGCGATCGGGCTCCTGTTACTCCCCAGCCTCGGCCCGCAAGGGATGGGGATCACTCCGGAAACTTCAGCCCAAGCCGAGGAAGTTGGAACCTGTGCAAACCGCTGTCCTCCCAAACCGCTGCAATTCACGCCCGGTAAACGCATTCAAGTCCAAGTTTGGAACCGCACAGGACGTCCCTTATTTATCGAAAAAGTTCAAGGGGCGCGTCCCGTCGTTTTGGCTGGGGGGGGCCGAATCGCCTTTCAGCGGGGTGGTAGTACAGAACCCAATGCTTCAGTGGTCTTTTGGGAAAAAAATGAAACCCCTCTAAAAGCAAAGCTCTCTCAGCCTAGATTGGATGTTTTGCGGGTAGAGCTTACCTTTGCGGCCCAGAAACCAGGAGACAAAGCCCTCTACATTCGTAATGATGGACGAATTGATCTACTGTAGAGCCGTTGAGAAAGTTCTAGGAAAGCGTTGGGGATCAGCGATTTTCTTTGCCTAATGACTCAATTCACCAGAACTCTCAAGTTTTTCAGCCATAAAACGATTTTCTGGCCTTAGTCGCAATCACGACTAAGGTTTTTTGTTGGCAATTTGCTCAGTCGGGATCGCGCCAAAAAAGTGATGGCGCAATATTACAAGATGCAGCCAAAAGTTGAACAATCCCATACTCTTGTCGAGAACTGTAACAAACTACACAAGACCCTTCCTTTCACAATCACCTAGGGTAAGCTGGAAACTAAGACGATAAAACCTGGTAGTACGCCTGACTCGATCGAGGGTCGCAATCGCTACTTCTCATGGACACGATATAACCCAGTCAACAACAGCCCAGGCAATAGATTCCGTAAACAGACGGCCCAATCAACGACAGCCTAACAGATTTCCTAGGAATCCTAGGGGAGGATGGGAGCATCGCCAACAGTAGCGATGAAGAGGATAAAAATCTTGGTGAATCCTCATTGGAATTAGCTTCCTGAGCCGTCAAGCATAGCATTCATCTAATGATTCCAATCCCATTGCTTTCGACTGATTTGAACTCTCTGGAAGATTAGGTGTAGCAAACAGGTTTTTAGCGTTTCAGAGTTGGAGTGTCGTTTCAAAGCTTCAGAGTCCGGCTCTGCCACTGTCACTTTCAAGATTGCAATTATGGTAAATCACCCTTCCCCAGCGGCCCAACTGAGCCTCCGCTTACCAACATCGCTGAAACGATTAGCTGATCTAGCCTATAACTATTGGTGGTGTTGGCATCATGAAGCGGTTTCGTTATTTGTGATGATTGATCCCGTTGAGTGGGGGCGCTGTAGTCATAACCCCATCATTTTGCTACAGCAAGTTTCTCCCGATCGCCTCACACAACTGACTTGTGATCCCCAGTACATGAAACGGTTCGCCCAAGTACTGGCTCAGTTTGATCAGTACATGACAGGACAAGACACCTGGGTGAATCAGTCACTTTCGGGGGTCTCAGATAAGCTGTCCAGTCAACATCCGATCGCCTATTTCTGTGCAGAGTTTGGCATTCATGAATCGCTGCCGGTGTATTCTGGCGGTCTAGGAATTTTGGCGGGCGATCATCTCAAGTCTGCGTCCGATCTAGGGATTCCCATGGTGGGGATCGGCCTACTCTACCGCCAGGGTTACTTCCGTCAGCGGTTAAATCGAGAAGGTTGGCAGGAAGATTATTACGTGGACGCGCCCTTTGAGCGCATGGCCTTAAGTCCAGTCACGAATTCCGCAGGTCAGCCTCTCACGATCGCCGTTCAAGTCCGCACCCGACAGGTGCAAGCTCAAATTTGGCAAGTTCAAGTTGGTCGCACAAGGCTCTTTCTGTTAGATACCGATATTGACGGCAATGATCCCATCGATCGCTGGCTAACTGGGCACCTCTACGGCGGGAACCAGGAAACGCGGATTGCCCAGGAGATTCTGCTGGGAATCGGTGGTGTACGGGCGTTGGAAGCCTTGGGCATTGAACCCGCGATTTACCACCTCAATGAAGGCCATGCAGCTTTCTGCTTGCTGGAAGTCTGTCGGCAAACCATGCAGAAAACGGGGCAAGCCTTCTATGATGTCGAAAAATCGGTGCGGGAGCGCTGTGTCTTTACCACCCATACCCCTGTGCCAGCGGGGCATGATGTCTTTTCCGCCGACTTGATTGATTCTTTCTTTGCGAACTATTGGGAAGCATTGAAGCTGACGCGGGAGCAGTTTCTCTCCTTGGGAGCACGCCGCCTAGGGGATCCTTGGGAACCGTTTGGAATGACGGTATTGGCTCTGCGGTTATGTCGTAATGCTAATGGGGTGAGTCGTCTCCATGGAGAAGTCTCCCGCAAGATGTGGAATGTCATGTACCCCGATCGCAGTGAAGACAATGTGCCGATCGGCTACATCACCAATGGGGTCCATATGTCTAGTTGGATTGCACCATTGTTTGCCGATTTGTTTGATGGCTATTTGGGACCCAACTGGCAGGATCACATGCACGATCCCAAGCTTTGGGAGCAGGTTGATCAAATTCCGGATCAAGAAATTTGGCAACGACACCAAATCCTCAAAGCCCGTCTCGTGGCCCATACCCGATCGAAGGTACGGGCGGCCCGGGAAGGACGGGGGGAAGATTGGAGTTTAGTCAATGCCACCAATCACCTCTTGGATCCAAGTATCTTAACGATCGGCTTTGCCCGTCGGTTCAGTCCCTACAAACGGGGGGATTTACTGCTGCGGGATACCGAAAAGGCATTGGAGATCTTCAGCAGCACCGATCGACCCATTCAAATCATCTTCTCCGGCAAAGCGCACCCCGCAGACGAAGAAGGGAAACGCATCATCCAACGGCTGATGGAGTGGTGCCGCCAGTCCGATCTGCGCGATCGGGTTGCCTTCATCGAAGATTACGACATGTACACGGCCCGCAAGCTGGTGCATGGTGTTGATGTCTGGCTGAATAATCCGCGCCGTCCCTTAGAAGCTTCGGGTACCAGCGGCCAAAAGGTCTGCGTGAACGGAGGATTGAATTGCAGTGTGTTGGATGGTTGGTGGTGCGAAGGCTACCAAGCCGATGCCCAAGGCCGAGGACTGAATGGTTGGGCGATCGGGGAAGATGCCCACACCAGCGACCAAGCGCTCCAGGACAAGATCGATTCAGAAGCACTCTATTATTTGCTACAGCAGGAAATTCTACCGCTTTACTACGACCAGGATGCAAATGGCGTTCCGCATAACTGGGTCAAGATGATGAAAGCTTCGATCAAGACCAACTGTCCGGCATTCAATACCCATCGGATGCTGATCGATTATGTCAATCAGATGTACGTTCCCCATAGTCTTGCCAAGGTGGAACTGAGTTTGGCGAAAGTCTAACTCGCCTGTCGGAATAGTTCGCCCTCTGCCTTAACTCACCCCAAACCCTCGATCGCCGATAGCTGCCCTGTCATTCTGGGGCGTTTCGTCAAGGGAATCAGCGGGGTTTTCTACAGGAATGGGCGATCGGTAATCGACATAGTTCTTACAGTTGAGTCAGGAATGGACAATCGCCATTTCGACTCAACTGTTTATTTTCTGCCCTTGAGTTTATTTTTCTGCCCTTGATTGGGTTTACTCGAGATTCTGGTGAACCTGAGATTTTGATGAACCCTGGAATTGAACGCAACACGCTAGAATTGCGAAGCATGTGATCCAGAGCCTCGATCGCAGGCTCTCAGTCCTAGTCCATCTCATCCCGCTTGCCTATGTCTCGCCCTGCTCCTAAGAAACTCATATTTCCGCCCAAAATTCTGCCGTGGTTAGATATTGTTGCCATTACTGCTTGGGGAATTTTGTTTCTGGTCTACTGGGGCACAGGCAAATTGGCCTTGTTGATTCATCCCAACTATTCGCTGCTTACTGTAATTACTGGGGTTGTGTTGCTCCTGGTGGCGTTTTACAAAGCTTGGTTATTACTCCAACGATCGCGCAACGCTTTGCCAGTGGTGCAACATATCAATTTGCTCCCACCGGGATGGAGTAGTTTGTTGTTACTCACCGTTGCGATTCTCGGGTTGATTATTCCTCCCCGCGCCTTCGCCAGTCAGACCGCACTGCAACGGGGGGTCAACGATAGTATTACCCTGACTCGGGTCAAACCCCAAAGTTTTCAGACTGCTAAAAATCCGGAAAATAAAACATTAATTGAATGGATCCGAGAGTTGCAAGTTCGCCCTGAACCCGATCTCTACACGGGTCAAAAGGCTAAACTGCAAGGATTTGTGGTACATCCCCCCAACTTACCCCAGGAATATTTTCTTCTGACGCGCTTCGTCATCACGTGCTGTGCAGCAGATGTGTATCCCGTCAGCTTGCCGGTAAAGGTCAAAACGGGCGATCGGAATCTCTATAAACCGGATAGCTGGCTGGAAGTTCAAGGTCAAATGATCACTGAAACCCTAGACAATAAACGACAGGTTGTGATTCAAGAAACGACCAGCCAATCGATTCCTGAGCCTAAAAATCCCTATGATTCTTAGTTCTCTAGTAATTCGGTTCTCTCCAGCTTGGCTCAAAACAGCGCAGAATGCTGCAATGGCAAGTAGATTCAGTGAATTATTAAGCAATTCGTAACCGTTTCTTCACAAAAATCAATCTTGATAGTTTTTCTTTAAATGATTCAACAACTATTTATGGTTGTTGTTTTTTATTGATGTTTTTTTCACGGAATTTGTATTTTTAAATTCTAGATCTTTGCAATATGCATAATTACTCATTGAAGGAATCAATCTCCCATGTAGGCTGGGTTTTATGGGCTTTAGAAGCAAGATAACTAGTAGAAATACTCACTAAATATGAGACTGAAAACTAAAAACTGTAAAATTTATTAAATAGCTCTTCCCCTCCTTCAGTGCTTTCCCTATACTGAAATCCATTCAATCTCAATCGCGGGGATCATTGCAGGATCTACTTTTGGGATTGTCGAGAGGTTTGGTACAAGTTCATATCCATTGCACTCTGGGAGAAAAAAGTATGGCATTAGCAAATAGTCAAAATGCTGTCGGTTTGGGTTTGATTTCAACGCTGAAGAGTATCCTGATTTGGTCATTCGTGCTTGCTGTTTGCATGATTGTGATTGGGTTCCCCGTTTTGGTGTTAGTTGTTTCGATCGCCTCTCTGATGGCTGTTACTTTGCATGCCATTATGCCGACCAGTGCTGTTCTGCTAACTGCCGTAGGCTTTATCGGAGTGCACGTACTGGGAATTGTTGCCGTGTCCACCTTCTTGACTTTGAAGGGCATTCATCCCTCTGATGTGGAGTGGCTGCGGTGGCTCCATGGTGCTGAAAACCCTTCTACCACCTCGGTGTATGCCTCCTGCCCCTTGACCTGTGATGTGAAAGGATAGGAAGCCTAACCGTTTCACCATACGTCCCCGGTTACGGTGCAGTTCTTATTACGTTGTTACTACGTTTAAATAAGCTGTTCAGACAGATTGCTTCAAACCTCAACTCAGCCCAGGGCTGAGTTTTTTTATGCTGAGTTTTGGTGGTGCGGTCATCCGTGGGGGTAAATCTGTTTGGCAAACAGGGACAAATCGGGCTATATGTGAAGGGCTAACGTTAGGTGAAAGGCTAACGTTCCCACAATAGGTGTATCCCGCGTGGGTTTATCCTGAATGGGTTTATCCTTCTCAATTTCTCCAGCACCATGCTCAAATTTCCTCTCCCCGTCTGCATTATTGTTGGAACCCGCCCCGAGGCGATTAAGATGGCTCCTGTGATCCAAGCATTCCAGCGATCGCAAAGTTTCCAAACCCAGGTGGTCTTGACGGGGCAACATCGGGAAATGGTGGATCAAGTGATGGACTTATTTGATCTCAAAGCCGATCGGGATCTTGCCATTATGCAACCCCAGCAAACTTTGACTGACATTACTTGCAATGCCCTACGAGGATTAGAGGCACTGTTCCAGTCGCTTAACCCTAGTATGGTGCTCGTCCAAGGGGATACCACCACCGCATTTGCCGCAGCCTTAGCCGCGTTTTATCAAAAAATTCCAGTGGGTCACGTGGAAGCCGGGTTACGCACCGAAGATATCTACAACCCGTTCCCTGAAGAAGCGAATCGGCGCTTGGTCTCGCAAATTACCCAACTGCATTTCGCACCGACGCAATTATCCGTGGAAAATCTCAAGCAATCGGGGGTGCTGGGGGAAATTCACCAAACGGGCAATACGGTCATTGATGCCTTGTTAGAAGTGGCGCAGCGGGATCCAGCCTGTGACGTGCCGGGTTTGGATTGGGCCCAATATCGCGTGATTCTGTCCACGGTTCATCGCCGCGAAAACTGGGGGGAACCCTTGCAAAACATTGCCCAAGGGTTTTTGAAAATTCTAGAAGCTTACCCAGATACGGCGTTGCTGCTTCCTTTGCATCGCAATCCCACTGTGCGGGAGCCCCTCACAGCCATTTTAGGCAGCCATCCCAGGGTCTTTCTAACGGAGCCGCTGGACTATACTGAACTGGTCGGGGCCATGAAGCGGTGTTTTCTACTTCTCACCGATTCCGGTGGCATTCAAGAAGAAGCTCCCAGTTTAGGCAAACCGGTGCTGGTACTGCGCGAAAATACAGAACGACCTGAAGCGGTCATGGCCGGAACTGCCAAATTAATCGGTACGGATCCCGATCGAATCTTTCAAGAAGCCAGTGAACTTCTGAGTAATCCGATCGCCTACCAAACGATGGCCAATGCGATTAGTCCCTTTGGCGATGGGCTTGCAGCCCAGAGAATTGTCCAACTGGTGGAAACCTATCTGACCCGCGAAGGTCGCTGTTAGGGGGAATTATCCGATCGGCGTTGGTCTGCCTCATCCAAAAGCGTCTTTTTAGAGGATTTGAGATCTTTCCACAATTGTTTGATTTGTTGATAGGTCTCTTCCGGGGAAACTTTGCCCGCCGTTTCTAAATTACAGAGCAGCGAGACGCGCTGAGCAAACTCCTGCAAATTAGCGTTGAAGAGTAAATGTTCTGGCATAAACTCTCCCCGGTAGGTGGCGTAGGGCATGGTGAATGCATCCTTCCTCAAGTTAGGTTGGGGAACTGGAGAATTTGCATCATCGGAGGGTTGGGGCTGAGGCTGTTGAGTCACAGGTCGTTCGGTAGATAAAAAAGGGTTACTACTCTAGAGTCTAGGGTAGTCGCTCTCGAATCGGCAATTTAAGTTTGAACGAAACCGTGGCTTCTTGCAGAATCGGCTGCCATGGAGGCTTCTGTAGAGGCTTCTGCAATTGTGGCTATCAATCAAGTGGGGTGTTGTAATTCCTTGCTCGATCGTGCCCATACTGAAACAACAGCAATGCACCCTCATCCCTATCCATGACTTTTCAGCCAGCGGTTTCTGTCATTATTCCGATCTATAACGGTCAATCAGATCTAGAGGATTTGTTACGGTGCCTAGGGGCGCAGACCTATCCCCGCGATCGCGTGGAATATTTCATAGTTGACAATAATAGCTCTGATAATACGCTGGAACGGCTACAAACGGCGGCTCAGAAAGCGGCTAGCGATGGATGGGGGCTGCGAGTATTGCAAGAATCTGCCATCCAAAGTTCCTATGCAGCCCGCAATCGGGGAATTTGTGCGGCCAATGCACCGCTGTTAGCGTTTACCGATGCCGACTGTCGGCCTGAACCAACCTGGCTAGAGCGTTTGATGCAACCTTTTGAAAATCCTGCGATCGGGTTAGTCGCCGGAGAAGTTCAGGCTCTGCCGGGATCTTCCTTACTGGAACAATACGCCGATCGTCAGGAAACCCTCTCCCAGAAACACACGTTGGCTCACCCCTTTTGCCCCTATGGCCAAACTGCCAACTTAGCGCTGCGGCGATCGCTCTTGGAGTCCGTGGGATTATTTCGCCCCTACCTCACCACGGGGGGGGATGCTGATTTGTGCTGGCGGATTTTACGGGAAACTGCTTGTCAGTGGCACTTCGCAGAATCCGCGATCGTGCGCCATCGCCACCGCCAAACCCTGGCTGAATTGCTCAGCCAGTGGCGTAGGTATGGTCGATCGAACCGCTTTTTGCATGATCTCCATGGCATTGGGCTGATGGCAGAACCCTTACCAAAGTACTATGGCTATCGGCTGGCCCGCTGGGGACTCAAGGAATTTCCCATTGCCCTCCTGCGGCTCCTATTCCGCCAATCCAGTCTTGTGGATCTGATCAATACCCCGATCGGGCTGCTGTGTCTTAATGCCCGATGGCAAGGCCAGCAACAGGCCCAATTACCCGAACCCGCCCGCGAAATTGCGCCCTTTCCCACCAAGGCAGCCCTATGACTGAGAGATCGCAGATTGATCGATCGAAAATTGATCGATCAAAGACCGAAAGATCGCACTGGAAATACCGATTGAGTCTCTTCCTAGCAGCCCTAGTTGCCATTCCCGTTGGGTACGGTGTCCGCTTTGCAACGGGCATCACACCGGAATGGTTTAACAATGCAGTGGGCAATGTTGCCTATGAAAGTTTCTGGATTTTCCTAGTTTTGGCAATTTGGCCAAAATTACGGCCCCCAGCGATCGCGATCGGGGTTTGTTGCGTCACCTGCGCCTTGGAATTTCTCCAACTGTCCCAGGATCCGGCCCTCATTGCTGCTCGCCGAACCCTTCTAGGCCGCTTAGTTTTAGGCACCACGTTTACCTGGGAAGATTTTCCGACGTACTTTTTGGGCAGCGCAATCGGGGGCTGGCTAGCACTGCGGCTTCGCCAACAAGCTCAATCTTTGGACTGATTTTCCAGCCCCCTGACTTTCCAGCCCCCGTTAGGCATCAAAATCGCTAGCACCTAGGGTGCTACAGGTTCTGCCCAGCCCCCATGACTGAAGAACAGGCTAGATTACTCCAAATTTTCAGACAGTTCTCAAATATTAGTGATACTGTTTTTTCAACACTTGTGTATACTTCTCTGGATTAGGGAAATCTATGCTGTGTATCCTTAAATTTGTCTACAGATAATTTTTGGGTACCCCAGTATTCTCCCAATCACCCGTTGACATAACTCGCCTGTGGTATAGCTCCCTGAGGCATAACTCTGTTGGGAGTAGACGTATAGGATTTATCCACAAACTTGAGTGGATTCGTTAATATTGTTGTCCACAGGTTCGCGTTAGACTGAAAGCCCCAATCGAATTCCGATACCGTCAGAATTCTCCCTGGGGCGATCGTAGGGTCTTCAGACCTATGGGTGACTCTGTTTTCATGTCTGTCCGCTTTCATGTCTGTCCTAAGTGCTTCTAACAATGACTGCTGTGCCCCTGCCAAGACAGCCCTCCCCACCCGACCCTCCCGGCAACCGTGCTGCGGGAGCCACTCCTGTTTTGGCGTTAAAAGAACTGGTTGCTCGGCTGAATCGGGAACAGCATAAAATTCAAGATCTCCTCAGTTCCTTGAGTTTTGCGCTTCGGAGCTTTAATAATCTCAACCAATTCCTGGAACTGATTCCCCTGATGGCCAGTCGGGTGACGGATTCCGACGGGGGAGCCTTGGTGTTATTCCGAGCCAATGGTCAGGTGAAGGTCGAGCGGCTCCATTGCCAAGATAATCGTTGGGCACCGGATATTCGGCGGGCGTTGGAGTCGGCGGCGCGCAAAGTGACGAACTCGATCATCAGCCTGCCCCCCAGTGAAGCGATCGTGAAATCGCCCCAGGCGATCGCGAATTTGGATGTGGAAATTAGCCATTATTTGGGGGAAGAAATTCAGATTTTTGGGGCGTCTATCCTGGTTAAAAAGCAGGAACGGGGGCGGCTGTATGTCTTTAGCCGGGATCCAGACTATGCTTGGACAGAACAGCGGCAAAAGCTCGTGCGATTGGTGGCGGATCAAACGGCAGTCGCGATCGAAAATGATGAACTAACGGCAGAGCTACGCAAAAAAGAGCGGCTCGATCGTGAGTTAGAAATTGGTGCAGATATTCAATACCGCCTATTGCCCCGCCAATGCCCCAAAATTGACGGCGTGGAGCTTGCAGCCCTTTGTAAGACCGCAAGTCGTGTGGGGGGTGACTACTATGACTTTATTCCCGCTGCACCCACCCATCCTGAGAGTCAAGATCAACCCGATCATTGGAGTGTGGCGATCGGGGATGTTATGGGGAAGGGGGTTCCGGCTGGGTTAATCATGACCATGCTGCGGGGCATGCTGCGGGCAGAAGTGCTCAACCGGCACTCGCCGGCCCGAATTTTGCAGCACCTCAACCAAGTCATGTATGCGGATTTGGAGAATTCCAACCGTTTTGTAACCCTGTTTTATTCCGAATACGATCCCAAAACTCGTATCCTCTCCTATAGCAACGCCGCCCATAATCCGCCCTTACTCTGGCAAGCTGCGACCAACACCTTACGCCGCTTAGATACGTTGGGCATGTTGATTGGTCTGGAGGCAAATACTCAGTATCAGGATGGTCAAGTTCAGTTGGCATCGGGAGATACGATTATCTACTACACCGACGGCTTTACAGAGGCCGCTAATCAATCGGGTCAACAGTTTGATGAAGAAAATTTAGCGAAAGCATTTCAGTGGGCTTGTCGCCATTACAGCGACCCACAGCAAATCCTGAAGCATCTCTTTGATGCCGTGCAAGGATTTGTAGGCGAAGGCAAACCCAATGCCGATGATATGACCCTAGTTGTCATGCGGATTACAGCAGATAACTCGTTAGAATCTGGCAAGCTGGAGGCTGATAAGCCAGAAGCATCTTCAGTTAACTCTGTCGATTAATCCACTGCAAAGTATTGTTCACTTGCAAAGTATTGTTCACTTACAAAGTATTCTTCATTTCGCTGCAAAGACACACTTCGATCGCGGCTAACCAAGAACGCTACAGGGCGGGCAAGTCAGGTTGAATGGTGGGCTGAATAGGGTAGGTGGGGCTGGAGTGGCTATTGGATTGACTATTGGATTGACTATTGGATTGAATAAAGGGTTTAGTGAGCTTGGGAGTCGATCGTCCCTGTGGAGAGGGATCTGGCGTGCTGGATAAATCTGTCATGGGCAAACCTGTCATGGGTAAATCTGTGCTGGATAAATTTCTGGTGGGTAAATCATTAGATGCTTTAGGGAATGCTTGCGCATTGGGTGATGTTTGCGCATTGGGTAATGCTTGCAGATTTGGGACTGTTTGCGCAGCAGTCTGTACTTTGTAGGGGCGCGTGACGATCGCGTCATTGACCATATTCACGATCGACTGACAAATCTCATTTAAGGGTAAATCATTCACGTCATTGCCAAAGGGATCTTCAATTTCCGCTCCGATCGCCTCCACACAGAGCAAAACAAAACTAATCACTGCCGTGACCAGTCCTGTCCATACCCCCAGCTTCTCAACCAACGCAAAGGGAAGTAGTAAGCAATACAGTAACGTCAACAATTTTAGACACAAAATATAAGCCGAAGGCATTGGTGTCGCTTGAATGCGTTCGCAAACCGTTAAAGCTTCAACCAATTGATTGACTAATGCGTTCATTTCACTGCGTTGGCTACTGTCAAGATGGCCTTGCTCACAGGTTTTTTGCAGATAAATGCTGACCCATAACAGAATTTCTAAAGGGGGATTTTGGGCTGCTTTTAATTTAACGATCGTGCTGGGGTCAACTTGCAAATGGTCTAGTCCTAACTTGCGCTGGGACGCAGATTGCAGGGCATCCAGTTCCCCTTTTTGCAGATAGAGTTTCGTGCAGACAATGAAAATGCTGAGGGATTGCAGAATACGATCGCGCTCAGCTTTGGCGTCACCTTCTAGGCTAATGAGGTTGGTTCGGAGCAGGCGCACTAAATTGCGGATATTGGTCACTAAATCGCCCCAGGCTTTGCGGCCTTCCCAAAAACGATCGTAGGCTGTATTGGTTCGAAAAACCAGTAACAACCCCAAAACCAAGTTGCAAACGACATTTTCCGTTAAGAGGCCCAGGAGGGTGAGGTCGATCGATCCTTCACGTTGGAATAGCCAACCGACATAACTCCCAAAAATTCCGAAGATGACCACTCGCGGCAGGACGATCGGGAAAAAGGAACCACGTAGGTGCAGTAACCCATTGAACCCCTGGAAATGTTTTTGCACGATCGTCTGCCTCCCACGCCATGAGTCGTCTAGAACTCTATTATCTTCCGTTCCGTCAATCCAGTACAAGAGTTTCACTGGAAATCTACTCTCCACTATGCCAGAAACAGACCAGAATGGAACGATTGTCCATTTAAATTTAGCTTTTATTTAAGTTTAGCTTTTCCCCTACAGTTACCCTAGGATTCACAAGAATTCACAGCGCTCTGAGATTGGGGTATTCCATCATCAAGAAGTGATTTAATGATCGTTTTAACATTGCTTCAACCGTGAATTAAAACGTTGCTTGAATGATTGCTTAAATGAATACTTAAACCATTGATTGTCTTGCTTGAATTGGCAAGCATCTCAATCAGATGATTAAACCCATGAGCAAGGCCCCATTAGAAATTGCCCACAAGTTGTCATTGCTTAGAAAGCAGAGATCGCAGGCTGGCTACAGTCGAAAAGTACTCACTTCTCCATAGAACGATCTACCCTGGATCACAGGAAAGATTGTAGGCAGAATTTGTACAGCAGTGCTTAGAATAGGTGTCTAAATGGATCCGATCGTTGAAGTTGCAGGCTATGACCTGGGGGAACTGCTTTACGAGAGCGCCCGTACGTGGGTGTATCGAGCCGTTCGTACCACCGATCGACGATCTGTGATTATCAAGTTGCTGCGAACCCCCTATCCGACGGTCCTAGAGCTGATTCAATTTCGCAATCAATTTCATTGTGCGCGATCGATCCAGTCTCCCCATGTGGTTCAGCCCTATGCGCTGGAACCTTGGCAGAATGGGTTTGCCCTGATTATGGAAGATTTTGGTGGGGTTTCTCTGCCGACCTATCTCGATCGTCGCCAGCGTGTTCATACTGCCTTGGAGTCTTCCCCGGAGACGATCGCTCGATTGCCCCGATCGGCATCACCCCGATCAGCTACAGTGCCCTTGACAGAATTTTTCCCGATCGCCCAACAAATTGTGGATATCCTACAACTGTTGGGTCAACATAATCTGGTTCATAAAGATATTAAACCCAGTAATTTCTTAATTCATCCCAAGACCCAATTCATCAAAATAACCGACTTTAGTGTCGCCTCCTGGCTGCCTAGCGACTCTCCCATGCTGATGCCTCCGCAGCGCCTAGAAGGAACGCTGGCTTACCTGTCGCCAGAACAAACAGGCCGCATGAATCGGGGCATGGATTATCGCAGTGATTTCTATGCGGTTGGCATTACCTGGTTTGAACTGTTGACAGGGCAATTGCCCTTCCAAGCGGAGGATGCTCTGGAATGGGTGCATTGCCACATTGCACAACAGCCGCCCCTGGCCCATGAGTGCAACTCGATCGTTCCACCCATGCTGTCTGCCATCATCAACAAACTGCTGGCGAAAGATCCCGACGATCGCTATCAGAGTGTGTTGGGCTTAAGGCACGACTTAGAAGTTTGCCAGGAAGCTTGGTACACCCAAAGCGCAATTCCTCCCTTTCCCCTAGCCAGCCAAGATCGATGCGATCGCTTCCGCATACCAGACAAGCTCTACGGGCGCGACGCTGAAGTGGCAGAACTGCTAGATGCCTTTGACCGAATTGCGGGTGCTAATCCACTGGCAGAAACGTCTACTACAAATTCTCAGTCAACGCCTTCTCAGTCAACGCCTTCTCAGCCAGCCCCTTCTCCGTGCGATCGTAGCGAACTGATTTTAGTAACCGGCGTTTCCGGCGTTGGTAAAACAGCGGTCGTTAACGAAGTCTATCGATCCATTGTCGTGCAACGTCGAGGATATTGTATTCAAGGCAAGTTTGACCAATCCCAACGGGACAACCCATTCTCGGCCTTTGTCCAAGCGTTACAGAATCTCGTCCAGCAAGTGTTGTGCGAATCAGAACAGCAACTCCGCCACTGGCGATCTCAACTGTTAGCAGCCCTAGGCAAAGATAGTCAGGTCATTCTGGAAATCATTCCAGAGTTAGAACAAATCCTTGGCCCCCAACCCCCCGCAGTGGAACTCTCTGGAAGTGCTGTACAAAACCGCTTCTATCGTTTATTCCAGAAATTCATTCAAGTTTTTGCCAATCAAGATCATCCTTTAGTGATCTTTCTGGACGATTTGCAATGGGCCGATCGGGCATCCCTGCGAATGATGCATTACTTGTTGGAAAGCCAATTGGAAAGCCAAGCATCGTTGTTACTGATTGGTGCCTACCGTGAAGATGAAGTCCCATCCACCCATCCCTTGAGGCTCACCCTAGAGGCCATTGAGCAAGCCGGAGTACGAGTACGAACCTTATTTCTCCCAGCCCTGACTCTATCAGCACTTCGTTGTTTAATCTCCGATACGTTTAGCTGTTATCCCGGCAGTTTGGCCGCTTTAACTCAGTTGGTTTACCAACAAACCCAGGGCAATCCATTCTTCACGAAGCAACTTCTATTTGCGTTGTACAAAGATGGATTCATTATTTTTAATCCTGTACGGGGGGAATGGCAGTGGGATTTGGCCCAAATTTCGGAATGGATGCTGACCGATGATATTGTGCAATTAATGATTGGGCAAATTCACAAACTCCCCCAACAGACCCAAGATAGTTTGAAACTAGCGGCTTGTTTGGGGAATCAATTTACATTAGACACCTTGAGCCTGATCTTAAATCAGTCGGATCATGAGACCGCCGATCGTCTCTGGCCTGCGCTACAGGCGGGTTTAATAACAGCAACCAGTGACATTTATCAGCTCCACCATGTCAAGGCGGACGATCGATTGATTCTCTTGTCACAAACTTGTGATATTGAGACAGATCTACCCGTTCGATCGACCTATCAATTTATCCACGATCGCATTCAACAAGCAGCCTATGAACTGATTCCGGAAAGCGATCAATCCAGCGTTCACAACTACATTGGACAATTATTGCTGCAAAAATTATCCCTGGTTGAACAAGCCGAACGCTTGTTTGAAATTGTCCAGCATTTGAATGCAGGATCTGTCAATGTAAGCTCTGTCAATGCAAGCTCGGTAGCCATGACTGCGCTTGACCTCGCTTCCCCAGAATTACTGGAAATCACACCTTTGATGCTGTCCCAATTGAATTGGCAGGCCGGTGAAAAAGCAAAAAATACAACAGCCTATGCCGCTGCGATCGAATACTTTACCCATGGAATTCACCATTTGCCAACGAATGCTTGGCAGCAGCACTATGATTTAGCATTAGCGCTGCATCGCGATCGGGTGGAAGTCGCCTATCTCAACACTGATTATGCTCAAATTGAGCCCTGGAGTGCAGTCGTTCTGTCCCATGCACGAGATGTCTTGGATACCATCCCTGTGCAAATCACGCGAATCATTACTGCACGGGCCCAGCGTCAGTTTCAAACTGCTTTGCAAATTGGCCGACAAGTTTTGCAAGGCTTGGGGATTGCGTTACCCGAATCTCCCCAACCCTCCGACATTGCAACCGCTGCTCAGCAAACTTGGCACCACTGGCGCGATCGAGCCCAGCAATTGTTGTCAAATCCTACGGTTGCCAATGCCCCCGTGGTGACCACAGAGCCTTCTCCCCTCAATCTGGTGAGTTTGCCTGCAATGACCGATCGTACTTGCTTGGCAGCAATGCAGATTCTGACGAACTTGGTTTCAGCGGCTTATATGGCTGAACCCGAATTATTTCCCTTTCTTGTTTTTAAGCAGGTGGAATTGTCGATCGGACATGGCCATTGTCCAGTTTCTGCGATGGCTTACACTGATTACGCTGCTTTTCTTTGCGGATCTAACAGTGATATTGAAATCGCCTATGAATTTAGCCAATTGGCATTGCATTTACTAGAACAGTTGCCAGCAAACCTCTTCAAAAGTAGAGCCTATTTTGTTATTTCGGGCTTCATCCATCACTGGAAAGATGATCTCCATACTATCCTCCCCCGATTTTTAGAAGGCTACCACAGTGGTTGGGAAACAGGGGATTGGGAATGTGTTGCACTCAATGCATCCAGCTATTGCCAACACGCTTATTTTAGTGGCCAAGAATTGCCTCAACTGGCAGAGGAAATGCAGCTTTACGAGCAAATTATGACTCAGATGAAGCAAGCTGCCCCCTTAACCTTTCATCGCATTTACTGGCAAACCGTCCTGAATTTATTAGAGCAGTCTGGGCAAGCATCCTCGGGGCTGGAATCAAACTCTGGACTGGACGTGCAGGTATTACAATCCGAAGACCATGGTCAGTGTCTTCCCTATCATTTGCAAGGATCAGTCTTTGACGCCGCCCAAATGATTCCTAACCTTCAGGCGGCCAACGATCGTACGGGGTTAGCCCATACTCATTTCAACCAAACGGTTTTATGTTACCTGTTTGGTCAATACGAAGCAGCAGCCCAGTATGCGGCCCTCACGGAACAACATCTGGATGCGCTTGTTGCACAAATTCAAGTCGTTCTTTATCACTTTTATGATGCTTTAATTCATCTTGCCAATTATCGCAGTTCCATTCAAAAACTATCGGCGCTTGAATCGACATCCAATGCCCCTCAGCAATTGACTCTTCAGGAATTGGCCCTTCAGGAATTGGCCCTGACCTTAGAGCGGGTTGCATTGCATCAAGAAAAATTACAGGCTTGGTCTCACTGTGCACCGAACAATCATCAACATCGCTGGGAATTGGTCGAAGCTGAGCGCCAAGCGGTTTTGGGCAATCATCTTGCGGCAATGGACTTTTACGATCGGGCGATCGCGAGTGCCAAACAAAATCGTTTTATTCAAGACGAAGCCCTTGCCAACGAACGGGCCGCCGAATTTTATCTAGCGTGGGGCAAACCGAAAATTGCGCAAGTCTACCTGACGGATGCCTACTATGCCTATGCCCGTTGGGGGGCAACCGCCAAAATTAATCACTTAGAACAGCACTACGCCCACCTGCTCATTCCCCTCCGTCGCAATTTAGGAAACGCTAGTCACGACAGTGTCTCCAATCTCCAGACAACCCTACTCCTGGGACAGGCCCTCGATTTTTCATCCATCATCAAAGCCTCCCAAATTTTGGCAGGGGAAGTGGTTCTTGATCAATTGCTGACCAAATTAATGCAGGTTGTTTTGGAAAATGCTGGCGCAACCCGTGGCGTGATGATTCTACAGGAAGAGCGTGACTGGACGATCGCCGCCATGGTAGATCATCCGCTGACTCAGGTGATTCGTCCCCCCAAAGTTCCCCTAGAATCCCGATCGGATTTGCCCCTGCCCCTGATTCACTATGTCATTAACTGCCAAGAACCGATCGTGTTAGATGAGGTTCGGATTACTTCTTGGTTTGCCACCGATCCCTATTGGCAAACCCATCCGGTCTGTTCGGTGCTGGCAATGCCGATTTTGGGTCAGGGGAAATTGATGGGGATTTTGTATTTAGAAAATGAGGTGACCCCCGCCGCCTTTAGTCATGGGCGGGTGGATTGGTTGAAAATTCTCTGTACCCAAGCGGCGATCGCCTTAGAAAATGCTCAACTATATCAACAACTGGAAGCCTACTCCCAAAGCCTAGAACAACGGGTACAAGAACGCACAGACGCTTTACACCAAAGCGAACGCCGTTATGCAACCTTGACGGAACATTCGCCGGTGGGCATTTTTCGGGCGGATGCCCAAGGAAACAGCCTTTACCACAATCCTAAATGGCTAGAAATGGCGGGCCAATCTTCAGCCGATTCCACGGGTGCCAACTGGGAAGAGGCCATTCATCCCCTCGATCGCGAACGGGTGATTCGGGAATGGTGTACTGCGGTTCAAAATCAGCAAGGGTTTTTCAGTGAATATCGCTTGCAAAAACCGGATGGTACCGTGACTTGGGTGGTTGGCCAAGCCGTATCCGAACAGGATGATCAGGGACAAGTCCTGGGTTACGTTGGCACTGTCACGGATATTAGCCGACGGAAGGCCAGTGAGCAGCGCTATGCTGCCTTGACGGAAGCCGTTCCCGTGGGCTTGTTTCGCTTGGATCACAGGGGGCGGTGTGTATACATCAATAATCGCTGGTGTGAACTGACCCAGCAAGCCCCAGAAAGTGCCCTAGGTCAGGGGTGGCTCCAAACAATCCACCCGGACGATCGTCCATGGGTTTTAACAGCCTGGAGGCAGGCTTATACTGAGCAGGGCGGTTATTACCAGGGCGAAGGCCGTTGCTTGTTGCCCGATGGCCGAGTCTCGTGGTTTTACTGTCAAATTACCCCGGAAATTGACACTGTAGGGCATCCCATTGGGTATTTAGGGGCGATTACGGACATTACTGCCTTAAAAGAAACGGAAGCGAATCTCAAACGGGCTGAAACCGAAGCCAATATTCGGGAACAACAGGTTATTTCACTGCTGAATAATATTCCCCACATTGCCTGGTTAAAGGATCTGGAAAGTCGTTTTCTGGCGGTCAATCAACCCTTTGCTCAAGCCTGTGGATATACCCCGGAAGAATTAGTGGGTATGCGAGATCAAGACATTTGGCCCGCTGATCTAGCGGCTGGGTATGTTCAAGATGACCGGGAGGTCATGCAATCTCGGCAACAAAAGCGGGTGGAAGAACGGCTGATCACGGTTGATGGTACAGAACAGTGGATTGAAACCATCAAAACCCCGATCGTGGCCGATGGAAATGCGGTGATCGGTACTGCGGGAATCGCCATGAATATTACCGATCGTAAAAAAGCTGAACAAGCCCTAGCGAATCTCAACCAAGAATTAGAACAACGAGTGCAACGACGGACCGAAGAATTCCAGCAACAAACTCACTTGTTGCAAACCATTTTGAACAGCATGGGGGATGGCGTTGTTGTTGCGAATGCCGCTGGAGAAATCATTCTCCATAACCCTGCGGTGGAACAAATTACTGGCCTTCAGGGGTTACATTCTCAAACGGAAGAATGGCAAAGTCTGTGGGGCATTTACTTGCCCGATGGCAGCCCCTGTTCGATCGATCAGATTCCCCTAGCCCAAGCCATTCAAGGCCATGCAGTGGATCAGGCGGAACTGCTTCTCCAGAATGCTGTCCGCTCCGAGGGGCTCCATGTTGAAGTGACCGCTCGACCGTTGACCGATGCCGCAGGGACGGTGATTGGTGGCGTTGCGGTGTTTCGGGATGTGACCGTGCGCAAACAGATGGAAGAAGTGCTGCGCCAAACGAACCTGGATCTAGAGCGTCGTGTGGAAGAACGGACGGCGGAACTCCGACAGGCAATGGAGTCAGCGGAAGCGGCTAACCGAACTAAAAGCACCTTTTTGGCCAACATGAGCCATGAACTCCGAACGCCCCTCAATGCCATTTTAGGATTTAGTCAATTACTGGCCCAAGACCCCCATTTGAATTCTAATCACCAGGAACAGCTCTCAATCATCAACCGCAGTGGCGAGCATTTACTCGGACTGATTAACGACATTTTGGAAATGTCCAAAATTGAAGCGGGACGCAGCGTTTTCCATCCCAATCCGTTTGATCTCCCAGCTTTTTTAGAGAGTCTTATTCAAATGTTTCAGCTCAAAGCAAACCATAAAGGACTGCGATTAACTTGGGAGCATCCAGAACCCATCCCGCAATATATCCAAACCGATGAAAATAAGCTACGTCAAGTTCTGATTAATTTGCTCAGCAATGCCATTAAGTTTACCGATCGCGGACAGATTCGCCTGCGAGTCAAGAGTTGTGAGTTCTCGACCCAAGATGGATCGATCGCTCTGACAACCTTCCACTGGATCGATCCACAGCAGGCGGCTTACCTCATCTGTGAGGTGGAAGATACGGGGATGGGCATCGCACCGGAGGAACTCAATCTTCTGTTCGAACCCTTTGTCCAATCTTCGACCCAACCTCGGCTCCAGGAAGGTACTGGCCTAGGCTTACCCATTAGTCGCGAATTTGTCCGGTTGATGGGCGGCGATCTCACCGTTGAGAGTCGCGTGGGACAAGGATCCTGTTTTCGCTTCCATTTACCGATCGAGGCTGTGGCGACGGATCGAATCCCCGCGCCCGTTTTCACGCAACGTCCGATCGGGTTAGCTCCAGAACAACCGACCTACCGCATTCTGGTTGTGGAAGATCATGCTGCCAACCGCAAGCTAATGCTCTCACTGTTACAACCCTTGGGCTTTCAGGTGCGGGAGGCCATCAATGGTCAGGAAGCCGTGGAATTGTGGGAACTGTGGCAACCCCATCTGATTTGGATGGACATTCGGATGCCCGTGATGGATGGCTATGAAGCCACTCAACAAATTCGGCAACGGGAACGGTTGCTCCCCGATCGGCCCCCAAGTGACATTGCTTCCCGCCGCGCACTGCCCGCCGTGACCCCTTCCCTGCCCACCAAAATTATTGCCTTGACCGCTGGAGCCTTTGAGGAAGAGCGAATGAAAACCTTGGCGATGGGCTGCGATGACTTTGTCCCCAAACCCCTGCAAGACCGTCTGATTCTCGATAAATTAGTGGAGCATTTGGGTGTGCGCTACTTATTTGCCGAAAGCCCACCCCACCCGCCAGCCGCCCCGGAGGTGACGGCGGCCCCTTCCGTTGAGGATGCGCTGGTGGGCCTGCGCGCGATGCCGATCGATTGGGTCATGCAACTGAGACAAGCGACGATCGAAGTCCATGTTGAACGACTGCTTGAGTTAATTCAGGAAATTCCCGCCCCTCTCTCCGACCTTCACCGCTTGATTGCCAATAAGATTCAGTCCTTTGACTTTGAACACATTTTAAATTTGATCGCCCAAGAATATCCCCATATAATCCCCTAAAAGCCCCTCCCGGGTGATGGTTTATTGCTTTGATGAGTCCATCCTATTGATTGACTATCTGATTGGGTCCCGATTCTAGGTCTGGCAGCGTTTTGTCCGTTTTGCAGCATCCCACTCATAATGAACACCTATTCGTCTTCACGCAAAGGTATTATCCTGATTGTTGATGATTCCTTGGATAATCTCAGGGTTCTATCAGCCACCTTGAGCCAACAAGGATATGCCATTCGGTGTGTCAAAAGTGGCTCCCTGGCCTTGATGAGCGTCCAAGCCTCTGCCCCGGATCTAATTTTGCTAGATATTCGGATGCCTGACATGGATGGGTTTGAAGTTTGTCGATCGCTCAAGGCTGACAAACAAAACCGTGAAATCCCGGTGATTTTTCTGAGTGCACTCGACGAAGCCATGGATAAAGTCCAAGCTTTTGCGGTAGGAGGCGCAGATTACATTACTAAACCCTTTCAGATTGAAGAAGTACTAGCGCGGGTTGAACATCAACTGACAATTCGACATTTACAAAAGCAATTATTAGAGCAACAGGAGCAACTAAAGGAGCAAAATATTCTTCTGCAGGCAGCTAAAGAACAGGCGGATGCAGCCAATCAGGCCAAGAGTGAATTCCTCGCCAGGATGAGTCACGAATTACGGACACCCCTCAATGCCGTTTTAGGGTACAGTCAACTGCTGCAACACGAGCCCTGTCTGACGCCAGCAATCAAAAACGGTTTAGATATCATTCTTCATAGTGGGGAGCATTTACTCTCTCTGATTAATGACATTTTAGATATGTCTAAGATTGAAGCGGGTAAAGTTTCTCTCAATATCAGTTGCTTTGATTTAAAAGTTCTTTTGAAAACACTGGAGGATATGTTCTATCTCAAAGCAGAAACTCAAGGACTGCAACTGATTTTTGACTACGAGCCCGAACTCCCTCGTTATATTCAAACCGATAAAAGTAAGCTCAGGCAGATCTTAATTAATTTACTGGGCAACGCAGTCAAATTTACCAGTCAAGGCGGGGTGTCAATGCGGGTTCGGGTCAGCCCTGATGCACCGGAGGGTTGCGATGCACTATCCCCAATGGAGTATTTAAATCAGCAAATCTTACAGTTTGAAATTACGGATACGGGTTTAGGCATTGCTGTGGATGATATGGATAAACTATTTCAGCCCTTTGTCCAAACCCGATCGCAGCAAACCTCTCAGCCTGGGACAGGGCTGGGGTTAGCCATTTGTCATCGATTTATTCAAATCATGGGTGGCCAAATCATGATGACCAGTCAGTTAGGGAGTGGAACCACCGTTGAATTTAAGATCCCAGTCGATGTGGCGGAAGTGGGGGAGTTGGCAGAAAGCAAAGTGCCCCAGCAGGTGGTCAGTATTGCGCCCAATCAGCCTAGCTATCGGCTTTTGGTTGCAGAGGATAAATGGACGAATCGTAAGCTTTTGGTCACAATGCTCGATCGCTTAGGGTTTGAAGTGCGGGAAGCGGAGAATGGTCAAGAAGCGATTCAAATGTGGGAAACTTGGCAACCGCATTTAATTTGGATGGATATGCGGATGCCGGTGATGGATGGGTATGAAGCGGCTCAACGGATTAAAGGTCATATCCGGGGACAGGCAACCGTTGTGATTGCCCTCACTGCGAGTGCCTTTGAAGACGATCGGTCGCTGATTCTGGATATTGGTTGTGATGATTTTGTTCGTAAACCCTTTCGTGAAGAGGTGATTGTTGAAAAACTAGAAAAACATTTGGGAGTGCGTTTTATCTATGCGGATATGTCGGTAGACCTAGATCCTTTAGCGTTACCCACAATCCGGTTAGCCTCCGATGCTTTAGATTCCTTGCCCTCAGCATGGAAATCCCAGTTTCAACAAGCTGTTTTGGAACTCAATCTCAGTCGCATGGTCGCACTCATCCATGAAATTGAAGCCCAGCATCCGACCCTTGCCAAAACGCTAATCCAGATGAGCAATGATTTTCAATACGATCAGTTAATGATTTTTTTACAGGGGGCAAATTTACTATAAGTATTGTTGTCAAGTATTGTCATCGTCAATGTTCCAATCCTTTGGGTGGTGAATGGTAATGGTGATGGTGAACGGTAATGGTGAATGGTAATGGTGAATGGTGATGGTGAACGGTTTCCCTGAAATAGTGATGGTGAATACTGATTATTCTCACTAGGCTTGGGTGTAGTCTACCTAGATGGTCAAGGAATGCTCTATATCTCGATCTCTCACTTTTTAATGATGTTTTGCAATCACAACGAATTTCAACTATGAAGTCGGATAATTTGTATTCAGCTAAAGGTAATATTCTCGTTGTCGATGATATTCCGGCCAATTTACATTTGCTAGCCAAGGTTCTGACGGATTATGGCTACACGGTTCGACTAGCGCCGAGTGGCGTTTTGGCGCTGCGATCGATCGACATTTGCTTACCCGATCTGATTCTTCTAGATATCATGATGCCAGAAATGGATGGTTATAGCGTCTGTCGATCGCTAAAAGAAAATGAAAGAACTCGGAGTATTCCAATCATTTTTATCAGCGCCCTCGACGAGGCTATGGATAAAGTCAAAGCATTTAATGTGGGGGCGGAAGATTATGTGACAAAACCGTTTCAAGAAGCTGAGGTACTAGCGCGGGTAGAACATCATTTACGACTTCAACGGTTGCAGAAACAGTTGATTGAACGCAATTTAGCCCTGGAAAAATCGAATCGGGAGCTAGAACAGTTTGCCCATGTGGTTTCCCATGATTTGCAACAACCCCTGCAAAGTGTAACGGGATTTATTAAGTTAGTCAAAATGCGGTACCAAGATAGTCTAGATGAAACTGTTTTGGAATACCTCGATCGCGTAGCGGCTGCCGGAAATCGTATGCAACAGTTAATCCATGATCTCCTCGTTTATGCCAAGGTCGGACGTGAGGCGTTAGATTGGACAGAGATTAACTGTAATTTATTGTTGGAAACCGTGATTGAAAACCTACGGGCTATGATCGATGAAAAAAATGCCTGTATTCTCTACCAAGATCTGCCGACTCTCCAGGGAAATGAAACACAGTTAATGCAACTGTTTCAAAATTTAATCAGCAATGCCTTGAAATTTGTCCAGCCCGGAATTTTACCCCAAGTCAAAATTCATGCAGAACAACGGGAGAATGCCTGGTTATTTAGCATTCATGACAATGGAATTGGAATTAAGCCAGAAAATCGAGAGCAAATTTTTGAAGCATTTCGTCGCCTATACAATAGCAAAACCTATCCTGGTACTGGCATTGGTTTGGCCACCTGTAAAAAAATTGTGGAAAGCCATGGAGGCCGCATCTGGGTGGACTCTCAATTTGGTATTGGCACCACCTTCTATTTCACGGTGGAACAACCGTTACATTCATTGAACTCCAAACAAGATTTATCTGTTTCGTAGGGGTTTATCTAGACATTTATCTAGACATTTATCTAGACTTCGTCTGAGGCTGGTTCACCATCTATGCCATTGGGAATCAAGCTGGAGAATTTGCCGATCGCAGGGCATTCACTACCCGATCGAGCCCCACTGCGCGGGAGGCTTTAAATAAAATGCGATCGCCCGGTTGCATTAGGTGTATCAACCGTTCTACTACCGCTTCATGGCTGTCAAAGGTTTCTGTCGGCACCGAAGCAGCGCCCTGGGCTAGGGCTTCCGCTTCAGCCGGATCGGCCAGAATTAGCAAGCGATCGATCTGGAGTTCCTGCACCTGTTCCCCCACTTGACGGTGGAACGGAACCGAAAATTCCCCCAGTTCCCGCATCGTGCCTAACACCGCAATATGACGACTTCCGGGCGTTTGCGCAAGGAGCTTGAGGGACGCCAGCATGGACTCCAACCCAGCATTGTAGGTTTCGTCCAAAAGCGCAATGTCATTGGGTAACTCGTAGCATTTTGCCCGTCCGCCCGGTAGATCGACGGTTAACCCCGACTCAAAGGGCTGCCAACTCAAATGCAACGCCTTCAAAACCGCCAGCGCCCCCAGGTAATTGATCGCGTTGTGCTCTCCAGGTAAGGGCAGAGGATATCGCACCCCCGCAATTTCGATCGTGTCTCCATCGGGCAACTGACCTTGCAAATCCCCTTGGGTAAACCCATAGGACAAGGTTTTGCCCTGCCAGACCTTGGCGGCTGTTTGAGCCAATAGGGCATTATCCGCATTGAAAATCGCCAACTTATCCGGTGCCAATTCTGCGAACAATTCACACTTCGCTTTCGCGATCGCCTCACGGGAACCCAGCAATTCAATATGGGCCGTCCCCACCGTGGTAATTAATCCGATCGTCGGTTCGGCAATCTGCGCCAGTTCAGCAATTTGGCCCCGACCGCGCATTCCCATTTCAATCACCGCAAAATCGTGATCGGCATCCAATTGCAACAGGGTCAGCGGTACGCCAATTTCATTGTTAAAATTCGCCTGACTTTTGAGCACCTTGCCGGAGTGGGAGAGCAGGGCCGCCACCAGTTCCTTCATCGTGGTTTTGCCAACGGATCCCGTAATACCAATCACCGGGATATTAAACTGTTGCCGCCACCAGCGCCCGATCGCCTGATAGGCTTTCAGCGTATCGTCTACCTGGACTAAGGGGAGGGCGGAGTCTGCAACGGGATATTGCCGATCGACGATGGCCGCCACTGCCCCCTGGGCGATCGCCGCTTCCACAAACTGATGGCCATCAAATCGCTCACCCCGCAGGGCCAGGAACAGTTGTCCCGGCTGGATGGCACGGCTATCGGTGGTGATGCCTTGGGCAACCTGGGCTAAATCTTGCAGATGGTAGCCAGTGGCATGGGTGATTTCGATGAGTTGAGCCAGGGTTGATTGGAACGGCATAGGTGGGGATAGCAGGGTAAGTAAGGGCGATCGCGCTAGCCAACCATTGAAAACCGAATAGTTCCCTTTGACAAGTCATTGGTGATCAATCATGGGTGATCAATGTGCTCAATACATTTCCAAGATTTTCTGGGCAAAATACTAGCCAAACAGATTTTTTTTGCTATAATACTAAAGCTTGGGAAAACCAAGAGGTAACTGTGCGCGGATGTGGCGGAATTGGTATACGCGCACGCTTGAGGTGCGTGTGGCATTGCCTTGCGAGTTCGAGTCTCGCCATCCGCATAAAAGGGGGAGAAGTCAAAAGCTTCTTCCCCTTTTTGCATTTCACCGTCTAAATTCCCACCAATCCCCAAGGCTGGCCAGTCCCCCAAAACTAGCTCAACCGAAATTCCTTGCTCCAAGCCGGAAATTCTTGGCCTATTTCTCGCCCATAAATCTGCAACCGAGAAATATGTTGGGTCCCGACCGTTTGAATGACCTGGCGCATTAAGACCACCATTTTGCTCATCTCCGGCGCAGTGGCCGCCTCAAACATCACCTGTAAACAACCATCCCGTAAATTGGTTTTGGCCTGAATTTGCTGACTTTGTAGCGGCTGGTTTTGTAGCGGCTGACTCTGTAGCGGCTGGCTTTGTAGCGGCTGGTTTTGTAGCGATCGTGCCAATAAGGTGCGAATTTGGATTAACGTACTTTCGGCGGTTGATTGCGGGGGGTCGATCGGCGCGGGCGGCGGCGGTTGCAGCGCAGTGGTAGCCATGGGAGTTGCAGCCATGGGAGTTGCAGCTGTTGGAGTGGGATTGGCATTGGTGGGGTTGGCATTGGTGGCATTGACGGACTGGCTGGCGGGTCCGATCGTCCATTCAGCGGGAACCGGGGGCGGCGGTTGGTCGTAGCCTTGGCTGATCCCTGGGGGGATGGGTGCCCCGATCATCTGGCCGGTTGGCTGGGTCGGCACTGGCAGATTCTCCGCCCCAGAGATTTCTTCTGCCCTTTCCTCAGATTTTTCCCCAGGCAGTTCCACGGACAAGTCTGAGGTTGCCTCTCGGGTGGTTCCCAAATATTCATCCACGGGAATATCCTCTGGCTGGAGTGTCGTCAGTAAGCTATCGGTCAAATCATATTGACTAACGGTTGCAAGGCGATTGGCCTGCCGTTCTACGATTTTTTCAAATAAATTTCGCACCATGCGGGCATTGCCAAAGGTTTTATCCCGACTTTCATAGACATGGTGTAGGACTTGCAGCGTGGCTTGTTGGGCGGGGGGCGTCAGGGTGAAATGGCTTTTCTCTGCCAGTTTGAGGAAGATTTCTAACAGCTCTTCTGGCCTGTAGTCGTTGAAGTAGAAATAACGGTTAAAGCGGGATTTTAAACCCGGATTGGACTCAATAAAGCTCTGCATTTCCGCTTGATAGCCCGCCACGACCACGACTAGCCGATCGCGGTGATCTTCCATGCGTTTCAGCAAAGTATCGATCGCTTCTTGGCCAAAGTCACGACCATCGCCGGGGGGTTTGAGGGTGTAGGCTTCGTCGATAAATAGCACCCCATCTAGGGCTTGGGTCACCAGTTCATCCACATTCTGCGCCGTTTGTCCGACATAGCCTGCCACCAGCCCCGATCGATCGGTTTCCACCAAATGCCCTTTGCTCAGGAACCCTAAATCTTTGTAGATCTTGCCCATCAGCCGCGCCACGGTGGTTTTTCCGGTTCCCGGTGGCCCACAAAAGACCGCATGGAGGGAGACCGGGGTTTTCGCCAGTCCCCGCTGCGATCGCACCTGTTGCACCCGCAGAAAATTCGTCAGGGTTTTGACCTCTTCTTTCACCTCCGCCATGCCAATTAACCGATTCAACTCCGCCATGACATCCGATAGTGGAGCCGGATTGGGCGAAGTCGCCGTTGGATTGGCCGCGCGATCGTTCCCTGACAAATTAACTGCCGGATTGGCTACATTACTAGAACTGTTATGCAATAACTTCCAAATCGACGACAGGGCATCCATTTCCTGCATGGTGACTTGGTTATCGGCTTTGATAATGATCTGGGCAAATCGATAGATGGCGTTGATGACATGGCTAGTGTACTGCGTCCCTCGATTGCGGTCGATCGCCTCCAGCAGTCCCGGTAACTCCAAGCGATCGACGGCTCCATCCTGTTGCGTAAAGTCCATGATCAGCTTGAGCGTCTGCTTCTCATACTCCCGTCGGGTCTGGCTGGAGTAATCCCACAGATGCAACGCCACATTTAATTTGTCCTTGTCTGCTTTGACCAGCCCAAACAGCACCAAGTAGGCCAGTAACTCATTGGAGCTGATATTGGCATTGCTGCGACCACAGATGCGCACCACCCGCGCCAAGTCCGTCAGCACATAATCTCCATAGGCTGGCCCTAAGGCCAAAACTGGGGCAAGCGCCTTGTAGAGCAGATTGGCTTCCTTAATAATCTCCTTGGCTTGCACGGCAGTTCTCCACAGATAAAAGGCTCAGGGTGGATCCTTGGGGATCGGGCTGTTTCCTTCTTACACTATGCCCGATCTATCGATCGAAATATGGGGTCTAAATCACTTCGCAGGCGACAACTTGCCATCAGCTTCTGGGCCAGATCTCCGTAAAAGGCAAAGTAAAAGGCAAATCTAAATTAAATCTAAACGGGTCTCGTTTTACGATAGATGTAAGATAGACCTTGCTTCAAAACGCCAAGACTCATAGCTCACGTGGACTTAAAACAAATCTTCAGAACTCCTAATCCTATCATTGGTGTCGTGCATTTGATGCCCCTGCCCACCTCTCCTCGCTGGGGAGGCAGCCTGCGGGCGATTGTCGATCGCGCTGAACAAGAAGCAACGGCCTTGGCGGCAGGGGGCGTTGATGGCATTATTGTGGAAAACTTTTTTGATGCGCCCTTTCCCAAAGATCAGGTCGATCCGGCGGTGGTGAGTGCCATGACGGTGGTGATCCAGCGGCTGCAAAGCCTGGTCACAGTGCCGATCGGGATTAATGTATTGCGGAACGATGCTCGCAGTGCGATCGCGATCGCCAGTTGCGTCGAGGCTCCCTTTATCCGGGTGAATGTGTGGACGGGCGCAATGGTCACCGATCAGGGTGTCATTGAAGGCAAAGCCCACGAACTGATGCGCTATCGCCGGGAACTGGGCAGCGATGTCAAGATTTTTGCCGATGTCTTAGTGAAACATGCCCGACCTTTGGGAACGCCCAACCTGACGACTGCGGTTCAGGACACGATCGAGCGAGGTTTGGCCGATGCGGTGATTTTCTCCGGTTGGGCCACGGGCAGTCCTCCCGATCTCCAAGATTTGGAACTCGCCAGCAGTGCCGCCCAGGATACCCCCGTCTTCATCGGTAGTGGAGCCACCTGGGAGAATATTCCGCAACTCATGCAAGCGGCAGATGGGGTGATTGTCTCCAGTTCCCTCAAGCGACAAGGCAAACGGGATAACCCGATCGACCCTATCCGCGTCAGTCGCTTTGTGGAAGCAGCCCGTCGCAGCGTCACCCTCAAACATAGCCAACCCAGCGAAACCCAGCCCGTACAGCAAGTACGAGCCTAGGCGATGCACCCTGACGTTTAAGGGGGATTTGGGGGGGAGTATTACCCTGCCATCGGCGCGGATTTTTCTAGAATTACCATGAGATCTTCGCCGGAAATGGGAACACTGAGTCTATCGTCTAGACACTCCCCCCAAAACCCGACTCATCACTGTTGGTTGGGATTTCTCTGGGCCATTGGGCGGAGGTGTGCAGAGACGCTGACTCCATCCTGCACGAGTGCTCCCTTATGCGCCTACAGTTACCTCCTGGCATCAGTTACTACATTCGTAAGTTACTTCGACAAAATCTCGATCGCTTAAAATTTGAAGGCCAACAGGGAGATGGGATCCAGCCAGATGCAACCAGCGATCTCAATGTCGTGTTGGCCAGCCTCTACAGTAACGAGCAGCGGATCAACTCAGTGGTCGATGAGTTGGAGCGACTCGCCCTAGTACACCAGAGCCTCAGTGGGCAGAGTGCCAGGAACCGTTCGGAACTGCAAAAAGCTGAAGAAAAAATCTTTTCACTATTACACCTCAAGCCCTTCGACGGTAACCATAAGGGCACCGTACTGATTGTGGATGATGTGCAGAGTAACCTGACGCTCCTATCAGCCGCACTCAAACGACAAGGCTATGACATTCACACAGCCCTGTCCGGGAAGGAAGCCATGGCGTCGATTCAGAATGCCATTCCCGATGTGGTGCTGTTGGACATTATGATGCCCGATATGGATGGCTATGCCGTCTGCGAATATTTGCGTAACTATACTCTGACACAGGATATTCCGGTTATTTTTGTCAGTGCGATTCATGATGCATCGAGTAAGGTAAAAGCCTTTGGACTAGGGGGCTCAGACTACATCACCAAGCCCTTTCAGATTGAGGAAGTTTTGGTGCGGGTCGATAACCAACTGAAAATTCGCAGCCTGCAAAAGCGCCTAGAAAACCAGAATGTTCGCCTCCAGGATGAACTGACAGAACGGCGGCAAATGGAAGAACGCTATGTCAGTTTGTTTGAACGATCGAGCGAAGGGATGTTTCAAAGCAGTCCTGAGGGGCAGTTCTTGAAAGTGAACCGCGCCTTAGCCAATCTCTACAAATACGCTTCCTGCGAGGATCTGATTGCTGCTATGACGGATATTAGTACCCAGCTTTATGTGCAACCAGAGCGGCGGCAAGAACTGGTGCAGCAATTACGCCAACAGGGACATATTTTGGGAGCAACCTCTGAGGTCTATTGCCAAGATAGAAGTACTCTGTGGATTACTGAAAATATCTATGCTGTCCGGGATGCACGGGGCAAGATTCTCTATTACGAGGGCACAGTCCATTCTGCCGAACGCAGCTCTGCGATGCCGATGCCGCAATTACAGTTATCTTAAAGCGGGGGCTATCCGATCGATTTATATCGATCTACGTTGGGATAATTTGGAATGCGATCGCAGTTTTATAGCCGCATCTGGATGGTTTGATTGCCTGAAATCTTGCGTAATCTGAGTTTTGCGCAATCTATATCTTGCGCAATCTATATCTTGCGTAATCTGAGTTTTGCGCAATCTGAGTTTTGCGCAATCTATGTTTGCAATCTATTGTGTGCAATCTGATCTGTGACATGTAGGCTGCTGTTAATTCACGTCTAACTGATGGGATTTCCTATTCTAAGATAGAAACAGAAGCCTCATTGGGATCTGATTTATGCTGCTGCATCTGTGTACTTGGCCGGAAGTGGAAACCTATCTCCAACGATCGCGGGGGATTTTGCTGCCGATCGGGTCTACGGAGCAGCATGGGCCAACGGGGTTGATTGGAACGGATGCCATCTGTGCTGAGGCGATCGCGAAGGGGGTGGGCGAGGCAACAGAAACGTTGGTGGCACCAACGATTAATGTGGGGATGGCGTTGCACCACATGGCCTTTCCAGGGAGTATGAGCCTGAAGCCCAGTACGTTAATTCTAGTAATTCGTGATACCGTCACGAGTTTGGCCAAGGCAGGATTCCGTAAGTTTTTCTTTATCAATGGCCATGGCGGTAATGTGGCGACGCTGAAGGCGGCCTTTGCGGAAACCTATGCCTACCTGGGGGAAATGGGGCTGGCAGGGGCTGAGGATGTGCAATGCACGGTCTGCAATTGGTATATGGGGGGTGGGGTATATCGGCTCGCCAAGGAACTCTATGGAGATCAGGAGGGTTCCCACGCGACGCCGAGTGAGGTGGCGGTGACGCAGTTTATTTATCCAGAAGCGATTAAGACTGCGCCGTTGAGTGAGCCTGTGGCCAAGGGACATAGGATTTATGGCGCGATCGATTTTCGGCGGCGCTATCCCGATGGGCGCATGGGATCGAATCCAGCCTTGGCAACGCCGGAGCATGGCCAGCAGTTCTACGAGTTAGCCGTGAAGGAAATCACCCAGGATTATCTAGCCTTTTTGCAAGCGGAGTAGAGATGGTAGAAGTGGAATAATGTTACTGAGTGAACAGGGATGCTTGATGCGATCTCTTACGTTGGGCAGAGAGACTACTCAACTAGTGGCTTAAGTATTCTTTTTGAATTGGATAATATAATGGCTACCTTTGTTGCTTGATCTACATTTTCTTCAGAAAAAAGAGAATTGCCGAATTCCTCAATATATCGCTCCATATCTTCTATGGTGCATGTAACATGGCTTCCCCCCATCCATTTATGAAAATGGGTGTGGATATCAGAAGCAATAGCGATGAGATTTGCTTCCATGTCAGCGAGATGAGGGTAAGTATTTTTATCAAATAAATGATGAACCTCTAGATCAAATTTTTCTACTGATTGACGACGATTAGTTAGTTGACAACGTCCTTTAGCATATGATCTAACACGATCCATAGCCCGTTTGATCCGCTTGGCTCGATCAGCTTCATGTTTCTCAATTGCTTCCAAAGCTGGAGGTGCATAATCAGCAACAACTTTTGCCCATTCCTGTCGATGCTTTTGAGTTAGACGCTTTCCTAAATGTTTACTAACTGACGCTAGACCAGATTGACTAAAATACTGTGAATTTGCCTCATGTATGAAAAAGTCAATATCGATTTTTAGTGGTTCAATCTCTATATTTTCAGAACGCTGAATCTCTTGGAAAGTTCTGTTGAGGATATCTTGGCGTTTTCCCAGTCCAAGCACTTCTCGACAAGCTCTGGGGCCTAGAAATGCTCTACCATTTCTGAAAATAATTTGTCCTTTCAGTTGGCTGATTTCCTGAACATGTTTTGCAACCATCAGACCTTTGAGTCTGCGATCACGCTGTAATAACCAACGCTTCCATCGCTGAAGTAAAGGACGCTCTTTCTGGTTCTCTTCTAGATAATTACAAATCTCAACTGCGCCCTCTGCACTAAAGACTCTCGAACCATAAGGCCCCCACTCAAAGTGAATACCCGTGATTAAAACCCAATCATCATTTGGATCGGCATCGAAGAAGTCGCAAATATCAGTTAACCTTCCTACTGAGATATCTAGTGCACCTGCTAGTTCTTTATCCGTAATGTTACACTTTCCCATTAGTCTTCTATTTCCTTTACCATCAATAAGCAGCCAACAAACTGTCTCGCATAATTTTTAGTTGTTCAAAAACTGCTGAATTTCCACCACGGTCTGGATGATGTTCCTTTGCAAGTTTATTAAATGCTGACTTAATTTCATCAGCTGTAGCAGTTTTAGGATCTAGATCAAAGACTTTCCAAGGCAAGAAATTTCGTAATACATCGACTCCATTAATCGAGGTGTTTCCAATCGAGTTTCGTTCGCTTTCAGGCAAACCTACAAACTTTCGGTACACTTTTAACCAAGCTGCTTTAGTATTCATTTGCAAGTGATTTTCTTGGACAAATAGCTTAAAGCTACTATCCCTTTTCAATTCCTGGTACGACGAACAATCAAATGCACTGATGACGGCATTTTTTAAATCCTGCATACTTGGTTCGACGAGCTTAAAAGTCCCCCCATTAATAAACTCAGCAAAACTCAGCAAAACTTGCTCATCATAGCCATATTGCTGCGAAAGTTCACGCACTTTAGCCCTAACTTGATTAATATTGGGGCGAACTGATCGTTTATTTGAGCTAGATTTTTTGGCCATACTTCTAACAAACTTAGCCTTTAAGGAGTTGAGTAACCTACATCTACTCAAGCATTACTATAGGATGCCTTAGTTTTCAGGAGAAATATCTACTTTTAAGCATCATTATTCGAAAATTAAAATATTGAGACTTATATTTCATGAAAATAAAATATAGCCACCTTCAGCAATCACTCCAATGAAGTACATTATTGTCAAAGCATACTGACCAGGAATACAATGTATTGGTTAGATCCTATAGAATCTATGTCAGTCTATAGTCAATCTAGATGATCAGGGGAAATTCCATTTTTGATGATCTCAAGTGTTTGGTGAACCCATTCCCGTAGCGTTCTTTCTGCTGCAATTTCATCCACTTGAGCTTGGGCTAGAAATTCATCCAACTTTGTTTTAGGCACAAACGGAAAGGTGGGACTGGTAGACACCTCTTGGTATTGCTCCCCGCAGCGTTGATAAATTCGCCAATCTTGCCCATCATATCGCCAAAACTCCGGAACTCCCATTTGAGCATAGAGGGCTAATTTATCCAGATCCGTATGGGTAATATCCACTTCCACCACTAAATCCGGCGGTGGATCTTGCTGGAGGTTCACCGTTTTCCCAGACACCTGAGCCTGATTCTGGATATAATAGGCTTTGTCCGGTTCCGCCCCCCGATCGAGATCCTCCCGCATCAGCGTTGTCGATCCTAGCGTTTTAATTTTTTGCCCCGTTTCCGCTACCAGAAAGTAAATAAACCGTCCAATCAGTTCACTATAAAACTCGTGTTCTTCCAGCGGCATCTTAATTTCCAACGTTCCCCGATCGTAAGTCAGTCGAGCCGCCCTCCGATCGCCCAAGGCTTGCAAAATTTGCTGATAGGCCGACCAATTTAAGTTGTAAAAAACGACCCGCTGCTCACCTACCAATTGTCGCGATTGGATCGAAGACACTGCAACCATAATCATTTGCCAACTCTATCAGGATTTTCAAACCGTCTGGGGCATTTCAGAATGGGAAGCCTCTCCGTATCATAAACCAGGGAACCTAGATCGTAATGGTAATATCTAGTATGCGCCTTCTTCCAGGTGGTTGCAGCTTGGGGCATTATCCATTAACCGTGGATAATCGTCCGCTACAGGGCATCAGCGACCTACGGCGGTGCTGTTAATTTTGTGGAGTTCCTAGTCTCCACAGGCCATTCCACGGTATCCGAGGATGAATCGACGATCTTCCCTTGCCAGCAGACCGATTACCCTACGATCGCTCCTGACCAAACTGGGCCTTTTCTTCTGTGCTTGCCTGATGATTGTCAGTTGCAGCGCCAGCCAGCCGGGGGCTCAAAGGGGGGCCAAACCGGGCGACTATGGCCGCATCACCCTTGGAACCACTGCCAACATCAGCACGATCGACCCTGCCGATGCCTACACCAGCTTTGAAGGGATGTTGCTGTATAACCTCAGCGATCGGCTCTACACCTACAAACTGGGAACCCGCGAACTCGTCCCCCAACTGGCCATGAGCCTCCCAAAAGTCAGTGCCGACGGTTTGACCTACACCATCCCCCTGCGCCAAGGCGTTGTCTTCCACGATGGCACCCCCTTCGATGCCGCTGCCATGGCCTTTTCCCTAGAACGCTTCATGAAAAACGGTGGATCGCCCTCATTCCTACTCTCGGACGCGATCGACCAAGTAAAAGCCAGCGCCCCCTACGAACTGACCATTAAACTTAAAAAGCCCTTTGCCGCTTTCCCAGCGCTGCTTGCTTTCTCCGGAGCCTGTGCCGTTTCTCCCAAGGCTTACACGATTAAAGAAGGGGAATTTAAACCCAAGGAAGTCGTGGGAACTGGGCCTTATAAATTGGTCGCGTTTAACGTCGATCGATTACGATTGGAACCCTTTGAGCAATACTGGGGAGGTAAGCCGAGCAATGCTGGAATTGATGTACAAATCTTTTCAAGTCCAGCCAACTTATACAACGCCTTCCGAACCGGAGCCGTCGATCTCGCCACCCAGAGCCTCGCGATCGAACAAATCCGCAACCTCAAGGACTCCGTTGCTCAAAAACATTGGCAAATCATTGAGCAAGCAGGCAGTGGCATTGACTATTTAACCCTTAATCTCAATTCTCCGCCCTTAGATCAGAAAGCTGTGCGGCAAGCGATCGCGGCCCTGGTCGATCGATCGTTATTACAATCGCGCATTTTTGAACAACAGGTTGACCCACTCTACAGTCTGATTCCGGCTACCTTGCCGGAACATGTGCCCACGTTTAAAACCCAGTATGGCGATCGCAACATCGACAAAGCCAAGGAACTCCTGCAAAAAGCGGGATTTTCTGCCCAGAACCCCTTGAAGGTCGAACTCTGGTATCGATCGAATCTCACTAACGATCAATTATCTGTGGTGACACTGAAGGCATTGGCTAAGAAAACCATGGGAGGAATGCTAGAGTTGCAACTGAATGGTGTGGAATCAGTCACTGCCTACAACAATTTAGATAAGGGTGTCTATCCTATGATGTTGCTAGATTGGACACCGGATTACATTGACGCCGATAGTTACCTCCAACCCTTTGTGGATTGTACTAAAGGCGATGCTAAAAACGGTTGTAGTGATGGCCAATCAGTCTTGCAAGGGTCGTTTTACTATAGCGATCGCGCGAATCAACTCCTCGCCCAAAGTCGTCAAGAACAGAATCCTATGCAACGCCAAAAACTCTTTGCGGAATTGCAAGCGATCGTGGCGGAGGATGTCCCGTTTATTCCTCTTTGGCAAAGCAAGGATTTTCTGTTTGCCCAACAGGATATTTTGGGAGCCAGTCTGGAAGCGACCCAAAAAATTCCTTTCTGGAAACTCCAACGATCGACTGCTAGTTACCCGCCCACCTAGATCTGAAAGGATCGACGATCTGAAAGAATCGATCGAAGCTCACCGTTGCGAGAAAACCGTGCAGGAGCCAAGAGACATGGTAAGCTAGTGTCTGAATTGGTCTTTTTGCAGCTAGTCACACTACGGGTAGTGTCTTCTATGGGCAGTGTTTCCCCCCAGGATTTAAGCCGACCGGAAATTAATCAACTACGATCGTGCGATCGGGCTGCCCATGACTGGTATCGCTTTGTCCTGTCCTTTCCGGCCCATTTAGTGCAGGAATATCTGGAAAAGTTCGCGATCGGGCCTGACCAGACGATGCTCGATCCCTTTTGTGGCACGGGTACAACCGTTGTGGAAGGCAAAAAGTTGGGCATTGCCAGTGTTGGGGTGGAAGCCAATCCCATGGCCTGGTTTGCGGGGTCAGTTAAGCTGGATTGGACGCCGGATCCCGCTGAACTGCGGCACCAAGCGGAGCAAATTGCCGATCGCGCCACCGCTCAGCTTCAGCAAGAAACCCAACTGCGGGAATTGTCTGAAGAAGCCAGCAAGTTACTCCTGAAGAATTCCATTAGTCCGCGCCCGCTCCATAAATTGCTGGTACTGCGGGAGACGTTGGAAACGTGGGGACATAAGAGCGATCGACCGATCGATCGTCATCTTAAACTAGCCCTTGCCAGAACAGCGGTATCCGATGTCAGCAACCTGTATTTTGGCCCCGAAGTTGGGGTGGGTAAAGCTAAGGATGATGCGGAGGTGGTGCAGGCATGGCTCGATCGAGTGCAGGCGATGGTGCAGGACTTGCAATATCTCAAGACTTTGCCCAGCATTGCTGCTACGGTTCACCATGGTGATTCTCGCAACATTTTGCCATTGCTTGCACCACAATCGATCGATACGATCATCACATCCCCCCCTTACCCGAACGAAAAAGACTACACTCGCACGACTCGACTGGAATCTGTTCTCCTGGGCTTTCTGCAAACCAAAGCAGATTTACGATCGCTGAAACAGGGACTACTACGATCGAATACGCGCAATGTTTATGCGGCTGACCAGGATGATCAATGGGTCGCGAAACATCCTGAAATTCAACGCATTGCCCAGGAAATTGAACAAAGACGCATTGACTTGAACAAAACCAGCGGATTCGAGCGTCTGTATCACCGGGCGGTCAAACTCTACTTTGGGGGCATGGCCAAGCATTTAGCGGATTTGCGCACGATTCTGCGGCCTGGGGCGCAATTGGCCTATGTCGTGGGGGATCAGAAGTCCTACCTGCAAGTGATGATTCGGACGGGGGAATTGCTGGCCAATGTGGCGGAGGGGTTAGGGTATGAGGTGATTAATATTGACCTATTTAGAACCCGGATTGCCACCGCAACTAAGGAGCAAATGCGTGAGGAAGTCGTTCTCCTACGCTGGCCTGGAACGTTTCCCGATCGCCCCTATCCCTACAGCGATCGACTTCTCTAGCGATCGATCAGGTAGGGTGTCCGTGTTTGTGCCTGTTGGATAAGCGATCTAACGTCGTCGATCGTCACAAAATTGGCGATCGCGAATGCTATCTGGATTTTTTAAGGCTGCTTGATTGGTTGTTAAGTAATCATGAAGCCAATTGCAACTACGATCTAATAGGGAATCTAACTGTAAATTCTGAAGATTCCAAACGAGGACTCGTTTATCATCACTAGCAGAAGCAAGTTTTTGACCATCGGGGCTAAAGCTGAGTCCATAGATTCCACTGCGGTGACCATTCAGACTGGCAATTAAGCGACCATCCAAGTGCCACAATTTGATCGAGCGATCGTCACTGGAAGAGGCGATCGTTTGACCATCGGGACTAAAGCGCACGGCGAGAACGATATCTTGGTGGCCAGTCAGTGTTCTCAGTAGCGTTCCATCTGGTTTCCAGAGCTTGACAGTACGATCGTTACTCGTTGATGCAAGGGTTTGACCATCGGGGCTAAAAACGACATCGTGAATTGCTTGAGCGTGGGCAGGAAACGTTTTGACAGGTTTTGTTTGTTGTTTCAGAAATCCAGCAATACTCCACAGTTGAATCTCGCCTTGCTCAGTACCCAGGATAATGAACTGGCCATCGGGGCTAAAGTTCACATTATCTAGCCTTGTGCTGGAGGTTTTGACCTGCGAGATCGGGGTGCCATCCACTTTCCAGACATACAGCGTTCCATCTGCATCCACTGCTGCAATCCATTGACTGTCTGGACTGAATTGAACTCGATGGATGGTTTGAGCTGTCGGCAGTTGCTTGTTCTCATGCTTGTTATCAGTGCCGTTCCAATCCCATATCATGACTTTTTTGTCGGCTCCGGCGGAGGCTAGTAATTTGCCATTGGGACTAACACTGACACTGTAAATGCGATCTTGGTGGCTTTTTAAAACTTGTTTTAAATCCCCGTTGGGTAACCACAGTCGTAGGGTTTTATCACTACTGCCCGACACGATTTGCTGGCCATCGGGGCTAAAGCTGACGCTGTTCACGGGTTCTTCGTGGCCGATGAGCGGTGACAGAATACTGCGATCGAAGCGCCATAGTTTCAGAGTGGCATCTTGGCTGGCGGAGGCGAGGAGTAATTGGTTGCGATCGGGGGCAAAAGTGATCCCGTTAATCATGCCGCTGTGGCCCTTGAGGGATTCCAAAAAGGTGCCATCCTGCCAGCGCCAGAGGTCAATCACTTTATCAGCACTGGCCGTGGCGAGGATGCGACCATCGGGACTGAAGGCTAAGCCATAGAGGGGGCGTTCGGAGTCGGGTTGGGCAAACTGTCGCAGGATTTTCCCACTCTTGGAATCCCAAAGGGTAATTTTGCCTTTCAGGTCAACAGCAGCGATCGCACGGCCATCGGGACTGAATTTAACCTGGGAAATTAAGTCCTTAGCGCCCTTTAATTTCCTGAGGACTTTGCCCTCGATCGACCATAGGCGCACGAATTTATCTTCGCCTGCGGAAGCCATGAGGGTGCCATCGGGACTGGGCGCTAAGCTGTAAATGGCTTTGGGATGTTGGCGGAGAATGACGCCCGGTTTGCCCTCGATCGACCATTTGCGAATCGTACCGTCTTCCCCCGCCGACCATAGGGATTGTCCATCGCGGCTAAAGAAAACACTATTCACGGCGTCTTTATGGCCGGATAAGACGGGGCCAGGGGTGCCATCGCGCTGCCACAGCCGCACGGTGCCATCTTTGCTAGCGGAAGCCAGTTGCTGACCATTGGGACTGAAGGTGACAAAAAAGACCCCGGATTGATGACCTTCTAGGGTGGCGATGGGTTGACCGTTCAACTGCCATAACCGCACGGTTTTGTCACCACTGGTTGATGCCAGAATTTGACCATCGGGGCTGAACTCTACTCCCATAGCCCAGTCTTTATGGCCTTCCAAGCGATTGGCTTCCATCACCCAGTAGGCTGCTTGCAGGGCGGTATCCGTAATTTTTTGCTGGGTTTCTGGTGTAGCCCAGGTGGCTTGTTTTAAGAGCCGACTGGCGCGGAGGCTTTGGATTAAGGCATCGAAGACGTTATTTTCCTTAAACAGTGCTTCAGAAAAGGCTCCCAAGGTTTTGATTTCATTGACCGTGGCCATTTGATATTGACGATAGGCAAAAACGCCCAATCCGCTGGCAATCAAAAAAGCGGCTGTCATCGTGCCTAGCATCGTTCGTTGCAACCGAATCAGCGATCGCTGCTGGGCTCGCTCTGTACGGCGACTGGTGTCGATATATTGCAGCTGTAGGGTACTGGGTTCGGGTTGCTTTGTGGCTCCTTCGATGCACCATTGTTCGGCCCGTTCTAGGTCTGTTCCCCGCAGCAAAAAGCTTTCATCCTTATCGTGATTCTGCCATTCCTGGGCGCGGAGTAATAGCCGCGTGTGGGCTCGCACGTGCGGTAAATCTGTATCTAGAGCCTCTGCTAATTTGGCAAAAGACTCATCCCAATTGTCTTCCGATCGAAAAAAGATCCAATTTAAATCAGCCAGCGGTTTGGGAGCCTCTTTAGGATTGACGTTTTCACAAACGATCGGGATTAATCGTTTGTTCATCTGCAAGGCGGTTTCATACTCCACCTGGCATTCGTAAGATGCGAGGTATTCCGGGCTTAGTACGGCAATGAAGCTATCCGCTGCGGAAATCCCTTGGTGAATTTCGGCGCGCCAATCAACGCTAGGTGGAATGTCTGCCCAATCAATCCAAATGCTGCGTTGTTGCTTTTGCAGATCTTGATAGAACGCTTGAATGAATTCCAGATTGCGCCGACAGTAGGAAATGAAGAGATCAAATTGACTCTCGGGAAGTTGATTGGAATCCGTCTCGGCAGCGGGCTGGGGCTGGGGGGGCTCGGAAGGACGATCGGAGGAATGCTCGGGGTCATGCATAGAACATAGCAATCATAGAACACAGCAATCAAAACTAGGAGCAAGAAGAATCACAGAGTGACAGGAAGCTGAGGATGGGGGCTGCTTGGCTTCTCCTAAGGAAGACTATTTCTTAATCTTAGGATTTGAAGTTTCCCCAAAACTAATAATTTTGTCTTTCTCTGCGGCAGAAATTCCCAGACTATTGGTTTCCATCCATTTCGCGTCCAGCAATGTCCACCAATCGCTGCATAACTGATTTTGCTCTGTGGCTTTGAGGATGTAGTCATAGGGTAACCAGCCAAAGCCTTTGTCGCCCCAGTCCTTACCCCAGGAATTTTTAAAGTAAATGGCTCCGGGACTGTGGTTAGGAACGGTGTGGTTATCGTCGTACCCGATCGCTAGGGCGGCGTGCCCCCGGATGGGATGACCATTCTCAGAATCGGGAATTTCATTCGGTAAAGCGATGTCTCCAGTGGCTTTGGAATCTGCGTAGAGGGTGTCACTCAAAATACGGAATCCGAAAATGGCTGGGAATCCGCCGAGGAGGGCTGCTTTGATTTGGGCAAGGAGGGCAGTCTTGTTCATTCCAGGCCGATCGAGGCGAAAGTAACGCAGGGTTTGGTAGCTTTGGGCATAGGCGTAACAGAAGGCCGGGGGATCGCTCAACAGATTGTCTGGGTTGAGGGTTTGATCGCAACTTCGATTTTTTGGGGAGGGGGGGTGCCATTGCCAATATTTTTCTGGGGGTAAGCCAAAAATCATCATGGCTTTGAGGGTCGATCGTAGGGATGCGCCGCTATCTTGCTGCTCGGTGCCATCAATTAAGCGGGTAACACGATAGAGAAAGCGACTGGAAAAGCGGGTATCGTCGGGGCCGTTGCCTTGGCCTTGGCTGTAGCGGGAGGCGAAGTATTCCATCAGTGCAATGCCAGCATGGGCGGTGCAAGCACTGTAGCCATGCTGGGCTTGGTTTTCGATGCGATGGCAGTGCTCTTTGAGTTCGGTGAACTCGGCGGGAAACGATCGCTGGGGAGTATTGTTTAACAGGGTTTCTAACTGTTTTAAAGTTCCCCGTAAGAGGAGATAGATTTGGTCAGCGTCAGGGGAAGAACTAGAGTCAGCTTGCTTAATTTGAGTGGGTTGTAACTGAATCAGGGTGGTGTATGGTGAGGGAGGCGGGCCTGGAGGGGCGGCTGGGGGCTGGGGTGAGAGGACTTTGGCAGGTACCAGTCTTGCAGGCACCATCGTGAGGAGGGTTACGTCGTTGCCTGGGGTTAGTTTTTGTAGCGTTTCTAAGGTCGTTCCTAGGGATTGCTGAGCCGAAGGCTCTGTTTGTTGAGCATTTAAGGGTTTATTGGGCTTGGGATTGAGGCGATCGAGTAGGGTTGGGACAAATTTAACTAATTTCTGCCATTTACCTTCTTGAATGGATGAATTAGATGGATTATCGGTGGGTAGATAGCTAATGAGTTCATTTAACCAGCTAATTAATTCCTGAGTGACCTGGGTCACTCGTCGATCGGATTGGCTCTGGAGCAATAACTGTTGAATCAGTTGATTATTGAGGGTGAAATCTCTGGGGTCCTGTAGATCGGGAATCCAGCCGGTTGGTTTTGAGCTATTCATTCATGATCTCCTAGCATCCTGACGAGAGTTTATGGGAGTGGGAGCGGTTCTGCCAAGGGGGTACTGTGATTGTGCCGAATTTGCGGGCACTGTCCATAAAAACACAGGGATTATTCATAATTCCCGATCGTCTTGGGGCCTTGATTAAACCAGACTAGCTCGGTTCACCCGATTGGGTGAGGCTGCTTCGTATCAGGCTTGAGAAACTGTATAAATTTCGACAGGAATTTTGTGTGACGGTGTTCCTCTCAATGCATGAATCGATTAGCCATCCGTTTGCGCCAAACGAGCCGTCATTGCACCGTATTCTCGATCGCGATATTGCTGATACTTCTCGACGGTTTGTTGGGCGGCTTGAGCACTTGTGAATTCCTCTCCCCCTTCGGCGATGAGACGCTCCTTGACTTGTTTGCGTAGGTTAGAGATTACTTTACCATTAACTTTGCGAGTCTCTGCCCAGTCAAGGATTGGTTTTGGGTAGGTACTTTCTGTTAAATAGTCACCTCGTAGAATCTCGTTCAGGCCATAGGGTTTCAGTTCGCTGAGCCAATAGTGAATAAATCGCAATTGTGGATCTTTCTCTTCAATATTTTTAGTGGGATTGTAAATGCGAAAGGTTTCGCTTAAGGGATTGGTAATGCCTGCTTGCATTTGCCACTGCCAGTTATCGATCGCGAGATCCCCATCGACTAAATAATTCATGTAATGCCGTGCGCCATGGTGCCAGGAAATGCCGCAATTGATGGTTAAAAACGTGGCGCACATCGCTCGCATTCGAAAATTCATCCAGCCCATGTGTTTGAGTTGTCTCATGCTGGCATCAATTAAGGGAAATCCCGTCATTCCCTCCTGCCAAGCTTGAAATAAGGCTTGTTTTTGGGGCGATAATTCAGCAGGGGTGTACCAATCATCAAATTCAGGATAGCGGTTTTGGTAGGCGACTTCGGGATGGAAGTACAACCGTTGCGTAAAACTATCGTGCCAGCGTAGACGATCGCGAAAATTTTTCAGGCTAAATTCTGCTTTAGGGACATGGCTGAGGTCGATCGCTTTGGCTTTCGTTTTTTGATACACTTGGCGGGTGGAAATGGTGCCAAAGGTGAGGTGGGGCGAAAGATGGGATGTGGCTCCCCACTGCGCTAACCAAGGACGGGAAAGTTTCCAGTGATAGCCTTCAAATCTGCGGTCTAAGAACGATCGTAAAGTGGTTTTTGCTTCCGTTTCGCCGCCTCTGAAATAAACTTTTTTCCTTTGCCAAAACTCACGATATTTGTATTTGAGCTGGCGAAAGGACAGTTGGGGCAAGGGAATTTCTAGGGACGGAGTATTGATGTTTTTGGGCGCGGGATAGGGGGTGGCGCGTTGATAGGTGTAGTATTCCGCAAACCAACGATCGCGGTTGTCCTGAAGTTGCAGGAAATGGTTGAGGCCCAGATGATAGTCGAGATTGCGCGATCGATAAAAGTCTAGGATGGCGCGATCGCGGGTGATTCCGTACTCAACCTGTACATCTCGATTAAAGTAGAGTTTCGGGGTTTGCTGGCGATCGAGAAAGTATTGCGTTAGTTGTTGAATAATCTTAACAGGATTGCCTTCAAAGAGCGTTAGGGAACTACCCAATTTTTGTAAGTTGTTATGCAGGTTTTCCAAGGATTCAAACAGGAAGCGAACCCGAGCTTGCCCCACATCCTCCCACTGATAAAACCAAGGATCAATGATGAAAAAGGGTAGAACGCTAGCGTTATTTGCAGTGGCTAGGCTGACAATTTCATGATCACTGAGTCGGAGGTCTCGTCGAAACCACAGTAGGTTCATATGTTGGGAGCAAGGCAAGCGTCACTTCTTCACTATACCGTTTTTTAGGGGGGCGGGTGACAGACTGGGAAAAGCCTACCTGTACAGCACTGGTTAGATGACTGTGGGTTTCGACCTAGAGTCGATATAGGCTGGACTCATTAGCAGGTCTACCTCGCAAGCCGAGATCGAAGAAATGGGCGATCGTCCTTGATTGACATCTATTGAGTACTGGAGTACTATTTTAATAACTCGAAAATACTCAGTAAATTTCCTAGTTTACGGTACATTTTCTCCGGTTCTGAATGAATACTATGTGGGTGTTGTCTTTTATTCATCGCCCCTAGTTGCTATGTCTACCAATAACCGAAACATTCTTTGCGTCAATAGAAGAGATGGAGAAAAGGTGAATGTTTTCGAGTTGCTTAAAGAAATTCTTATCCTTTTAAAGGCAATTCGAATTATGGAAAAACAAGAAACCTTTCATACGATTGATGCAGCAGTAGACACAGCTATTGAATCAATTGATTCAATAGATTTTCCTGATCAACCAAGTTCTACTACTGAAGAATTTATTGAGTATACAAACCTAATTCAAGCATTACAAGCAGCAGACTACGATAGCGAATCTGTTCCCATTTTAAAGAAGTAGAAATTTGTACATTTAAGAGAAACTTTGAATTTAGAATGCTCTTGGAAAATCCTTTTTGTAGTGATTTTCTAATAGCTGTGCAAAAGTTCTTAGTTTCTTTTTAATCAACTCTTTCCCTTGCTTATAGTTATTAATTGGTTCCTTCTTGAAGATTTCATCAAAATCCTGGTAGTCTAAAAGACTAGACACTTGGTTAATTGCCTCGATATAGTCTGGCAGTCTATCCGGAGCACTTAGGGGCAATAAGGCAACAGGAAATTCTCTACCTCGTTTAAGCCCAAACCATAACCAAGCTTTTAGAATAATATATATATCTTTCTCAAATGATTTGGCTAGGAGGCTTACGTCAAAAGACTGTTGACTAATATTTAAGTGACTTAAGGCTTTCAAAGTAGAATTTTTGGCCAAAATAAGTAAAACCTCGTGTTCTTGGTCATTTTTGACGACTTTCTCTAAAATATTTAAGGCCGCATCACGTTCTTTTTCTTCCATTGTAATTGTATCTACTTTCTCATTCCAATTAGGAGATAGTAGTTCAGCTTTAGTTGCTTGTGCTAAAGAGTTCAAATCTAATTGATGTTGTATTGACAATCCAAGAGGCCAAAGATTTTCTAAGATTACAAAAAATTCTAATTCTTGTCGAACTTTGATTCCTTCTGAAGTCTCCTTATCATTTAATTCTTTCAAAGCCTGTTGCAATCTGATATCTAACTCTTCATCAACCTGTGTATCAATAAAAGTACTGACCATCCAGTAAAAGCACAAAACTGGTAAAGTTAAGAGGATAGGAAAAAGAATTTTTCCCTGCTCATTGCTTAGTAAAATTAGACCATCAACAAACTTTGCGGGCATAACCCAAATATTAGGCAAAGTTTGAGGTTTTTGATTAATCGCTTGGGGAGATGGAGATGTCGTATTTTCTGTTTTTGCTGGACTAGTTTGTGTCTGAGGTGGCGAAGGCGAATCAGTTAAGCTACGAGTACCGAACCATAGAGCAACAAAGCCACCAAACAGATAGAGCAAGGCTAACTTAATAAATAAGTTGCTTCTGCGAAGGTTCTTTTTACGAATTAAACTTGGACTTAAACTGCTTTCCATCATTTAACCCTCAAAATCTCCTAATCCTGAGCCTTAAAGATTTAAGTCATCAATGAGTTTCTGTAAAAAATCCCGATCGGTTTCTCTAGCTTTATCAATCTTTGCCAACATTGAACAGGCAGTGTTTTTATTTACTTTTAACTCATTAGCCAACCCATGAATAGTCACCTTTTTGGGTGAGTTGAAGATTAGATAAATTGCTTTGAACCATACATGCAAGTCTACATGAGTTCTATGAAAAAGTGTCCCCACTGTAACACTATATGATGTAAAGCAATCGTTACATCGATAACGCAGTTCCTTTTTGTAGGCTGTAGCTTTGGTTGAGCCACAGTAAGGGCATGTGTGCTGTCCTCCCCAGCGAATCTGTTCTAACTGACGAATACATTCTTCATGAGTGGTGGGAAGCATGTGGTTAAACCTCTGAATGTTTGAGATGCTTCTTTAAGCTCAAAGCATTCAAAGGCTGAAAAACCCTAAGAAATTTAGTGATAATTCACTAATCTTTGGATTCTCGTTTCAAAAAGAGAATATGTACTATAAGGAAATGCTGGTTTCCAATATCCAAATTCGGAATGGGCTGCATAACGCTTGAAGTTATGGACATAATCTATTGGTGCTAGGTTTCACATTTAGCACCCTTCAACTAGCACTCTTCAACAGCCGTAATGTCCCAAGAACCTTCCAAAAACTTCCTTCCGATCGACCCTAGCCGCGATCGCCTTTACACCGAGCAACCGCTCGATCCCCATCTGCACCGCGAGATGCACTTACCCAATCCCCTCGATCCGATCGGCAACATCGAAACCGAAGGTCGCGCATTACGGACACTGGCTCGGGGTCGGATACCGAAATGGGTTTTATTGACTGGTTGGGCCACGATCGGCCTCGGTAGTGTGATCAGCTTAGGGCTAATCGGTCAAATGATGGTTACTGCAATCCACCACGCGATCGTAACCAATCGATTGAATGGCTTGATTCCCTTACTGTTATCGATCGTGCCAGCATTGGTGATCACCCTTCTGATGCTGATGATTTTGTACCGTGCCACCTTCCGTAGCCGATAAAGTTTCCGGCGATCGATAAGTATCAAAGCTATTCAGAAAAACCAGTTACTCAGAGAATACGGTACACTAGAGTCACTTGACTACCTTGGAGATCAAATGATCACACAAACCATGGTACAACCATCCTCCTGGGTGGATTCTGGGATTCAGATCCAGCAAGTTCGTGGCCTCAACTTCTTCAAATTCACCGATGAACTCCAAGCTCGTTTGGAAGCTCTCGTGGAGAAAGGAAAGAATGATACACTCACTGAGGCAGAATCAGCAGAGTATGCAGGAATCGCTGAAATAGATCGAATATTTACTTTAGTGAATGCACGATTAATCGCAGAATCCGCCACGCTCCACTATGACAATTAATCGTGCAACTCGCCAAGCAACACCAGTTTAGTCCCATCAAATCAAGCCAGGGGGTGGAGTGATTTCGATGCGCTTGGCCTCCAAATCCACCACAGGCACGATCGCTTCCACAAACGGGATCAAAATCGTCTCCTTACGCCCCTCTGCCTGAACCTCTAGCAAATCATTTCCGGCGAACAACACATTACTCACCGTTCCCACCAAATCCTGGGTCGCTTGCAAATAAACCGGGAGCCCAATCAGATCCCCTACATGGAATTCACCTTCTTCCAACTCAGGCCGATCGCTACTTTCTACCAGCAACAAACAGCCCCGCAACGCCTCCGCCGCATTACGATCGCCCACCCCCGCTAACTGGACAATATAGAGCCCTTTGCCCTCTTGGTAATAGCCCTTCAGGAGTTCGATCGGTTCTGGCTGGGTTTGGTTAGGACGCAATAGCCAGCGGGTTCCCGGCTCCTCAAACCGTTCTGGAAAATCGGAACTGGGATAGATCCTCACCTCACCCCGAATCCCTTGGGCTGCAACGATCTTACCAATTTCCATAAACTCAGGTGGAACGGTCATGGGAACTCCCAACTCCAATCTAGATAATGAAACGTAAATTTAATCAACAACCGTTAGTGAATTACCAACTCAATCAGTCTGTAATGACCAAATGCGGTGAGATAGCAATGCGACCTATTCCAGTTAAGCATCACCCCGGAATAGCGTCGTTGCTTCCACATGCATCTTAGAAATTACCGGATCACGCTCGATCGCGGCATAGTAACGCTGGGACAGCAGATCTCCCATGGGATTGGGTTGGAGCATTGCCGTGGCCTTATCCAACAATGCCGCCAACACATCGATTTCCACCGGCTCCTTCGCCGCCATGGCCTCATCGATTTCCACAATGTACTTTGACATCACCCGTAACCAAGCAAAATGCTCATGCTCCAACACCAGCTTAAAAAACTCCATGTTGTTGGCAATGCGTCCGTTTGTTTGCTCGTAAACCGCTTTCTCCGAGTCCAGCAAAGCTTTATGCAGCTTCAGCATTAGATTACGCACTGCCTTCAGTTGTTGGCGCGTCGCATCCAAGGAGGAATCAAAACTCGACATGGTCACTTTGCCCGATTGTAATTTGCTCAAATGAAGTTGGTCTGAATCAATTGGGCTTGACTGCGCCCGAACGCCATGGCCTGAGATCGCCCTGTGCTAGCGATCGACCTTGCCCCGATCGACAATCAACCAAGTTATACAGGCCAAGCTACCAGGATAACTCTTGGGCAAAACTCTTGACCTGTTTAAAGTGAAACGGCCCCGCCACTGAGCCCCAGAGCATCTCATCGGTTTCCGGATCCCGCCCCCGATCGAGGCTCCACATGGTCTGTCCCTGCTCCATCACCTCAAACTCATTATCCAGGTAGGACGTTTTCCCTTTCCGTTCCACGATGCATTGTTTCCCCGGTTCCACGCGCCCCTTAAAGCTGTGCCCCGTCCATTCCACCTGCATCCCACAGCCGCACATGGGTTCCAAGTCGTCTCGGGTCAGCTTTGCTAGTTTTTCTAAGTTGCGAGCGGATCCCCGAAATGCATCCTCATTCTTGACACGGTAGTGGGGAATTTCAATGCGTCCATCCACTTCCACGAAGTGCAACACCCGCAGCCGATAGGGCTGATCCTGGGCAAAGTCGTAGGCTTGCTCGAGATACAGCGCGGCTCCGTCGAAAAGCCCCTTAGGCAAAGGCCGCATACAAACCCGAATATGGGCAAAAAACGGCGGATTTTCGATCGCCTGCTCTTGGTTGCTAAACTCACCCGCCATCCAGGTTACGAGGGTTTTGATATCGGTTGCGTGGGTCATTGTGGTTTTAAACCTTTTACACGAAACAGGAGAAACTGCGTCTTCTGATTGTCGCTGAAATTGTTGTCACTGACCAAGAGAAGGCTGGGCGATCCATCCGGCAAACGCGGCCCCAGGGTCATACCTTCCAAGTTATCCAGGTCGATGCCCAACTCACTCAAATCCAGCAACGCCTGCTTTTGCACAGGTTTGACGACTTTGGGTAAATTTTGCACCGTGGGCAGGAGGGACGTATCCTTCGCGCCAGCAAAGGACAGTTGAAACAGCTTGACCTTAAAGCCCCCCAGCCCAAACGATCGCTCCAAACTCAGAAAACGTCCTGCTGGATCCAGGGATAATAATTCACACAATCCGTGATGAATTGTGATACTGGGCGCGGGTTCCAGTTCATAGAGGTATTCCGCAATCAGATCGATCCGTCCTGCTTCCACGTAATAGTGCAGTAGGCGAGCCTTGGCGCGGGTTTCGGCGGTTGGGGTTTCGGCGTCTTGGGTCAGGGCAGATTCCGTTGCCGTAAACAGGCGATAGGGTTCCGTCGGCCCCATGCGAGCGGCTCCAGCACTGAGGGTAAGCGATTCAAAACCCAGGTTATCCTGAATGCCCTGGCGCGTTGTTTGTTTAGATTGCGGATCCTCGATCGTTTTTGGGGTGTAGTAATCGGGAAAAAAGAGCTTGCGCAACAGTTTGCCGGTTTTTACATCAAATTCGTTCACAAAGGGCGGAATATCATCACGGGCCACCCCTTCACTGGAAATCCACACCGTGCCTTGGGGCGTCAGGCTAATCCCTTCGCTGTCGATCGTTTGCTGTTCATAGGGCTGCCCATCGGCTTGCTGGAGGAATGTGACTCCCTGAACATCCACTTTGCTAAGCTGCGACGCTGGATCAAGCTGGATTTTCAACGTGTAGAACCGGGCGGGGGCTTTTTCACTGCGATCGTCGGAAATGGCATAGAAGACATCCCGCTGGGGATCGTAGGTGATGCCCGACAAGCCGCCCACGGGTGTGTTCTCAAACTGGCTAGCCTGGGGTAGATCGTACTCGCCCAAAAAGTCTAGGGACAGCGGCAAAAATAAGCGATCGGTCGCTTTAATTTGCGGCAGCGCACAGGCACTCAACGTCATGACCCAAAAGGCTACGATCGTCAGCACAATCAGCTTGAAGGATTTAAGGAGCGATCGTCGCCACTGCCAGTTTTGCCACTGCCAGTTTTGCCACTGCCAGTCTTGCCACTGCCGATCTTGCCACTGCCCAGCCATGAACCCGTCTCCCAACAAAGTTGCCTCTCCCAAGATACAAGGGAAATGGGTCTCAACCAAGAAGGCACGCGGTGAGATGGGAGAATGGGCTAAGAGATGACGCTGGAAACACCTTTGGCAACGCCTGTAGTATCGTGCTTTAGTGTTGTAACGCATTGCAACTTGTAGGTCGCAACTTGTAGATTGCAACTTGTAGCTCGTCGTAACTTGTAATTCCTTGTAACTTTTAGTGTCATGCTTGGTATTCGTCTGATTCCTCATCCAGATAATCGCAATTGAATTGATTTGCAGCCGGAAGCGAGGCTGTCAGCAAGTGAATCCTACGTGAATCACAAGTGAACCATACGTGATACCAAATCAACCTGTGATTGCAACCCATGACGATCCCCCTAAATCCCCCTTAAAAAGGGGGACTTTGAAAGAATTTGACTAAATTCCCCCCTTTTTAAGGGGGGCTAGGGGGGATCGGATCTGTAGCATTGATAAATCAATTTGGTATGACTGCGATCGCTCCAGATTTAACAGCGATCGATCGCGACTTTGATGACTTGGTGTCTGGAATGGGTTTATACTACAATGTAGTATAACTGGGTGGTCTATCCAGATTGCCAAAAATCTAGAGGGCAAGATTAACGGCAATATTTATCCCGAATGCCGTCCAGCTTTTAGAATGGTTGTTTGCATAGCGTCAATTGCAGGAGTGAATCCCGTGGAGTCTCGTTACAGTCCCGCTGAGATTGAGGAAAAATGGCAGCAGGTATGGGCCGAACAAGGTCTGCACCAAACTTCAACCGACAGCAGCAAGCCCAAATTCTACGCACTGTCGATGTTTCCCTATCCTTCGGGTAACCTCCACATGGGCCACGTCCGCGTCTATACGATCGTCGATGTCATCGCCCGCCTGAAGCGGATGCAGGGCTATCGGGTGCTGAATCCCATGGGTTGGGATGCCTTTGGGTTGCCAGCGGAAAATGCCGCGATCGAACGGGGGATTCATCCCGCCAAATGGACGTACTCCAACATTGCCCAAATGCGCAAACAGTTGGATAGTCTGGGGATCTCCTTCGACTGGAGCAAAGAAGTTACCACCTGCTCCCCGGACTACTACAAATGGACACAATGGTTGTTCCTGCAATTCTTCCAGTCCGGTTTGGCCTACCAAAAGGAAGCTACCGTCAACTGGGATCCCATCGATCAAACCGTGCTGGCTAACGAGCAGGTGGATAGCGAAGGGCGATCGTGGCGATCGGGCGCGAAGGTTGAACGCAAACAACTGCGCCAATGGTTCTTCAAAATTACCGACTATGCCGAGCAACTGTTGCAGGACTTGGAGCAACTGGGCGGCTGGCCGGAAAAAGTGCGGCTGATGCAGGCCAACTGGATCGGCAAGTCCACGGGCGCACAAGTCACCTTCCAAACCGAGCAGGGCGATGACTTAGTTGTCTTCACGACTCGCCCCGATACCCTGTGGGGAGCCACCTTTATGGTGATTGCCCCAGAACATCCCCTGGTGGAAAAATTAACCGTACCCGCCCAAGCCGACGCGATCAAAGCCTACCAAGCCGAAGCGGAAGCCAAAAGCGACATCGATCGCACCGCCGAAGGCAAGGAAAAAACCGGGGTCTGGACGGGGAGCTATGCCATCAATCCGGTAAACGGAGCCAAGGTGCCCATCTGGATTGCCGACTACGTCATGATGGACTACGGCACGGGAGCAATCATGGCGGTTCCGGCCCATGACCAACGGGACTTCGAGTTTGCCCGCAAGTTTGGCTTAGAAATAAAAGTCGTGGTGCAGCCGGAGGGCGAAAGCTTGGATGGCGCAACGATGGCTGAAGCTTGGCCGGGAGAGGGCGTCATGGTCAACTCTGGCCCCTTGGATGGGGTGACCGCTGGCAAGGGCAAAGGCCAGAGTGTGGAGGCCGCCGTGCAATGGCTGGAAACGAACCAAAAGGGCAAAGGCACTGCTAACTACCGGCTGCGGGATTGGTTGATTTCTCGGCAGCGCTACTGGGGCTGTCCCATCCCGATCGTCCATTGTCCTGACTGTGGTGCGGTTCCGGTTCCCGATGATCAGTTGCCCGTGCAGTTGCCTGAGGATGTGGAGTTTTCCGGCAAAGGCTCGCCCTTGGCGAAGTTGGAGTCCTGGGTCAATACCCCCTGTCCCAGTTGCGGCACCCCTGCTAAACGGGAAACGGACACGATGGATACCTTCATGTGTTCCTCTTGGTATTTCATGCGCTATCCCGATGCCCAGAATGCGGAGGCGGTTTTCGATCCGGCGATCGGCAATAGTTGGATGCCAGTGGATCAATACGTGGGCGGAATTGAACATGCAATTTTGCACCTGTTGTATTCCCGCTTTTTTACCAAAGTGGTGCGCGATCACGCATGTGCGCCTAACGGCGATCGGGACTTGTTAAATTGCGATGAACCCTTCCAGCGCTTGCTGACCCAGGGCATGGTGCAGGGCCGCACCTACAAAAATCCGCGCACGGACAAATACGTCATTCCCCAAAACATCACTGATTTTGCTAATCCCACCGATCCGGAAACGGGGGAAGCGTTGGAAGTGGTGTATGAAAAGATGTCCAAATCTAAACACAATGGCGTTGCTCCCGGTGATGTGATTAGCAAATACGGGGCGGATACTGCCCGGATGTTTATTCTGTTTAAAGCTCCGCCAGAAAAGGATTTGGAGTGGGATGATGCGGATGTGGAAGGTCAGTTCCGCTTCTTGAATCGGGTTTGGCGGTTGGTGACGGAGTCGGGGGTCTCTGCTGATCCGGTGACGTTACCCGATAGCTTGACGAAGGAAGAGAAGGATCTGCGTCGATCGATTCACACTGCCATTAAAGAAGTGACGGAGGACTTGACCGACGACTATCAGTTCAATACGGCGGTGTCGGAGCTGATGAAGTTGAGCAATGCGTTGAATGATGCGAAGTGCAAAACGTCTCCGGTCTATGCGGAAGGGGTGCAAACGTTGCTGTTGCTGTTAGCGCCCTTTGCGCCCCACATGGCCGATGAACTGTGGGCTAGTTTGGGGCAGGCCCAGTCGATCCATACCCATGGCTTCCCGATCGTTGATCCCAAGGCGTTGGTGGCCGATGAGTTGACGATCGTGATTCAAATCCTGGGCAAAACCCGAGGCACCATTACGGTTCCGGCGGCTTCCACCAAGGAACAAATCGAGGAATTGGCGAAGAATTCTGACATTGCCCAAAAACATATTGCGGGCAAAGAGATTAAGAAAACGATCGTTGTTCCCGGTAAATTGGTAAACTTTGTAGTAGCTTAAAATCGCTACTATAAGCCCGGTTGATACTGACTCGGTTGATAACGACTCGGTTGATACTGACCTGGTTAACACTCACTTTTAGCGCACTGCATTTTGCGCACACCTCATGGACATTGGGTAGGAGGAAGTTGACTTCCTTCTACCTGATCATTGTTGAATGATTGTTTAGTTTGATTATTGTTGAGCGTTTAGCAATCCAAGCATCGATCGGTCAATCAATGTTTGCGTGAGAGGGTTCCATGGTTTGGGTTAGAACTTGCTTCACTGGACTGTGTTTCACGATCGCTTGGGGGTTGGTGGGTTTCTTGGTCGTTAGCCTGACCCGCAGTCTCCGTCAAGGTTACAAATCGGTTAAGCGGTTACATCAGATTCCCTGTAGTACTTGCCGGTATTTCACGGGGGATTACAATCTAAAATGTACGATTCATCCGGTCATCGCGCTCTCCGAATCGGCGATCGGTTGTCGAGATTACCACGGTAGTTAGCGAGCATGTTTCCGTTGGCTCAAACTCTGAAGGATGCAGGGGATTCGTGCCAAGCTGCGATCGCATCTCTGTTCAAGGTCTAGGAAATCACGAAGGTCGTTGATCGTGCCTTGCCTAAAACCGGGATGTTCAAAAAATCCCGGTTTTTACAACCCTTGGGAAAACCGATCGATCGCCCTTATACCAAATTGATTTATCAATGCTACAGATCCGATCCCCCCTAGCCCCCCTTAAAAAGGGGGGAATTTAGTCAAATTCTTTCAAAGTCCCCCTTTTTAAGGGGGATTTAGGGGGATCGTCATGGGTTGCAATCACAGGTTGATTTGGTATTACTCTGGTGCTCGATCGCGTTCCATCATGCTGATGTATTTCCAGTCGGAGCCGAGGACGGGGATGGGCGGACTCCAGCGGATGCGCTCGCAAAACCGCACCACTTGTAGTTGGTTGATCGTGGTTTGGATCTCTTCGCGGGTGCCGAGGAGGTAGATTTGGAACGGTCTGCGGGAATCGTCGATCGAAGTTTCTGGGCGATCGGTACCGCCAAAGCCAGTAAACATGGGATTTCTCCTAAATGGGGTGATGGGAGGAAATCCCAAAAATTAAAGCCACCCTTTTGCGCAGGACAAGTAGGGTGGCCCGATCGAATGTTACAATCCGTGTCAGACCGCCTAGCTGGTCAGATCAGCTTCGGGGTTTAGCTGCCTTACGTTGTTGGACGCAACTGGGGCAGCGCTTTAATTTTTGGGGTCGTAGCTGATGCGATCGGGACTTTACGAACACGGTTGCAGTCAGCTATGAGAAACCAGCCTAGGGGTAAACTGGGGCGCTGTCAACTGTTTTGCGATTGTTTGCAAGGTTGTGATGTTTGGTAACGTGGCATCTGGCAACAGGGTATTTGGCAGCGGCAAGGTTACAAGATTGCATTCCTTGGTTAACGGGCAAACTCATCGCTTTTGTCGCTGCATTTGTAATTGGTTGGCGATGCGTTCCATTAGAACTGATCAAGCCATTCTTTTGAGGGATTTCAACAATTGTGTAGGGGAAGCTTGTGATCAATGGTTCTTCTGCTCAACTTCGTAGCGAGTGGAATTAGTGCAATGCATTAGTATCTGGAGGGGCGATCGCTAATAGTAACGGCTGGAGCGTAGTTGTTCTTTTGGTGCCATAGACTGCGGGCACCTATAGCAATCCGACGTGAATCGTGAGAAAGCTATCCAAAAGCTGCAAAGCTTTGAGCCGGAGTATGCTCATAAATCAGATCGGATTGCTATAGATGTTACAGTTATTTTCCAATTTATAAAATTTTCTGAGCAGAGGCATGGGTTTGGGACGGGGCGTTATACTGAAACTAGTCTGCCTATGATCCTAATCTGAGGTGTTAGCAGGAATCTCTGAAATGTACTTCTTCAGGGCAATCCATAAGGTGAAAAGCTAAGATAAAAGGATTAAGCCCAGGAAGACAAAATACTGAAGATCAATGCCAGAAGCAGCAAAACAGCAAAGTAACCCCTTTTCAACGGGAGGCGGTGGAGTAAATTTTGAAACACGGGTTCAAGCAGCCTTTACCGTTCTTATGCTGTCGGGTCGGCTGGCACCATGCCTGCCACCATTTCCAATTACAAAAATCAAGCTTCAAGGACGCTATGCAGGCTTTAATACTGATGATTTTATCGTGTTTGCCAAGCAGCCAGATACAGATAGAGAAGCAAGGCTACTAGCTCAAATCAAGCACGATGTGAGCATCACAGCGAAAGATCAAACCTTTGCAGAAGTCATCCAAAGTACCTGGAATGATTTTAAGGATGAAAGTTTCAATCTTAGTACTGATGCTTTGGCTCTTATCACAGGACCTCTAAGTGCAACTGACATACATGATGTGCGACCTATTCTGGAATGGGCAAGACACTCTGCAAATGAAGAAGAATTTTTTGCCAAAATTAATACTTCCAACTTTAGTAGTGCTGCAAAAAGGAAAAAGTTGGAAGCGTTCAAGACGCATTTGAAGACAGCTAATGGTGAAATGGATGTCTCTGACGGGCAGTTCTGGGAATTCTTAAAAGCCTTTCATCTCATTGGTTACGATTTAGATACAGAATCAGGGAGCACATTATCCTTACTTCATTCTCTAATTGCCCAATATTCAAATGAATCCGCACCATCTTTGTGGAAAAATATTGTTGAAGAGGTTCAAGGCTTTAATCAAACCGCAGGAACAATCACTTTAGAGACTTTGTCCGAAGGTATTCGGACTGCATTTAGTACTGTTAGTTTCTCCAGTTGGTCATCAGATATCACTAAGCTCAAGGAACATAGTAATTACATTTTAGGTGGTATAAGGACTACTATTGGTGGACTTCATATCGAGCAGCCGGATATATTCTCTGAACTGCTTGGTTTGACTGAAACCTCTAGCTTCATTTTCGTTTCCGGAGAGCGTGGTTCTGGAAAATCTAGCTTGATACGAGAGTTTTCAGACTATATCAGTAAAAGTGCTCCTATATCTCCTATATTCTGTCTACGCACTGAGGATTTAGAGCAGTCTCATCTTAACAATGTTTTTTCAGCAATGGGCTTAAGAAGTTCACTTTCTGATATAGAAGCAGGCTTCGCTTTAATGCCCAAAAAGTACTTAACTATCGAGTCGCTTGAAAAGCTTCTTGAGTTAGATAAAACAACAGCGTTTACAGATTTGCTTCAATTACTGAGCAAGCATCAAGGTTGGACTGTGATTGCTACTGGTCGTGACTATGCGTATCAACAAATAACATTTAACTATCTTCAGCCTTTTGGAGTTAACTTTAAAACACTTACGTTAAGCGGTTTTAGTAATGATCAAGTTCAGAATCTATGCGGACGACTTGAACCCTTGCAAAAAATTTCTGAAAATCCGAAGTTGAAACCATTGCTAAAATCGCCGTTTTTTGCAGATTTAGCATACAGAGTTCTTCAAACTGGAACGGAATTTACGTCTCAGGATGGTGAAAAGGAGTTCCGCATTGCAGTCTGGCAAAATGTAATTGCTAAAGAACAAGATCGAGCAAATGGAATGCCGCTTAAGCGAAAGCAAGCCTTCATCAATATCGCAGTCAGTCGAGCTAAGCAAATGGTCTATGGAGTTCCTGAAGCTGATTTCGATGGTGATGCTGTATTCAAGCTCGAAGAAGATAACTTAGTTCGTCGCGATTCCACGAATGATCTTGTTAGTCCATCGCATGATGTTCTAGAGGACTGGGCGCTTGACCAATATATTGAGGATGCTTATCGAAAAGATTCAGGTAAAATACAAGATTTCCTTGATGCAATCGGTCATGAACCCGCAATAAACCGTGCATTTCGCTTGTGGCTTCATCAAAAGTTAAGGTGCGGCGAGAATGTTGATGATTTTGTGAGCTTTGTTCTTACTAGTCAAGATATCCAGAGCTATTGGCAGGATGAAACTATTGCTGCGATACTTCAAGGCGATAATCCAGATAAATTCCTCAGTTCCTTAAAGGATCGGCTTTTTTTAGACGATGGAAAACTTCTGAAACGTTTTTGCTTCATTCTGCGAATAGCTTGCCAAACACCAGATCCAACATTTATTTCCAAACTTAAACAAAGTGATGATAGCTCTTTAGTTGATGCCTTACTTCTTAGACCCTATGGTCAAGGATGGAAAGCCATAATTTGTTTTCTATTTGAAAACAGAGATTCTTTATTTGAGGATTTAATACCACACGTAACAGCAGTCTTAAACAATTGGTCTTCTCTATTAAATTTAAATGAAGACCTACCATTACCAGCTCGTGAAGCAGGGTTACTAGCTCTTCACCTTTTAGCTCCTCTTAAGGAGTCCTACAGAGATAATGGTGACAGAAAGAAATTACTCAGCATCATCATAAAAACCATTCCGGCGATACATGAAGATTTCTTAAGTCTTTTAAACACCGATGTTTTTGCGGATCAAGCTGATAGTTTGGCAGATCAGGAAGAAGTTATACCTAGTGATGTCAATAAGAACAAAGAGCTAGAAGAACGTTTACAAGCTATGGGAACTAATCAAGAAGAGCTTTTGCAACCTATTCTTGATGATGATTCTGATGACGATTTCAGGCGATCTCACCGACTAAATTATGTTGAAGAGTTTTGCAAAATGGCTTTTCAGGGAGTTGAAGCCGCTTTCTTTTGCAAGTACGACCCAGACACACTAATCAAACTAGCACTTTTTGAATGGTTAGTTACAGAGTCTAGTAATAGTAATGGGTCTCGCCACATAAATGGAAGAAATGTTGCTGGTTGCTTTGGACTTCATGCGCATAATGATAGCTTTTCACCAGCTAGCGGAGCAAAGGGACCATTCAAAAGCTTACTAGATTTCCATTCTAGAAAAGGACTCGACTTTATTCTTCATTTTCTGAATATAACGGCGGACAAGTATGCGCATTCAACTTTAGATACTCCAGAGCAGTCCCATTATTTAAGGATTAGAAATTCTGAGCCTCTTATTGAGCAAGTTAATATACACCTAAATGATGGTTCGCTAATAAGCCAATATTGCTCTAGCCGTTTGTGGACTGCATATCGTAATTGCTCTTTAGGTTCTTACGTTCCTACCTTGTTAATGTGTGCCCTAATGGCTCTTGAAAATTGGCTAATTGCATACGTGGAGCACTTTGAGGCAAATCAAATAGAGTTACTGTTTGAGTATATTCTAAGAAGTAGTAATTCTGTAATGTCCACAGCAGTTTTAGCTTCTGTAGCAACAGGTTTTTCTCTAAAAGTTGGGAAAGCTGCGCTACCACTTCTACGAACTGCTGAGTTGTATCATATGGATCGAGAGCGAACAATTCATGAATGTGGCGGCAATGAAATTGATTGGCATCGTTCTAGTTTTGATCCACTCTCTGAACTTTATTCAGCAGAGCGGCGTACTGCCGCTCTGCGTCCATGGCGAAAAGAGCATTTAGAAATGCTTGTTGTACGCCTTCAGTTTTCAGAATGGAGAGATGAGGCGCTTGCTGCAATTGATCTGTTGCGTGCATCTGAACCTCAAGATGAAACAATGCGATTCCTCTTGCATAGGATTGACAGTCGTGGCTGGAAGCCTGTTGAAGACCAAGAGAATAACAGAATTATTTTCGAGCCTGAAGGCTTAGAACCTGATTTAAAGGATATTCAGCAGCAAACTCAAGAAATGATGCAGGTTCAAAACCGATTCTCTACCCTTTGTGTATGGTCAAGGAAAACGTTTAAAAACGAGCCGCTAGAGACTGAATACTACGCAACGTGGCATGAAGCTCTTGCTGAGACAAAAGAGCTTTTTGAAGAACTTAAGGCTGGTGCAGTAAGTAATCTAGCAGCAATGTACTTTGGTGGTATTGTTACGGCGGCAGCAGTTTTTGTACGAGACTATTCAAGTGAACTGAATAAAGAAGATGTTTTGTGGTGTGCTCAATTAATCATCCAAGCAGTTATGGCGAATGCAGATTCAGACAATTCAACTGCAATTGTTGATGCAACTGATCATGATGGTGCAGCGGCAGCGGCATCTATCCTTCCAATTTTATTGGATTTTGTTTCTGAGAAACAGGAGGAATTTATTGTTAAAAAATTAATTGCTATTGCGCTAACACACGTTAATGAAAATGTTCGGCATAAAGCAGCAGCGGGTATCAGAAATCATCTTTGGAAAAGAGATTCTGAGTTTGCACAGAAATGTATTATTGGGGCACTTGAGTATGCCCGTTTTGAGCAAGACCAAGATAACCAATTTGTAAAGAGACGAATATATAGCCTAGAGGGTGCTGATAAAGAGGCTGAGATTACCAAGCTACAAGAAAGGAAAGATGAATTTCGTGAACGCTTTGCAAACGGTGAGATTTCTGGTGAACTTGAAAAAATAACTCTACAAGCCTATAGCCATTGGTATCTTTTAAGCCCATGTTTGATGATACCAGATGGGTCAAGGGAATCTAGCCATATCAAACTATTGTCTAACATCCTGAATCTCTCTTTTGAATCCGAGCAGCAAGAACATACTTATAGTTCTGAAAGAGATAAGAACTTGGAGATCCATTATAAAATTCGACTCGCTTTCATAGAACGTTTCGCAAAGCATATATTCTGTCTACAAGATTTGAATTTTCAACCCTACCTTGAATACCTAATAACAGGTTGCGATATAGCACCCGAATTCATTGATTATTTAGCTTTGCAAGTAGCTGTTATTGCCGAAAGGGCAAATAAGAAGGAAGTTTACTGGCAACTATGGAAAGAGTTGTCGCAGAAATTGCAAAAGTTGGCTATCAGTCTTGCTGCCAGTGAATCAAGATCTAGGCATCAGGATAGTATGCGAAAGTTAATTCGTAATATGTTATGTGCTCATACGCGTTGGCAAAAAGTTGATTATGAGAATCAGGACATTGTACTCGGGAAAGATTTGCTACTTGAATTCGTCACAAATGCTGGAAATAATCCAGATGTGTTTGAAGCATTAGCCTCACTTATGTATCACTTTCGCTCAATCTTCTTTGAACTAGGAATACACATTCTCTCTAAACATCAGAGAGAACAAGGCGGAACTCGTCTATTTTCGGGGAGAAATACTGCGTTCTATTTGGAAAGAGCCATTCAACATTTTCTACAGGTCGATCAAGTGGGACTTTTATCAAGAAATTTGCATGAGTCATGTTTGGTTCTGCTCAATGCAATAGTCGAAACCGCTTCCTCAAGAGCATATTATCTTCGACAACATCTTATTCGATCTCGTAAAATATTGTGAGTCTAAATTTTAGTTTTGTAAGTAAGAGTTATTGCTGTAGAAGTTTTTTCTATGTGTGAAGCAGGTCGTGGTGGGGGTGGGGAGCGCAAGATGACATAGTCCCGCACCGGAACGCCACGAGGTGCCTCGCTGAGTCACAAAAGTTGTCTGCTTCCGGTGAGCTTGGTCGCTAGTTGACTTTACGATCGCCCCTTACACAATCCCTTCTAACCCACCTTCGATTTATTAGCTTTTCTTTTCGGTTTCCCCGCTTTCTTCACCACCGTTTGCGATACCACTTCAACCACCTCCACCTGCTGCCCATCCCGAATATTCGCCGCCTGAGTCAACAGCGACTCCGCAAAATCGAATAAAAACCAACTTAGCCCAGATCCCAAGCCTGTATCGACTATTCCAACGCTTTCCCAATGCTTAACCACAGTGCGTTTGGATTGGCACTACGTTAACGACTGAGAAGCATTAGTGTCCCGCAGGACTACTGACACCGCAACCAATTCTCCATGTTGGGGCTGAGGTGCTTGAGTTGGAAGGTTTCATAGATGCGATCGAACAATTTGGGAGAATCAGTCATCCATGACGCTAATCAGGGATAAAGTTGACTGGGCAGCACTACCTCTGCTCTTAAGATTTCCCAAAAATTAGCTATTGGAAACCGTGAACTACCGGATAATGTACCCAAACCGGAATTATCCGCCTCAATCCGGATAATGTCGTTATCCCGGATTGAGGCGGAGTAAGTTGGATAACAGTCCCATCCAGGTAGTTATCTGCTCAGATCCATATAAATCTAGTTATGCTGCTCAGTCCTTAGTGAGGGCAGAGTACGGGCTGTAATTATCAGTGTTTGAAATCAAGCTAGATTAGGTTTTCTTGTAGTGCTTTAGTTAAGGTTAACTATAAATTCGTTAAATCTTGCGCCAGCAAGAAGTAATGTAGCTGGATATTAACTTTGTCAACTTGCATTAAGACTTAGTAAGATATGCTTCAAGATGCTATTCAGGTTTTAGATAAGATTCAGGAAGCTTTGGCAAAAATTCAGAGCGCAGACAAAGATCGAGCATCCATTATTCGAAAAGCTGTAACTGAAACAAGAATTTATATTGGTAAAATTGTGCGCTTGGGAATGAACAATCGAGATTATGAGCATGAAGCCAATCTTTCTCGACTTTGGTCTGACGCTGCTCAGGCTTATAGAAAAGTTAATTATTCAATAACACAAGATTGTGACAAAATGTCAAGTTTCTGGGCTGATCCTAATGCTCTGGAATCTTCAAGCATATCTCGAATTATAGACTTTGCAAATACTTTGCTTGAAGAAGTGCACGGACTTTTTCCGGACTTATAACGATCCACGTTCCTGAAATCAGAATTCTTGATATACAGCCCTTTGCTCGACTGATCGATACAGCAGCCCACAGCAGAACGGGATTCAGGCGTTGTATCTGTTCCTTGTCGTTACGCAATCCGCTGTAAAATGTGAAAAATTGTTTTTGCAAACAGCATAACAATTCGCGTGCACCAGACCGATGAGCTATGATAGTGAGCAGCAAAGTCAGCCTACGGCTGGTGACGCGAACCGTTAGTTGATTTTACGATCGCCCCTTCCACTCTCCCTTCTAACCCACCTTTGATTTATTAGCTTTTCTTTTCGGTTTCCCCGCTTTCTTCACCACCGTTTGCGATACCACTTCAACCACCTCCACCTGCTGCCCATCCCGAATATTCGCCGCCTGAGTCAACAGCGACTCCGCAAAATCGATCGCCGCCTTAGCTGAACCATTCGCAGCCTGCACCACATCCCCACTCGCAATCTGCGCCAACTCCAACCGCCGTTCCCCCTCATCCAACGGCTGAATCCTCACCACCGTTCGCAAATTCTCCACCTTACTGTTATCCTTAGCCTGCTGCCCAGCATTCTCCGGATCAATCACCTGCTTACTCACCCGAAAATGCTGATCCGCCATCGCCGCCACGATCGGTTGGTGCGTCACACACAACACCTGATGATGCAAACTGAGATGGTGTAACTTCTGCGCGATCGCCCCCGCCACCCGGCCCGACACCCCCGCATCAATCTCATCAAACACCAACGTCCCCACCGCATCCACCTGGGAAAAACAAGCCTGCAACGCCAACAAAAATCGACTCATTTCCCCACCGGACGCAATTTCCGTCAACGGCTGCAACGGCTCCCCCGGATTCGGACTAATCAGATAGGTAATGCGATCGGCCCCCGCAGGCGTCGCCGCGATCGGCGCAATCCCCACCTGGAACTTCACCTTCTCCATCGCCAACGGCTTCAACTCCGCCACCAACTGCGTTTCCAGCGTTTCTGCCGCCGCCTGCCGCAACTGGGTTAACTTACCACAAGCCTCCACCAGTGCCGCCTTCCGTTCCTGGGCGATCGCCTCCAAATCCGCCAGCGATTGCCCACCCCCCGTCAAAACGTCCATCTCCGCTTGCAGATTCTCCTGAAGCGCGATCGCATCCGCCAGCGTCGGCCCATACTTCCGACAGATCGCCTTCAACTCTACAATGCGCTCCTGCACCTCCTGAAGCCTGTGCGGATCCGCCTCAATATTTTCACCGTAGAGATTAATTTCCCGTCCCGCCTGCTCCACCTGCGCCAAGGCATTGGCCACCAAATCCAAAATCGGCTGCAACTGGCTGTCATACTCCACCATATCCAGCAGCCGTTGCTCCGCCTGCCCCAGCAGATCCGCACAGGCCAACGCTTCCCCCCCAGTTTCATTCTGGTAGAGCATTTGATAGATCAGATAACTCTGCTGTTGCAGCTCCACACTGTGGCTGAGGCGATTGCGCTCATTTTCTAACTCCTCCAACTCATTCGGGTCGCTGAGGTTGGCAATATTTAACTCCTTCAACTGGTACTCAAACAGATCCAACTGCTGCAAGCGCTGAGCCTCCATCTGCTGCCGTTGCTCCAGCGTCCGCGCCGCTTGCTGATAAGCCGCAAACTTCTCACTCACCCGCTCCCGCAGCTTCAGCAGCTTCTCCCCCCCAAAGCTATCCAGCCAGTCCCGCTGCACCCCCGCCTGCCCAATTTGCACCGTTTGCCCCTGGGCCGTAATCTCCACCAACAGTTCCCGCAGGCTTTCCATCTGTTGGCGATTCACCGTCACGCCATTCACCCGCGACTTGCTGCGAGCACTGCCACTGGCAAAAATTTCCCGCGTGCAAACTAAAGTTGCCCCAGGGTTCGCTTCAATCCCTTCCTGGCCCAACCAAGCCTGCAACTCTGGCCGCAATTGGAACTGCCCTTCAATCAGCGCCCGTTCCTCCCCCGTGCGCACCGCCCGCCCCGAGGTCTTGCCCCCCAGCACCGCATCGATCGCGTCCAAAATGATCGACTTCCCCGCCCCGGTTTCTCCCGTCAGCACATTCAGCCCCGCCCCAAAGGTCAGGTCAAGTTGATCAATCAGCGCAAAATTTTCGATCTTGAGGGACAGCAACATGGGCAAGCTAAAGGAAAGAATACAGGCGGGGATTAATTAATGGTAGGGATAAATTGAGAAGATTGGGCAGCAACAGCCCGCGATCGGGGGAATCTGAGCCAAGCGACAATCCACTGTATATCCATTAGCCAGATTAATACACTTGAACTGACACAACTGTGCCAGAATATCGCAAAAAACAAGGATTGAACCAGAATCGCCATCGTCGATCGCTCAAGTTTCGATCCCCCCTAGCCCCCCTTAAAAAAGGGGGAACCGGAAAAAAAAGGGGGAACCGGAAAAAACACATTCAAAGTCCCCCTTTTTAAGGGGGATTTAGGGGGATCGAATCCCAGCCACCAGCGAGAATCTCCATCCCACGATCGACTCAAGGTTTGACCAATAACCTGGTAACAACCTCTTTCAACACCTTGTACCAAAAAACGCTCAAAAACAACCTCTCAAAAACCGCTGAGTCGCCTTTAATTTTAAAGCGCAAGCTTCCTTCTCGATGGGTGAATTCCTGCAATGCTGACTGTTCCTGACGCCATTAACGCCGCTTTTACCGCCTTCCAGTCGGGCAATTGGGATCGCGCTGAATGGATGGCGCGCCAAGTCATCCAAATCGCCCCCGATCACCCCGCCATGCTGAATTTGCTGGGTTCCGTCTACTATCAGCGGGGTGAATTGCGGGAAGCGATCGTCCATTACCTCGCCGCCACAGAGGTACAACCCAACTACGCCGAAGCCTTTCGCAACTTGGGGGTAGCCTTGCAGGCGATCGGGCAACTCCCCAGCGCCTTGGAAGCCCTGCAACAGGCCGTGGAACTGGCCCCGGAAGATGCCACCGCCCACTACAACCTCGGCAACCTGTTGGTACTGCTGGAGCAACCAGAGGCCGCCTTAGACGCTTACCACACCGCGATCGCCCTCCAGCCGGACTTCCCCCAAGCCTTGACCAACCTGGGCACCCTGCTGCAATCCCTCGGCCAACTGGAAGCCGCGATCGCCACCTTCCGCCAGAGCCTCGCCCTCACCCCCAACGCCGTCACCGCCCAAATCAACCTCGCCAATGCCCTGCAAGAAAAGGGCAACCCAGAATCCGCCCTGGGCTATTACCGCCGCGCCGCAGAACTGCAACCCTTCGACCCCAACCTGCAATTCAACCTCGGCAACCTGCACCAATCGATCGGCGACTTTGCCGCTGCCAAGGTGCACTACCTCCTCGCCCTCAAACTAGACTCCCGCCACGCCCCCACCCACCAGAATTTGGCCCTGATTCTGCAAGCCGAAGGTCAGCCGAATTTAGCGATCGCCCACCTGCAACAGACCCTCGCCTACCAACCAGATAACGCCGCCGCCTACAGCAACCTGGGGCAACTCTGGCAAGACCAGGGAGAACTGCCCAGCGCCATTACCTGTTTCCGCACCGCGATCGACCTCCAGCCCGACTTTGCCCAAGCCCACTTCCAGCTCAGCCAAGCCCTGTTAGCGATCGGTCACCTAACGGAAGGCTTTGCGGAATACGAATGGCGTTGGCAAGCCCCCAGCTACCTGCAACAGCAAATTCCCCGCCACCGCAAAATTCCTCGCTGGGACGGTGGCGCGATCGCGGGTAAAAAAATTCTGGTCTGGGCCGAGCAGGACTTAGGCCAAACCCTGATTTGCAGTCGCTATTTACCCCAACTGGTCAAGCAAGGAGCCCAGGTCATTGTGGAATGCGATCGGGCGATCGTTCCCCTACTCGCCAACCTTCCCGGCCTGACCCAAGTAATTGCCAAAGGCGATCCTGTGCCCGACTGCGCCCTCCAAATTCCCCTAGGAAGTCTGCCCCATGCTTTCTCCCCCTCTCCTACCCTGCTACCCCCTTTCCCCCTCCTGCCCTCCCGTCCAACGCCCCCCAATCTCCTCAAACCCATCGGTCTAATCTGGTCAAACCGTACCGCAGACAGCCCCAATGCTCCCGGCGCGTTCCCCCTAGCGCAACTCTTAGCGGCCCTCCCACCCTCCCAGCCCTGGGTCAGCCTGCAATCCCACCTCACCGCCGAGGAGCAGGCCCAACTGGAACAGGCTGGAATTCCACCGCAAACTTGCACCGATCGCGCCGAGTTAATCCAGGCGATCGCGGCATTGGACGGGCTGCTCACCATCGATTGCGAAGCGGCTCATCTTGCAGCGGCCCTCGGTAAACCCGTGTGGTTAGTGCTGCCAACGACGGGACATTGGGTCTGGGGCAATACAAAATTAACGACCCCCTGGTACCCGACCGTGCAAATCCTGCGTTTGGATCCCCAGGATGGGGCATCCTGGCTAGACTCCATTGCGGCAACCTTACAGGAATCCCCTCCCAAAGAGTAGGCGAAACCCGACTGCCATCCTGAGACGAACGTGATTTACTAAACGTAAGGGCTGATTCAGTCTTGTTACAATGCTTAACAAAGCGAGTAAACGCGATCGTCTCCTATGAATTATCGACCTGCCGATGCCATGCCCCAGCCAGGATCCACAACCATCACGGTGGATACCCAGGCCACGACTGTTCCTGAGTCCCTACCGATCGGAGGGACAGCCTTTGGGGGCAAGGATAGCCAGGTTGCCGATCGCTCTCCTGAGAATTTTGGAACCGATCACAACTTTGGAACCGATCACAATGGCCTGCCCCTGCGCTATCAACCGGAGGCGATCGCCAACTACTACCGATCGCGCTATTGGCAGGTGTGGAGCCGGACGATCGGAATCTTTCTGCCGTTGTTAACCTATGCTGTGGGCATCTGGTCGGACAGCCAGCAGGGCAAAAAAATTACCGAGCAACGCAATCGCGCCATTCAACTGCGGGAACTGCTGACCAAACTGGGGCCAGCCTTCATCAAAATTGGCCAAGCCGTCTCCACCCGCCCCGACTTGGTGCCCCCCGTCTTTCTAGAAGAGCTATCCAAACTTCAGGATCAGATTCCCCCCTTCCCCAACGAAATTGCCTTCCAGTTTATTCGGGAGGAACTGGGCAAAGATCCGATCGATCTGTTTGACGAAATTTCCCCGGCCCCCGTTGCCGCTGCCTCCCTCGGTCAGGTCTACAAAGCCACGTTGAAAACCGGCGAAAAAGTCGCCGTCAAAGTGCAGCGACCGGGTCTAGCCCGCAGTATTGCCCTGGATGTCTACATTCTGCGGGGGCTGTCTGCCTGGGCCATGCGCACCTTCAGTCGAGTTCGCAGCGACTTAGTCGGCATCATGGATGAGTTTGCAGGACGCATCTTTGAGGAGATGGACTACACCCAGGAAGGTCGCAACGCTGAGCGCTTCAACGACCTCTATGGCTATCTGCCGGATATTTACGTTCCCAAGATTTACTGGGATTACACCGAGCGCCGTGTCCTGACGATGGAATGGATCGAAGGGACGAAGTTGACCAACTTAAAAGAAGTGGCGGAACAGGGTATTGATGCCACCTATTTGGTCAATATTGGCGTGCAATGTTCCCTGCGGCAATTGCTAGAACACGGCTTTTTCCACGCGGATCCCCACCCCGGCAACCTACTGGCCACCCCCGATGGCAAGCTGGCCTACCTGGACTTCGGCATGATGAGCCAGATGCAGCCTTACCAACGCTATGGGCTGATTGAGGCGATCGTCCATTTGGTCAACCGTGACTTTGAAGGACTCGCCAACGATTACGTTAAGCTAGAATTCCTGTCGCCCGATACGGATCTAACCCCCATCATTCCCGCCTTTGCTGTTGTCTTCCAAGATGCCTTAGGTGCCAGCGTTTCGGATATCAATATTGCAGCGATTACCGATAAACTCTCGGCGCTGATGTATGAATATCCCTTCCGCGTACCCGCTTACTTTGCGTTGATTATTCGATCGCTGGTGACGCTGGAAGGAATTGCGATCAACGTCGATCCAGAATTTAAGGTTCTCAGCGAAGCCTATCCCTACATTGCCAAGCGACTGCTGACCGATCCGGCTCCTGAGTTACGCACATCTCTGAAAGACTTACTCTTCAAAGATGATAGCTTCCGTTGGAATCGCTTGGAAAACCTGCTGCGCAATGCCAAAGGCAGTATGGAATATGACATCAGTGGATCGTTGGATCAAGCCCTCGATTTTCTCTTTTCAGAACGGGGAGAATTTATTCGTCAACGCTTGGTGAGTGAGATTATCAACAGTATGGATGCCTTGGGACAGACAGCTTGGCAACGGCTGACTGCCACGGTGGGAGCGCGGTTTGGCTTTGCGGTCGAGTCGCCGCAAATGTCGAGTGAAAATGAAGCGACCCTGGGGCATATCAAGCGGATCTGGGCGATTCTTCAGCAAACCCAAGGCTTTGACCCCAATCGGATTTTGAATCTTGTACCGCGCTTGGTGATGAGATCGGAAGCGCAACAGATGGGCCAGCAGATTGCAACGGGGCTAGCCCAACGGGCCTTGGCTCGCTTTATTCGAGAGGTGTTGCTGACGGAACCGCCTGCGGAGTTGGAACGGGCATTTTCCACCCCGGCCCCAACCCCTTCCCCGTCATCCTCTTCACTGTCTACCCGGCGTTAATGGATGGTGTCTGCGATCGCAACTTACATTTCCCCCGACGTGTTTAAAATTTGTCTGGTCGTGTTTCTGTCCTTTCTGATTGGCTTAGAACGGGAAGAACAAAAGACCGAGCCAGGTCGCTACGTGTTTGGGGGAGTGCGAACTTACCCGCTGATTGGGTTATTGGGCTATGGCTTGGCGTTTCTGGCCAATCAGGATCGGTTACCTGTAGCAGTGGGGTTGTTTGTGGTGGGCGGCTTCATGATGCTGTCCTACTGGAACAAAATTCGTCGATCGAACCAGGAGGCGGGATTAACCACGGAAATGACCGCCTTGGGCACCTATCTGGTAGGGCCGTTGGTTTACTATGAGCATTACTGGGTGGCCTGCACCTTTGTGATTACCAGTTTGATTCTGCTGGAACTTAAGGCGGTGCTGGAAGGGTTGGTACATCGCTTTTCGCCGGATGATATTTTGACGTTGGGCAAGTTTTTGTTTTTAACGATCGTCGTTTTACCGATTTTACCCAATCAATCCTTTAGTCCCTTTGACATTAATCCCTTTAAAACTTGGCTGGTGGTTGTGGCGGTCAGCACGGTGTCCTATGCCAGTTTTTTGCTGCAACGGGTCAGTCAAGGGCGAGGTGGGCTGGCGATTCTGGCATTGTTGGGAGGAGCCTATTCTTCCACCGTCACGACGGTGGCCTTGGCGAAAAAGTCGGTGCAGGATCCCCACCCCCAGCGCTATCCCGGCGCAATTTTGATGGCCTCGGGGGTGATGTACCTTCGATTTGCGTTGTTGTTGTATTTGTTTAACCAACCGTTGGCCCGATCGTTGTTAGTTCCGTTACTGGCTTTGGCCGCGATCGGGATTGGGGTTGGCTGGTTTTGGCTCATTCGTCAGGATTCTACTGCCGCAACAGCGACCTCTGCCAGCAGTCAAGAAACCAATCAAAATCCTTTAGAGCTGAAGTCCGCACTATTATTTGCGGTGTTATTTGTGGTCATTGCAGTGGTGACCCACTACACATCAACGTATTTGGGCGATCGGGGCCTGTATGGATTAGCGGCAATTTTGGGCGTCACGGATGTTGACCCGTTTATTTTAGGGTTAACGCAATCGGCAGGAAAAACCACGGCTCTCTCAGTAGCCAGTGCCGCGATTTTAATTGCAGCTTCGAGTAATAATATTGCCAAAAGTGTTTATGCATTAAGTTTTGCCGATCGGTCCACAGGCCGCCAGAGCTTCCGCCTCTTGATCGGACTAGCGATTCTCGGTTTATTGCCATTACTGACTTTCCTGTAATGTATGCTAAGAGCAGGGTTGCTCCTTCACCGATCCTGCCACGCACCGACCCATCTATTCACTTGGGATTTTATTTGTACGCTGTTCCCTAAACCGACCTAAACCGCTTACCCAAACCTGGAGTTGAAATTCGTGTGTTCTCTGCCGCCGAGCTACCAACATCCCGGCTATGCATTCTTGCATCGCTATGGTTCTCTCCAAACAGAGGCAGATGTATTTCACTATGTTGAGTTTTTGCGTGAGTCAGCCAATTTATCTAACCGTTTGCCAACGGACTTAGACGCGATTTATCAACACTTTGGGATGCCCATTCCCCTCAAGGTTCCCCTCGATGAACAGCAGGGCATTCTCTTAGATAGTTATCAAGGGGTAATTCTGATCAAAGAAGATGACCCGATCGTGCGTCAACGCTTCACCGAAGGCCACGAACTCATGGAACTGCTCTTTGATGCCCAAGCTGACGTAGCTCAGAAACTCCAAATCCCCACCTGGGAGGAAGCCCGTAAGGAAAAGCTCTGTGATGCGGGAGCCGCAGAACTGTTAATGCCCCGATCGCAATTTACGTCCCATCTCAATCATTTAGGGGTTTCCTTAGACTCTGCCCGATCGCTGTCTGCCCTGTATCAAACTTCATTACTCGCCACCTTAATTCGCCTCGTGGAACTGGCCTCCGGACAACATGCCCTCGTCGTCTGGCATCGATCGCTCAAACCCTCAGAACGCAAGCCTGCAAAATCTCGCCGAACCACGGCGGAGCAGCCAGCCCCCACCTATGCACCTAAATTAAGAATTTGGTGGCGTGTCACCAGTCCCGATTGGCAAGCGGGATTTTTGCCCCGAGATAAATCGATCGATGACACCTCTCTCATTGCCCAAGCGCTAACCACCGGACAAACGCAAAAAGGCCAGGAAAGCCTGCCGTTGGGGTGGGGCACGATCGATTGTCGCGTGGAAGCGATGCCGGTTCAAATTGGCGAAAAATCCTGTGTGATTTCCCTGCTTCACCTGTAAAGCAAGCTTGCCCCGTTATCTCCCGTTATCTCCTGTTGTCTAATGAGAAACCCCTATGAAGCCGATCGCCTCGCCCAGAATTTTGCCTAGAACTTTACCCACCGCTTTGTCTAGAATTTTGTCTAGAATTTTGCCAAGCATTTTACTCAAGCAAGGTTGGCAAGCAACCCAACAGTTTTCTCGCCGAATCATCACTGGCTCAATCATCACTGGCTCAATCATCACTGGCTCAATCATCACTGTGTTGGCCATTACAGCCTGTACAAAACCCTCCATTCCAGTGGATGGAACCTGGGAATATCGTGAATTTATCCAGCAAGTAGAAACAAAACAGGTGGAAAAAGTCAGTGTGAGCAGCGATCGAACCCAAGCGATCGCGACCCGGAAAGATGGGCAACGGTTTCTCATTCATCTGTCTAAAGAGGATCCCAATTTGATTACAACCCTCACTCAACATGGTGTTGATATTTCCGTTCTACCCAGTCAATAGGGTCTTAATAACGAGTTGGGCTTAAACTACTGCCGAACTCGGCGAAAATAAAACTCATTCCGCAGGTTTTCCAGGGATTTCCGCAACTGGGGCAAATCTTTATCAAGCTGATTCGCCTCAGCAATCTGAATCGCTTGTTTATAGACCCGATCGGTCAGTGCCCAGTCTTTTTTCTGATAGTAGTATTCTGCGATCGTCTGCAAGGCCTGCACAACCTGCGCCGGTTCCAGTGTCCGTCCTGCCAAGCGCACCCGATCGAGCAGGGCTTCTATCGCCGCATTATTGGCTCCTAAGCGATCGTAGGCGCGCGCCAAGCCTTCCAATGCCTGGAATGCAACAGCATGTTGCTTGGATTGCCTTGCCAACACCAAGGCACTAATGTAGTTACCTGCCGCCTTTTGAGACTCACCTACTGCTAGATAGGCATCTCCTAATCCCTTGTAGGAACGGCTTTCCCCAGCAAAATCTAGGGCCATCCGTTGGTAAGGCAACCCTTTCTGTAACCGCTCGATCGCCACTGCAAACTGTCCCGCTGCCTGAGCGGCCAACCCCCAGTTACTGAGAGATGTGCCCAAACCCGGCGTATCCTTCAAAACCGTGGCAATCCGCACCCCCTCCGCAAAGCTTTTTTCCGCTTCTGTCGGATCCCGCTTCATCAAGAGTAGTCCCACATCGTTATAGCCGAGGATTTGGTTGTGGTAGTCATTGAGCGTTCGCGCAAACCCCAAGGCTCGACGGGCTGCATCCTCTGCCTCCACCGTTCGGCCCAGCTCCAAATACGCCTTCGCTAGTCGCCGATACACGAGCCCCTGCGCTTCTTGATCCACAACTTGACGATACAGTTCTAGCGCCTTTTGCCAACTTTCGATCGCCGTTGTCACCTGGCCCTGCTGCTGTTGCTGATCCCCTGTAGCCAACCAACGATCGCCCGCCTTACGAGCACGATTTAACGTCCCACTATTCAGCGGAATAGCCAGTTGACGGTTTAAGTCTCCTGCCATTGACCGATCCACCGCAATGAACAGGCCCACCAGTGGCAACAATCCAAGCCCAAGGGACAGGATGCTGGCAGAAAATGTATTAGAAAACCGCTTCATACATGGGACTCCAAGCAATAACAGGAACTCAAGTTTTCGATCGATCACTCAAGGTTTCAACCTTCCAGAAGGTCAATCTTCCGGAAAATGTGGGAAACGATGAAGTTGAGTGGAGAAGTTGAGTGGATGCTGAGTCAACGAAGTATTCGATCGTTGCTCCGGGCGATGCAGGATCTACGACATCCCCTGAAATCACCGTTGGTTGCTAGAAATTCCAGGAAATGACGAATATTCTTGATTTAGTTATATCCGTTACAACTTCATTCGTACATAAATTTATTCGTATATAAACCTTCAACCATCCCATTTATCCCGCATTTAAAGAAAAATACAGTCTGGGTGTATGGAGGCTAGGTGTATGGGGGCTAGGTGTATGAGAGCTAGATTTATGGGGGCTATGAACGACTGGTCTATACGCTATTCGCTCTTAATAGCGTTCCCCGATCGAGCCAATCAGCAACGCACGTCTACACACATGTCTACACGCACGTCTACGCAACACACAGCTATGCCCAAGCAACACATGGCTCACAGCCCAAGCAACCAGCGTCTCCTGTGTCCACGGGTCAAGCTGGCTTCTTTACAAGCTGGCTTTTTCCAGGCCCGCTTAAGCAGGCTGGTTATTGCCGAGATAAATCACCCGAATATCCTCCGGCAAACGAGCTTCTAGGAGCCGATAGCCCTCCTGCAATCGTTGTTTAACTTCTAAGGGGGGAATGATGTCCCCCTCCGCTTGCAGATAGGCCGAAATCCGAGTTTCGCTCCAATTGAAGGTCTGCGCCATGACAATCATCAAGCGCAAATCCGGTGACATTGCATCCAATGCCCGATCGAGGTAGCACCAGAAGGGAGGCGATGCGGCCTGCATGTCGTAGTGGATTTCCTCAACGGGGGGTGGGGTCAATTCATTGATACAGGCTGCCGTGACGTTCAGCAACCAACTTTGAAAGGTGACACCGGGCTGGGTAAAGACTTGGAGATCTAAACCCGACAGTTCATTAAATACATGTCGCCAAATCAATGCAAACAAATAATCAGTCTGAACCGGAGAGGGCGCAGAATGCTGCACCACCCGATAGACGATCGGGCTGTAACGGCAAAACAATGCCGTGAAATACTGTCCTGCATCAGGATATCGCTGAAAAAGTTCTAAGAGTTCCTGATCGCTGTTTTTAAACAAGGACTTGATAATGGGATGGTTGGCCTCAGGAAAGGTAGGAATCGACACGGTGTGTGCTTAACAGAGTCAAGACGATCAAGTTTACAGCGAGTTGTCAAGCTTTCCAGCAGAAACACGCCCTTATCATAAACGGCTGCTTCAAAAAGCACACAGATTTTTTCAGAGATTTCTGTCTTTTTGCTACCTGATCTAGGACGGATGGGTCGGTTAATCGCGTTGGAGTTGGGCTAACCACCCCTCCCCCCTCCCCACGGCTCCTTCAGAAGCTTGGTAGAATAAAATCTACTTTGACCAGCTTTCCGTGTAACGCCCGTGTATCGCTCGTGTGATCCTGTAACGCCCGTGTAATCCTGTAACGCCCGTGTAATATTGTTGCCCAGTTCATTCTTGTTCAATCTCTAGTATTCAGGCGAGTCAATCCATGGTTCTTAGCTCGATCGCAGTGTCTTCCCCCCTCTTCGCGAGTATTTGGTCAGCAATGGGAGATGGAATTTTTTCCACCCAGGGGATTATGATTATGCTCCTGGCGGCCTATGCTGGGGCCATGTGGCTATTTCTGACCAGTGCGCCGAAGGTCTATACCGTGATGGTTTCCGACCTGGATGTGGCTCGCCAGTTCTATGAAGGAATGCTGAATTTGCGCACCGCTGAGATTCCCCTGCACTACTACTACAACTACGAACAATCCCTCGGCACCGCTGGGATTAATCCCCTGTATCTGGCGGGTACCCCAGGTAGTGTGACCGCACGGGGAGCGGGGAACGATGGCCTGTGGTATCAACTACGCAAGAATGTACAAGTCCATGTGATCTCTGGGGCTAGCATGGGGGAAAACAGCCGACATCGCCATATCTGCTTCGATCGGGACTGTTTAGAACAAATTTTGCTGCGAGTGCAGGCGTTAGGACTGAAGTATAAAATCCGCCAAGAACGCCCCTTAAATTTTTTGGTCAAGGATTTTGATAGCCGAGTGCTGGAGCTATCTGAAGTCAGCAATTAGCGACCCGTCATGGCAAAAGAGTCGTTTTAGGGGATCGATGTCTAAATCGCGGCCAAGTCTACCCACTCTGCCAAGTTTACCAAGTCTGCTAAGTCTGCCAAGTCTTTTCAACAGATGCGGATAAACCTGGTTTTTACGAATCTGGGCGGTTCCAAGACAAACGTTGGAATCGCCTTATTTTTCTAGCCAACGCTATTTTTTGGCAACTATTCCCAGCATCAGCTTTCCCGTTGAAGACCGCTGGGATCCTCTCGCCAAACAAACCGCCTAGGATCCCCCCATTCCCCCAAAAAACTGTTAAGCTTTACCACTAGAACGTGAATTTTTTGTGCACAGGTTGCAGAATGAAGACAATTGGGTCTCTATCTTTAGATAGATGAGGCTAGGGGAAATCTTCGATTAGCTATTAGCAGTGAATAAAGATAAAAAAATAGCCCCCTTGCGGAAGGCTAGTGATTTTGGTGATTTGACTCTAGGACACATCCGTAATTATCGCTAGTCTCAGATCGTAAAGAATGTATCCAGCGTTACCTTAGCGCTGTTTTTTCTGTATTTTGATGATAATTCATAGGATGTTCATCAACGGTTACGATCGGCTTCATAATTCGTAATGTGTCCGCTAGGTTCTTCCCTGTTGCCCAGTTTCTGCTCTGTGAATTTCTGCTCTGTTAGTCGGTGAGACTGCAACAGAGTTGCGGGAAATTTAGTTGCGAGAAATCTAGTTGCGAGAAATTTAGGATTGGAGGCTAGGCAGCTGATCGACCACTTGCTGGGTGATGAAAGGCAAAATCGCCTCATTAGCACTGTTTTCTGGCCCTTCGGTAAAGATGACTAGGAGAAAGGGTAACTGGCCAGGAACTTCCACATAGGCAGCATCGTGCCTTGCTTTGCTCATCCATCCCGCTTTTGACCACAGTTGTGCCATGGGGGGCAACCCGCCGCCGATGAACCCCACCACTTGATTTTCAGGATCCGCTGCCAGTGCTCTAGGATCCAACGATCGAGCCAGTAAGCGCATCATTTGCTGCGATCGATCCGCCGACACCGCAACTCCCCCCACAATGCTGTGTAGCAGCCTTGCAGTGGCATCGGTAGTCAGCATGTTCCGGTTGGTCAGGTTGTCGCCGTAGAAAGCCCGCTCCCGGCCATAGGGGCCATCTCCCCAGGTCTTCTGGCAGATGTTAATTGTGGCAAACTCTTCCCATTGCAGGGATTGCAAATAGCGATTGACAATATTGCGTTGCTGTTTCCAGGTTTCAAACGGCGCAGGCGGAAGGTCAGGGCCACTGGTGGTGCCGGTCAAAAGGTCCACAACTAGGCTGGTGGCATCGTTGCTGGAATCAACAATCATGTCACGCAAGGCCCGATCGAGTTCCGCCGATCCCGCCATCATGTTCTGCTGTAACCATTCATGGGCAGCCACGAGGTAAAACAACTTGGCCACACTCGCCGGATAAATACACTCCACGCCCCGGTAACTAAAGCCCCGCACCGATCGCTGCCAAAATTCCGCCGGAGTCAACGCCCCGCCTGTGTTCACAAAGGTAGGGGGATCGTAGACTAGCCAAGTCATTGCAACTTGGTTTCTCGCTAGAGTGGGAAAGGTTTTCCAAGTCCTTTCTAGAATTTGTTCCCCTGCGGTTTGTAGGGCATTGTCTCTAGAGAAAAATGGCATGATGAGTGGATGAATGTCAGATAGTGGATTTTGGCACAGTTTAAGTCCAGTCTTGGATTGTAAAACCTTTTTAATGGGTAAAACCGTCAATGGATAAAACCGTTAATGAGTAGAACGTTAATTGGGATAACCGTTAATAGCGGGCACTCTGCCTGGTACTTTTAGCGTCTTATTTTTTGTCTTGGTTTCCGTCTTGGTTTTTGTGTTCTGTTCTCTATTCCAGCGTCTATGCAGTACCGCACGATCGCCGATCTCAATCTCTACGATTCCCCTAACCTCAAGTCGTTGGCAACCCAGGCGGCTCAAGGGCGTCTGTTGCGGTTGACGGTGCCTGTGATTGGGGTGATGCGACCACCGATGGTACCACTGGCGGTGCAGTTGGTGGAAGATGGTTATCCCGGCTGGCTGGATCCGATCGACTGGGAAAAGTTGGTTCCCGATGATACTCCCTACCAAGCCCCCATCCTGACAGCAGAAGCCATTCGCGATCGCATTCCCCAGGTGATTGCCTTTGCCCAAGCGGCTATGGCAGTGCCCAATCAATACCTCTGGGGGGGGACTGTGGCTCCCAATTATGACTGTTCTGGGTTGATGCAGGCAGCCTTTCGATCGGTGGGTATTCAACTCCCCCGTGATGCCTATCAGCAGGAAGCCTTTGTGCAGCCGATCGGGCTACCGGACGTGATCCCCGGCGATCTCATTTTCTTTGGTACTCCCGAAAAAGCGACCCATGTTGGCCTGTATTTGGGCGATAACCAATACATTCATAGTTCAGGCAAGGATCAGGGCCGCAATGGCATTGGGATTGATGAACTCTCGGCTACGGGCCATCCCGTCAGTTGCAACTACTTTGCCCAATTGCGCGGCGCAGGGCGGGTTGTTGCGAGTTACACTCCACCGGACTGATCCGCCTAATCCTGACTCCTATCTGGGTCGCCAGCAGAATGTTGACTGGCGATTTCTTCCAGCAAGCCGCTTTGGGCCATTAGCTTGGGATAAATCAGCACAAAATAAACCATCCATAGACCGATCGGGATTGCCACCAACACCGTTACCCAAAGCATTCTCAGCAGCCACCAACTGCCGGTGATGAGGGTCAACCCAGTTAGAACGATCGACCAGGGCTGGCACCACCAGGGTTTGTACTGCCAGACGGTGGGCTCGGAACCTTGATGACCCAACCCAGAATTATCCAATCCAGAATTATCCAACCCAGTTCACCCCATCTTCATCGTTCGGGACAGATGGGAGTGCTTTACGATGGTTTGGCGTTTCGGCGGAGGCTCCAGCAGCTTGAATTTTGGCCATGACTGCTGCCGATCGATAGGGTTGTCGGGCAGGTACTTCCAAGGACAACGGCTGAGAAGAGGCCGTGACGGCAGGGTCGATCGCAGTTTTAGGAGGAACGGGGGGTGGAACGGGAGTGGGTGCAGCCGATCCTGGACGATTTTCGGCTGGAGTTGCTTGACTCCGTTGCTTAGCCGCTCTTTGTTCCGGGCCAATAACTTTTCGCATTAAAAAGTCAAGGGTCTGCTGTTTGATCCAGCCGCGAGCGACTAACACTTCTCCAAAGCGCATCTCACCCATCAAGCGTTGATCATTTAAAGCAACATCAACCTGGGCGGGTGTGATCAGTCCGGCTTCCACTAAGTAGCTGCCCAACCGCTGAGCCACTTGGCTTTTTGGAGCGTTATCTGTAGAGTCTTGTTGGCTTTTCCCGATCATCTGCACGTTAAATACTGACGAAAAAGGATGTATATCCTGACTTTTATGTCGCAACAGAAAAATCTGTTAGTCTAAAAAGCCATTTGTTTGTTCAGATTGACTTGCCCACCCCTTCATTCACCCACAGACTGCCAAGCAAAACCAGTACATTTTGCTACACTTTGACGGCTTTAAGCACTGATGGCTATAAGCATCGATAGTTTTAAGGCTTTAAGCACCGATAGCTTTAAGCACGATGGCTGTAATCGTAGATGATTGGAAACACCGATGGTTGCGATCGTCCGCGATATCAATGATGTCAATCGTGAGTCAATTACAGCCATCGATAACTCTGTGAATGATGGGCAAGTGAATAGAGATTAAGACGGAAAGTAACGGAAGTACTTGCTGGGGGTAGAAGCTTCAATAGATGCATTTACCGCAATTTTACGGTTGCCTATTGGATGTATTGTAGCAAACTTTTTTGGGAGCCCTGTGATCTAAATCAGTTCACTGAAAGCTAAGGGGCAGCATTGGGCGCGGAATTCGTCCCAGAGGCTGCTAGGCAATCCTGAGGATCCATTATTTCATAGCGTTCAAAGGGTTGGTGAATCCAGGGGTTATCCGGCAAGTAATCGACGTAGTAGTCTGGGGCGACGATCGAACAGGCTTTGTACCAAATCACGGCTGTCCGAACTTCCTCCACATAAAATCCATAATTGCACTGTAGCCAGGGCAGCGTCTTTTTCAGCGTGATGCCGGAATCCACCAGATCATCGACTAGGAGAATATGACTGCCCAGATTGGGCGTGGTCATGGTGAGATCGCGGGAAAAAACAAGTGTCCCTCGGCTGCGACCCCCTTCCCCCCGGTAGGAGGATGTTGCCAAAATAGCAAGGGGCACATCGTAAATGCGAGCCAGGATATCGCCGACCCGCAGCCCCCCCTTAGCAAGGCAGAGGATTTGATTGAACTCCCAACCGGATTGGTAAATCTGTGCGGCCAGTTGCTCAATTTTTTGATGATATTCATCCCAAGTGACGTAGAGGTCTGCCATTACGCGCCTTCCTTTGCCTTCCTTCACAACTGCTGCATTAATCGCAAAGGATGATACAACGGATAGCGAGTCTCTAGGCACTTTCTATGAACAATCCTTCCGATCGCCCAGCGTCTTCACCACAGGTAGCTTCACCACAAAAGTTAAACCTCAGTACCAAACTGGCCTTCGGAGCGGGAGATTTTGGCCCTGCGGTGACGGCAATGATCCTGATTTCCTACCTATCGCCGTTTTTGACGGATGTGGCACGGTTGAATCCAGCCCTAGCGGGATTGACACAATTGGTCGGAAAAATTTGGGACTCAGTAAATGACCCCATGGTGGGCGTCCTGAGCGATCGCACCCAAAGTAAACAAGGTCGCCGTTACCCTTGGATGATGTGGGGGGCGGTACCCTTTGGGCTCTTCTTCTTTTTGCAATGGCTCGTGCCGCACTTTAGCGATGATCCCGCCAGTAATCAATGGGGTCTCTTTTGGTATTACACAGCGATTTCTGTCCTGTTTAATGCGTTCTACACAGTGGTGAACCTGCCCTATACAGCACTGACAGCGGAACTGACGCAGGATTATGATGAGCGCACGAGTTTAAATAGCTTTCGCTTTTCGTTTTCGATCGGAGGCAGCATCCTTGCATTAATCATTAGCTTAGTGGTTTCCAAGCTGGTTCCAGGGAATCAGGGAACGCAATATCTAATTTTGGGAGGGATCTGTTCGATTATTTCAATCTTGCCGATTTACTGGTGTATTTGGGGGACGCGGAAACAGGCTCAGGCAGCGGCTCAGGATGATCCGGAAATTGGTCATAGTGTTTCCATGCCAGTTTTGCAGCAAATTAAAATTGCCTTTAGCAATGGCCCTTTTCGCTATGTCGTTGGAATTTATCTCTGTTCTTGGTTAGCCGTGCAGTTAACGGCCTCAATCATTCCCTACTATGTGCGCAGTTGGATGCGGCTACCCCAGGAAAATGTCAGTTTAGTCCTGTTGGCTGTGCAGGGGACGGCCATGGCAATGCTGTTTGTCTGGAATACCGTGAGCCAACGCTATGGCAAACAGGCGGTATATTTCATGGGGATGAGTTTGTGGGTGATTGCTCAAGTTGGCCTCTTTTTCTTGCAGCCAGGACAGGTGACTCTGATGTATCTCTTGGCGGTTATGGCGGGGTTTGGGGTCTCCACTGCCTATTTAATTCCTTGGTCAATGTTGCCGGATGTGATTGAGCTGGATGAGTTAAACACAGGGCAACGGCGAGAAGGGGTTTTCTACAGTTTCATTGTGTTTTTGCAGAAGATTTGTTTGGGATTGGCGGTCAATCAGGTGTTGCAAAGTTTGGGTGCGGCGGGCTATGTGCAACCCACGGATGTGACACCGTTCCCAATTCAACCGGATTCTGTTTTAAATGTGATTCGCTTTTCAATCGCGCCTTTGCCATTCTTCGCATTGGTGATCGGCATTGGATTGACCTATTTCTATCCGATCACTCGCGAGAAACATGCCGAGATTTTGTTGCAATTGCATGAACGCAAGCAGCGATCGTTGGGAGAAGGAACTCCAACCGATGAGTAATCCATTAAGTAATGTCCAAGGATCTAGAAACTGGAATGGGAAATCACTGCAATGACCTATCAATTTCCGCAACAATTCCAATGGGGTGTAGCGACTTCGGCCTATCAAATTGAGGGGGCTGTGGAGGAGGAGGGGCGTAGGCCGAGTGTGTGGGACAGGTTCAGTCAGCACTGGTGCCATATCAAGGATCGTAGTTCAGGGGCGATCGCTTGTGATCACTACCATCGCTATACGGAAGATGTTGGGTTAATTCGGCAATTGGGTGCGAAGCACTATCGCTTCAGTACGGCGTGGAGTCGGATTGTGCCGGAGGGGAGGGGTGCGGTGAATGCCCAGGGGTTGGCATTTTACGATCGCTTAGTAGATTGTCTCTTGGAACAGGGGATTGAACCCGTCATTACGCTATTCCATTGGGACAGTCCCCAGGCGTTGGAGGATCGCTATGGCTCTTGGCGCAGTCGGGAGATGGCGCAGGATTTTGCGGACTATGCCGCGATCGTGGTGCGTGCCTTGGGCGATCGGGTGACGCGCTGGATAACGCTGAATGAAATTTCCTGTTTTACGCATCTGGGCTATGCCGTGGGAAAGCGGCCAGAGCACGCACCGGGGACGCGGGTCAGTACTTGGAAGGAGGTGTGGCAAACGTCGCACCATGCGTTGTTGGCCCATGGGCTGGGCTGTCAGGCGATTCGGGCGGCCTCGCCCCAACCCTGTCAGGTGGCGCTGGTGGATAATCCTGGGGTGACGGTCCCGATCGTGGAAACAGAAACGCATATTCGTGCGGCACAGCGGGCATTACCGGATAATTTTTATACGGGGGGGATTCTCTATCCAGCGTTGACGGGGAATTATCATCCAGAATTTCTAGTGGGATTGGGGAATAATGCTCCAGATATTCAGCCCAGTGATTTAGAAATCATTCATCAACCGATCGACTTTCTGGGATTGAATATTTATACGGGAGCGTATGTACGGGCAGCAGACAATGCAAAAGGCTATGAGTTTGTAGCGATTCCAAAGGGATATCCTAAATTGCATATGCCATGGTTGCAGGTGGTGCCGGAAAGTTTGTATTGGGGTGTTCGTCATATTCGGGACACGTTGCAGCGGCCTGATTTGCCAATTTGGATTACGGAAAGTGGTTGTGCGGCGGATGATACGTTGACGCCTGCGGGTGAGGTGTGGGATACCGATCGGATTTTTTATTTGCGGCAGTCGTTGAAGGCGGTGCATCGGGCGATCGGGGAGGGGTATCCGGTACAGGGCTATTTTCTGTGGAGTTTGTTGGATAATTTTGAGTGGTCGTGGGGGTATTCCCGGCGGTTTGGGATTACCTATGTGGATTACAAGACCCAAGCGCGGATTCCGAAGGCGAGTTTTGATTGGTATGCGGCTTGTATCGCAGCGAATCAGGTGTTGTGAGGGTTGGGAGCGCAGGCAGTGGGTTGGTCAGAAGTCTGTTACTAAGATTGTAAACCGGAGAAATTCTACCTATGGCTTTTGCAGAGTCTGGTCGTGATACTGTTCCAGTGCAGCTTCCCAATGGTGCGATCGTTAAAGTGGAGGTAGCCAGTACGGGGCGAGAAGATGTTGCTTTTGATGTCAAGCAGTTTCAGCCCGTAGCCGATGCGATCGAAGGGGTGGTGCAGATGATTGCTGAGCCAATTCGGAAGGTGAAGCCCAAGAAGGCGACGGTCAAGTTTGGCATGGAGCTAGCGATTGAGTCAGGTCAACTGACAGCGGTGATTGTTAAAGGTTCCGGCAAAGGCAATTTAGAGATTACACTGGAGTGGGAGGCTGGATCCCAAGAGGGGAAATAGGGCAACTGCCAGAATTTGTCTTTTATACTGAGCATAAAGTTGTAGTTGGATGAGAACAATGCCGACCTACGAAGAAGTTTTCAATCTGGCCAAAAGTCTTCCTCTGGTTGATCAAGCACGTTTGATGAAGGCTCTGTCTGCACAGTTTTCTGATTTTGTAGAAGTTGATGAGACGGAGGAACTTGTATCTGCGGCAGAGCTTGCTGAAAGTGAAGCGGCTTTACAAGATTATTGGGCAGGACGAGATCCAGGCATAACGGCAGTAGACTTGAAGCGCAAACTGTTTGGAGGCAATTGTGGCTGATGAACAGGGTGGGTGGCGGTATGTTGTCTTGAAGCCTGCCCAAAAATATCTGGAACGTATGCAGCCTGATGAGCAATTGCGGATTGTGGAAGCTTTGGATACATTACTTACTGCGCCAGAAATGCTTGATATTAAGCCACTGAAGGGGCGTCCTGAACTTCGTTTGCGAGTGGGCAAGTATCGGGTGCTGTTTATTGAAGACCAAGAAGCTCACACCTATGTGGTTACTGTCATTGGTGCTCGCGGTGATGTTTACAAGTAGTCCTCACGGTACTAACTAAAGCCAGAACAAGTAAAGCCGGTCTGAGTTCATCATGAGTCAGCTTGAGGATCTGCTCCAGCAATGTACGGTCAAACTGTCTATCCCTGGGCAATTGGGTTGGGGAACGGGTTTTTTTGTGGCTCCGGGGTGGATTCTGACCTGTGCGCATGTGGTGCAGCGATCGCCGGAACAAGTACAAGTTGGTTGGCAAGGAATAACGTTAGAAGCGGTGGTGGAGCGATCGTGGCCTGATCCTTACGATCTGGCGCTATTGCGAGTGGCTTTCTCCGTTGATTGCAATCCACCCTGTGTCTATTTGGATGGGGATGTTCAATCTCGCGATCCACTCTATTTGTTTGGCTATCCGGATGAGGGCGATCGTCAGGGGGAACCCCGCACATTTAACTGTGATGGCATTACTGGGGGCGAGATTCCGGCGATTTTGTTTAATCTGGGACAGGTGCGTCCAGGGATGAGTGGGGCACCGTTGCTGAACCAGCGGACGGGGAAGGTGTGCGGGATGGTGAAATTTACCCGCGATCGTTCTTCAGATTTGGGTGGTGGTGCAATTCTTACTCGTGAGATTTTGAACCAGTTACCTGAATTGCGCAAACTTCAGCGTGAATTTCATGCAAAAGATCGGCGATGGGTCATTAATCCACAAACTGGAATTGAATTTCAGCGCTACAGAGAGGCCGTAATCCGCTACTATTCCCAGCAGCGCCATTTGTATACGCCCACGGATGCGCTGTTGCCGTTGGAAGCACGATCGGTGGAGCGGCAAACCCAAAATGACGGCCAGGAACGGCCAGTAGAGAAAACCGTTGAGCCGCCGTTGCCCGTATTGGTGGGGCTGCGGCAGTATGCGCTGGGCGAACAGCCGCAGCATGTGCTGTTGGCAGGGCGACCAGGTTCTGGGAAGTCGACGACGTTGCGGCAATTGGTGGTGACTTTGGCAGAGGAAGGTCAGGTTCCGGTTTTGGTGCAGTTGAAGGGCGATCGCGCTGTACCTGAGTTGATCCAAGCGGAATTTCGGCGGATGAAGCAGCGGGTGACGGCTGAGCAAGTTGACGAGTGGTTATTGAACGAGCGCTTGGTCTTATTACTGGATGGGATAAATGAAATTCCCACGGACGAGCTACGGCGATCGCTTGCCCAGTTTCGGGAAAACAATTTGACCGTACCGATGATTTTTACGACGCGGGATTTGAGTTTGGGTGGTGACTTGGGAATTGACAAGCGGTTGGAGATGAAGCCGCTGTCGGAACCCCAGATGCGGGAGTTTGTCGGCAAGTACTTGCCAGCGCAGGGGGAACGGTTGCTGAGTCAGTTGCGCGATCGCCTAAGGGAAATCGCTGAAACGCCGCTCCTGTTAAAAATGCTCTGTGATGTATTTGATCCAGAGACTAACCAAATTCCTAAAAATCGAGGGGAATTATTTCAGTGGTTCGATCGAGATTACAAGCGCATTAAAAAAGAGATTGAATACGTCCCTGTCTCTGAGAATTTCTGGGAGTTCAAATCAGAGATTCTTCAGTATTTGGCGTTTTACATGATTCAAGGCGAGGTGCAAACCGCTGATCTCCAGCCACCCCTTGAACCCTGGCTCACCATTCCCAAAAGTCACAACGAAAGAATTTTGGAAACTTGGCTCCATCAGAGAGGAGTTCTTGATGCCCCGACGAAAGCGAAACTATGGCTGAAAGATTTGTATAACTATCATTTGCTACAGGATGCAGCTAAACCAGAAGAAATCGAGTTTCATCATCAGTTATTCCAGGAATATTACGCGGCAGAATATTTGCTACGACAATTGCCCACTCTGACTGATGAGCAACTTAAACAAGATTACCTCAACTATCTGAAATGGACAGAACCAATAGCGCTAATGCTAGCGTTAGAAGGCAACGAAGCCCAAGCTCTGCGTGTGGTGAAGATAGCGTTAGATGTGGATTGGACGCTGGGTGCAAGATTAGCAGGCGAAGTAAAGTCAGAGTTTCAGGTTCAAACTATCAAGTTTGTAGAGGGGTTGCAGGCACCTACTTGGTTAAAGTTTCAGCTTTTGGGAGACGCAAGATCAGTACATACCATTCCAAGATTGCTCAAACTGTTAGAACATGCTGATTCATATGTACAATGGATTGCAGCAAAGGCAATAGGCCAGATTACCTCTGAATCTGCCATTCCGGGTTTACTTAAACTGCTAGAACATGATGACTCATCTGCACGTAAGATTGCAGCAAATGAGTTAGGAAATATCAGCAGTAAAGAGGCCATTCCGGGTTTACTCAAACTGCTAGAACATGATGACTCATCTGTAAGGCAGAGTGCAGCGCGAGCGTTAGGTAAGATTGGTTCTGAAGCATCAATTCCAAGCTTACTAAAACTAGTTGCAGATACTAATTCATCTGTGCGTTGGACTGTTGCGGAAGCGTTAGGGGAGATTAATTCTGAAGAAGCCATTCCAAGTTTGGTAAAGCTACTACAACATAATAAATTATATATACGTCAGAGTGCAGCAAAAGCGTTGGGTAAGATTGGCAGTAAAATAGCGATTCCAGATTTACTCAAACTACTAGAATACAATGACTATTATGTACGTTGTAGTGTAGTAGACGCATTAATTCAGATTAGCTCTGACAGGGCTATTCCCGGATTGCTAAAATTACTAGAATATGGTTGCCCATCTTTACATTGGAGTGTAGTGGAAGCTTTAGTCCAGATTGGTTCTGAAGCAGCCATTCCGGAATTGCTTAAATTACTACAACATGACAACTCATCTGTGCGTGAGAGTGCAGTAACAGTATTAGGTAGGATTGGTAGTGAAACAGTGATTCCAGATTTACGTTATCTGGCTAAAGATCCTAATTCATTCGTACGTAAGAGTATAGCATGTGCGTTAGGGGAAATTGGTAGTGAAACAGCGATTCCAGATTTACGTTATCTGGCTAAAGATCCTGACTCATTCGTACGTGAGATTGCAGTATATGCCCTAAGTGAGATTGATAGTGAAATAGCGATTCCAGATTTACGTTATCTGGCCAAAGATTCTGACTTATCCGTACGTCAAGCTGCAATATATGCCTTAGGTAAGCTTGGTGGTAACGCAGCAGTTCCAGACTTGCTCAAGCTTCTAGAAGATACTAACTCATCTGTATTATGGAGAGTCGCACAATCATTAGGTAAGATTGGCTCTAAAGCTGCTATTCCGAGTTTACTCAAATTGCTAGGAAATACTAACTCATCTGCTCATTGGAGTATAGTAGAAGCGTTAGGTCAGATTGGCTCTGAAACTGCTATTCCGGGCTTGCTCAAACTCCTAGAAAAAGAAAAAGACTCATCTGTACGTGGGAACGTAGTAAAAGCGTTAGGTCAGATTGGCTCTGAAACTGCTATTCCGGGTTTACTCAAACTCCTAGAAAAAGAAAAAGACTCATCTGTACGTGGGAACGTAGTAAAAGCGTTAGGTCAGATTGGCTCTGAAACTGCTATTCCGGGTTTACTCAAACTCCTAGAAGAAGAAAAAAAATCATCTGTACGCGGGAACGTAGCAGCAGTGTTAGGTCAGCTTGCAAAAGAGCAGGTGGATGTGCTTTCTCCCTATCTGCCTCACCTGCTCAACCTCATCTCCACCCATTCAGGTCAAGCGGCTCAACACATTATTCTCGCTATCCAGAAGTACTGTAAATACTACAACTATGAAATCTTTCAAGCCCATTTAGCTGCGCAGAAGGGCGAGCCTAGTTATAATTCTGGCTCACATCCAATCACTTACAATATTGGGCAAATCGGCAACCTAAATACAGGCAACGTCACTATTCACGGCGATCAACTCGGAGAGTCACACCGATGATTCAAAATCCCGCTCATCAACAACTAGGGCTGGATACCCTCTGCACTAACTTGCAAGATCCCATTCCTGCCATCCGCGCCAAAGCCGCTGAAGCTTTAGGGCAAATTGGGCATCCTGCGATCGTTCCACAGCTGATTGCCACTCTCCACAACACCGAACCCCTCGTCCGCCAAAACGCCGCGATCGCCCTTGAAAAACTAGGGTACCATTGCCCAAACTCACCCCCTTAATCCCATGACTGAACCGAAAAACCAACCAATTTTCCACATTAACCAAGTCGGCAACATCAACACTGGCGACGTTACAATTCAGGGCGATCAAGTTGGTATTCAACATAACTACGCCCCAGAACCCAACACTAAAGTCGAGCAACAGCTTGCCCAACTCCTGTCGAAACTACGTGTCAAATACCCCAATAAATCTGACGCAGAAATTTTTGAAATCTTGCTTAATGGCTTTACTACCATGCCTCAAAACAACCCCAAAAATTGGCAACGCTGGCAAGATATCTTCAGCGTCCTTTTTGCAGGCGGTGTTGAAGTTACTAAAGTGTTCGTTCCGATCGCAGGAATCCCGATCGAAGTCCTCAAGCGGCTGTATGAGATTTACGATCGCAACCGTAAGCAACTTCCAGAAACTTAAATTACGAGCGTGATTACTCTCTCAGAATCAATCTTCCAACATCACCGCAGTCAAACTCTTTTCGAAAAACTCTCCCCCGACCTCCAAACCGAAATCCTTGATTACGCTGAATACCTCACTGCCAAATTCCCCTACTCACCCACCCGAAACCTCATCCCAAAAATATAGACAATTTGACAGGCTTCTCATTGCCCAAGCAATTAACCATTCTTTACCCTTTGTCAGTCGCGATGCCGAATTCCAGCCCTACCCGATCGAGTAAATCTGGAATTAAAACATCAATCTGGGAGTAAAACAATGGCGAAGATGGGTCGCTCTAAAATCTGACCAGCTACAGACGAGCAACCATAACTGGTCAGATGGCCGTGACCAAGGTGTTACCGCTAAGGTGTTACCGCTGACGTTCTCTGCTGAGGATGCTGATGTATTGCCCGTCCGAATGGACAATCTTCATCGGCTGACTCCAGTGAATTCTGTCTGCGATCCGATGGGCATGGAATTGATTAATTGTGTCCTGCACAAACTCTTTGTGACCGATTAAGTGGATCTGCAAGCGTTGTTTCTCAGGTTGAACCGCACGATCGCTCCGATCGCTAGAACCTTTCGCCATAATGTGAGCTTCTCCTGTTTGTAGTGAATCCCATCCCGACTGCAATCTTGCTCCCTTCGCCTGCGTGTGGGAGAAGGGCCGGGGATGAGGGTCTAAAGAAGCCCAAAAATTTAGAGCCACCCCGTTTGACATCACAAACAAGAGTGGCTCGATCGAATGTTAAAATTCTCAACAAGCCTCCTTGCTGCATACTCAGCGAGGGGGAATAGCTACCCGGAGTTGCGCTAACAACAAAGGGTAGTGCCCTAAATTTTTAGGATCCCAGCGGCCCCATGCTTCACACCAAACCATCTCGCTAAAGAAGGATGTCCATGGCAACCGCTATGAAAAACCAGCCTACGAATAAACTCCTCCCAAGTCAACCGTATAAAGTAAAAAAATATAAATCTTTTCCCATCCACGGAAAAACTCGATCACAGCCCCTTTTCAGACTCAATTTCTAACCTTCAATTCCAGCCTCGTTGAAACCAGCATTCCTCTCAATAACATCGATCGTGAGAGCAGATTAATCCAAAAAAGATTCTACTATCATTGGCATAGAATCCAATGAATGGCTTAGAAAAACAACTCATCGTATGCATTAATCTAAATTTAGACGGTGTATTTTGCTATCAACCCGCCCTGCGATCGTGCTCTCTAGAAACCATGCATTCCCATTGCCCAATATTATTAAATTATCTATTTCTCTCAGTAATTCAAATAGCATCAACATCCCCTCAGTCTCGACTCCCCAACTCTCCTACATCATCCCGTGCATAAGTTCCTGATCCCAGGAGAGACCCAGCGAAAGAGACACCTGTAGGACTCCTAATAAGCCAAATCATGCTGAAACAGACTCAACTACAACGCTTCTCAATCCTTGGATTTAATCTACTGCTTGCGATCGGATGCAGTCCCATCATCCATCCCGCCTCTGTTACCGCTCAATCCACCCACCCCAGCAAGCCACAACTCACTGTCCATCCCACCCAAAAAAGTCCCCAAAACATTACCCAAAAAATTCAGCGATTAATTCAAGACTTAAAAAAACAGAAAAGTGATCTGACCGAAGTCAGTGAAAAATTAGCCGCGATCGGTCAACCCGCCATCCCCTATCTCATTCCCTTACTCACAGATTCTGCACCCAACCTTCGGTTTTCTGCCGTCTATATCCTCGGCCAAATGGGAACCATGGCCCAATCCACAGTGCCCCAGTTAGTACCCTTGTTGAAAGACTCCGATCGTGACGTTCGCCGGGGCACCGCAGACGCCTTAGGGTCGATGGGAAACGCAGCCAAATTGGCGCTGCCAGAAATTCTGACCTTGCTGCAAGACCCAGATAGCGATCGACGCATAACCGGACTCTATGCCCTCGGCCAAGTTCACCTCATCCTCAAAACCAGCGATCGTGACCTCCAGTCCGTCCTCCCCCACCTCATCTCCCTCCTGCAAGATACTGATCTCGTCGTTAGCCTTGGCTCTGCCCAAGTTCTGGGTAGCCTTGGGGAATCCGCCAAACCCGCCCTACCCAAAATCCTGCCCTTGCTAAAACATGCCAACCCCGGCATCCGCATCAATACCCTCTACACCTTGGAGTGGTTAGGCAAACCCGCCAAATCTGCCATCCCTCAGATCACCTCCCTGCTCAAAGACACCAACCCAGAAGTCCGCGATCGGGCTGCCGCCACCCTCAAACACCTCAGAAATTAACCCCAGAAATTAACCTCAAACTTCCACTCTGCCATACCCGGTTGTCAGCCAATCCCATCGCCTTGCCCAAAATGCGATTCACAACACGGTTTGCAACACAATTCACGATCGAAAATTCACAATAGAAATAGGTCAAGACGCAGGTCACAATTCTTTGGGTGCATATTTTGGTCAAGGTTAGTGCTATACCATCCTATCAACCGTGATACCCCTCGCTAGTTGCTATGAAACTTGTAACCCACTCCCTCAAGTTCCCCCGCCCAGTCCTCTCTCCACTGGCGCTGCTCAGTGTTCTGCTTCCCCTGACGTTGCAGTCTCACCCCGCAATCGCCACAGACTTCACTAGCGATCGGATCCCCCAGACTTCTTCCACAGTGGGCTTACGAGTTGAACAATCCACCCAACTCAACCAAGCCACCCTGTACCAAAGCTGGGTCAACCACGAAACCATCTATCGACAAACAGGTGTCGAGTACCGCAGAGAATATTGCCCTCGGAATCGAGATCATAAAAACTATCGTCGCGATCGCCATGACCGCGATCGCCATGACCGCGATCGCCGTTACAAGAGCGACAATTATTACTACGATCACCACGACGATTCCGCTTGGAACGATCCCTTCTGGTCAGGCTATTCCAATGAATCTAGCTATGGGCCACCCGTCCTGGTGTCTTCCCAAAATGTTGCCCCCTATCGCCAAAACACCCCCCGCCTAAGAGCCTTCTTTATTTCCCCCAGCACTCCCCCGGCCTCCGGCCTGCGGGTGGTGATTCGTAACCAAACGATCGGCAGTAGCCCCGCCCCTTACACCGATCGGGAATACGATGCCGGATCCCGTTCCGAAAGCTTCAACCTATCTCCCGGCGATGACCACCACAGCAAACATTTAGCCGTCTTGAAAGGCCAAAATCTGATGACTTACCAGATCAAGCGAGGTAACGTCGTCCTAGAATCCGGTGAATTTACAGTCAATGTCGATATCGTCGATCGCTATACGTCCATTTCCAAAACCCTACCCCGCCGCGTGGTGAACGTTCCTTGCCGTAGTCGGTACAGACATTAGTGAGATTAAACATGGATACAAACTAGAAGCTGAACGTCGATCGCAAAACGCCTGAATATAAAGTCGAATTCCCTTGATCGTGCTCAGGATTGGTCACGATCAAGAGACCGGCAGTCAACGCCAAATTGTCATTCACCCGCCAACGATAAAAGCCTTCAAAGTGAAGCGAGGTATCGCGATCGGTATTTGCCTGCCCACGATGGGAGAACTCATTACTCGTAACTTTTGGCGGTTGACCGATCGCAAACCCCAATAAATTACCTGTGCCGCCAACATCGGGAAAGGCCAGCGTAACTGCCCAATTGAAAATGTCCGCTTTTGGATCGTTATTCAAATCACTGGCATAGGCTTGTGTCCAGCCCAGCCAGCCGGAAAGATGCACAGATGGACTCATGGCGAGGGCGGTTTGAACCCCAAAGGAATTGCCGACGATCGCATTGCTGCGTCCTGCAAAGGGATCGTTAGCGCGACGGCTGCCTGTGCCTGTGCGGAGAGTGTTGTAAGAACGGACGTAGGCAAAGCCAATATCAAAGCTATCGCTGGGGGAAACGGTGAGTTGAGCGATCGCGCCGTAGCCCGCATTACGGAATCCAACCCTGGGATCATTTAAATCATCACCAATATACCCAATCCCTAAACGAACTTGATCGCTGAATTTATAGCTCAATCCCGCACCCGCACCATTACCTTGACGCAAAATTGGATTGCGCTGGGCAAAGCGAGAAATTGCCCCATCGCCCGTATCATCTAAAAATGGATTCAGGGGTTGGGCGAAATCGGTCAGACTACCACCGGCGGCAATCAACCGAGCAGTCATGGGTTTACCAATGCGGAAGCGATAACTAATTTCATCCGCTTCTAATTGATTGTTACTATCACCTTGTACACCCAAACGCATCATGTCGGTACCGCTGGCCCGCGCAAGATTTGGGAGATTTGAGGCTTTGAGGCTAGTGGTGAGTAAGTCTTTGCCTGTGAAGCTGGTGGTGATTTCCAGCTTGCTGCGCTGGGAAAGGGTGAGTTGTCGATCGAGCCCCCGATCGTTATCATCTGCCCGTTTTTGACCCCCAACGAAACTTGTTTGGAAAATGGCTTCGCCGTTGAGTTTGCTAGTGAGGGAAAACGATCGGCCAATTGTCTGGATTAAGCGTTCGTCCGAACCGAATTGTCCAGATTTAACGGCTGCCAATTCCCGCGCAAATTCCTCCTGCATTTTGCGAACGACTTCGAGTTCTTCTTGAGTCGCATATTTGGCGAATTCCTCCTGCATATCGGCATTCATTCGATCGAACGCCGCATTCATTCCCGCCGCAAATTCATAACGAGGCATCGATCGACTACCCCGAAATGTCCCATTCGGATAGCCAACGATCACGCCATGTCTTTCGACAAGAGATTGCAATGCTTGGTAAGCCCAGTCCGTGGAGCGCACATCGCTCAGTTGCGAAACCAGTAGAAACGGTTCGACGGGGTGATCGATTGGTTCAAGGGAGGTTTCCGCCATGATTTGTTCAGTGCGGGTTTGGTGCGGCTGCGCGATCGCAGGCAAACTCTCCATCAACAGCAAGCTGATCGCTACTATAGGAATTCTGTGAATGTGTTGGCGTTTTCCGCTCATTGATCGTCGTTACTTCTTCCTTCTTGAATCCGAAATCGGCCAAAACCAAGAAATTGTCTCTGGGGATGTTCCCCCACCGGAAAAGCAGTTACGCCAATAAAATAGGTGCCTGCGACGCTAGGGTTACGTCTAGCTTGCAGGGTAATGGTTACCGTTTTTCCAGGTTCAACAGGCGTTTCAAAGGTGAGCACCCAACGATTATCTGCCTCAGTCAATTGGACTGGAATGGTATCTTTGGAGCGGTCTTTGCGCCCGAAGAATGCCTTTGCACGATTAGGGAAAAACCGAATCGTTTCGGCACCTTCGACTTGCTCAAATTCCAATTTTTGCAATCCTTCTCCAGCATTTCCAGGTGTCTCGATCGTGAATTGGTAAATGGCATTGGGAACATCAGCGGAACGATTGGAAATTTGGGAACGATCGAGCACAGGCGGACGGTCAAAGAATGTCACTCCACTCGATAGCTCCACAGCATAACCAGCTAAACTGAGGCCAAATAGCAAGAGTAGACTAGGCCACAGCGATCGTTTGACAAGGTGGTAGAGTAAAGGATGCATTGTAGTAGTTCAAGTACCAATCAACAAATTTTTGAATCCCAGTTTGGATATCAGTTGTGGGCTTGAAACCTACATCCTGAAATAAATCATCAACATCAGCATAGGTACAAGGCACATCCCCTGGTTGCATCGGCAAAAAACGCTTCTTTGCAGTCTGTCCTAAGGTTGTTTCAATCGCACTAATAAAATCGGTAAGCTTAACGGGATTATGATTACCAATGTTATAGATTCGATAACAGGCATTCGTATTGAGATCTGTCGCTAATTGGCTAGGCGGATTTTGCAGGACACGCACTACGCCTTCGATAATATCATCAATGTATGTAAAATCACGAGACATATCACCAAAATTGTAGACATCGATCGATTTGTCTTCTGTGATTGCTTTGACAAATTTGAAGTAAGCCATATCCGGTCGCCCCCATTCGCCATAGACGGTGAAGAATCGCAAACCTGTTGTAGGAATGCCATAGAGGTGGCTATAGGTATGAGCCATTAATTCATTAGATTTTTTCGTGGCTGCATATAGAGAAACTGGATAATCCACGGTGTCTGAAGTAGCAAAGGGGACTTTGATATTGGCACCATAGACGGAGCTCGAGGAAGCAAAAACCAGGTGTTTAATGGGTTGTTTGCGGCAGCCTTCCAGGAGATTGACAAAGCCTGTGACGTTGCTATCGATATAAGCCCAAGGGTTCTCCAAGGAATAGCGCACACCTGCTTGCGCCGCCAGATTAACAACCGCCTCAAATTGCTGGGTTTCAAATAAAGTTAGCATTGCGGTTCGATCGCTTAAGTCCATTTGCTGGAATTCAAAGCGATCGTGCCCTTGCAGTTGTAATAATCTAGCCTGCTTCAGGTTGACATCGTAGTAATCATTCAGATTATCAATGCCATACACTTGATAGCCATCGTTGAGTAAGCGCTTAGTCAAATGGAACCCAATAAAACCCGCCGCCCCCGTCACCAGGATTTTGCCGATCGCAATTGTGTCGGTCATCTGTGATTGAGTCATGATTTACTCCTTTCAATTACATCTGAGGTAACCAATTAATGGCCTGAATAATGCTATGTTTCAGGGATTTTGGACGGTGAAGAATACAGTAGGTACCTGATTGAATGCAGCAAGAAGCATGATAGAAAGAATTACCTAGTGTCCTTTGGAGCAACGATCGAATGGTTGCAGTTGAGCAGGTTTGGAGATGAGTCTGTAGGCCGGGGAGTGCGGGAAGTGCTATCTCGATCGGGGGATGACCTTCATCACTTGCCCAAAGTAGCTCACGAGTTCCTTGTTTGCCTTCTTTCAGCTTAGGTAAAGTTTCGCCTAAATGCTGAGTGAGATTGAGCGATTCGAGTTGGGCTGGGCCATTAAGTCCTGTGGGAAAATTCAAGACGCTAAGGCCACAATTCGATTGCTGCATTCGATGAAAAACGGCTGCTTGCAATCCTAATGCTGTCGCAATCAATGCCTGAATCGTACCGCCATGACTGACAACCACGATCGTTTGATTCGGGTGATTAGGAATCGTTGCTTGCCAAAAATTCAGCGATCGCTCAAATAGCTCTCGCACTGGATAAAAAGGGTTCCCAGAAGGATCAAGCATGGCAAAATCCTGGGGCGTTTCTTTCCAGATGGCATATGCATCACTGTGCTGCTCACGGACAAACTGATAACGTAGTCCTTGCCAAGCGGGTAAATGGATTTCCTGTAAGTCCTCGGACGCTCTGGGATGGAGTTTTTCTGACTGCTGCCAAGATACAATATATGCTGTTTGCTTGGCGCGTTGTAAGGAGCTGGTGTAAATGGTATCAATGGGAAACTGAGCCAGGTAAGCTGCGGTTTTTCCCGCCATGGCCAGACCCGTTTCAGTTAAAACAGAATCATCACAACTGCCTTGGAATACCCCCAATTCGTTGTAATTACTGCGGCCATGGCGAAGGAGAATAACGCGAGTGGTCATCATGGACTCCTTACACGATCGCGGGTAACGCATTTTGCAATGCCACCATCGCCGCATAGCGCCCACCTAGGTTCATCAAGGATTGATGGGTGCCCTGCTCAACGATTTCGCCCTGCTCGATATAGAGAATTTGATCAGCCTGTTGAATCGCTTTGAGATTGTGGGACACCCAAAAGGTCGTGCGTCCGCGCATCAAGCGCTCTAGAGCCAGCGTTACCTGATGTTCGTTTTCTTGATCTAGCCCGGTCGTGGGTTCATCCAGGATCAAAATCGGGGCAGGTCGAACCGCAGCACGGGCGATCGCGATGCGCTGCCGCTGTCCCCCCGATAACGTCGCCCCTCGCTCACCCAGCACGGTATCGTAGCCTTCCGGTAGGCGCAGAATGAACTCATGGGCATTGGCTAATTTCGCAGCACGAATTATGTCTTCCTCTGCAACTCCAGGCGCACCATAGGCAATGTTTTCCCGCACTGATGCCGCGAATAATAAACTATCTTGCATGACAATGCTCATTTGCTGGCGTAATGATTGCAGTTTATATTCCCGTAAATCGTGGCCGTCAATTAGGATTTGCCCTGTGGTTGGGTCGTACAATCGCAGCAGTAAGCTAATCAGCGTGGATTTACCACCGCCGGAAGTGCCCACCAGTGCAATTTGTTGCCCCGGTTTAACCACCAAACTAATCCCTTGGAGCGTATCGGATTGATTGGCATAGGCAAAGCTAACATTTTGGAATCGCACCTCTCCTTGGAACTGGGGAGCCCCGATCGCGCCTCGGCTGTCTTGAATTTCCGGTTGGGTATCGAGAACTTCCAGAATGCGTTCGCCAGAAGCGGTTGCCTTGGCAATTTGCCCCGTGTATTTAGCCAATTGGCGCATTGGCTTGAAAGCAATCCGCATATAGTTCACGAAAACCAGCAAATCTCCAGGAGTCAGCACATTTCCTAAAACCAATTGCACCCCGCGCCAAAGTACAAACGCTGTTGCTGCACCGACCATCAGCTCCACCGATCTCTCTAAAGCCGCTGCTAATTTTTGCGATCGAATATTGGCACTGAGGCTGAAATGGTTATGCTCTAGGAATGTGTTTTCTAAAATAGATTCGAGTGATAGGGCTTGGACTAATTTGATTGACCCGATCGATTCGGCAGCGGTGGCACTCATGGCCCCTTCCCATTGCCGCTGTTGCTTCACTTCTTTGCGAATCTTGTGACTCAATCTTGCCGTTAAGAACAGGAATAAGGGCACTACGGAAATTGCCATTAAGGCCAATTCCCAATGCATCCAAAACATCACAAACATCATCCCCAGCAGCGTTAAACTATGCGCTAGGAGCGGCATAAAAGCCATTACGGTGGTGTCGCGTAGGCGATCAATGTCAGAGGTCACCCTGGCGAGCAAATCCCCACTGCGATTGCGATGGTGGAAAGAGAGCGACAGCATTTGAATATGACTATAAAGCTGTGCCCGAATTTGGGTCAGGATATTGATGGCGGCTTGAGCCATGCTGGCAACACTCAGGTAGGCCGCGATCGCCCGCAGCGTAATCACGACTAACATCATCGCAGTCAAGCCTGAGATTAATGTCAGTGGCGAGAAGCCTTGGAGGAAACTGGGGAGGATTTTGCCGCCGGAGCGATCGAGCAGCACATAGTCAAAGATGAACTTTAATGTCCAAGGTTCGAGCAAGTGCAACCCGATTTCTGCCATTAGTGAGAGAAAGGCAATGGCCAGTAATCCCCGTTGAGCCTTGATTTGGGGGCCAAAGCGTTGCAGGATGCGTTGGAGTCCGGGGAGGGCGGCGCGAATGCTTTTACGATCGCGGTTCATAGGAAACATCAGGGTAAATGGGAATACATACTCAGTCAGTCGTTGCTTGCCCCCATTTGTGATCTCCCTAAATCCCCGCGCTACGCGCTGCTGCGCTAGAACAAAAGGGGACTTTGAATTCGGTTCCCCCCTGGTGTTGGCAAAGCCTCTCCGAAAGAGATTAGGGGAGCTAGGGGGAGCACAATCTACACTAGGGATTGGGATGTTTGGCTGTACTTTTTGATGTAACGATCGGTAATTCGATGATTCACCCAACGCTCCACATTGATCGCCTGTTGCTCAATCCAAACATTCTCAGGCAGGGGGTTGATGCGACGTACAAGAGGCCGGAGAAAGGCATTATGGCGGCGATGGCCCAGACGCTTGTAGCGTTTCTTGAAGTACTTGTCTTTTTTGGTGAGATTCCATTTTTGTTGGAAATGCTCGAGACTCGACAACTCCCAGGCATCACTCCAGCGCAATAGGAAGAATGAAATATCGGCCCAATTCAGTGGCAATTCTGGCACATAGGTGACAACGGAATCGGGTTCACAGTAAATCGTACCGCCTGCGTTGGTGACGGACATACAGAAGTCGATATGCTCACGGGTGCTGAGCAGTTTTTCATCCAGTAGACCCAGGATTTGGAAAATCTCCGTTTTGACTAACATGCAGTGGAACTCAGCAAATTCGCATTGCTTACGATGTAGCTGATCTTTCACCTCTGCTACGGGGCGATTCACGAAATAATGCTTTTCATGCACCTTCCGAGCAATGCTGCCATCCTCTTGGGCTTCTTCGTAGATGTGGGCTTCACCCCCCGCTAAGTGAATAATTTCATTGACTTTCTTCCCAATGCAAGTCAGGGGGCACACAACCGTTGCAGCCGTCTCATCCGCGCATTTCAGTAATCGCTCTAACCAGTTGGGGCTAACCAAAACATCGTTGTCAACGAATAGCATGAATTCCGTTGAGACATGGGGAATCGCCAAATTTCTGGCCTGATTGGGCGCGAGATATTGCTCGGTACGAATCAGTTGGAAACCTCTTGCTTGGGATTGTTCCTGCAGGTAAGTTTTAACCGATTCCGGCGAACCCCCATCAACGTAAATGAGTTCAAAGGGAATCAGCGTGTCTTGGTAAATGCTTTCCAGGTTTTGTTGGGTAAAGCTGAAACGTTCACGGGGGGTGATAACGATCGTAACTCTCGGTTGTGTTGTAGACATGATGGAATCCTAGTTGAATTTTAATGAATACGATTGCAGCTGATGCTTCTAAATCACGGCTAATTCCGGCACTGACTGCAAATCATCGGCTGAATCGATCAGTACTTGGCGATAAACCGTCAGCCAGTTCTCTTTTTCAATCTTGGGGGCTAAATCAGTGAGTACCTTCTGCCTTGCCCCAATTCCTAACTTCGATCGCTGTGCTGGATTCACAGCCAATTGCCGAATTGCCTGGGCTAAATCTTGACTATCACCAGGATTGACAGCAATACCAGAAGCCCCGTCTGCCAAAATTTCACCGATCGCATCAACCTTGCTACCCACGATCGGGCAACCGGCTAACATCGCTTCTAGCATGGCATTCGGGCAACCATCATGCAGCGAGGGAATCGCGTAAATATCGAGATGGGGCAGATAGGATAGGGTCTCAGCACGGCTGAGAATGCCTGTGACCTTGAGCCGATCGCCGATGCCACTAGTCGCAATTTGTTGGTTCCAGTAATCCCGCTCTTTCTCCACAAAATCACCAATCAGCAGCAAAGTCAGATCAAGTTCTTGGCTCAAACCTGCACAGGCTTCGAGGAGATATTCAATCCCTTTTTTGTCTCGAAAGCGTCCGCTAGAACCAATCACAACCCCCGGCAGATCTTGCATCAAAGCTGGTTTGGGTAAATTCTCAAATTCAATCGGTACGATCGAATTCAAGAACGCTGAGGACTTGTACTGAACGCTGGGTTCGATGGCGATCGCCCGTTGCTGCAAATCTTGGCTAACATAGGTTGTCCAATCGGAATTCCTGAGGATCCAAGCAATTTGCCCATGATTTTTCGGGTTGAAAAGATGCTTATGCAAATCACTACCGCGAATGCTGTTAATTACGGGAATATTTAATTCCTTCGCCAATAACGTCGTGACAAAGCCCGTTTCAGTCAGAAAGAAGCCATGGAACAAGTCAAAGTGATGTTGTTGATGTAATTGCTTTAAGTAAAATGCAACTTCACTGAAAAAGTCTTGAATCTCCGGAGTCCCTTCCCTTGCAGCTGATTTAATCCGATGAACGTGAATGCCATCTTGCTCCGTCGAAGTGCAGCTAGCAGGGCGATGCACCCCCTGAGGAACAAGGCGCTGTTTCGATCGAAACACAGCCACATGCACTTCATAGCCTTCATGCGTCAACAATTTTGCAATCCGTGCCACGGATTCTCCCACGCCACCAACATCGGGCGGAAATTCTAGGGTCGTAATACAAATTTTCTTGCTCATGGTATTCAGAGATTAGGAATCGTTGACTTGGCTGGACTATCGTTGAATTTCTGGCTAGCCCCCAAAAACCAAGACTGGCGGATGGGGGGCGATCACTTGTCGGAAAGCCCGATCGACTTCAAGCCACCTGCTGCATTTCAAACATCGATCGCACCAAGCTAGCCGTCTTCGCCACCCCATCAAAATCAAATTGCACCGTTTGTTGGGGCTTCTGGAGGCAGCTTTGGATTAATGCTACAAATCGATCGACTGCTAAATCTTCTGGCTGAATCGTCGTGACCAAATCCATTGCTGCCAGCTTTTGCGATCGCATCCGCTGTTCTTGATCATCATTGCCTGTAAATGCCATTAACATCGCTTTTACACCCGTAGTGAGAACATTGAGTGTCGTGTTATAGCCAGACATACTAATCGAGAGATCAGCTCGCTGCATGTACTGAAGCAGATTGGGCGTATAGCGATCGACTCGCAAATTGCCACAGTTTGTAGCCTTCCATTGCAAATCTTGCAGTTTTTCCTCCGGGTAGAAAGGGCCTGTGAAGACTTGGATTTGGTGAGGAATTAGGGTTTCCAGGGCTGGAGCCGCTGCCACCACTGCATCCAATAATTCATGTCCAAATCGACCACCCCCGATCGTGGCTAAAATTATCGGTTCTTGAATGGGCAGAGTTGCAGACTCAACAGGCTGGGGCTGCACCACGTAACCTGTGTAGTAAACCGGGCATTGTAAATCCTTGATGCGGGAGAAAGTTTCCTCGATCGGTTGGAATTTTGGATCGCCATGAATCAACAGCAAATCAAAATACTGATTGATTAAGGTACAGACTTTCTGCTCATGCTTTTCACGATTTTGCTTCGTGACCACAATATCCCGCAAGCTACAGACCACCTTTGTTTTGCGATCGTCCGCTTGAATCGCATCCAGTAAAGGAATTAATTCAAACGAAAACTTGCGTCGCCCAAAGGGAAATAGCTCAATCATCAATACATCCGGTTGAAACTGGTGATAAACCTGGAGCAACTGAGCGCGACGAATTGCTTCCACTGCGGCCAAATCCAAATCTGAATCCACCACTTGTAAAGCGCGGAATTCCGCATCCGTTTTAATTGCAGGTAGATTAACAACTTCCACACCCGCCGGAATATCAAATCCGTTGATAATTTCTCCACCGTTAATAAAACAAACTTGAAACTCCTGAGTCAAACCTCGGACAATTTCCATACTACGGACCAGATGTCCCATTCCAAGGATATGCTGGCAGTAAAACATTAAACGTTTCATCACTTCACCTACTGAATCACAGGCTGAATTTTTGGACTTGGGGGCGTTAAGATTGAATGACTAATCACCGATCGGGCAGGCTCACCAAATAACATTCGCGAAATTGCTTGGGTGACTTTGGGTAAACCTTGCAAATCCAGCCGTTCAACTGCTGTCAATCGCGCCTGCTGTAACTCTGTTTCAACTGTCTCAAATAATTTCTCTGGAGTGGATTCGCTAGGATGCAGATATCGCAACAGTCCAAATTCTTGCATTCGATTAGCGCGCATCAACTGTTCATGACCGGGTTTAATCCGAGGCACAGAAATCGTCCGCTTTGCCTGGGATAGCACTTCCGTAATCGTATTATAGCCCCCCATACAAACCACCAAATCGGCTGCATCAATGTAGCTCATCAAATCATTGGTAAACTCCATGATCTGCACGGATGGCTCGTTCTGCGCCATTTGATTCAGGGTATCTCTAACACTCGGATTCATTTCTGACCCTGTGACGATTAAGCTGCGGAAGGTTGGAGATCGCGTCGTGAGGCCCGTCAGATAATTTTGAATCAACTGAATCCCATCTTCACCCCCCCCTGGGGTTACGAGCACCAGTTTTTCATCACGACTGATGCCCAACTGTTGACGGAGTTTCCCGCGATCGACCTGACCGGGTTTCTTCCGCAGATAACCACAGAACTCCACTTTGTTGGCCACATCGACGGGAAATGCATATTCCTGGCGGAGATCAAACACTTCCGGCATTCCCACAACGAGGATACGATCGTAAATCAAATCCAGCGCACTAAAGTAATTGTGATCTTGCCATTCCTTGATTGTTTTTTCTGGTGCATCTAGAATATCGCGCAATAGCAGCACAAACTTCGTCTGCGGTTGAGTACATGTGAGATAGCGAATCGTCGTTGTCAGCTCCTCCCGCAAGCCAAATGGCTTCTTATCCACCAACATCATATCTGGCTGAAAACTCCGGGCTGCTGCGAGCATAATGTCCGATCGCAGCTTCAAAGTCGTCTCAACATCCGTACCCAAATATTTACTCGTCAATTCCCCCGATTCACTGCGATTGAGACAGGGCAATTTGATGTAGTCGAGTCCCTTGGGTAAGCGAAAGCTCTGAAGCATTGGCGAACCAGAGAGTAACAAGATTGAGAGATGCGGAATGGTTTCAAGCAGGTGTTCACAAATCGCCAACATTCGACGAACGTTACCTAACCCAAACGCATCGTGGGAATAAACCATTAATTTCATAGCGATCGTTAGGTAATAAATGAATCGATAACGATGTAGCTTGCATTCATTTCCGTCGGATGGATGGTTCCAGATAATGCATCATTTAATGCACCATTTCGCCCCATCTGCCCGACCAACTGACCAGATCGGCCCACACCCACGTAATAAAACCCCGCCTCTACCGCTTGATCAGGGTTGATAAAATTACGCCCATCAATCAAAATCGGGGATTCCATCAACTCACCCAACCGGGCATAATCGAGCCTCTGAAACTCCTGCCAATCCGTGACCAAAATTAAGGCATCACAACCCATCGCCAAAGCCGCAGGGGTTGACACCTGCTGCACATTTTGCAAACCAGGATGTTGAGAATTGGTTGGAATAATCGGATCATAAGCCTTCACCTTGGCTCCCAATCGCTGTAACTGTTCAATCAATTCCAAGGCTGGTGCATCGCGTAAATCGTCCGTATCCGGCTTAAACGTCAAGCCCAACAGCCCGATCGTTTTCCCTTTGAGAATCTTCAAAACCTGCTGAAGTTTCTCTAAGGCCAATAATTTCTGGTTTTGATTGGTCGCAATCGCCGCCTTGAGCACCTGCGCTTCATAGCCATAATCTGCCGCCGTATGGACTAACGCCGAAACATCCTTGGGAAAGCAAGACCCCCCCCACCCAATTCCCGCTTGCAAAAACTGGGTACCGATGCGGGAATCCAACCCTATACCCTGAGCGACCTGTGTCACATCTGCACCAACCCGATCGCAGATATTCGCCACTTCGTTAATAAAGCTAATCTTCGTGGCGAGAAACGCATTCGCAGCGTATTTGATCATTTCCGCCGAGGTCAAATCAGTAATCACGACTGGCACAGGGTTCGTATGATTGGGTGCAAGATATTCACCCACCTTACGATTCACTAATGGTGCATAGAGTTCCTGCATTATGGCGATCGCCCGTTGGCTGTTGCTACCCAGGACAATGCGATCGGGATTAAAGGTATCGTAGATAGCGGAACCTTCCCGGAGGAATTCTGGATTACTGACAATATCAAATCCAGCAATGCTTTCCTGTCGTTCTGCGACACTATCCAGCACAATCCGTCGAACCCAATCGCCTGAACCGATCGGCACCGTTGATTTGTTCACAATTACTTTGTAGCTACCGTTGAGATATTCGCCAATGCCACGGGCGACCGCTTCTACGTAGCGTGTATCGCTTTCACCCGTCGGTAAAGCTGGAGTCCCAACTGCGATGAAGAGAATGTCACCATGGGCCACCCCTAAGGCCAGATCTGTTGTAAAGCTCAAGTGATTTGCTGAAGCCACTTCTTGCATTAATTGCTCTAATCCTGGTTCATAAATCGGCGATCGCCCAGACTGCATCAAGGCGACTTTTTCCACATTGTTATCGACACAAATAACGTTATGTCCCAGTTTGGCTAAACAAACACCCGTCACTAAGCCTACATATCCAGTTCCGATGACACAAACACGCATAGAACGAACTCCGCATAGTTAATTTGGGGCGTAATCTGAATGGGGTCTCAACTATCAAATTCAGTTGCGCGCTCTTATGGTGTTCACTTTCTTATAGAAGAGTTAAGCAAACATGAAAAGTTGATGAGATATATCTCACGAAAATCGGGAACTTTTTCGTAACGTAAAGATTGCTACTCAAAATATAACGATCATCCCTCGAAATCGTAGCGGCTCTCGGATGCTGTCTGGCTGTTAATCTTCTCAAACACAATGCCAGTAAGGTTTTCAACCTTGAACTGTCAACGGATTCTAGGGCATTGAGCACGCTGAAACTTGGTACGCAGCTTTTGGACTGGCCGATCTCAATTGATCGCTTGCCAGTTAGATGAAACGTTTCTCATCCTATTGGATTATTTTTTAGAGAATGTTTGAAAAGTTATCATTAATCACATCATCCAGCCATGATTTTTAATCACAACTGGATGCTATCGCAGGGGCGTGATGCTATCGCAGGGGCGCGCCCTTAGAGACTTTTCCAACCCCCTCTCAGTGCTCCCAAAATCACCTAGCCCAATCGCTTCTATTCAGCATTTAAAAGAGCCTGAATCTTGACTAACAATTCGCTAAACTTAAATGGCTTCATCACAAAATCATGTGCGCCCATTGCCAATGCCTGAGCATGGTTACCATTATCACTCATGGCCGTTACGACAATTACAGGCACCTTTTTCGTTTGTTGCTGCATTTCCTCTAGTACCGCCCAGCCATCCTTCAGCGGTAAACCAACATCTAACAGCAATAGGTCAAATTCCTCCTTGCGCAGTAGGTCTAACGCCATTTCACCATCCTCTGCGATCCTCACCACAAAGCCATTTCTGACTAGTCCTTTTTCTACAAAGGCCGCCAAACGCACTTCATCTTCAGCAAGCAAAATACGGTTCATTCAAATCCTACAGGCTTCATACATAGGGCGATCCTGTCCCAACAAATGTTGTTGTCATGGAGGGAGACGCAAAAATTCATCCAGGAACGAGAATACCGCTCCTATTATCCCTATCAGAGGATCCCGAAATGTATGAGAATTTTCTTAGAATGGCTGACGGCTTTGCCAAGCCTTGCCTCAAGGCCGTTTCAGGCGATACCCAGCGCCCCTGACTGTTTCAATGACCTTGCTACCCAACTTTTTGCGGAGGTAACCCACATACACATCCACCACATTCGAGCCTGGATCATAGTCATAGCCCCAGACCCGATCGAGCAAGCGCTCCCGTGTCAAAACCTGCCCTGGATTCCGAAAGAACATTTCCGCCAGCGTAAATTCCCGCGATGGCAACTCTACCCATGTCTCCCGTACCTTGACTTGGCGCGTTCGCAGATCCAAAACCAAATCCCCCACTTCTAAAAGCACCGATTCCGAGGGGGTCGCTGCTGGGGGTCGCTCGCGCAATCGCACCTTAATCCGCGCTAACAATTCCTCAAATCGAAAGGGCTTAGTTAGATAATCATTGGCCCCCCCTTCAAAACCCGCCACTTTATCCTGAATATCATCCCTCGCCGTCACAATTACGATCGGTGCTTGAAATCCCTGTCCCCGCAGCGCTTCTAGCACTTCCAGTCCATCCTTCCCCGGCAAACCCAAATCTAATATCAGTAAGTCATAATTACCCCGGAGTGCCATTTCGATCGCCAAATTCGCATCCTCGACAATGTCAACCCTATAGCCATTGGCCTTTAAACCCTTTTCAATAAAGGCTGCAATTCGAGGTTCATCTTCGGCAATCAAAATATGGGGCATAGGACGATCGGTCGCGGGGTGATCGGTACAAAGCCAACAAAGCTTATACCCGACACGTATTTATACTCTGAGAGCAAACTACTACAGTTGTCGCTTCCGGATTGGCGATGAGGTGACACTCGCTAAAATTGGCACAACAATCATGAAGGTTGCCCCCTGGCCAATTTGGCTCACTAAGTGGACTTCTCCATGGTGGGCTTCGGCGATCGCCCGCACGATCGCTAGCCCCAAGCCCGACCCCTCCGATCGTCGTCGGCTCCTTGCCGCCCGCGCAAATCGCTCAAAAATCCGCTGTTGATCTTCAGTGCTCACACCTTCTCCCGTATCCCGCACCCAAATTCGCAGCGAGCGCCCATTATGACTCGACCCGATCGCAATCACCGCCCCTGGTTCTGTATGCTGTACGGCATTCTGCGCCAAATTCATCACAGCTTCCGTCATGCGCTGCCGATCGAGAAAGGCACTGCCCTGTGCCACCCGATCCAGTTGCCAATTGCGATCGCCCAAGGCCGTTGCTTTTGTTAGCAATTCCTCCGTTAAGATTCGCAAATCTACTTGCTCCGGTTGCAGAAAATCAGGCCGCTCCGCTTTCGTCAGCAAAATTAAATCATTCACTAAGCGCCCCATGCGATCGAGTTCATCATTCACCAAAGCCAGGGTTTCCGATTGTTCCATCGGGTCATTGCCCATCAGTTCCAAATGCCCCTGCACGATCGTCAAGGGAGTTCGCAACTCATGCCCAGCATCATTAATAAAATTCCGCTGGGTCGCAAATGCGGATTCTAGGCGATCCATCATGTCATTAAACGTCGTTGCTAATTCTGCGATCTCGCCATTGCCATCTACAGGCAACCGCGCACTCAAATCGGCTTCACTAATCTGATGCGCCGTATTCACCAAATCCCGCAAGGGCGACAGCAGCTTCCCCGACAGCCACCAAGCGATCGCCAGCACCAGAAACAATAACCCACCCAACACCTGAATCACGCCACTCAAAGCTTCGATCGCCTCTTGCCGTTCCCCATTGACACCATGGACGACCACCAACAGTCCCATCACATTGCCATCAACCACCACAGGCTGGATCATATATTTCAGGCTACCTAAGGCGGAATCGTGGTGTTCTAACTTCCCCCTTTTGAAATTCTTAAGACTACTCCAGCCCTTTACCAAACCCTGTTGTGGGTCAAGCGTTGTCGGTAAAGCTCTAGGACTCGACTTATAAAACTCCCCGTTAATAATGGCAATCAAAAACGTATCATCTTCTGGCACCCGCCGATTCAGATACAGCTCAAAGATCGTTTCTACCTCGCGCTTAGTTTGCGGTCGGGTCGTAAATGGTGGACGTCCATCTTCAACGATATTTTCTAGCTCCCGTCGATCGGCCTCATCCAAATCACCCCGTAAAATCCGATTAAAGTCCTCAACTTCTTCTTCTAAATCCTCCCTGACCCGCGCATCCACTTTAGAAAAGACCCGCTGCTGCATCAGCGGTAAGGCCACCACCACTAGGCCTAAAGTCAAACCCACATAACAAAGCAAGATGCGTGTCCGCGCCTCTCCTAACAAGTGTCGCCAAGTCAACAGGATTCGGCTTGCGAAAACATTACGCTTCATAGAGGTCGCTGGATCAGCATTTCTCTTCTGATTGGGACTCACACACACTCTCCAACTTGTACGATACCGAGATTTACTATCCATGATCGGTCGATCGGCTGCAATTCCAGCAACTTCAGACGATCAGCAAGATGCATCTGAAGCATCTCCGCGCAACCTACAGTTCGAGAGTGGGGATCCTTGGCTCACCTTCATGATTTAAAGGACTAGAGTTGCAAGTCCCGCCTCACTCCAGTTGATTTGTGATGTTGATTTGTCATAATGAAAATTGCTGGATAGGTCATGCCTTGTCGCTCGTCCGATCGCAATACGGCTAGAACCGATTCTCGCGCTGCTTCTGTGACGGCGTTGGGCTTGGTTTCTCCTGGATAAGCGAGCGATATTTCGGCATCCGATTTTCCATCCCCTCAAAGGGATTAGCTGCAAGATTGTGCTTCTACTCGACCTGAATTGCCCCCAACTTCCCCCAAGCTTTACTGGAGGGTAGCTTCAAAAGACCCTCAAGCAGGATGTATGTACCAGTCAACAGTTCAGTGAAAACTCTAGAACCCATTGAAAGGTTAGGCCCAAAAGGGATTTAGGGAAAAGCGGGTAGCGGGAATCGAACCCGCAACTAAAGCTTGGGAAGCTTTCGTTTTACCACTAAACTATACCCGCGTCGCTGCTCATCAGATTATACCAAATTCAAATTTTATTGGGACACCATTTGTCTAAGAAATTTCTGGGAACAATAGGAACATCACCCACGGGGAACAATAGGAACATCACCTAGCACCTAGCTATACGGCTATACGGAATGTTTAATGCAACTGAGCTACTAATTGACGACTTTGTAAAAAAGTTGCGCGAGGGCTACCGACGCACCTACGGCGGCCTCAAATGTGACTATGAAGAAATCATTGGCTGGGTGGGTGCCATGGCGATGGAAAATGTCGCCAATAGTGATGCTCTCTACCACAATGTGGAGCACTCAATTCTCGTTACCTTAGTCGGCCAAGAAGTCCTGCGAGGCCGACAAATTCGGGAAGGGGGCGTTTCCTGTGAAGACTGGCTGCACTTTATTATTTCTCTGGTCTGCCACGACATTGGTTATGTCAAGGGTGTCTGCCGCGCCGATCGCCATGGCTGGTATGCCACCGGCATTGGCGAAGAAATGATCCAACTACCCCACGGGGCGACCGATGCTGCCCTGACCCCCTACCATGTCGATCGGGCCAAACTGTTTATTGACGAGCGCTTTGGCAACCATCGCCTGATCGATGCCGAAGCCATCAAGCGCAATATTGAACTGACACGCTTCCCGGTACCCTCGGCGGAAGACCATCAAACCACCGATGACTATCCTGGGTTGATTCGCGGATCCGATCTAATTGGACAACTGAGCGATCCCCGCTATCTCAAGAAAATCAGCGCCCTGTTCTACGAGTTTGAAGAAACCGGAGTCAACAAATTGCTGGGCTACCGTAATCCCGGAGATCTGCGGAAAAACTACCCCCGTTTCTACTGGAAAGGGGTATATCCCTATATTCAAGATGGCCTGCGGTATCTTTCCCTCACCCAACAGGGCAAGCAAATTATCGCCAATCTCTACTCCAATGTTTTCGTGATTGAACATGAAACTCTGGATGGAGAATATATGTTCAACCATAAATCCCTCATGGATTAAGCGATCGCGTCCATGCAACGATCACGCCCCATTCAGCCGTACCCAGTCCAACTCAACCCAATGGCGATCGTGAGTCCCGAGGGGTGTAGAACTGGCACCCTTGACAAGGCCCAAAGGCATTTACCGCACACCGCAGGAGTTCCGATCGCGCATTGTATTGGCAGCTTGCGTCTCCCATCACCCACCGCCCATCAACCAAGCTCCGTTCCTCTGGGCAAGCCGAACTTTGTACGTAGATCGCAATCTTATGGAGACGATACCGTCCTGCTTTGAACTGATAGCGATGGCGTCGTTCTAGCACCGTATAGGTCTGACCTTCGAGGTTGAGGTAGGCTCCCGGTTGAGGGACCCAATCGAGGTAGACATTCCCCAAGGATTTTTGGGATGCCTGGAGAATGACCTCGGTGGGCAATGAAGGCTGCTCCATAGAAACTTAGAGGTGATGGGGTCAACATGAACGATCGCACAAAATGCTGCCAAAATCCACCATGAGGATGGAGGCACCCTCAACGATCGTTAACTTGATAGTAACTCAACTGCCTAGAGTCGATTCAGAAGGAAGCTCTGGGAATTCCAGGAGAAGATTTCACCTAGTTGATATACCCATGCCAAGGACTCACTTCTAGCCGTCCATTGGGTCGAAACACAACCTTAAAGGTCGCAAAGGACTGGGAGGGCGTTTGATCCGAGGTGGCTTCTTTGCCCAGACGAGGCAGGGGGGTCACATTCACATTGTCTCGGGCAGCGCGGTTATGGGGCTGAAAATCGAGAATGTTGCCCGCCTTGTCTACCCGTACACGGAACTGCAAATCATCATTAAAGGTCAGCGGATCCGTCCAAGCCTTAACCACCTGTTCCCTCAACTTAGGTTGGAGGGTCTCTACCTCAGCAGAAGCCGTAATTTCTGTGACTTCGCCGGATTCTGCGGAAGCCGTGGGAGAAGGACTCGCGGATGCCTCTGGGCTGGGCGTTGGACTGGGGCTTTCGCTAGGGCTGGGACTGGGACTTTCGCTAGGACTGGGACTAGGACTGCCACTGGGACTTTCGCTAGGACTGGGACTCGGGCTAGCTGCTGTTACCGCTTCCCAGGGGATGACTTCTAAGGATCCATCGGGTTGGAATGTCACCCGGTACTGGGCGATCGCCTCCGCGACGGGCTGTCCTGGTACGGGTTTAACCAGCAAACTGGGCAACGGCGTTTTCGCAGAATTTTTCAGAGCCGCTTCGTTCTGATCCTTGTAGCCCACAATGTTGCCATCTTTGCCTACACTGACTCGATAGACCAACGCTTCGGGCACCTGCGCCGCCACCGAATACTGCAACTTCAGTTTTTCCTCTAAGCCTGCCTGCAACTTGGCAATTTCTTCAGGATCGGTAATGGGCGGAACCTTATCCAGCGCCGTTTCCAGTTGCGATAAGTCCGGTGCTGTACTGGAAGGACTGGGCGACGGGCTAGCGCTGGCGGACGCCGTGGGGCTGGGTTGACTGCCGGGCTTGAAGTTTTGGGGCTGGCGAAACTCCGGGGTGGGCATCGCAAATAATGCTGCCCCCGCCAAGGCCAAACTCGACACCCCGATCGCCGCTGGAAGCGCCTGCTTCACCCCAATTTCCCGAGGGGCGTATTTCTTGGGCACTGGAGCCAAGTTCAACGACCAAAACGGCAGCGTTTGCGTATCGGCGACAAATTGATCGATCGCTTCCACGAGATCAAACAACTGCACCGTCGTTAAATTAACCACCCTGGGTTCCGAGGCCGTTCCCGCTTCAGAGGGCTCAACCCGGTAGGTGAGTTGGTGGGTATCTGGCCCCACTCGCTTGATCTGTACCAGCCCAGTCTTATCGCTGTAAAGGTGATGGGGCAGGGGAACTCCGCTCAGGCATTCCTGCGCATAGAGACTCACAGCCGTCACTAAACTTTCAAAAAATTCCCGGCCTCCCACCAGAGGTGTCTGGATCCCTTCCAAGTGGCATTCTGCATTGAGCAGCAAAGACATTACGGGACGTAACTCGGCGGGATTGAAATTGGCCATATCCCGAAAGCCCTCCAAAATGAGGGTGCAGTTGGGTAGGCTATATTGCCGCTGAATTGTACTCATGCCACTTCTCCATCAAACAGGCTAATCCACAACCGCTGCATTCCAGAGGTGCCTGTGCAAAATAACAATTGACCTAATAATTCCAGGGCGAGCTGGTTCAAGCTTTCGTCGGTGCTGTAGGCTAACACCGCTGCCCGCCGAGGATTCATCCGCGATCGAAAATGGGCTCGAAAGCGCTCTAAATAAGCTGCGAGGTAAAAGTCATCAGTGGGCGGCTGTTGTTTGTCTAGGAGCTGATGATAGGTCAGCAGGTGTTGTCGCACCACAACGGTCAACCGCCGTGCCAGGTTGCACAAAATGACGACGAGTGCTTTAGCCTCTACGACCGCCAAGGATCGCCGCTGATTGGTGCGACGCATAGGATTTGTACTCCGGAGCCGCCATAGGGTGACCCGATCGGGAATCACGCTGGTTAGCTCTAGATCCCGTGCCACGATGAGGATTGCCTCAGAACCGGTTAGGTCCAACGCCTCGATCGCTAATAACAGCAGATCAATCTGCGATCGCGTCCGACGGGGACAAACTCCATCCGGTAAAGGCGGATGGGGCAAAGTCTCGAGGATGATCGGCGTGGATGGAGCAGAGGGATTGTTCAACTGCATTACGCTCACAGAAATACTCACACGGGCGGTAGAGGATGATCTTATAGCAGGCGTCTCTCATGACGATTGCCACAAAGATTTGTTCTTAGCATGGGCAGAATCATCGGGTTTCTACCGCGCTGATTACACATCTTGCTTAACTTCCAGCAGCATTCTACCGGAATCGGGATAGCCTGACCGAAAATCTTTCTTCGAGGACATGGGAGAATAGAAAACGTTGTTTACCTCGATCGAGGCACCTAGTTTCAGCGATGGTCACAAAGCAGCTACTCAACCTGTCTCGGCACCTGTTTCAAAATGTATCCCGGCTAGTAGCCTGGCCAGTCTCCCGGCAATTAGTCTCCCGGCAATTAGTCTCCCGGCAATTAGTACTCAGCCTCTGTCTGATTGTGACGCTTTGCGTCCAAGGCTGTGCTGCGGTAGGGGTGAACGGACTGCAAAGTTTTTCGGATAGTTTAGATGGTTACCGCTTCCTCTATCCCACGGGTTGGGTAGAAGTGAAGGTCTCCAACGCTGATATTGTTCTCCACGACATTATTGAGCAGACTGAAAATGTCAGTGTTGTCATTAATCCAGTCCCAGGCCAGAAAAAATTACAAGATTTGGGCAGCCCGACGGATGTGGGGTATCAAATTGGCAAGAATGCCCTGGCACCGGAAGGATCGGGCCGGACAGCGGAATTGGTGAACGCCCAAGAAACCCAACTGGGGGACAAAGCCTATTACCTGTTGGAATACCTGGTGAAGCTGCCCAACGGTCAACAGCGTCACAATTTGGCTAGTGCAGTGGTCAGTCGCGGTAAGCTGTTTACCTTTAATGCTTCGACGCCGGAGGATCGCTGGGAAACCATGCAAGCCCTGCTGGAAAAATCGGTGCGATCGTTCAACGTTAACTAATTTCGGCAACTAATTTCACTGTTAACTAATTTCGGCAACTAATTTCACTGGCGACGGTACGAGGTTTGGTGCGATAGCCAGTCTGAAGATTAGAATTTTGGCTCGATCGGGGGATTTCCTTGATCGAGCTTTTGCTGGGTGATTTTGCGTCATGATGAAAAGGGTTAACGGTACTGGGCGCTATCCCTGGGAACTATTCCTGGGCACTGCTCCTGGGCACTATCCCTGGTCACTGCTCCTGGGCACCTGGACACCGACCCCAGGCTGTCAAAATTCTTGACCAGCTTGTTTGAATTCCATCGTTTGACTGCTTGCTTCTATGCCGATTCCCTTTGTTCTGGCCTCTGCCTCCCCTGCCCGTCGCCGTCTATTGCAGCTTGCAGGGATTGATCCCTTTGTCTACCCCAGTGCGTTTGATGAAGATCAGATTCAACTCACCGACCCCGCAGAGCTGGTTCAGGAACTGGCTCGCCAAAAACTGAACGCCAGCTTACAAAAACTCTGGTTGAACCGAGGCAGCGCGCCGGGGGGCTTTTTTAGCGATCAACCGGGAGTCATGTTGGGCTGCGATTCGGTCTTGGCGATCGGTGGCGAAATCCACGGCAAACCCGATAGTCCTGAGGAAGCGATCGCACGCTGGAAACAGATGCGTGGCCAAGTGGGCGAACTCTTTACAGGCCATGTGTTGGCCGGAGCCTACCGCAATCCAGATCACCTCCAACCCAGCTTCCAGGTGGTGAAATACCAGGTCACCAAGGTGTATTTTGCCAATCCCAGTGACGCGGAAATTACCGCCTACGTGGAGACGGGGGAACCCCTAAACTGTGCGGGGTGCTTCGCGATCGAAGGAAAAGGCAGCGTATTTGTCGAAAAAATTGAGGGGTGCCATACCAATGTCATCGGCCTGTGTATGCCCCTATTGCGGACGATGCTCCAGGAAGCGGGTTACAGCATTACCGACTTTTGGAAAGCGTAGATTGAGACCATGCAACCGTTAACGGAATGCAACCATTACCGATCGAGATTAGAAGATAAGCCACTGGGACTCTCTCCAGTCCCCGATCGAGGATTAGACTGCACATTCGAAGTTACGCCCCCAGAAGTTGCGCCCCCAGAAGGTCGCTGGCTGGGAGCTTTCTTGGACCAAGGAATGAGGGCATCCCGCGCGATCGCCTGGGACACGACATAGGCTCCGTAGCGGTTCAAGTGACTAGGATCGGAAAACAGATCATTCTTCGTCTTCCACTGGTAGGCCAAATTGCGATAGGTAAAGCCCCAAGCTGTGGCCTTTTCCGTCATGTATTGCTGGAAGGTCTCTTCGTACTCCCGCCGATGCACATCCAAATACTCCAGCGTCAACGGCAGGTTCACAAAAACTAAGGAAACCTTTTTAGCCTTGGTATAATCCACGATCGCTTTGAGCGCATCTTCCTGCTTACCCGGCAATTGGAAGGACTCATAGTCCCCATCAAAGGTGCCAGACACCCGAGTGTACTTTTGGTAATAGGTGGTGGGATTAAACTGATTGGACAACGGCAAGAACCCGTTGATATCGATTAAGCCTCGTCCACTGGAGGGAATCAGCAAACTTTGATTCGCGTCCTGCGAGGTTTCCGTTGGGGAGGGCTGGCTTCCGCCCAGTAGACGGGTTTGCAATGCGGTGAGTAGGGTCGATCGGTCGTCGTAGGCAGCGGATAATCGCCCCAGTCCCTCCGCCAGTTGTTTATCGAAGGTTTGGTAAGCCTCTTTGAGATGGGCTTTGGGCGCAGCACTGGCGGCCTCGGGATCTGTGGGAGCTGGAGAGGCTGCTTCTGATTGAGCGATCGCCGGCAGGGCCACGGGGGGCAGTTGCTTGAATCCCTCGGAAACGGCGATCGCGTTATACGTAATATCCACCCGACCACTGTTAAACGCCCGTGCGCCATCAGCCCAAATCACCAACTTGGGTAACTGGTTGGGGGCAATCAATCGCCGCAGCAACAGATCCACCACCTGTGCCGTCGCCCCATTGACCCCAAAGTTGAAGACCTTGACATTGGGGTAGCCTTCCTGGGCCAGCGCATCCTGTAGAGCCGTGGGATCGATGCCGCGCAAGGCCCGCGAACTTCCCACAATCAGCACATCCGGCACCCCCGATCGCTTGACAGACTGCTGATACAGCGCCAACCGCTCATCCAACTGTTCCGCATTCAAGCTGGGGTAGGGAGATTCCTTAGGATCCACGATCGCCTTGGCCTGGAGGGGGGCAGCGGGGAGATCCGGATTGATCCTGGTCAGCGTGGGATCCGTTTTGGCAGCGGTGATCATTCCAGGGCCTTCCTGGGTAAATCCAGAGGCATTGAAGGTGCTATCCGTGGGGGATTTGGATTTGTTCAGGCTGAGGCTGGGCAGTTGCACTGTTTCAGTTTTTAATTCAGGCTGGCTCCGAGCGAAGGATTGACCTAAATCCTGGGGCTGTGATTTGGACAGTATTCCCAGGCTCCAGTCGGCGGAGATGGCTACGCAAAGGCCCAGTAACCCCCAGACCAAGGCAAGGCGACTATCCGTTGCCACCGTTTTGTCGGGAACCAGCTGCTGGGTCGTGACCACGGGACTAAACAGGGTCGATCGAATCAAACCATCTTGGATCACCGCCGACCATTTTTCCCAACGCTGGCTCCAGGACTGCCGCTCCTTGCGGGGAATCCAGACCAAGGCTCCCGGCGGTGACAGCAGATCACCCACGTAGGCATCGGAGGCTGCAAAATCTGGGGTTGCTTCTGGCACAACCCGCAACTTGGCTCCTAAATCAACCCCCCGCCGCCAGCTCGGTTGGGACTGACCCGATCGGCGACCATAGAAACACAGCCCCGTCAGGCCCGGTACAGGCACCTCGCGGAAAAACTGGGTTAGCGTTGCCACAGTGGGCTTTTGGGGCGGGCAGTGGAGGGAGTCCGCCATGATATGCAAAATCGAATCCCGCTGCCGAACTTGCAAATGAATGCCGCCCGTCGCTAGATATTGGGCCAGATCCGGATTCAGTCGTCGGGTTAGCAGGTAGGCGATCGCGCCCAAGTCCCCCCGTTGTGCCAGGGAATTGGCTGATTCTGCCAGATCCACCTGATTGGCAGCGGGGAGTTCCAGCCAATGCACCCAGGTGGCCTGCTGCGGGGATGCCTGCGCCTCCAACCCGTAGATGCTGGCACCATGCAGGCCACGGGGAGCCAAGGGGGAGAGCACCTGTTCGATCGCTGCAACCGTCAGACCTTGATCCGGTGCAGCACGGTGGCCCGCACAGTGGATATGCAGGGTTGTTTGATCAACCTGTAGGGAAATTTGGGCGTAGGTGACCCGCTGGTTGAGTAATTGGGTCAGAGCAGCGGCATCGCCCCACTGCCCCCACTGCCGCAGCATCTCTTGCGCCGGAGTCAAATTCACGCGCAGCGTCCAATCGGGTTCGGCTTCTCCCTGGACTTGCCCCAGCACGATCGCATCTTGGAATTGGTCAAGCTTCAGTTCCCGCAGGCGTTGGGCGATCGCTTCTGCGATCAAACTGGCGTCCACGCTATAGGAGGATTCGCACATTACCCAGAGGCGTTGGGTCACGAGGGCACTGGGAATGGGCGATCGATCGGTCGCAATGGGCTTGGCCTTAACCCGGACGGCAATGTTGTATTGGCTTAAGTGCTGGCTGAGGTAGTGGGCGATCGCCGTGGGCTTACCACTTTCGGCGAGGGACTTGAGGGACTGCGGGGCTGCCTTGGGGCGCAACGGCGGCACCGAAACCCGCTCCGAGGAAGGCATTGCAGAGGAGACGGGCTCAGGAGGCTGGGAAGGGATGGGGGAGAGATCCCAAGGTGCGGGCGGCGACGGCGGAACTTGAGCCGATCGAGACGACGACTTGCCTCTGGGCGCGTGTTGCGCCGGTGGTTGTGCTGGTGCTTGCGCTGGTTGCTGTTTGGCCCAAAGCTCACCAATCTGGGAGATTTCCAAGGTGTCTGCCCAGCGCGGCTTTTGATCCCCTAGTGCCCGACCATAGACCACAACCCGATGCAGGATTGGACTATCCGAAGGCAATAAACTTTCAAACCGAGATTGGGCGATCGCGGCGATTAATTGTTGACGCACCTGAGCTTGGGGCGGGCAGGGATTTCCCTGGCAGAGAATGTAGAGGCTATTCCCCCGTAGCCGTACCTGGACAGCATCCTGGGGCATTTCCAACACACGCGACAGCCATTCTCCCAGGGGTAGCGGGGAAAGCCCTTGAGAATCTTTGCGGAGGGAGGGGCGCTCAGGTAGGTTTAACATCGCAACTAACGACTCGGTTGAACAGAATGGGAGTAGCGATCTGACCCTATAGCCAGTTTGTTCTTTGGCAGATCGACCCTACAGATAGTGCTCCTGAGGAACACTTGCCGTTTTCAACAGATGATACACCCTTGTTTCAATTCGATCTCAGAATCCCATCGTTCAATCGATCGAATTGAGGTAATTTGCTCCCATGGCTCCTCGCATTCTACCGTGCATTCCAGCAGTAGCAGGATCCATAAAGACGCTAGTGGATCCTGCTGTAATCTAGGGAAGAAGGGATCTCAAATCGCTGATGCCCTCAGCAACTTAACTCAGTGGCAACCTAGCCCAGCAGTTAACCTGCATCACTCACCTCAGCCGCAATTTCTGCGCAACTTCTTTTCAGTTACAGTTTTCAGCTACCTTATTTAAGTCGCAATTTATTTAAGTCGTAATTTCAAGTCGCAAGATTGCAGTGGCAACTTTGGAATTTTCAAGTGGAAATTCCAAAGTTGTTAGGTTGTTTCCGTTCAGTTGGAATCAATGCCCTTAGCAATCCCAGAACTTCGGGCTTGCTGAATCTGGTATTGCTGAATACAGTCTTGAGGAACATCGCCCGGTTTATTGGAAGTTGTCGCCCTATGCAAAGTTCCCACCGCGTACCATTCAATTCAATCTCCTCGGAGCGGGATAGACGATCATTTGGATCCGATTTAATCGTCACTACCGCGACCCTATCTTTGCTCACCCTCCTCAAAGGTGGACGAATGCTGTCTCAGGGGCTGCAATCCTTCGGTCTTTTGAGCGAGGAGTTATTTCGAGGCGATCGCTTGCCAAACTTGGACTTTTTTCAACCCACCGCAAACGATCCCACGCCCGTGTCTTCCTCAGATTCCTCCCCATCGGGAATGGGCTGAAGTTGGCTGATGAATCGTGTCTCCCTCCCCTGCAATGACTGGAGAAAGACACGTAAGCCCATACAATGATGAAGTATCTCTGCTGAAACTGCCGCTATGAGTTCGATTCGCCCATCATCCGATGAGTTGTCCACCCAGCTCCCTGCAATGACTGTTTCAGAGAATGTTTTGGAGGACGTGGCTGTCATGACCTCAGAACTTTTTCTGCGCCATCGCCTCAAAATGGTCGAGGACTTGTGGGAGTCAGTCTTGCGGCAGGAGTGTGGACAGGCCCTCGTAGACTTATTGAATCAGTTGCTCGATCTATGTTCCCCCGAAGGACAGGCGGCTAATTCCGAAGCCTCCGATGCCCTGAAGGTGGTGGAACAGTTAGAACTGAATGAGGCAATCCGGGCAGCCCGCGCCTTTGCCCTCTACTTTCAGTTAATCAATATTGTGGAGCAGCACTACGAGCAACGCGATCAGCAGCTTCAGTACCGCGCAGCGCAAGAGGTGGTCGAGGCGGATGAAGTGGGTAGCTACTGGGATTTGGAAACCGTCGGAGAAACCCCCCACTCCTACAACAGTCTGGAGTCTGACCTGTTGCATAAAAAATCCCAGCATCCGCAGGCCAGTCGGCGCGGGGTTGGCACCTTTCAGTGGCTCTTTCCTCGGCTGAAGAAGTTGAATGTGCCACCTCAACAGATTCAAAAACTGGTCGATCGCTTAGAAGTTTGGCTCGTGTTTACCGCCCACCCCACGGAGATCGTCCGGCACACGATTCGTGACAAGCAACGCCGCATCGCCAAACTCTTGCGGGAACTCGATCGGGCGGAAAGCAGTGGCCCCCATGCTGCCACATCCTGGGAAGCCCAAGGCTTACGCGATCGCCTAATGGAGGAAATTCGCCTGTGGTGGCGTACCGATGAACTGCACCAGTTCAAGCCGACGGTTCTGGACGAAGTGGATTACACCCTGCACTATTTCCAGGAAGTGCTGTTCGATGCCATGCCTCTGCTCTTCCAGCGGTTGCAGCAGTCCTTAACCGCATCCTTTCCGCAGATGCAGTTGCCGCGCTATAACTTCTGCCGCTTTGGTTCTTGGGTGGGCAGCGATCGGGATGGCAACCCCTCCGTAACGCCCCAGGTCACCTGGCAGACGGCCTGCTACCAACGGCGCTTGGTGCTAGAAAAATATATGCAGTCAGTGAAGCGACTGATTGACTTGCTCAGTCTGTCCCTGCATTGGAGTGATGTGATGCCGGACTTGTTAGAGTCCCTAGAGCAGGATCGCGTCCGGTTGCCCAAGGTCTACGATCGCTTGGCCATTCGTTATCGCCAGGAACCCTACCGCCTCAAGCTGGCCTACATTCACAAACGCCTGGAAAATACCCAGGAGCGCAACCAGGAACTGTTCAACGGCGATTGGCAACAGCCGGAAAATACCGACTGGGATGAGGCCATTTACTACAAGTCCGGAGATGAGTTTCTGGCAGAACTGCGGCTGATTCAAAAAAATCTCAGCGAAACCGGATTAAGCTGTCGGGATTTAGATTACCTGATCTGTCAGGCCGAAATCTTTGGCTTTATGCTGACCCACTTGGACATCCGCCAGGAAAGTACCCGCCACTCCGACACGATCGCAGAAGTGGTGGAGTACCTGCAAATTCTGCCCAAGTCCTACAACGAGATGTCTGAGCCAGAACGGGTGGCCTTCCTGACCCAGGAAATTAAAACCCGTCGGCCTCTGGTGCCTCGGGAACTCCCCTTCAGCGACAAGACCAAGGAAGCGATCGAAACCCTGCGCATGGTGCGAGCCATCCAGCGGGAATTTGGCACGGGCATTTGCAAGTCCTACGTCATCAGCATGAGCCACGATGTCAGCGATTTGCTCGAAGTCTTGCTGTTGGCGAAGGAAGCAGGACTGTATGATCCCGCCAATAACGCCAGTACCTTGCAAGTGGTGCCGCTGTTTGAAACCGTGGAAGACTTGCAGAAAGCCCCCAAGGTGATGACCGAACTGCTGGAATTACCGTTCTATCGCAGTATGTTGGCCAGCAGCCAAGCTGCCGATGGGGATAGTCCCGTGATCCAAGAAGTGATGCTGGGGTATTCCGACAGTAATAAGGATTCCGGCTTCCTCAGTAGCAATTGGGAAATTCACAAGGCCCAGCAAGCCTTGCAACAGATTGCTCAGCGTTACAATGCGGAGCTGCGCATCTTCCACGGGCGAGGGGGATCGGTGGGTCGTGGCGGTGGCCCTGCCTACGAGGCAATCTTGGCCCAACCGGGGCCGAGCATGAATGGCCGCATCAAGATCACGGAACAGGGTGAAGTCTTGGCGTCCAAGTATTCCCTACCGGAGTTAGCGCTGTATAACTTGGAAACGGCTTCTACGGCGGTGCTACAAGGGAGTTTGCTGGGGACGAAGTTCGATGAAATCGAAGAATGGCAGCAAATTATGGAGGAATTGGCGGCGAAGTCGCGCGGCCATTACCGCAAGTTGATCTATGAGCAGCCCGACTTTATCGACTTTTTCCATCAGGTCACACCGATCGAGGAAATCAGCCAACTGCAAATTAGTTCCCGTCCGGCCCGTCGGGGAGGGAAGAAAGATTTAGGCAGCTTACGGGCCATTCCTTGGGTGTTTAGCTGGACGCAAAGCCGCTTTTTGTTACCTGCTTGGTACGGGGTGGGAACGGCTTTGCAGGAATTTTTGGATGAGAAGGAAGATCATCTCAAACTCCTGAGCTATTTCTATGTGAAATGGCCCTTCTTTAAGATGGTGATTTCTAAGGTGGAGATGACCTTGGCCAAGGTGGATTTGCAAATTGCAGAGCACTATGTCCAGCAGTTATCCCTCCCAGAAGATCGGGAACGGTTTGAGCGGCTATTCGAACAAATTGCCCAGGAATATCACCTGACACGGGATGTGGTACTGACCATTACCGGGCATAAGAAATTGCTGGATGGCGATCCCGAGCTGCAACGATCGGTACAGCTCCGCAATGGCACGATCGTTCCGTTGGGATTCCTGCAAGTATCATTGCTGCAACGTCTGCGGCAACACAAGAGCAGTTCTGCCACAGGCATGATGCGATCGCGCTATAGCAAAGGTGAACTGTTGCGAGGAGCACTACTGACAATCAACGGGATTGCTGCGGGAATGCGTAATACAGGCTGATGTACGGTTGACTCACCGCAATTGACTCACCGCAATTGGCTAAATTATCGAGATAAGGTACGGATTACGCTCTAAAAGAGATCCGTACCTTATTTTGTGTTGATTTAAATTGCAGCTACGGGTAGCTTAGGCATTCTGCTAACAGGCAGCCTCCATCGTGTTCTCATACGGTGTTCCCATTCCGTATTGCGATCGCAGATAGTGAACCAACATGGAGGGAAGGGAAAAGTGAGCCGTCGTTTGTTCAATCAGAGAACGTGACTTTAAATACTTGAGGGATTCTAAAAGTGCAGTATTGGAAATGCTAGGAGATAGACGCTGTTGGAGATCCCCAAAGGAAAGCGGCTGATTCTGATCCGCTAAAATCTTGATGATTCCCTGTTCCAAATCAGATACATCCCCCAGTTGCTGATCTAAAAAATCCTGTAGATCAGCAAACAATAGTGCCTTGTTCTGTAGGAAATCTGCGATATTTCCCCCAAATAGATGTTGGATCACACGAGCAACCATACACAAAACTTGAGGATGACCATTATAAAAGCTCACGAGATCATGCCAGTCTCGAGTCGTGCCTTGGAACTGCCCGATCGGTTGTAGCATCTGTTGAATATCTACTAAGGTTAAGCCTTGCAGTCGTAGGGAGTTGATCCCGAATAGATGATCGGACACCGCCCAGTGTAACTGCGGATCAATCTGGCTGGTTGCAATCACACAGCTTTGATGTCGCCCGATCGCGAATTGCCGAAGGAAATAACTGTAAGCTTCACAGGTCGCTTCACGAGTCGCTTCATCGTTGACTCCATTCCTCAACAGACTAGGCTGGCTCGAAACCGAAAATGCGCTCCGGGGTTTAGCGATCGACTCAATATTATCGAGGATGACCAGACAGCGAAACCGATTGAAGCAATCCGTCAAGTATCGCATCTTGATCCCTAACGGTTCTGATGGGGCTGGGCTGGTAGAATAGGGCGCAAAGTGATGAATTAAATCATCAAGAAAGTGATTAAATGGCAACAGTGGAGTCGATCGTGAAATCGGTTTTAAACTACGCCAAAGAACGATCTGAAAGTGCGATTGTATCTGTTCCGCCAATTTGGTGGCGAGCCAAGTCTTACCAATTCCACCCATCCCCACAAGCGTTACAACGCGACAATGATGGTGGTTAATCCAGTGGGTCAAAGTTGCTAGTTCTGTACTGCGACCATAGAACGTAGAAACATCCGGTGCAATTCCCCAATTCACAGAATACGGTGAAGTAGCCATTCGATCATTTTGCAGTCCCTGAGAAGGGTGATCTACAAAGTTTTTCTCTACAAAAGGCTGATCGATCGGAATGGGTTCAATCTCAAAAGGACAGATATAATCTTCCTTTTCTAAGGTCAAGTTAAAGGCACTGAAATAGCGAAACAAGGTGCGTCGATCGACACTCACTTGCCTTGCATGAACTTTACTGAGGGTATGGGTGGAGAGTCCAGTCTTTTCACTTAAGACTTCTAACGTGACAGATTTTGCGTCAGGATGCCCACCACTCAATTGAGTGATCGCCGTTTGCAGTCTGTGGAAGCCTTGAGGACTCAGAATGGCAATTTTCCGATGTCGTCGTTGCGTTTGGGGCGTTTGCGTTGAAGGCGTTTGTGTTGAAGGCGTTGGAGTTTGGGGCATTGGAGTATTGGACATCATTAAGAGCACAAGTAATACGAGGAAAACGCACAAGCATAGAACACAATCTTTTTTTGGTAGCGTACGGCAATTACGCGAGGAGGGTGAACAAGTTTACATTTAATTTAATAAACGAACGGAGTATTTAACTGAAGCGATCGGCTCCTGATTTCGACCAATTAATGAATCGAGAGAAGGATAAAAAAAACTATAAAGTTTCAGGCTTAAGATCACAAACTTCGATGGTGTTTCTACAACTGAACTGGTTAATCTCATAGTGGTATCAGTGATCAGTTATTTTTCCCATAAAAGATACATTCCGGGAATTGTTGAGTTAGGAATGATGACTCAACAATGGGATTTTTCTTGCTAGAAATCCCCTCCATAAATTTCAGGCATCCCACTAGTTAAACAAACCAGATAAGAGCGAGGTGCTGTAAGTTTCTGGAGCGAAATATTAGTGAGGCAATTAGCTTTTCCTGTACCCCCTTATTTCTATAAATCATGAAAAATTTAGGGCGTCTTACAACCAAGTTATCCATCGTTCCCTTATTGATCGGAGTTTTCTCGTCGGCAGCCCTCGGAGCTGATGATTTTTGCTGGAAAAGCTCCTATGGACGGGGAGTCGGCACCATCCCCACGGAAGCGGGAGACGGACGGGTGACCATTGGGGCTTTAAGTTACAGCCAGTGCCCCGCCAATACCACCCGTGTTGGGTTTGATTGTCATTCCGTCTGTCCCTCCGGGATGCGGGATGATGGACTGTTCTGCCGCGCGACCGAATATGGGCGAGGTGCTGGGTATCCCTGGAAGTTTGGAGACAAAGCCTTCAGCTTGGATGGAGCACGGGCGCGTTGCGCTGCGGAAAATCCCCAAGGCTGTGAGCAAAATGGAGCCATTATTTACCCCAAATGCAGAACGGGTTACAGCGCGTTTGGGAGCAATATCTGCCGCCCCAATCAACCCGATTGTTCAGCCCTGGGATTGAATCCTGGGATTGATTTATCCTGTGCCAAAAAAGTCATTATTGGGGATCCCAAGCCCTTGGTGTGTAAGCCTAACCTGCAAGGGGATGCAGGACTCTGTTACTCTGCTTGCCGTACGAACTATGAAGGGATCGGCCCTGTCTGTTGGGGGCAATGTCCCACTGGATATGTTGCTTGTGGGGCGGGCTGTGCTTCCAGTGCCAAGTTTTGTGCTGAAGTCACAGCCAATCAGGTCATGAGCACCCTCAGTTTGGCCGCCAATATTGCCTCCTTGGGTTCGTCAGGGGGAGCCTCTGCGGCGGTGAACTCGGCTCAAGGGGCAGGAAAAGTTGCCAAGATGGTGAATACACTGAAGACCTCTTGGACTGCGGTGAAAGCGACTAAGGAATTTAAGGCCATTGAGAATACCGCAGAGGGCATTAGTTTTGCGATGCGGATGAATAAAGTTGCCAATGCTAACAATGAAGAGGAAATGCTGCGGGCAATGGCTGGCTTTGACCCAACGGGAATTTCCCAAGTGATCAGTGCCTATGGCAGACGGGTGTGTGATGCCCCGAAATAGCCCCGATCGCGTCATAGTCTCGTTCGCATCTTGTTTGCAATGGCATCTAGTTTTCTGCTCGATGCCTTAGCAATCCTGACTCATGACCTTTAGTAATCCTGACTCATGACCTTTAGTAATCCTGACTCATGACAATGCTATACACCCTACGTCGTTGGTTGAATCGGACAATCCCTCGTTTGGGAATCGTCGCGATCGGTATTGCGCTCATTGTGGGGATCTTTCAGACCCAATCCAGCACCCTTGCCACCCCCAGCAATAACGATCGAGCCATCAATCCTGGCTTAGAACAGCAGGTTTTGAATATCATTCGTCGCAATCCCAGCATCATTCGAGAAGCACTACAGGTTGAAGAACAACAAAAACAACAAAAACAGGAGGCAGTCAAACAACAATTCCAGCAGGAAATCCAGAAAAATCCTGCAAATGTAATTGGTCACTCTCCAACCAAAGGGGCACCCAATCAGAAACGGTTGTTAATCGAATTTGCAGATTTTCAGTGCCCATACTGTGCGGAAGCGCATAAAATCCTGAAGCAGTTTATGGAGCAACATCAAGGGCAAGTGACCTTAGTGTATAAACACTATCCTTTAACTTCGATTCATCCAGAAGCGATCGCCGCCGCAAAAGCCGCTTGGGCTGCTCAGCAGCAGGGGAAGTTTTGGCAATATCACGATCTGTTGTTTGAACGTCAAAGTGAACTGGGTGAAAAACTCTACCTTGAGCTTGCTCAACAGTTAGGGCTCGATCTCACTCAGTTCAATCAGCACCGGAATTCTCCAGAGTTTGCCAAAGTGCTTGATCAAGATCAACAAATGGCTGACACACTGGGAATTCAAGGAACTCCGTTCTTTTTCATCAATGGGGAAACGCTCTCGGGTGCGGTTCCGTTACCGAACTTAGAGCAATTGGTTTTGGCTAAAGCCCCATAAAGCACGATCGATTGTCTGCACATTTTTCTGCGCAATCAATTTCTTGCGCAATCAATTTCCTGCGCAATCATTTTCCTACACAATCAATTGCACCGAAACCTGTACGACTAGCCCCTCAAAAAGGGGATCGTACAGGTTTTGTGTTGGTTGTTTATTATTGCTTACGCCGTAATCGTTAGTGTATCTGGTAATTTCCCCAAGTTAGGTAGGTTAGGAAATTGATAGGGATGAAACGTTAGCGATTGTAACTTACCTTTCTGCACTAAATACCGCATTAAATGGGCTGAACCTGCCAGCAAATCTGCACTAGCCCAATCCATATTTTGGGGCTCAGGGAATTTGGGTTTACCTTTCAATAAGCCTTTTACCCATTGCAAAATTCCCGATTCCGGTGAAAGTTGTAGATAGGTATAAACAGCTTTACGAATTTCTGCTTCTAGTATTTCAGGATTTTCGATCGCGTCATTAACGAGATTAATTGCAAAGCGCGATCGTAGAAATTGCGCAATATGATCACGATAGGGCAGGTTTTGATACTGCTGAATTGCTTGGGAGAGGCTCAATTGGGGATTGCGATTGAGTTCTAAGCCGACCACATAGGCTGCAACATTGGCAGCTTGATCACTATCGGAAGCATAGCGATCGAGAATTGCTTGCACCGATGCAAACTGCGCCGATTGTTTACGATAGGTTGCGATCGCAGAACCAATATCGCCAGCCCAAGAGGTATGATCCGCCGTCCAAGCAGTTAAGTCAGCCACCTGAAGCCCAGGTTGTTGGATTTGATCGGCTAGGGCAGCGATGAAATGTCCAAAATCCGTCATTTCTCCGGCTAGTGGAACCGTCCCATCCAACGCATTATCAATTAATCGTTGGGAAAACCCCGTCGCGATCGTCCAACTCCGGGTTGTGTAAGCCGCCTTGGTACGCCCCCGTAAGCGATTAGCAATTTCGTAGGTCGATCGTCCTGGCTGGGTTTGCTCAAAGGATTGAATCAACTGAATGAACGTATCGAGGGTTGGGCCTACCGTGTAAAGTTCAGCCATGGAAAGTTACCTGAAGATTCTTGAAGAGTCCGCGAAATCCATCGTTTATTGCAAATAAATCTTGCATTGCATCTCGATTGATTTGCCTGGATTGATTTGCCTTGATCTACATTCTATGCGTAATTCTCTAGGCGCAATCCTAGGCGCAGGCTGGATCGATGGAACCAACCACGCAACCCCAAGAGCCGAAGACATTGCGACCGTTCTCCGCTAGGATTGTGAGACGAAAACATTCATTGAATGGGCAGGGGAGGCGTGGCCGTGCATTTATTAATTCCAGCCGCTGGATCGGGTAAACGGATGGGCAGCGATCGCAATAAGCTGCTTCTCCCCTTACTAGGTCAACCGATCCTGGCTTGGACATTACAAGCCGCCGCCGCCGCCCAAACCATCGAGTGGATCGGCATCATTGGCCAACCGATCGACTTCGACGATTTCACCACCATCCTCACCGATCTCAACCTCACCAAACCTGTGCAGTTGATCCAAGGAGGATCCACCCGCCAGGAATCCGTCTATAACGGGCTGCAAGCCCTGCCCACCGATGCCCCCACCGTCTTGATCCACGATGGTGCCCGCTGTTTGGCCACCCCGGATTTGTTCGATCGCTGTGCGGCGGCTCTGCAAACCTGTGATGGGCTGATCGCAGGGATTCCCGTCAAGGACACGATTAAAGTTGTCGATAGCGAATTGCTGATCCAGGATACGCCCGATCGATCGAACCTCTGGGCCGCCCAAACCCCCCAAGGATTCTCCGTACCACTGCTCCGCAAATGCCACGATGAAGGCGTCGCCCAGGGTTGGGAAGTAACCGATGATGCCGCCCTCTTTGAACGATGCAACTTGCCCGTCAAGATTGTGGCCGGGGAGGAAACCAATTTAAAAGTTACGACCCCCGTTGACCTTGCGATCGCGGAGTTTATCCTCAAAAGCCGGAACCTAGGACACTAAGAGACCGGGCAACCACTGTAATCTAGTCGCCCCTTCTAGTGCCTAATCACCTAGTCAGTAACGCATAGAACTACTCAGTAACGCATAGAACTACTCAGTAACGCAAATCAATAATCAACTAGTCCAGGGTGCAGGAGTTGAACCCGCCTAAGGCGAATTATGAGTTCGCTGCCTATACCGCTCGGCCAACCCTGGAGAACCGCCCATTTAGAAAGGAACCTTGGCAGAGCCGCAGTCCGATCCCAACCTAGGACGTAACGACGTAACATCGTGGGAACTATCCTAGCGCAGACTTCCCAAAATGGCAGCCAAATTTTTGACTCAACAGTTAACTCAACGTTTGGCTAAAAAGTTTGGCTAAATCGATTTTATCTTAGCTTGAAAAATCGGCTATAACTGACTATCTGACCTTACAATGCAGTCGTGCTTGGCCCGCGAACAAACCCCTATGAAACTCAACTCTACTGCAACCTTCACCTTCCTCCTCTTGTTTCTGATGATTGGCGCAGGATTTGCCAGTGCCAATTTGGGGTTTTCGTTGGGGTACGAAGCACTCAAGGGCATCACCCAACCCGACAGTCGGCCCAACAGTAAGAATAACAATCGGCCCACCCCCAATGGTTCCGTGGAAGGGATGGCTTTGCTGCGGGAAGATGACATTATCAAAGAAGTGAAGGAACGGACGGACGGCGGCAAGGGCAATAGCAAGGCCGAGAGCCAGCCTAGCCCGATGCAAGAGGAGCCCGAAAAACCAATCAATTCGGCCAAGTTTCCTTACAAAGGCCAGAGTAAAGGCATCAAGATGGAAGTGACTGGAATGCGGCGGCAGGAAGATACCGTTGTCCTAGATGTGGCGATCCAAAACGATGCCAACCAACCGGTTAAGTTCCTCTACAGCTTTTTGACGATTACGGATAACCAGGGCCGAATTCTGAATGGAGAAACGGCAGGATTGCCTGCGGAATTAGCGCCGAAAAGTGAGCGGTATACGGGCACCCTGAAAATTTCTAGTAGCCTGTTGGACAATGCAGACACGGTGTCCCTGCAACTCTCTGACTATCCTGCTCAGCAGGTACAGTTAGAAGTCTCAGGCATTCCGGTCAAGTAGGGGGGATGGGGTCTTTATTGCCCTAAGTCAAGCTATGGTGACCCTGGCATTGTTTGCGATCTCCCAGTTTGAGATCTCCCAATTCGCGGCTTCCCAGTTATTAATGCTCAATGAGCGATCGGAGATCATGGCTTCTGAAACCGGCGTGGATCCTGCCACAGTTCCCTGGAAATTGCTCTCGATCGCGCTGCTCATCATCATTAATGCTTTTTTCGTCACAGCGGAGTTTTCCATCGTTTCCGTCCGGCGTTCCCGGATTAGCCAACTCGTGGATGCGGGGGATGTGCAGGCCAGAACGGTGCAGGAACTCCAGCGCAGCATCGATCGCCTCCTTTCCACCACCCAGATGGGAATTACCCTATCGAGTTTGGCGCTGGGTTGGATTGGGGAAGGCACCATGGCGGGCTTGGTACGGCAGGGGTTGGCCCAGTTACCCCTCCCGGAGGCTTGGCTGGATGTGGCAACCCGATCGTTTTCCATTCCCCTCGCCTTTCTCCTGATTGCCTATCTGCAAATTGTGCTGGGGGAATTGTGTCCCAAATCCCTGGCACTGCTGTATTCCGAGGAAATTTCCCGGTTTCTGGCTCCCCTGAGTCTCGCGATCGCCCAGGTGTTTAATCCGTTCATTTGGGTCTTGAACCAATCCACCAAGTTCCTGCTGCGCTTGGTGGGGATCCGTTATACAGGCCAGGAAGGCTACAACCAAATCACCTCCGAGGAACTGCAACTGATGATTGCCACGCCCAGTGAATCCATGGGCTTGGAAGCCGATGAACGGGAATTGCTGGCCAATGCCTTTGAATTTGGGGAGGTGAGTGCGGGGGAAATTATGATCCGGCGCACCAGTATGATTAGTATTCTCGTTGAAGCCACGGTGCGGGATTTGTTGGATGAAGTGGCCCGATCGCACCATTCCCGTTACCCCGTGATTGGGGACTCGGTGGATGATGTGTGCGGTGTGATCCACCTGAAGGAATTGGCGGAACCGTTAGTCCAGGGAACCCTCACCCTGGATAGCTCCATTCAACCTTGGATCCGTCCGGCTCGCTATGTACCGGAATATACGCCTCTAGACGAATTACTATCCCTCATGCAGCGATCGCGCCATCACTTGGTGATTGTGGTGGATGAATTCGGCAGTACGGCGGGTTTGGTGACGATTCAGAACGTGGTGGCGCAACTGATCGGCGAAACCCCGGAAATTGAGATGGATACGGTGCTTTCCATCCAACGCATTGATAGCAACACGTTTATTGTGCAAGCGCAATTAGCTTTGGAAGAAGTCAACGATGTCTTGAATATCGACTTGCCCGTTGCCGGTGATTACCGTACCCTGGGTGGATTTTTGCTCTACCAATGGCAACGCATTCCCATGGAGGGCGAAACGCTCCAGTATGGCAACTGTGAATTAACGGTCATGTCCACCGAAGGGCCGCGTCTGGATTATGTCCGTGTCCACCGCATTGAACCTGAGGAAGAAACGAGCGTTGATCCAGAAGGGTAGAGGGGTGAAGAGATCGGGAGGGATCTAATTGATTGCTGCCACAATATCTTCCAGCTCGATCGCGGTACCTGGTGTTTGGGCCAGATCCACCACCACGAGGTAGCCTTGTAAACTGTCACTGGAGGCAGATTGGAGTTTTTCGAGGATTTGGGGCATGTCGGCTTGCAACAGTTTCCCCGTCTCGCTGTAGAGTTCTAGGGCTGAGAGACAGCCGATCGTGGGATTCCAGTTGGCGCTAGCTGGATTACGCTGCTTGCCGCTGAAAAAGTCGGGGGCGTCTCCGGTGCCGTGAATGCGAAACAGCGATCGACCGAGCTTGCCAGCCCAGTAGCTCTGCTGCAAACCCCAATGGTTCTGCCAACTGGGGGGGAATAGCGCTTGGTAGTCAGCCGGAGAGCCGCTAAAGCCAGCCATGGCAGTGGTTCCTGCTTCAAAGGGGACAAAAAGATTGACCAGGGAAAACTGCCCATAGGCCCGAAAAAATAGATCATCGGGTTGCGGCGTGGTGCTATCGATGCGATACAGCCCTTGGGGGGTATTGCCTCGCACAAAATTCCAACTGAGGCCATGCACCGATCGCAACAGCAAGGGCACCGACCACAGTTGGCCTTTTTCCCGCACCCACTGACCCCGATCGTCCTTCAGAACCATGCGACACAAGGCATGGCGATCGACATTGCACAACACGTAGGCTTGCATTTCCCCCGGTTGGGCCTGCCACTGGAGCAAATCCTTGAGGGGTGGGGCTGCGGGTGGATTGAACGCTGTTGCAATGTCTTGCAGGGTGGTATAGAGATAGGGTTGAGTTTGCCAATTGGGGAAGCGTTGCTGAATCCGTTGGCTCAGTTGTTGAATCTCTTGGGTAGACAGATTAGTTTTAGTCGTTCGATTACCATTGGCTAGAGCCGCGATCGCCATGGCCACCCATTGGGGATCTTTACTTTGTTCGATCGTGGCCCGCAATTGGCCGGTGAGGTTACTGTAGGTGCGGGGATCGGCGGCATAGAGTTGCGTCCCCACCTGCAACGCCATATCGATCGTGCGCATCTGGGCATTGGACAGGTTGGGCTGGCGAGTCATGGCCAAAATCCTCTCCATGGCTTGGGCCACAAAGGGCTGCTTCGGTTCAACGATCGCCGTTGTCCACAGCAGATTTTTCCAATGCTTGGCGTTGCGATCGTCAACGGGATAACGGGCCAGGTCGTAATTATCCGGACGGACTTGGCGTTCCTGCTGTTGGCGTTGCTGAGATCGGGCACCTGCGAGGGCTTGGGGTTGGGTAGTCTGGGCTGAAAGCTGCACCATGGGCACGGCCTGGGACAACAGCACAGGCCGAGTCAGTCCAGCCAGAAGCAGCAAGCCCAGCCAGATAAACGGACGCAGCGTCTGGGTTTTGATCACAACGCTGCGGGGGGAAGACTGTAGGGGGGGCGGTGGAGATGACCTCATTTCTCTAAGTTAGCGACTGACTGTGGAATTTCCCATCCCCCTTAGAAAATTTTCATGTTTGATCCAGTTGGATTGGATAAAGCAGAGATGAACTTTATCCCGGAAGCCGTTGCAGCAAGTTCCTAACCAGGGTGACTGGAAGTGACTAGGTTAACTGGACTGACTAGGTTAACTGGACTGACTAGGTTGACTGGAAGTGAATTAGGGGTCGATCGCCAATCCGGTTTCTGGATTAAACAAATGAATCTTGTCTGGATTAATGGCCAGCCAAATTTTTTCACCGATCCCCACGGGTTTATCCGCCTCAATGCGAGCAGCGATCGTGGGATTGCTAGTCTGCTCGCTGCTGTGGCCAGCCCCTGCGACCAAGGATTGCCCCGCTAGATTGGCGGTGATGCCCGTTAGATTGGCGGTGATATAAGTCTCGCTGCCCAGGGCTTCCACCAGTTCTACGGTGACGGGTAAATTTTTCGGCGCAGGCACGCTGTAGCTGAGGTGCTCCGGACGAATGCCCAAGGTGAGGGTTTGGCCATCGTAGCGACTCAGGACATTGGCCCAGGATTCCGGTAGCGTGATACGAAAGTCGGGATGGATGATTAGCAGCGGCGCTTTGACTTGGACGGGAATAAAATTCATCGGGGGCGAACCAATGAATTCGGCGACAAAGCGATTGACGGGGCGATTGTAGAGTTCCAGCGGGGTGGCGATTTGCTGGATCTGCCCTGCGTTTAAGACCGCAATCCGATCGCCCATGGTCATGGCTTCGGTCTGGTCGTGGGTGACGTAAATCGTTGTGGTGCCGAGTTGCCGTTGCAGTTTGACGATTTGCGATCGGGTTTCGGCCCGCAGCTTAGCATCCAGGTTAGACAGGGGTTCGTCCATCAGAAACACCTGGGGATCCCGTGCCATGGCCCGCCCCAGGGCAACCCGCTGCTTTTGGCCGCCGGAAAGCTGTTTGGGCAAGCGATTCAGTAAGCCTTCGATTTGCAGTGACTGTGCCACGTCCCGCACCCGCCGATCGATCTGCTGTTCCCGATCGGGGACGTAACGCAATCCCTTCGGCAGTTTGCGGCTAGTTTCCACGGCGAGGGTTTCCAACCATTGGGGCAACCGGGAGGTGGAGGTAGTTTCAGCAGGGGCGGTCGATCGCCGCAGTCCAAAGGCCAGGTTGTCGTAAACGGTCATGTGGGGATAGAGGGCGTAGCTCTGGAACACCATGGCAATGTCCCGTTCCTTGGGGGGAAGTTGGTTCACGAGGCGATCGCCCACGTAAATGTTGCCCCCGGTAATTTCTTCTAGACCCGCAATCAAGCGCAGCAAGGTACTCTTCCCGCAACCCGATGGCCCCACCAACACCATAAATTCCCCATCGCGAATGGTGAGGTTAATCGATCGCAGGACGGAGACGGGCTGACTACCCGGTTCCCCGGCCCCCCGACCCTTCGGGTAAGTTTTATAAATGTTTTCGAGAATGACCTGTGCCACGGTACCCACTGGCGATTTTAAATCAGTGCCGATGATACTCGATTATGGCGACGGTGGGTAGCTTTCTGGGGAATTTAGCCCACAATCCCCATGGCTTGTTTCAGCCCTTGGCTGGCTTGGGCATAGCTATAGTTCTGAATCAGTTGGCGGCTGGCTTCCCCGTAAATGGCTAGCGTCGCTGGACTGGCTAACATTTGCTGGAGGCACTGGGCTAGCGCTTCTACATTTCCAGCAGGGAAAATTAAGCCGTTGTGACCAGGGCGCACCAAATCCTCCGCACAGCCGACATGATCGCTAACAATGATCGGTTTCCCTAAACACATGGCTTCGTTCACCGCGAGGCCCCAGGTTTCTGAATTGCCGTAGCTGGGCAGGACAAAGACATCCGCGATCGCGTAGGTGCGGGGCATGAAACTTTGGTTTTGGAACGGTGCGAAATAAATCTGGGAATGCTGGGCGGCCAGGGTTCGTAAATCCGATTCCAACGCACCTGCCCCAACTAGTAATAACGAGGTATCCGGTAGATTCGCTTGCGCAAAGGCGTTAACTAAATCGATCGGACGTTTTTTAGGAATGAACTTCCCGGCGAAGAGAATTACTTTATGGTGTGCCGGAATGCCAAGTTCCTGCTTCCACTGCCTAGCCTGGTCGTGGGCGAGATCCGCTTGGGCCATGAAGCGATCGTTTTCGATTGTATGGGGTGAGAAGAAGAGTTTTTCTGCTGCGACACCGTGGGTGCGGAAATAGTGATAGTTGGCTTTACCGACGTAGAGAATACGATCGAAGTGTTGGTAGACTTGCGTGATCCACTGTTGCCGTAACCAAGCTTTAATTCCCCGTTCTGGGATAAGACGGTGGGAATCGCCTCGGAAGAGAATTGGGCAATCCTGCCAATGCCATAGGAAATGATAGAGGCTGGCATAGTTATAATTCATCAACAAAACCGTATCCGGTTCGTAGGCACGAATTTGGGGAATCAGGGTGGGATTTTGCAAGCCCCGAATGTGGTGGGTGCCGGGATTGGAACTCGTATTGGCTACGAATTCATAATCATAGCCTTCCAGGAGTGGAATATCCCATTGAATCTTTTGACCAAAGCCCCGATCGATGACTTGCGAAACACCAAAATTCCAAAGATAAAATACTTTCAGTTGAAGTTCAGGATCGGCATGGAGATGGCGAAACCAGGGAGCATAGTACTGAATAGGATGGGAGAGTACGATCGCTAATTTTTTCATAGGAGTAACCTGATTGGGGTAGTCAATTTGTTGAAAGAGGATTGCTGAAATCCTTGATGCAGAGGTTATTCTTCGATGCAACAAATTTGATCCCCCCTAGCCCCCCTTATTAAGGGGGGAATTGAGGCAAACTCTTTGAAAGTCCCCCTTATTAAGGGGGATTTAGGGGGATCGAAACTTCAGCGATCGTCGATGAATCAAGTCTGTGGTTTCAGTTGTGGGGAGATTGGGGGAGCCGATCGCTGTTCCAATTCATCGATCAGTTGTTGCAGCAATTCGGGATCGGACCGTAACCAAGCCATATCCTGCTGACTCAAGCCCGCTAGAGCAGGCGCGACTTTTTTCTGGCGCATCTTTCGGAAGCGGCGCATAAACACCAACCGCATCCCAATCAACGGCATCGAAGACTGCTGAAGCGTTGCGGCATACACCCCCGCTGTCCACTCCGTAGACGCCAACGCAAAACTAATCACCAAGATGCAAAACAGTGTTCGGAACGAAAATGTCGGAGCTTCCACCCCTTGCATGGTGACGAAGCCATAGAAGGCTCCTAAGCTTCCACCCACAATAAACGCACCCATAAAGCCAAAGTTTGCATAGGCTTCCGGCAATAATCCCCAGGCAATCACCGTTTTAAACGTTTGTTGATAGGTTTGCCGTTTAACGTGGACATTCAACATGTGCGTCCCCTCATGACTTCTGATTTTATTGGGATTCAGAAATCGCGGTAGCATTAACTGCGGAATAATGCCATAGGTTGCACCATTCATTGTTGGATAGAGTCGAGGAATCTTATCCTGGGCCATCATTAGCATGTGAATGACGCTCGATCGTTCAACGAAGGATTCCTTTTTTTCCTTAGGGGGATCCCATCGCTGGGGCTTTTCAGCCAGTGTTTTTTGGGAAAAACTAGCCCATTCTTGGAACCAAGCGGGATACTCCCATGGCTGGACTAATTTAGTCGGCCCTTCCCAGTATTTATGGCGCATGGGGTGTTTCCCATAGTGCAATGGCAATAAACAAATCAACCCAATCACCAAAGGCAAAACGGGTAATTTGCGGCCTCCAATCACGTAAGCGATGACCGACATCAAAAACAGTGTCAGTGCTGTTTTCAAAATGAGGGTTGCCGCACTGGTTAAAATAATGCCAGCTAATAGGAAAAAGAGTAACCGAGATTTGAACTTAGAAAGATATCCCCCTCCACATCGGTAGGCTAATACAAAAATCCCCAGGGTACTTAACCCGATAACGATCCCCCGCACCAGCGTAAAAAGACTTTCTGGCACTGAAAACCATCGAGCGAGAAAGTACATGTTAAATAATAATGCAGCTCCCAATGTCCAAAAAAAGAAATTTTCAGCGGGCTTAGTTTTCAATGCTAGAAATGCACTTTGGACAGGTTTAGGAGATCTAACAAATTGCCACCAAATTAGCGTTCCAGATAACAGAAAAGTAACCGTTGTGAAACTGGCATAGAGATGGGCTGTGGGAGGGTATTTCAGTACGTTGGGATTTTCACTTAATAACGGTAGACAGAATGTCCACAGATACGTCAGGGTGAAGAACGGAAAGATTGGCATTCCTTTCACCCGCCCTGCACACCACAAATACATGGGAAACATGCAGGCAATGCCGATCATAATCGCCCCGATCGAGGTCATGGGAGCGGCATGGAGTAACGCTTTGCGGTTGCTAAAAAATAGGGCGGCAATGCCAAACCAGAAGACGGTTTTCATCTGGTTTTTAGCTGGGGGGGATGCGCTCATGGCGGGTAGGAGGGTGGAAGGGTGGAAGGGTAGGAGGGTTATGGGGTGGGGGTTTGGGTGAGGCAGCGATCGAAGACTTGGCACATTTGCTGGGTCATGGCTTTGCCGCTGTAGGGCTGAAAGGCGTCCCAGTTGGTGTTGAGTTCAACTTGCTGCTGGGCGAAGCTGTTGAGAATGGATTGTATGGATTCTGCGGTGGGATTAGGAGCGGGGTTAGTTCGATCAGTGTTGAAAGTAATCGTTTTACCCGCACGGCAATTTTGCAGAATATCCACGACGGAACTGTTTTCGTGGAATACCGCAAGAATGGGCTTTTGCGCGAGGATGCAGGGGTAGAGTTTGGAGGCGGTGTAGCTGGGGTCGTCGGAACCAATCATGAGAATGGCATCGCTATCGACTAAGAGTTGTTGCGCCTCGAAATAGGGAATGCGGCCTGTGTGCTCGGTGACCAAATCTCCTAGCCCGTAGGATTGGGCAATGGTTTCGATCGTTTTAACCGCTAAATGGGCTGGCGCGTAACTGGTGCCGACGAAATGGAGATGAATATTTCGCCACAGTTCTGGATTGCGCCAACGGGCGGTTTGAATGCCTTCAAATAAAATACGGAGCGCCGTTGCCATATCTTCGCCCCCACGTCCTACGTAGACCCAATGGCGTTTGCCATCCTGGGAATCGAAAATGGTTTGTTTAATATTCAGATTGGGCAATGCTGTAAAGTCTGCTTCGGGAGCCCCAAAGGGAAGGACTGTAAACTGCTCCGGGTGTAGGTGGGGATAGCGCTGCCGTAACGTATTGGGATAGCTGGGAGAAACGCTAATAATATGTCGTACTGCTTCCATAGCCTGGGGTTCGGCCCAGCGAGCTAGGAATTGCGTTATGCCATACTTCAGCCAACCGCCGGGGGGCCGGGAATGGCGTTTGCGACCGGAGTTGGAGTCAGTATGGTAATCACTGAGCCAGGGATCTTGAAAGTCTAAAACATAGGGCACACCAAACTTCTGCCACCAGCGCTTACCCAGCAACATAACTGGGAAAATCGTCGTGGAAAAGAAAACGAGATCAAATTGCTGGGTAGACAGCAAACGATCGCCGATTTTTTGCATTTCCGGTAAACAACGCCAGCCAACATTGCCCAATCCCACCAGTTTGGTGTAGCGCGTGGAGAGGGCATCGGAATAGACGATCGGTAAATCCTGGGGCAGTGCCTCGGCCAGTTTGGCATCCTGGGGATGGGGCACATGGTGGGGTTTGACCGCCAAGATTTGCGCGTCCCAACCGAATTCCTGCAAGTAGGGCAATGCGACTCGAATGCGTTGGTGATCGGGGGCATTAATCGGCGGAAAATGGGGGCTAACAATCAGAACGCGACGGCGCGATCGGGCGGAGGGTTGGGAGCGTGGGAGAGAGTTGGAGACTTGCATAGAACCTACGGAGAACGGGGAGTCATACCAAATCAACTTGTGATTGCAATAAACGATCCCCCTAAATCCCCCTTAATAAGGGGGACTTTGAATCTCTTCTTTCCAGTTCCCCCTTTTTTAAGGGGGGTTAGGGGGGATCAGATTTGTAGCATTGACCAATCAATTTGGTATGACTTGTTGGTATGACTTGGGGTGTATTGCTCTACTCAACGATAGGCCGCCGGACGTTTGCGATCGTGTATAGGCAGATGTCCAAGATGCAATTCCCCCCCCCAAGCAAGACAAAATCCCCCAGAATCCGTAGATTTGGGGGCATACACTGACTCAGGAGATGAGGTAGAAAAACTGTGATTAGAAGCAACGATCGGGGTTTAGCACAGGGCTGGAGTGGCTTGGCCCTTGGCGCACAGGCGACGGTAGAGGGCTTCGTAGTGATCGACAATCACGTTGGCAGCAAAATGTGTTTCTGCCCGTTCTCGGCAATTTTGACGATCTATTGTCTCCAGTTGCCGCACCGCTGCGATCGCTTCATCGATCGACTTCACCAGGAACCCATCAACACCCGGTCGAACAATTTCCGGCAAGGCCCCACGTGGGCTGGAAATCACGGGGGTTCCACAGGCCAGCGCTTCTGCAAAGACAATGCCAAAGGGTTCATCCCATTCGATCGGGACAATCATCGCCGCTGCTTGACCCAGCAGTTCGTTTTTCTGGACATCGTTCACGGGGCCAACGTATTCAATGCCGTCTTTATCCAAATAGGGTGCAATTTCCGTTTGCCAGTAGGCTTCTCCTTCGGGACTGGAGACACGGTTTCCAGCGATTAATAACCGCCGTCCCGTTGCCTTGGCCACCGCGATCGCGTTGTGCACGCCTTTAATTTGTTCCAATCGGCTCAAAAAGACCAGCGGCGCATCGTTGCTGACGTGGGCTTGAAACTGATAGCGTTCTAGTTCAATGCCATTGTGAACACTCGTCCAAGTGCCTCCCGCTAGGCGACCTTGCCGACAAATATGTTCGCTACAGCCTGTAAAGGAGAGGTTATTGCCGCCTAATTTCGCAGCCATGCCAACGGTTTTAGGCGTGGGTTGCCGCTGGTAGGACATAACTTTGGGCAACGATTGCGGCAACAGGGGCAGAAGATATTGCAATCGCGAAAAGCTATGCAAAATATCCGGCTGGAATTGCTGCACCGATCGCCAAAGCGTTGTCGTATTCATCACCGTATCTGACAGCGATTGGGATTGTAATCCGGGCCAGGGGAACAGGCGATCGACGGGGCAAATTGAATCGCGATGGGCCACCAAACCCACGGTATGGCCACGTTCCTTTAATCCCCGTGCCACGAAATCAATAATGCGCTCGATGCCACCGTAGAGGGTCGGAGGAACGGGTAATTCAGGGTCAGCGGTGAGTAGAATTCGCATTGAATACAACCTCAATTAGGAGAATGAATTGAATACCAAATCAACGGGTGCTTGCAGAGATCCGATCCCCCTAAATCCCCCTTAATAAGGGGGACTTTGAGTTTTCCGGTTCCCCCCTTTTTTAAGGGGGGGCTAGGGGGGGATCGATTACACCAAGATGGAAGAGGGTGTTGGCGGTAACTGAGTGTGCGCGGGGCGTAGGGCCAGTTCCACCCGATGTAACAATTGTGGAATCTGCGTTTCCCAGTCGATCGCACGTCCTGCCTGGATAGCCGCCTGCTTCGCGATCGCGAGTTGCTCCGGTTGCTGAGCCCAGGTGTTGATGGCCTGCGCTAGGGCGATCGGGTCATCACTGGGAATCAACTGTCCCGCCTGGGGATGGGCTTGGAGGACTTCCCGTTGCCCTGCGGTATCCGTGGCAATCACCGCCAATCCCGCCTGGAGATACTGAAACAGTTTGTTCGTTACAGTCAGATCGCGGCTGGGAATCGTGGTCGTTTCCAACGCAAGACCAATGTCGTGCTCAGCAATGCGCCATGGTAACGCTGAATTAGCCACCGTCTCGTGAATAAATAGGCGATCGTGCCAGCCCTCGGGAACCTGTGCCATTAACCAATCGCGATACACTGCTGGACAGTTGCCCCGCAGGTGAATTTGAATCGGGGCTTGTACCTTAGGCAGGGCAGCTAGCAGAGTTTCCAGTCCACGACCAGGCCCGATCGTTTGGGAAAACCAATGCAAGGAAGGCGTTGCAAAATCCTGGCGATCGTGGGCCTGCTGCTCAGAACTAGAAATCTGCGAATTGCGAGCAGTCAAATTTTTATACGCGGCTGGAAACAGGCTGGAGAATGCATTATAGATTGCCGTTGGTGTTGGACTTTGATAGGCATTTGCCATTGCCTGGGCCATTGCCTGGGAAGGGGTTAAACAATACTGGCAGTTACGGGCGAGACTGGCTTCTAACGACTGAATCCAAGCGATCGGGCGTTGTGCCTTAGCAGAAGGCAGTAAGTCTTCAGAAAACCAATCTTCAAAGTCAACGCCAACGGTATAGCCCTGTTGTTGTAACTGCTGTCCCACCCACAGGCCCGCTTCCGAATGGACGATCGTTAAATCCGCCCAATAGGTTTTCGCAAAGCGCAGCATCGCTGGAGCCCCATAGCCCAACAGCGCAGGTAGGGTCATTTGGAACTTCTGGTAGAGCGATCGGGCAACTTTTGCTTGTAGACGAATGCCCAATCGCTGTAGTTTTTGACCGATCGTCAGTCCCCGAAAATCCAAAATCGGTTGAAATTTCCAAGACTGGTTTGCCATCAATTCCCGATCGCGATCGCACAATTTTGGATCAAACCAAATCCCAGCAACCAGAACCTCGTGACCTGCCGCCGCCAAAGCCGCTGCTTCCTTTTGGGGACGGGGAGCCGTGCAGAGATGGCCACCGATTAAAATTAAGATTCGCGCCATGCCAAAGCCTCCGCTGCCGTTGTACTCGTATTGACTGCGGTACTCGCGTTTGTAATTACGGCTTGACTCTTCCGTTGAATCTGCCAGCGACGGTAACCCTGTTGATAAATCCATTGCTGGATCTGTTTAGCAAAACGCCATCCTAAGAATTTAGATAATTTCTGGAACAGCGGCCCACCGGTAGGTTTTAAATCCGATCCTCCCAGTTGCCGAACCCATTGCGCTGCCTGTTGCCGCAACTCCGGAACCGCAGGATAGGTTTCGTAGATAAACCGCTGGAATTGGGTGGCGCAGACTTTGCGGGTGCGGGGACTGGTTTCTGCCGCCAACAGCCAAGTGTTGCCAGCGGCGATCGCGCGGTAGGCCGATCGATAGGCAGCATCGGATTTACGATCGCTTAAACTACCGGAAATCCCCGATCGATAGTAGCTTTTTGCGGTGGCGCAGAATTTGACTTCTGAACTTGCCAAAATCACGCGGGCAAAATATTCACCATCATCATTTAACGACAACGCCTCATCCCAGGGGCCTGCCGCCTCCGCGATCGCCCTTGGTACCAACCAAGCCGCCGGATGCATCATCCAGTGCCCTTCCCAAGCGCAGACCAGCCAATCGATCGGCGCAAAATCCCGCCAGAGGGGTTGGGGAATGAATTCCGCCTCTTCCGCACTGAGATAGAACCGCGCCCAAGGCCCAGAAGCAATACAGGTGGGAGCCTCGCCCGGTGCAACGGTGGACAGCAAAAGCTGCATTTGTTGCTCAATCTTGTCGATCGCCAAGAGATCATCGGCATCCAAGAACTGAATAAACTCGCCCTGGGCTTGCCGGAGGGCATAGTTTCGAGCCGCCGCCGCCCCTCGGTTGGGTTGACTGTAAACTTTGACGATCGTGCTTTCAAATTGTTTTGCAATGTTGAAGGTATTGTCCGAAGAACCGTCATCAACAACAATGACTTCAATGTTGAGCCAAGTTTGCTTCAGGACTGACTGAAGGGTTTTGGCGATCCAATCCTCAGCATTGTAGGCAGGAATCAGGATAGAGACTAAAGGTTGCATAGGCTAGGGCGCATCGCTAAGGGGCTGAACAGGGAATGGTGCTGTGTTATGCAAGAGAATCGACCCAATCAATTGGTAATTGCAATGCATCACGATCCCCCTAAATCCCCCTTAATAAGGGGGACTTTGAATTTCCTTTTTCCCGTTTCCCCTTTATTACGGTTTCCCTTTTTTCTTGGCGTAGCCTTTCCATAGGAGATAGGGGGTAGGGGGGATCAGATTTGTCGCAGTGATTAATCAATTGGGTATTAGAGATACTGTTGTTTCAGCTTTTCATACAAACAGTTGTCATGAAATACGCCATTCTTATCCAACTGGTTGCGTCGCCACATTTCGCTCCACAGGTGTACCGCGTAGGAATTGGGTCTGACCCGATCGCGCGTTACGTGGGGCTTGAGGATCGATCGGGCGAATTCCTTAACGCGAATCCCCGCCCGCAAGGGCCAAGCACAGGGCTGAGCGTAGGCAATGCGCTTTTGCACCGTCCGCCAGGAAATGGGGCAGAAAATCTCGTGATCGACGATCGCGTTTTCCAATTGCAATTTGCGTAATGCATCCTGGAGCAGCAGCGGCCCAGTTTCCGCAAAGCGGAGAGAATTGGGATCGCGGGCATCGCTTTGCTCACAGAGATAATTCGCCAGAACGCTGTTGGGCGGCATTTTCATCACGCAGTTAATGGCAGGATTACCCCATTTGCCTTCATAGCTGGAGGCGATCACATACTCCTCAGCAAAATCAAAGGGTTTGAGGCAGATGACATCTAAATCCGCCCACCAGCCACCTTTTTTTGCCAGCAAATGGCTGCGAAATAGGTCAGCAAAGCCAGAATAACTGCCCTTTTCCTCGCCATGTTGGTAGGTGAAAATGCGATCGGAGGGCAAAATTTCATTGGCATCCTGAATCGTTGTGCCCTTGGGTACACCGTCGATGGCATCGTAGGCGTATAAGTGGTATTCATGACCTTGGGCCAGAAACGATCGAATCGACAATTGCTCCATCAAAGACAACTTGGGGCCAATCCAGAAACCTTGAATGATTTTGTTAGAAGGGTGCATAGTTCAACGGTTAAGGGGTAAAAGGAGAATGCTGGGTTGAAATTGAGCGAATATTTTAGGTGATGTTAGCTACAATGCTAGCTAGTACATGCTGCAATATGCTGCCAACCGTAGCGGAAATACCAGGGTTTAGAGTCAGCAACATAGTGGTGCATCACAGCTTGGGGGTTTTCTGCTTCCTGACGATCGGGCATGAGCAAATAATCCTGCCGGGGCGCGACCCAACTGGTATCCCGCGCCATCAGCATGGCAGACAGGGCTTGTTCCTGGTAATAGTGGGTGCCTTCCCGATCGATCATGGTTTTGCACCAATATTCCAACTCATGCCAATCGATCGCATCACTATTGAGGCCACAAATGCCAACATTGATTCGATCAGGAATCGGTGCACCGGCCAATTGGGTCATTAATGCATCGGAATAACCGTAGGCATTATCCACATCCAGCATGTAACAGGAATGGTTAGGATTCCTCAACCATTCGATCAGGAAATGGGGCGGACGGAAGAACAGCATATCGGAATCCAACACGAGTTTCCAGCCGTGGGAATTGACATGAATATCGGTCAGTTTGCGGAGGTTGAAATACTCCAAACGCCGCGATCGCAGGGTGGGAAACGTGTTGGCAGGTAAATGCTGATCTAACGTTTCTTCAACAGATTGCGCAGTTATAATCTCAGCATCGGGAAAAATGCGACGAATTTTATCGCTACAGGTTTGATCCAGGGTGCCATCGTCGTAAATCACGGGGCGATAGTAAACACCCGCCTGGGCAATCATGGAATAGGCGCAGAAACAGGTTTGATACCAAAAGCGATCGCCACTCAGAAAGTAAATTTTGGCGGGATTGTCGCTGGGCGTTAAGCTGGGTAAGCTTTCCGCTGCGGCTTCCATTTGCCGTTGCGCCGTGCGATCGCCCAATTCATTCAACACACCTCGCTTTAAGGTTTTTTGCAAAATTCCCTTAGGGCGATGGTAGGTTTGATAGAGCAATTGGCCTAAATGCAGCGCCTTGGCGAAGGTGGAGAGGGGTTGAAGGACAGACATAGGGAAAAGAGAGTGGGAGGGTGGGAGAGTGGGAGAGTGGAGTTAAGCCATTCCAGCTAGGGCTTCGTATAGGCCGCAGGCTCCACGCCAACGGACGTAGGCGGCGGCATCTTTCCAGGCTTTGTAGGCGATGAAGGCTTTGGCTTTGCGGGGGAAGACCGTCCAAGGAGCGATCGGTTCCCAGAGTTTAAGGTTGTGCATTCCCAGCACCTGCACCCACGATCGCATGGCGGCTTGGTTGAGGCGGGCGAGGTAATCCCGCTCTAAGCGATTGGCGGAAATTAAGTGGGTCACTTCCAGCGCTGGAAAATATCCCAGTTGCCAACCGTTTTCCAACACCGTCAGCACAATATCGTTATCTTCCCCGGAGGTGAGTTGCTTGCCCGTGCGTCCTAAGGCCAAACGCGCAGCATCCTTCTGGGCTCGATCGACATACTGCCCAAAGGCAATGCGCCGAATCGAGAGGCCAATGCCTGCGGGGGCAAAACTGGGATATTCGATTTTGTCCTCGGGGCTGTAAATCGGGCTGATTAAGCGTTGAGAGCCAAAGTCACGCAGGGCTAATACGGTGTAAAACTCAGCCATCCACGGTTCCGGCGAGGACTCAAATTGTGGGATGGACTTGCCCCCGATCGCGCCTAGGCTGGGATGTTGTTGAAAACTGCGTTGAACTTCTGCTAGGTAATGCTCGTTGAGAACATTATCATCATCAACAAAGACGAGAATTTCGCCTTGAGCCTCTTCAAAACCGCGTAATCTAGCCGCCGTCAAGCCAATTTTATCCTCACGAATGATCCGGCCCTGGGAGTGCCACTGGAGGCTCCACGTCGCTTCCAAGGGTTCCCGACTGGCATTATCAATCAGCAAAAGTTCCCACACGGAAAAAGGGAGCGATTGGCAAGCAAGGGCATTGAGCGTTTGTTGGAGATAGTCGGCACGCGGATTATGGGTGCAAACAATCACACTGATGATTGGTTTCATAAATCCAGTGAATAAAGAAATAGAATGGGAGTGCTTACAACCTAACGATTTCACGACTGGCTTGACGATCGATGGTCGATCGATAGCTCGCTTCTTGAATTTGGCCGATATAATCCAAGCTATATTGACTCAGAACGCGATCACGGGCGATCTCGCCATACTGCTGTCGGAGATCAGGGTTTTGCAACAGTTGGAGAATCGATTTTGCCAATAGTTCAGGATGCTTGGGCGGCGTCAGCAATCCGGCATTGCCCCCATCTAGCAATTCCACCATGCCCCCGGAACTACTGCCTACCACGCCCCGTCCTGCGGCCATCGCTTCCAGGCAAACCAAACCAAAACTTTCCCAAATACTGGGGAAAACGCAGATATCCGTTTGGGCTAGATATTTGGGAATGTGATCCAAGGGTACAGCGCCCGTGAATTCCATGGCATGGCGATGGCGATGCAGTTTTCGACAAATGTATTCCTGCATATTCAACTGGTGGACGGGCGAAGGCCAAGCAGGTCCCACAAAGCAGAATTTGGCGGCAGGGTATTGCTGGAGCACTTGGGGAATCGCCCGCATCAAATCTAGAATGCCTTTGCGAATTTCCAACCGGCCAATAAAGGTCACTCGCTGGGTTTGCGTATCCAGGGGAATGTCCAGGAGGGCTGGCGTGGGAATGTAGGGATAGGGCACGAGATCGATAATTGATTGATCGAGTTGCCAATCCTGTTGGACTTGCTGACCGATCGCTGCGGAGGGGGCTGCAATGGTTTGGGCTTGTAAGGCGTGGCGATATTCGGGATCGGACTGGCGATCGTACAGCGGCTGGTCTGGCGGTAGTTTGGGCCACTGCCCCCGGCGCAGCGCACCCAGAATAAATCGCAGTTTCGCCGCGCCCTGCAAGGGGGTATGGCCCACCCTTTGCAAAATATAACTGGGGGTATGGAGTTTGATCACCAGCGGCAAGGTGGGAAATTGGGCCACGATAGCAGCTGCATCTGCCCCACAGTCCGGCCCTTCCAGTACATCAAACTGGACCAATCGATGACGCTCCGCAAAAATCGGTGCAATTTCCTGGGCAAAACTGGCCCGATCGCGCGGTTGAATCCGATGGATTTTCAGGCCAGGGCTAGTTTCACAGCCGGAACGGGAGGGACTCGCCGCAAAGACTTCCACATGATGCCCGCGCTGGGCCAACATTTTCGCTGCTTGCCGCACATAGGTGGCAATTCCCCCGATCGCCGTATCCGGTGGATATTCGTAGCTGACAAATGCAATTTTCATAGGCGCAATTTTCATAGGCGCAATTTTCATGGGTCTAACCTCGGGTCGCTAGGGAAGGTTGATGGCTGAGCAGGGCGCAACCTTGGGCTAAGCGGGTAATGCCATGGTCACTGCGATAGGACCACATGGCATCTTGAATAATCGAGGGCTGAACTTCAAATTTCAGAACATCTTCTGCAGCGAGATAGGTGATGGGATCATTCGATCGATACAAGAAAACGCTGACGCGGTAGGAGCCTGGAAATAGTGTCATCCGCCCCAGGTCAAACCGAATACTCACCTCATTTTTAAGCGCAAAGGGTGCAATGCCTTCTTCGACGGTACACAGGCTCGACACCAAGGTACCGAGGTCGTCATGGATCTGCACCACTACCGCACAATCGCTCAGCGGACTGTGGGCCTGGAGCTGAAGTCGGAGGCTATGGTCACGATCGAAGATGGGCGATCGGGTGGGATAGGCATCTCCATCTTCCAACGCCGCATCCGTTAAAGCGATTCCGTAGGAACTCACCATCCCAATCGCATTACCCGTCGTCGCTGCGCTGTTGAGGTAATGTTTAACGCCTTCTTCAGCGCTCCCCGAAAAGATCAGTTCTCCCCGCTGCAACATAATCGCCGAATCACACAACTGGCGAATGGCGGCCATATTGTGGCTGACAAACAAGACTGTACGACCACTATGGGCAACATCTTGCATTTTGCCTAGGCATTTATTTTGGAACTGGGCATCGCCCACCGCCAGCACTTCATCCACGATTAGAATTTCCGGTTCCAGGTGGGCTGCCACCGCAAAGGCCAATCGCACATACATCCCGGACGAGTAACGTTTCACGGGTGTATCAAGAAAGCGTTCAACTTCAGCAAAGGCGACAATTTCATCAAACTTTTGTTGAATTTCTGCTTTGCTCATGCCCAGGATGGCCCCATTCAGGAAAATATTTTCCCGCCCAGTCAGTTCCGGATGAAAACCCGTCCCGACTTCCAAGAGGCTTGCCACCCGACCCCGCAAACGAATCCGACCTGAAGTGGGTTCGGTAATGCGGCTCAGCAGCTTCAGCAAGGTTGATTTACCTGCACCATTGCGACCAATGATACCGACCCGATCGCCCTGTTTAATATCAAATGACAGATCTCGCAGCGCCCAAAAGTCTTCCTGGTAAGGTTTAGCCATCGATCGGCCAGGGGCTAGAATTCGCCGTCCCAGTTGTTTGGTTTGGCGCACGAGGGTATCACGCAGGGACTGATAGCGCTCAGTGTTTTGGTGGCGGAGCGTGTAGCGTTTGCTCAGGTGATCAACTTGAATAACGGAATTAGACATTGTAATTTCGGAGAGATAAACGGCTGAAGGGAATTAGAAGTTATTGGAGGAGCTCCCTCTACATCCCCCTATCTACTTCGGAGAGGCTACACCAAGAAAAAGGGGGACTTTGAATTTCTTTTTTCCAGTTCCCCCTTTTTTAAGGGGGGTTAGGGGGGATCTCTTTAAATCACATCGGCAAAGGAGCGCTCATAGGCACGGAAATAACGGATTCCACCAATCAACAGGAACGTCACGAGGCCGATCGAACAAAGCAACCCTGGGACATACAGTTCCGACTGACCGCCCAAAATCGCCCAGCGAAACCCATCGATCACCCCAACCATGGGATTGAGGGAATACAACCAGCGCCAAGCTTCCGGGACGATCGTGCTGCTAAAGCCCACGGGTGAAATGTACAAACCAAATTGAATAATAAAGGGAACCACATAGCGGAAATCGCGATATTTCACATTCAGCGCGGCTAACCAGAGACCTGCTCCCATGGAGGCAGCAAAGGCGATCGCGATAAATCCCGGCAATAACAAGATTCGCCAACTGGGCACAAAGTTATACCAAGCCATCAGCCCCAGCAAAATAATGGCCGAAATCATGAAATCTACAAAACTCACAATAATTGCCGAGGTCGGCACAATTAGACGGGGAAAATAGACTTTGGAAATTAGATTGGCATTCGTAATAAGACTATTACTACATTCCGACAGGGAGTTAGCAAAAAACTGCCAGGGCAGCATCGCGGAAAATACGAGAATGGGATAGGGCACACCATTATCTGGAAGTTTTGCCAAGCTACCGAAAACCACAGTGAAAACCACCATCGTCAGGAAGGGGCGCAGCAAAGCCCAGGCAATCCCGATCGCGGTTTGTTTATAGCGCACCAGCAAATCCCGCCAAGCGAGGAAGTAAAAAAGTTCACGGTAGCGCCAGAGGTCACGCCAGTATTGGCGTTGGGCACGGCCTGATTCAATCACCAGTTCCTTGGGATACGTCATGAGTCGATTCAACCATAGAGTTGTTGTTGGCTAATCCCACTCTAGAAAGGCGATTGCTCCCGATCGAGTCCACGATTTTGTTCAAGATTTTGTATGCGTTTCAGGCCATGTATAACTTCCCCAAGTTGTGCGGAGTTGGCGCAGGAGGCGGGAATAGTAACCCTAGGAACCACGATCGTTCCCCACTCCCCCTAAATCTCACACCCTAAATCTCACACCCTAAATCTCACACCCTAAATCTCACACCCTAAATCTAATCATCTATCTTTACCCCACGCCCACGCCCACCCCTCCATTCCCCACTCCCCACTCCTCCCACACCCATGTCCCGACTAACCCAGATCTCCTCTGCAAGCTTACTCTCCCTCCTCTGGATCGCTCACGGTGGTCTGTCTGCGGTTGTCTTGGCTCAAACGACTAATTCAACAACTTCAACAACGGCCTCGATCGCAACCCCCTTACCCCCTACCATTCCCCCAGTCACGCCCAACCCCCTGAAGCCGATTACCACACCATTGCCCCCTACCATCCTTCCAGGTCGTTCTACCCCTAACGCTCGCAATGGAGCCAGCATTCCGAATTCAAATTCAACTTTTAACAACCTCAATCCCAATTCTTTAAATCCTCAACCAACGAATCCAGTATTTAATTCATCTTCACCAAATACTCCTAACACAATTCCAAATGCAATTCCTAATCCGACTCCATCTAATCCGACTCCATTCATAACTCCCAACGTAATTCCTAACACCAACCCTAACGCCAACCCTAACGCCAACCTTAACGCTAACCCTAACGCCATTCCAGAGACAGGCATCCCCAGACCCGATCGCAACTGGGCTGTACCCGATCGAGGGATCCCACAACCCAATCGGCCTGTGCAGTATACATTGGCTCCCGGCGATCGCATTAATGTTGTCATTTACAACGTGCCGGAATTTACAGGAGCCTATCAACTGATGGTGGATGGCACAATTATGCTGCCTGTGATTGGGGCGGTGGATGTGGAGGGCATGACTGAATCCGAAGCGGCTACAACCATTAGCAAACTGTACGCGGATGCCCAGGTATTAGTCAAGCCTGTGATTATGGTGTTGCTCTCGGAAATGAGTAATGTCCATGTAGCGATTCTGGGCGAAGTCAATCGGCCTGGAGCCTATGTCGTCACACCGAAAAATGGAGAACTGCCCAAACTGACGCAAATTATTGAAGAGGCAGGCGGCATTACACAACAAACGAATTTACAACAAATCGAGATCCGGCGACCCCTGCGGGATGGCACGGCGGAAATTATTAACAGCAGTCTGTGGGATCTCCTAACGAATGGCGATCTCAGCCAAGATATTGCTATTCGGGATGGCGATACCGTGATTTTGCATACCGCTACCGAAATTCCGTCAGAAGTGGCTCTCCAAGTCGGTCGCGCCAACGTTTCTCCGGGAGAAATCAAGGTGAATTTGCTGGGTGAAGTGTTGGCTCCAGGGGTTCAAACGATTCCTACAGGGACTTCACTGAATGAAGCGATTATGTTGGCAGGGGGCTTTGGGCCACGGGCCAAGAAGAAGACGGTGGAACTGATTCGGCTGAATCCCAATGGCACCGTTGCCCGCCGCAAGATCGCAATCAATTTGGATAAACCCATTAATTCCGATTCCAATCCTATATTGCAAAGTCGTGATGTGATTCTGGTCGATCGCTCCTTGGGTGCCAAGATTACGGACACGATCGGGAATATTCTCACACCTATCAATAGCATCTTCTCCCTCTTTGGCGTCTTTAGACAATTCCCTGGGAAATAGAGTCCCTCTTCTTCCACTCGAACCTGCTACTCGAACCTGTTACTCAAACCTGCTACTCAAACCTGCTACTCAAACCTGCTACTTAAAAACCGCTGTAACGTAAGCCGCATCTTATGACTATGTCCCGTCAGCCTTCTACCAAACCCACCGTTAACGATCTGTTGCAGAAACTAAACCAACAGAGTAATCCGATCGGGCCTGCTGCTCCTAGTAGCGACACCGATCAGGCTGGAGAAGCCACTTGGAGCCTGCCTCAAATTGTGGGAATGCTACGCCGTAAAGCGATCGTCATTGGTATTTGTGCGATCGCCATGGCGGGGCTATCGGGTTTAAAAAATGCTCGCAGTGTCCCAGAGTTTCAGGGGAGTTTTCGGTTGTTGGTGGAACCCGTGAGCCAACGCCCAGATATCAACGATCAGCTAACCGAGAGTAAATCGGCTCCTTCCAATAAGGAGTTTGACTACTCTACCCAAATTGAAGTCCTCTACAGCCCCAAACTGATGGGGGAAATCTTGAAGGATGTCAACGATCGCTATCCCGGAACAACCTATGATGTAGTTTCTCAGAAAGTCGCGATCGTACGGCTGGGCGAAACAAAAATTATCGAAGTCAGCTATAGTGATTCCAACCCTGACAAAGCACTTTTGTTACTGCAACGGTTAGCACGGGGGTATTTGGAATATAGTCGTGAAGATCAACAGGCTCAACTCAAACAAGGGTTGAAGTTTGTTAATGAACAATTGCCTAAAATTCAAAACCGGGTTAATGACTTACAAAAGCAATTGGAAGTCCTACGACAAACCCATAACTTTGTTGAAATCAAAGATTACTCCAGCACCTTAAGTGGTCAAATTGCAACTTGGACGCAGCAGCGGCAAGAAAAACAAGTTGAAATTATGGGCCTAGAAACACGACGCAAGATTCTTCAGGAAAAACTAGGTAAAACGATCGCCCTCAGCCAATCCGGTCGTTATCAAGCGCTGCTGCAAAAATATCAACTCCTCGAACAACAAATTGCCATTGAATCGGCACGGTTTGGCCCCAACTCTCCCAATATTCAGCTCCTCCAACGACAGGCAGAAAACCTTGTGCCCGTCATGCTCAAGGAAGCCGAACAGTCCGTGGGGGAACAGTTGGCAGTGGCAGAAAATGATCTACAAATTGCGATCGTTAAACAGCAAACGATCAATCAAGTTCTCAACTTCCTCAATGCCAAATATAGCCAGTTACCTATTTTGTCGCGTCAGTTTAGCGAAACTCAACGAGACTTGACGATCGCGACCGATAGCTTAACGCGATTTCTGCAAACCCAGGAAAGCCTCCAGGTACAAGCTGCCAAAAATGATGTGCCTTGGCAACTGATTTCTGAACCGAAAAATCTCAAACTGAAGCCTGGTGCCAACCCCATTAAAGGGATGATGAGTGGGGCTGTGATTGGTATTTTCATTGGGATTGGGGTTGCCTTCCTGATCGAAAAATTGGAAAACACGTACTATACCGTGGATGCAATGAAGCGCAAGGTGAAGCTCCCAATTTTAGGCATTATTCCGCTGCATCCCGATCTCAAAGATGGCATTCCTGGCATGCACATTGTGGATTTGCGCATGCCAGATACGGTGGATAGCCAATCGCTCAACGAAGCTTCCACCAATCTGAAAAACCGTATGCGGGATTTACTCAATCGCAAGGCAAATGGCCAGGAAGCGGGTGCTGCCCAAGATGACTTGGCTGTACAGAATGGCGATCGAGATAGTACCACAATCCTCAATGGAGCCGGAGCACCCAGTTCCTTGCCCAGTGATCGCAAAGCGCTGCCCCTCGTGGAACTTAATTTAGATCTGGAGGAAGCAACCAAAGCAGAAACGGCAGCATCCGAGTTAGCGCTGGCTGATCCCAATAACAATTACTGGCTACGGGAATATGATGCTTACGGATTTATGGAAGCCTTCCGTACCCTGTACTGCGCCATGCAGCAATTGGGCGAAGGTCGCTTAGAGAACGGGCTGGTGATCAGTTCCGCCCTACCCACCGAAGGACGAACCACGATCGCAGTGCACTTAGCCCAAGCAGCAGCAGCGTTAGGGAAGCGAGTTTTGTTAGTCGATGCCCATTTTCGGCGGGGCAGTACCCAGATTCAATCCTTACTGGGCTTACCGAGCGGGCCAGGGCTCAGTGACTGTCTCATGGGTAAAGCCACCGTGACTCAAGTGATTCAGCGACTCTCTTGGGAATCCAGCTTATTTGTCATTGGTGCAGGCGAGCCACCCCCTGACCCCACCCGACTGTTAGCCTCTGCAAAAATGCAGGATTTAATGCCGCGTTTTCACCAGAGTTTTGATCTCGTGATTTATGACATGCCGCCGTTGATGGGACTGGCAGATGTGAAATTGCTGGCGGCCAATACTAGTGGTCTAGTCTTAATCACACGGTTAGGGAAGCGGGGCACTGCCGATGCGCTGGCCACGACGATCGATCGCCTCAATGGTGCCCGGATTCCCATCCTCGGGGTTGTCGCCAACTGTGCAACTAACTATTCCGTCGATCTTTACGCATAATCCTGGGAGCGATGTGGGATTTCATCTCGATCGCCCCCAGCCTAAATCAATACTGCAAGCAAGCTTCTGCATCAACAGAAGCTTTTTTTATAGCCGTGCTGGAATGGCTCAGTTTTAAGGGGTTCGCATTGGAGCAATCTCAAAACAGATACAACCCACAACATCAAGTTATACATCGTTATCCATCTCAAACAGCAATATATATATCATCAACAGTCCGGGGTTGCGATGCTGAATATAGCTCAGACCTACACCAGTTATTTTTATGACCCTACTGTTAACCTTTGCTAGCACTCTGTTAGGGGGCTTATGTTTAACACCCCTTGCCAAAATCCTCGGGGCTTCCTGGGGCTTTTTGGATCAACCCGATTCCCGTAAAATTCACCAGCAACCCATGGTGCGCATGGGCGGATTAGCGATCTGTGCTGCGACGTTTCTAGGATTACTGGGGATGATGGTCGCAGGCGTTGCCCTGCCCACGAGTAACCCTGCATTTATGGCAATGCTCCTGGGCAGCGTGGGATTTTTTGCGATCGGCTTGGCCGACGATCGCTGGAGTTTGTCACCGATTCTGCGCTTGGGTCTGCAAGCGGTGATTACTGCCATTACCTGGTATTTTGGATTGCGTCTGGATGTCCTTCCTATCCCAGGCATTGGCACGATCGACCTAGGACTCTTCAGCCTACCGATTACCTTTCTCTGGTTAGCGGGGGTCACAAATGCAATCAATTGGCTGGATGGCTTGGATGGTTTAGCTTCCGGCGTCAGCGCGATCGCGGCAGTCATGTTTGCATTGGTAAATTGGAAGCTAGGCAATTCTGATATTGCTATGATTTCCCTAGCCGTTGCAGGAGCCACGATCGGCTTTCTCCGGTACAACTTCAAACCCGCACAACTTTACATGGGCGACAGTGGTTCCTATTTCCTCGGCTCCATGCTGGGTGGTATTGCAATCCTGACAGTCCAAAACCATGCCAACTTTACCCTTGCCATGTTGCCCTATGTAATTCTGGCAGTACCCATTTTGGACATGACCTTTGTAATTGTGAGCCGTCTGCGGGAAGGCAAATCCCCCTTCTTCCCCGATCGTCGCCACATTCACCACCGCTTACTCCAAGCGGGTCTATCTCAGACTAGCGCAGTGTTAAGCATTTATGGCCTCATGGGTTGGGCAGGCTTAAGCGGCATTCTCCTCAATATCAATTACGTCGCCTGGAGCAATGTATTCCTGCTCGTGTTTATCTTACTGATCACCCAAATCACCATCAAACCTCAAATTACCCAACTCCCCCAAGGCTAACCGTTCCTTCTCACTCTCCCACTCTCCCACCTTCCCTACGCCCTTGCTAGCTCAAGCTTCTTAATTCTCAGCCTTACTTTTCCCCTCATTGTGTGAATTGTTCATCCCATTAACGCTATGCAATCAACCGTCGGTATAGGCCAAACATCCGTTGCTCCTTGCTTGCACTTTTGGACACCCGGTCTCTTCGACTTTAAAGGGGGTATCCAAGTCTTCTCCCAATTTCTCCTACAAAATCTGCAAGCGCTCTATCCTCAGATTCAGTACGATGTTTTCTCCATGCACGATCGCGATCCTGCTAGCCAGCGCGATCGCTATTTACCTCAGACAAAGTTCTGGGGCCAGGGACAGATTCCCATTCGGTTGAGAACGCCTACCTTTGCCGCCCAAATTGTCAGCATGGGCCTGTGGCAGCGGCCTAATTTAGTGCTGACGACCCATCTGAATTTCACGGTGGCTGCCCATCGCCTCAAACAACTTGCAGGAGTCCCCTATTGGACGATGGCCCATGGATTTGAAGCCTGGGAAATCGATCGTCCCCAGGTGCGCCAAGCCTTGACTAACGCCGATCGTATTCTTGCCGTTAGCCACTACACCCGCGATCGTATGTTGGCAGGATTGGAAATTGACCCCGATCGCATTCATGTTTTGCCCAATACCTTCGGGGCAGAGCGATTTCAAGTGGCGGAGAAACCGGCTGCTCTGTTAGAACACCACGGCCTGCGGCGGGACCAGCCGGTGATTTTGACGGTCAACCGTTTGGCAGCCGGGGAATCCTTCCACAGTTACGATCAGATTTTGGCCGCGTTACCCCAGATTCGCTCAGCGATTCCGGATGTGCATTATCTGATTGTCGGTGGTGGCAACGATCGCCAACGGTTAGAAAAACTGATTCGCGCCCAAAACCTCCAGGATTGTGTCACCTTGGCGGGATTCATTCCCGATGAGGAACTCCCCGCCTATTACAATCTCTGTGATGTGTTTGCCATGCCCAGCAAGCTGGAGGGATTTGGCATTGTCTACCTAGAAGCCATGGCATCGGGAAAACCCGTTGTAGGGGGCCAGGATGGCGCGATCGATGCGCTGGATCGAGGTCGCTTAGGCGCGATCGTGAATCCCGATGATGTCGCGGAAATTGCCACCACCCTGACGCAAATTCTGCAACAGCAATATCCCAATCCCCTTCTGTATCAGCCCCCTGCCCTGCGGGAAGCGGTGGTACAAACCTTTGGCCCGCTGGGATTCCAACAACGGTTGTCTACCCTGATGGCCGATTCCCCGCTCCTCCAGCCGTTATTGATTCCCAGTAATAGTTTTTCTTAGCGTCTTTTTCTTAGTGTTTCTAGCACAATACAGTCCTGTGCCCATTTCCCAATGTTTAAACCGTTTTCCTGCCAATGACCTAATGCATTTCTATGAAAATTCTTCACGTCATTCCCTCCGTTTCACCTGTGCGGGGTGGCCCCAGTCAAGCTGTGTTGGAAATGGTGTATGCCCTGCGTCAACAGGGGATTGATGCCGCGATCGTCACAACCAACGACAGCGGCGATGATTTACTGCCCCTTCCCTTACACCAATGGATTGACTATCCCGTCTACCCCAGTTCTACCGCTGATTCTTCCGATGCCGCATACAAGACGGTTCCCCTGCAAGCATTCCCCAAGTTTGCTCCCGCTCTTTCAGCCGTTCGGGAATTCACCTTTTCCTCGGCACTTACCCGTTGGCTGTGGCATTCCATTACGGATTATGACTTGGTTCACATCCACGCCATTTTTTCCTATCCATCAACCATTGCAATGGCGATCGCACGGGCAAAAAATGTTCCCTACATTGTGCGGCCCCTGGGACAACTCTGTACCTGGTCGCTGCAACAGGGAGCCGCAAAAAAACGGGCCTATTTGAAAATCATTGAAATGGCCAATTTACAAGGAGCCCGATCGCTGCATTTCACCGCGCTGCAAGAACAGCAGGAAGCCCAAGCCGTTGGGTTAAACACCCCCAGTTTTGTGGTACCCCACGGGTTGGACATGCCAGCGGTCAACGCCCAAGCCAAGCAGGAGTTACGCCAACAGTTGAATCTCCCAGCCGATCAACCGATCGTCCTCTTTCTCTCTCGGCTCCATCCCAAAAAGGGGTTTGATGCGCTCATTCCCGCCTTACAGCAATTGCGAGATCTACCCTTCCAGTTTGTGATGGCGGGGAGTGGGGCGGCGGAGTATGAAGCGCAACTGGCGGCGGAAATTGAGGCAGCGGGCTTGACCGATCGTACCCATTGGCTGGGCTTTGCTAAGGGCACCACCAAACAGCGGCTGTTGCAAGGGGCGGATTTATTTGTCTTACCCTCCCATTCCGAAAACTTTGGTATTGCCGTGCTGGAAGCATTGGCCAATCGATTGCCCGTACTGATTACGCCGGGAGTGGCCTTGGCAACGTTGGTGCAGGAGCATAACCTGGGTTGGGTAACGGAGCAAACCCCCGATGCGGTGGCCGCTGGTCTGCGATCGGCCTTGCAAGATCCAGCTACTCGGGAAGCCATGGGAATTCGAGCAGAACTTGCAGTGCGATCGCAGTTCTCCTGGCCCCAAATTGCAAAACAGTTAGTTCAACATTATCAATCCATTCTTTTCTACGATGCTAAACTCTATCACGCCGGTTATTCTGACCTACAACGAGGCTCCCAATATTGAGCGGACGCTACAAAGTTTGGCCTGGGCCGATCGCATTGTCGTGGTGGACAGCCACAGTACCGATGAAACGCTGGAAATTTTGGCGCGGTATCCTAAAGTTGACGTGTTTTCCCGTACCTTTGATACCCATGCCCAACAGTGGAACTATGGCTTAGCCCAGGTGGAAACGGAATGGGTTCTGTCCTTGGATGCGGACTATCGCTTGAGCAAAGAATTGGTTACGGAAATGCAAGGGTTATCAGCCCGATCGAGCGTAGACAGTTACTTTATCCCGTTCAAATATTGCGTCTTTGGCAAGCCGCTGCGGGGAACCTTACTGCCGCCTCGGGAAGCCCTCTTCCGCAAGTCTAAGGCCACGTATATTAACGATGGCCACACGCAGTTACTAGCGGTGCAGGGAGAAGCCAGCGCGGTGAAGTCGGTGATTTACCATGACGATCGCAAAGCCTTTGGGCGCTGGCTTTGGGCCCAGGATCGCTACGCCATTTTGGAGGTGAAAAAGTTACTCACGGCAACCCCCGATCAACTGAGCTTTGGAGATCGACTACGCCAGAAAAAATTCCTGGCACCTGTGGTTGTGTTGATCTACTGTTTGATTCTACGACAAGGGATTTTCGATGGTTGGCGGGGCTGGTTCTATGCGTTTCAGCGAGTGTTAGCAGAACTGATTTTGTCGGCTCGTCTGATTGAAGCAAGTTGCAATCCCGACACGGATATTGTGCTTACGTTGAAGGCAATTGATGTAACGAATCGTGACGCAACGAATTCTGATGCAAAACTAGCCCCATCCAACCGCCATACTGCTGACATGCCAGTGACATGATGTTCAGTAACAATAATGGGGAGTCACCGGTTGCTCCGTCAGCAGATGGCTGGGTAGCAGCCTGAGTCAGCCTTATAACAGTTGTGTAGCTAGCCCGATCGGGATTCCCTGGATAAAAGGATCCCGATTTTTTATTGCCACTGGCCAACCTGATTCAGCAGCATTTTGCAGCCATAACCCACCTCATCAAGCCTGAGTATTCTGGCTATTGGGATACAAATTCAGCGGTGAAAATTGAGTACAGTATATAAATTACCATAGAAAAATCACCATCGGCAGCTTTGCCGCTCACACCTACATAGTTGCTTCAGTTCTCGATTCTTGAGCAAGGTTATGAGCACAACTACGCATCATGAGCGCAACATAACAGTCTTGGGATACCCAGCAAATCAAGGCAGATGGTTGTTGATTCCCCTGGGGATGATTATTTTACTCTGTCTAGGAAGTGTATATTCCTGGAGTATTTTTAGAATTCCTTTAGAAAATGAGCTCGGCATTAGTGCAACTGAAAGTTTGTTACCCTATACCTTCGTATTAGTTTTCTATGCTGCGCTAATGCCAATCACAGGCTTTTACATTCCTCGTCTGGGGTCTCGCCTGACGATCGCGATCGGAGGCATGGTCGTAGGCTTGGGGTATATTCTTTCAAGCTTTGCAAACCAGATCGGCCTTCTCATCCTTACCTACGGCGTGATTGCTGGCACCGGCATCGGTATTGTTTATGGCGTCCCTATCTTTGTCATTTCCCGATGGTTTCCTGATCAAAAAGGATTAGCGGTAGGGTTGACGATTGTTGGGTTTGGACTTTCTCCCCTAATCACAGCTCCAATAGTCCACCAATTAATTGCAGCCTACTCGGTTCGTCCTACCCTACGGGTTCTTGGGATCACTTTCACAGTGATTATTTTAGCGATCGCTATGACGATGAAGTTGCCTCCTCAGGGGTGGCATCCTCAGCAAACTATCGCAGCAGCTCCCACAATCTCGCCTCCAACCTACCCTAGAAACTTGCTAAAAAGTCGATCATTTTATGGGCTATGGCTTTGCTACGCGATCGGAACCTTAGTCGGCTTAAGTGCGATTGGAATTTCCAGTCCAGTCGGAGGCGAAATCATTGCTATCAATCCAACGGTAGCTGCGAGTAGTGTCTCTTTATTTGCGCTGTTTAACGGGATCAGCCGTCCGCTCTTTGGTTGGCTCTGCGATCGCTTCAAGCCTCACTACGTGGCCATTTTGTCCTACATTCTTACTCTAATCGCATGCATCTTAATGATGAAGGCTCAAGCGGGACAGGTTGTCACCTATCTCACGGCCTTTTGCCTGTTTTGGTTTTGTCTTGGTGGGTGGTTAGCAATGGCTCCAACCATTACGTTACGCTTCTTTAATCCCGAACAGTATGCTCAAAACTATGGTCTAGTCTTCACAGCCTACGGCGTAGGTGCTTTGATTGGGACGTTAGTCACAGGCCGCATTCGAGACATTTTGGGAACCTACAACTATGTGTTCTATCCGATGGCGTTTTTAGCTATTCTAGGCATTATTCTTGCTAATCTGCTTCTGAAACCTGAAAAGATCATTACTGATTCTTCTCCAAATTAGATGCTCTATCAAAGTAGACCCATCACTAATTCATGGAGATTCATAATCGATTTCCACAAAGATTACAGAATCTAAAATAGTCAACTTTGGCAAACCGAGTATCAATTTATTGCCATTAAAAATTGCAAGCCAATACACTCTATAAAACGCATTCTATAAAATTCGTGAATTTACCCTTGAATCACAAAACACATTACTAGTATGTTTACTACCGATGTGTTTGCTACTAATGTATCTACCAAAGTAATTATAGAAATATCAATCTACAGCATCCGTTTAGCAATTACAGCATAGAATGGATCACCACTCGCAAAACCCATCATTTGTAGAATTGCTGGAGCCTGCGATCGACGGGTAATGACTTCCGGTGTACTAAACCGGGGAACGGCGGCAAAATAGGACTTTACCAGCTCTACCCGATCGGTCTCAGACCCATCTCGCCAAGCCGCGATCGCCTTTTGATAAAACATGCGGTTGGAGAAACTCACAATACACAATCCATTCGGTTTGAGAACACGATAAATCTCAGTAAAAATTGCTTCGGGATATTGCAAATACTGCACCGAGACCGTGCATAATACCGCATCGAACGATTGATCTGTCAGCGGAAGTTGCAGATCAACGTTGAGATTTTGCACAAAAAAATGGTTGAACCGAGGATTTTTTTGCAACTCTTCTGGGTTCAATCCATGGCCTTCCACATAGGCAAATTCCATCTCTTCCGGCAAATGGGACACCCAGCTACTCATCAGATCCAAGATCCGCATTCCCGGCTGCAAGCGATCGCGATACAGCTCTGTCAATTGCTGGATAAATCCTTCATCAACATGGGTCACAAATCGCGGATAGTCGTAAAACAAACGATCGTCGGAGGCATCCAGTTTCGTTCGTTGTTCAGGTCGGAGCAGCATAACTTTAGGATCCACCAAGAGCGTAAACAACAGGCCAGTATAAAGTTATGTTAACCGACTCCGTTCAACGATGGTGACTGAACCAAGTTTGCAGTTGCTCTCGGCAAGCCTGCTCCAAAATTCCACTCACAACCTTGAGCCGATGATTGGAAGCTGGCCCATCGGGAATATTCAGAACACTGCGCACCGCACCGGCTTTTAAGTCATCCGCTCCATAGACCAACTGCCCCAGTCGCGCTAGCCCGATCGCGCCCGCACACATCGGACAAGGTTCCAGGGTGACATAGAGCGTACAGTCATTGAGATGCCAATTACGACGCACTAACCCCGCTTGCCGTAACGCTAAAATTTCCGCATGGGCAGTCGGGTCTTGATCCCGCTCCCTGCGATTACTCGCTTCCGCTAACACTTGCCCCGCCCGATCGACCACCACGGCTCCCACCGGGACATCTCCCGCTGCCCCCGCCGCTTCTGCCAGGTCTAAGGCTCGTAACATCCAGCGGCGATGCTTCAGATACTCCGGGTGTTCGATCGATGGAGAAAAATTTGAATAGGTCACCGTTAAATATTCACAATCTTCATTGAGCTATAACAAGGCTCAAACCGCCACACGCCTTCAGGCAAACCATTTGGAATACCTCAGATGAGTGCTAAGGCATCCATCCCTATCAGTTCAAGTCTATGCAGTGAAGCAGGATGTCCTTAAAATAGCGATCGGTGCTCTTGTTCCAACGTTGACTACTCTAACGAGTTTATGGCGAGTCTCCTACCTGAGTTACAGAAACTAGCCCAATATCTCCTGGGTGAGTTTGACAACCGCAGCCAAGCGATCGACGAACCCATCTGGTACGTCAATCTTCGTCTCTGGCACCGTCTCACCCCCCTCTTTAGCGAAGACAGCATGACTATCTTTGCGGAACAGGCCAACGCCCTTCAGCTTGACTCTCCCTATCGCCAACGTCTTCTCCGAATCCAGGTATCCGCCTGTGAAGCGCCTAATGGCACCCATGGCGAGCCCAGTCCCGAACAGTATTATCCCCTTCAAGTGCAATACTATGGATTCAAAGATCCCAGTCAATTCAAAGAAGCAGGCCAGGATCCAGCCAAACTGCAAAGCATAACCGAAGCCGATATTGAGCAATTACCGGGATGCCTCTTAGAGGTGACCCCCCAACGGAGGACAAATGCCGTTGGGGTAGATCAACTGGGCTATGCTGCGATCGCCCCAGAAGGCTCCTGTTGTCAATTTTCCTACCCAGAGAGAGGAGAACGAAAAATAGGCCAAGTTGCCCTAGGGTTCTGGGTCAGTGAATCTTGGTTTTACAGTTATGACAAAGGAATTTCTCCAGAGACTGGAGAACCAATTTGGGGCGCACTTATGGGCCCTTACCAGTTTCAAAAACGCGCTTGAAGATTTGAACAGGTCATCAGTTAACCCCAAACCCTTGAGGATTCAGGCACTTTGATGGCTAAAACCCATTACCCGAACTTGTCGTCCCAAGCGCCACGATCGTTGAGTTGATTGGTTAAGCAACCCCCCTCGGGACGCCCTCTAGAGCTTCTTCTTCAGTCTCGAAAATTTCAAACACTGAGTCCATCATGGTCACTTCGAAAACCAATCGGGCTTCCGGATGGACATTACAAATTCTGAAACTACCCCGAACCTTGTCTGCATCCCGCATCCCTGCGACCAAGGACGTTAGGCCGGAGCTATCAATAAAATTGACTTGTCCGAGATTGACAACAACGTGATGACTCTGCTTAGAAATACATTCTTGCAGCGTTAAACGAAATTGCCATGCAGTCGTAATGTCCAGGCGACCGACCGGTGTCAGGACAATCACGCTATTCCCGTCACGGGTTGTATGAACTCTTTGCTCCATGTGTATTGACCTCTGATCTACGTCAATCACTGCTTTCCCCTGAGATTGATGACACTGGTATAACTCAGTTATGCCCAAAAAATGCTACACCTAAACAGAAAACCTAGATTCTTCTATCAGCTAGGTAGCTCAACAATCTCAACTGCCCTGACAGTGAGCATTACTGAATTTTACAGCCCTTATTTCAGCTAGCAGAGCTTCAGCTACAAGCTAGACTTAAAAGCTACACTCTAGCCAAATGATTGAGTCAGCAAGCTAATTCAGTGGGTAGTTTGATCGGTCACTCTTTAGAAGATTGAAACAGCCTGAGGAGAGCCCAAGCTGTCTCATTAAGCGATGACTGAGTGTAGCTTTAGGTGAACCCAAGAAGCAACTATGAGCGGGATCACACAACATCGCTCTGTGATCCTATGGCTTCCAATCCCTAGCAGCTAAACGGATTTAGACAGGGGCCAATTGATCCAGTCCTGAGGCTTCAAGAACGTTTCATACAGCCGAGCTTCTGGGGTGCCGGGTTCTGGGTTGTAGCTATATTCCCAACGAACGAGAGGGGGTAAGGACATCAAAATCGATTCCGTCCGGCCATTGGTTTGCAAGCCAAAGATCGTTCCACGATCGTAAACCAAGTTGAATTCTACGTAGCGACCTCGACGATACAGTTGGAACTGCCGTTCCCGATCGCCGTATTCCGTGTTGCGTCGCCGTTCGACAATGGGCAAATAAGCTGGCAAGAAAGCCTGTCCGCAAGCTTGGACAAACGAGAATAGCGTCTCCCAAGTCCGACCTTCCACCGCCCCAACTTGATTGCTGTACTGAGCTGCTGGGGTATCCATCTGGGAACCCGGATAGGAGATGGGATAGAGCACACCCGTTGGATCCTGGTAGTCAAAGAAAATTCCACCCACCCCTCGGGTCTCTTGCCGGTGCTTCAGGTAGAAATACTCGTCACACCAGAGTTTAAAGGTGTTGTAATACTCCGGATGATGCTGATCGCAGGCATTTTTCAACGTTTGGTGAAAATGCACGACATCCTCTTCAAAGGGATAGTAGGGAGTGAGGTCGATCCCACCACCAAACCACCAAACGGGGCCGGCTTCAAAGTAACGATAGTTGAGGTGAACCGTGGGGATATAGGGGTTCCTGGGATGGAGCACCATGGAAGTCCCTGTGGCGTAGAACTCATGCCCCCGAGCCTCAGGCCGCTGCACCAAAATGGAGGGCGGCAAGTCCTTACCCCAAACCTCAGAAAAGTTGACGCCGCCTTGCTCAAAGACGTTGCCTTCGCGAATCACCCGCGATCGACCGCCACCGCCTTCTGCCCGTTCCCAGCTATCCTGCTGGAACTGACCTAATCCATCTGCCTCTTCCAATCCCTTGCAAATATTCTCTTGCAGAGACTTCATCCACTGGCTAACCCGCTCGCGGGAATCCGAAGGTGGCATGTTATCAACTTGTGGTTTGGGAGGGGTAGAGAATGCAGTCATAGGAGTCTTCGACAGGATAATAGATAGTTTTTATGCTGGGAACAGAGTAGTAATGTCTCCCCGGCAACCCCATTTCATGAGTCACATTTCACGCAGGAACTACACTTCACGAAGATGAGGTTGAATCGAGACTAAATGACTCTATTCTGTGCAACGAGTTGTGCAACGAGATTCTATGCAACGAGCTGCAAGGGTTCTAGCATGAGCACTCATGACAGCGGTCGATCGTCTGTAACGATCTCAAAATAGACTACCGTGTATCGTTGACCACACCAATGGGATCCTTAAAGCAAAGCCCCTAAAATCCTTACCCCATAAAGATTTGAGCTTTTGTTAAATTGTTTGAATCCGGGTTAACTAACCTTTGCATTGGGTCTTTGCATTGGGGAAGAGAACCTTGCAGGTCTCGTCAACAGGTAAGATTGAAAGACAGATTTTTAACATTTAGTAACGCTCGTGCTGGGCGATCGACCCACCTAAATTTTTGGTTATGATCCTGAGTGTAGAGTCCGTTTTAGAAGTCCTTAAACCCGTTCAAGATCCAGAGCTGCGCAAAAGCTTGGTGGAACTGAACATGATCCGCAATGTTCAGGTGACGGGAGGTCAAGTTCGCTTCACCCTCGTTTTGACCACACCCTCCTGTCCCCTACGTCAATTTATTGTGGAGGACTGCGAAAAAGCGGTGCGGACGCTACCGGGCGTGGAAACCGTGGAGGTGGAAGTCACCGCAGAAACACCTAAGCAAAAGAGCGCTCCGGGCCGATCGGACGTTCCTGGAGTCAAAAATATCATTGCGGTTTCCAGTGGCAAAGGGGGAGTGGGCAAGAGTACCGTTGCGGTGAATTTAGCCGTTGCCCTGGCCCAAGCTGGGTCTAAGGTCGGTCTGATTGATGCTGATATCTATGGCCCCAATGCTCCCACCATGCTGGGGTTGGCCGACGCCAAGGTCATGGTGCGCCAAGGGGAAGCCGGTGAAGTCATTGAGCCAGCCTTTAACCATGGGGTCAAATTAGTCTCCATGGGATTTTTGATTGATCCCGATCAGCCTGTCATTTGGCGGGGGCCCATGATTGACAGTATGGTACGGAATTTTCTCTACCAGGTGGAATGGGGAGAGCTAGATTATCTCATCGTAGATATGCCGCCGGGCACGGGGGATGCGCAGCTGACGATGGCACAACGAGTTCCCATGGCGGGCGTTGTGATTGTGACCACACCCCAAACGGTGTCTTTAATTGATGCCCGTCGTGGACTCAAGATGTTCCAGCAATTGGGCGTTCCGGTGCTGGGGCTGGTTGAAAACATGAGTTATTTTGTGCCACCTGATTTACCCGATCGCCAATATGACATTTTTGGTTCGGATGGCGGGAAAAAAGCGGCGAAGGAATTGGAGGTGCCGTTATTAGGATGTGTGCCGATCGAGATTCCTTTGCGGGAAGGGGGCGATCGTGGATTGCCGATCGTCTTGGCTGAACCCAGCTCAGCCTCCGCCAAAGCCCTCCAGGAAATTGCCCAAACCGTTGCAGCCAAGGTTTCCGTTGCTGCACTTGTCTAGAGACTCGAAGGAGCCAGATTGCCCATGTTTCAAAAAAGTCTGTTCAAGATTCGTTGGCGATCGTGGATCCAGCCATGGGAAGGCATGGATTGGTGGCTGTTTGCAGGCACCGTAGGACTCATGGTGCTAGGTGGCATCATGATCTACAGTGTGGAACATAAGCAAGCTATCACAGACTGGAGTCGCCATTGGATCACCGGTGGCGTGGGTATCTTTCTGGCCCTTCTAATTGCACGGACTCGCTATGAAGTCTTGCTCCAATGGCGCTGGTTGGTCTACGGAATCACGGTGTTGGGTCTGCTGGCGGTGATGTTTTTCGGAACTGAAGGGCTCGGAGCCCAACGCTGGATTCCCATCGGCCCCTTCTACCTGCAACCCTCTGAGTTTGCCAAGCTCGGGGTCATTATTACCATTGCATCCCTGCTACATGAGCAGCCTGCATCCACCTTGCCTGCCATGCTCCGGGTGTTGGGGGTGGTGGCGGTGCCGTGGTTGTTGATTTTTTTGGAGCCCAACTTAGGCACCTCCCTCGTGTTTGGCTCGATTACGCTAGGGATGCTCTACTGGGGCAATGCCAATCCAGGCTGGTTGATTTTGATGTTGTCTCCAGCCTTTTCTGCGATTATCTTGGGTTCCGCTCCCAATGTCTTGAAAAATATCCAGCCTGCCTTAGAACCGTTTGGCATCGGAATTTGGTTGATTTGGGTTTTCGTCATGGGCGTGATTGCCTTTCGCAGTCTGCCTTGGAAACGCTGGGGCACCCTCACGGCGATCGTCGCCAATCTCATTTCTGGGGGCTTGTTTCGTTTCCTCTGGGAGAATGTGCTACGAGACTATCAAAAGGATCGCTTGACAGCGTTTATGCATCCCGAAGCCGATCCCCTGGGCAGTGGATATCACCTGATCCAATCCAGAATTGCGATCGGGGCGGGCGAACTCTGGGGTCGAGGCTTGTATAAAGGCACGCAAACTCAGTTGAACTTTATTCCAGAGCAACATACGGACTTTATTTTTACCGCGATCGGGGAAGAGCTGGGCTTTATTGGCTGTATTGCAGTCCTGGCGACCTTTTTGCTGATTTGCTACCGCTTGTTGATCATTGCCCAAAATGCTAAGGATGACTTTGGTTCACTGATTGCAGTTGGCATCTTTTCCATGTGGGTCTTCCAAACGTTTGTCAACATTGGCATGACAATTAACCTATCGCCGGTAACGGGCATTCCCTTGCCTTTCTTAAGTTATGGCAACGCGGCTCTATTGATGAATTTCCTGGCTGTAGGAGTTGTCTCTTCGGTAGCTAATCATCGGCAACGCACGCGATTCTAACCCGGACGCGCAATTTGGCAGGAAGGCTTCAGGATTCGTCTATCGATCGCCGAGGAAATTTCACTGGAATTTCCTCGTTTGTTTTAGGGACAAGACACGCGAAAAGCCAGGATTCCCGGTAAACTGAAGTCTGAAGTACTGATGAATCAGCCCTATGATTTTTCCGGGTTCTGTGGTTCGTGTAACCAATATGGATGATACCTACTATGGGTTTCAAGGTCTTGTGCAGCGTGTCACCGACGGCAAAGTAGCCGTGCTATTTGAAGGGGGGAACTGGGACAAAATCATTACCTTCCGCTTATCCGAACTAGAACCGGTAGAAATGGGCGGCAAGAAAAAAGGCAAGTAGGTTCAATCGGCAAGTTTCAATCGGGAAGTTAGGTTAAATGCGGCTGCCCCTCCCTCAGTTTGATGCCAGTCCTCGATCGCCCCACCATTTTGCGGAGGTGATCGAGACTGCCACGACCGAATTTCTAGCCCAGTGTTTGGAACCCGATGAACTTGGGTTTCCAGCCATGCCTCCCTTTGGCAGTTGGGTCAAGTCCAGGGACGAAGAGTCGGGGAATACGATTTACGCCGTGGTTTACCATGCGACGACGAGCCCGATCGACTCCGTGCACCGGGCCCGGGCCTTGGGATTATCACTGGCGGAACTCCGGGAACAGCAGCCGCAAATCTTTGCCATGCTGAAAACAGAATTTCGGGCCGCGATCGCGGGGTTCCAGCCCGCTCGTAAAGGCTCGGCCATTTACCATCACTTGCCACCCCGTCCCCCCCAAATTCACCAAGCTGTGCACAGTTGTACGGTGGAGGAAGTCATTGCCTTTACAGAGCAGTTAGACTTTTTGCGGACACTGTTGCAGCTAGCGGGGGCTCCGGTGGATTCCCTCGTTGCCTCAACCTTGAGAGAAATTTATCAATTGCGCAAAGCCGATCGCGCCTGGTTAGTGCAGGCAGGACGAACCCTCAGTATCTTGCTCAAGGATGACTACGATCGCCTCCGGGTCATCCTAAGTCAAATTTACGTTGACTAAGTTAATTAGCGAAGGACTCAACCAACTGGCTAATACAACTGGCTAATACAACTGGCTAATACGCCTATCGCTTCTCTCCTCTCAGCTTCTAGCCCCTCAGCAGATGGAGCCTGATTTCCTGTCCTAACCCCCTGTTTACTGTGTGGATCCTAATTTTCAGTAGTGTTTTAGCGTTTTATCTCGCATGGAACTTAGGAGCCAATGATGTTGCCAATTCCATGGGCACTTCCGTGGGATCTAAAGCAATTACCCTACGGCAGGCGCTCATCATCGCGGGAATTTTGGAATTTGTTGGGGCAGTCCTGTTTGGTCAAGGGGTTTCTAAAAAGCTAGCGACTGGGGTTGTCAATCCCAACCTATTTCTCGATCGCCCGGATTTATTGCTCTGGGGGATGGTGGCTGTCCTCATTAGCGCTAGCTTGTGGCTCAACCTAGCCACTTTTTTAGGATTACCCGTCTCCTCATCCCATGCCACCGTAGGGGCGATCGCAGGGATGGGCTGGATGGCTTGGGGCTTTCCAGCGGTCAACTGGGCCTCGATCGGAACGATTTCCCTGAGTTGGATAGCGACACCGCTGATCAGTGGATGCATCGCAGCTCTACTCTACCGCCTGCTGCATTTGGGAATTTTCGACCGTTCTAGTCCTGACCAGTCTCTTCAGGAATGGATCCCCTGGCTCTCGGTTCTGTTGACGGGAACCTTTGGGGTACTGGTATTGCCCCCCATCGTTGCTACACCGAGTCTGCGTTGGATCCCTTTACCGACTCACACGATCGCCCTAGGAATTGGGAGTCTAGCCGCGATCGTCCTCACTTTATCTTTATTGGGCGGAATCAGATCCGTAGGGGGAGAAATCAGTCCCACCGCCAACTTCGGATTCCGTCAGTTCCAGTTAGAAACCGTTTTTGCCCGATTTCAATTACTGAGTGCCTGTTGCGTCGCCTTTGCCCACGGTTCCAACGATGTCGGCAATGCGATCGCACCCTTTGCAGCCATTTTGACCATTCACCAAACCCACCAAGTCCCTCTCGCAGATTTAGATATTCCGTTGTGGGTACTGGCTTGGGGTGGCTTAGGAATTGTGGCGGGGCTGGCAGTCTGGGGCAAAAAGGTCATTTCTACGATCGGTGAAGGCATCATTCCCCTACAGCCCAGTGGGGGCTTCTGTGCAGAACTAGCAACAGCGATGACGATTTTGTTCGCCTCCCGGCTGGGCTTGCCGGTGTCTACGTCCCATGCGTTAGTCGGGGCTGTGGTGGGGATTGGCTGGGTGCAAAATTGGCGATCGATTCAATTAACCACCCTACGGTCGATCGGGCTCAGTTGGGTCGCAACGATTCCGATTGCACTGGCCTTAGGCGCGGGAACGTTCTATGGACTCCGGATCTTTCTGCCGATCGCAGGGAATGGGTTGTAATCAACCAGGCTTGGGTACTCTAAGGGAAATTTTTACCCAATAAATTTTTACCCAATAAGTAAAATCTTTGACCCAAGCTGGAGGAATTTTTCTGCTGAGTGTTCTATATAGATTGGTGATCATCTGGTTGGCCAATCACCTATGCTGCCAGCGTTCTATCCTGAAAATCCTATGAATCCTGCCATTGATTTCCAAACGGTACCCCTAGTGGCTGCCCATGATTCATCGCTGCAAAATACGCAAGCCACGTTTTATCACCTGATCCATCAATGGCGTACTGCAAACGTAGAAACGCGATCGGTGGTTGAACAAACTTTGTGGGCGACCTTTGGCCAAACCCAGGCCATCATGATTCTGGATATGTCAGGCTTTTCCAAGACAGCGAACACGAAGGGAATTCTACCCGCGTTGTCGATGATTCAGCATATGAATGCGATCGCCATTCCCCAGTTGCAAACCCAAGGGGGAGACATTATCAAATCGGAAGCCGACAATATTTTTGCCATCTTTCCGACTGTGGATTTAGCCATCACTGCCGCCTTCAACACCTTACAAGCAGTGCAGGCAGAAGGGCTAAATGTAGCGATCGGGATTGGTTATGGATCCATTTTCGTCATTGAGGATCCTGTCCACAAAGACTTTTTTGGAGACGAGGTCAACCTGGCCTCCAAATTAGGGGAAGATACCGCCGAAGGGGGGGAACTCATGATTACCGAGGCAGCCTATCAACAACTCCAAACCCCGGATCATCGCTGGGCTGAATTTCATCTGGGCATTTCTGGCATCCAAATGGTGGCCTACCAGTATCAGTTCGAGGGATTGAGCTTATCGGCCTGATCGAGGCGATGGCAATGACTTCACATTCGCCACCTCACAGACTTTTTCCACAGCTTCACGGCTAATGGACTGACGATCCCACTGTGCAGTTCTGCCAGCCCCCTGAAGTTCCCAAACTTGCCCAGTCAATTGTTTACAATTCACTTGCAAGGGCATGAACTTTCGGACTCCTTGACAGCCCGTGCCCCCCGATCGGCCTGCTGTCACTGTAATTGTGGTGACCCGTTCATTCCCGCGTTCGTAAACATCTTCCGGATCCATATAGTAGCCGCAGGCCCCACGGGTATCCATGAGGTGAACGCTGTACTTGGTCTTGAAATAATCATAAATAATCGGATCCGCTAAGTTACTAGCCTTGGCGGATTCCCCCATTCCCAGGAGCAGGCCCGGGGCAACCATCAGCCCCAGTAGGACAGTGATCGAGAAAAACGATCGCGGCCAAAGAGATATATCCAAATTAGCAATCATAACGAGCCATCAGATCATTTGTGCTTTGCATGCAGCCATACCGAACACTCCCTTGAGAACCATGGAAGCAAACGGTGGAACTTCCATACATGACCCAGGAATAATTCAAGATATGCAAAGGGGACGTTCGCGCAGATCGAGATGCTTTCGAAACACTTGCTAATTCGAAACGCTCGCCGACTTAAGTTGCCGTAACTGACTTTAAGTTGTCGTAACTGACGGAGAGAGAGGGATTCGAACCCTCGTTGAACTTACGCCCAAACAGCATTTCCAGTGCTGCGCCTTCAACCGCTCGGCCATCTCTCCAAATTGTTCTGTCAGGCAATTTGCCCCAACGAGATCTAATAGTAGCAGAGATTGCCGCATACTGAAAAGAGAAATTAAAAAACTTCTGTTCCCCCTCCTATTTTTTATGAGTCAACTGTACAAGGTGCGCATCCACAACCGGCAAAAGGGCACTTCCTACGAAATCCAAGTGCCCGACGATCGCTACATCCTGCACTGTTCCGAAAACCAAGGGGCCGATCTGCCCTTTTCCTGTCGCAATGGAGCCTGTACCGCCTGCGCAGTGCGTGTCCTCTCTGGATCCCTCGAACAGCCCGAAGCCATGGGGCTCTCCCTCGACCTGCAGAAACAGGGCTATGCCTTACTGTGTGTGAGCTATGCGCGATCGGATCTGGAAGTTGAAACCCAGGATGAGGATGAGGTATACGAATTGCAATTTGGTCGGTATTTTGGCAAGGGGCGGGTTCGGTTTGGTCTGCCGTTAGACGAAGATTAAGCAAACGGTATCCTGCCAAATTTATTCCCCCACCCTGTCATCCAGATCAGATCTGTTTTATCAGCAACGACCCATGTCCCAACTCGAAGTTTTTCTTGACATTGCCACAGAGGCTGCACTGGCAGCCGGTGCTGAACTGCAAAAGTATTGGGGCAACCTACAGGATATCCAAGAAAAAGGCCGCCCCGGTGATCTGGTCACGGAGGCCGATCGGGCTGCGGAAAAAGCCGTTCTCACCGTGTTGCATCGTCATCTTCCCAATCATTCCATTTTGGCGGAAGAGACCGGGCAAGTGGGCACCCTAGATGATGAGTTCCTCTGGGCGATCGATCCCCTGGATGGCACGACCAACTATGCCCACCAATATCCCTGTGTAGCCGTCTCCATTGGCTTAATGATTCAGGGGATTCCCCAGGTAGGCGTGGTCTATAACCCCATCCACCAGGAACTCTATCGGGCCGCCAAAGGTCAGGGTGCAACGCTGAACCGTCGGCCTATTCAGGTTTCATCTACCGCAGAACTGAGCAAAAGTTTACTCGTAACCGGTTTTGCCTACGATCGCCATCAAACCGCAGACAATAACTACGCCGAATTTTGCCACTTTACCCACAAGACCCAGGGGGTGCGGCGGGATGGGGCAGCAGCCCTTGATTTGGCCTACGTTGCTGCCGGTCGTTTAGATGGATTTTGGGAACGGGGGCTGTCCCCGTGGGATATGGTGGCGGGCATCGTTCTGGTGGAAGAAGCGGGAGGCCGCGTCACAGCCTACGATGGTTCCGATTTTCAATTGCGATCGGGTCGGATTTTGGCAACTAATGGCAAGCTGCATTCTGCGATCGCGGAAGAACTTCAGCAAGTCAAGCCACTAGCTGCATGGGCCTGATGCTTCACCTCTGGCTGTCTTGCTCTTGGATTTTTGACGCCTTGCACCTTGGACTTCCCTCCTTAGCAAGCGTCACTGGGAGCCGGATTTTAGGCATCACCCCCCATCCATTCGCTGACTACACTACACTAAACAAAATGACATCCTAGGCAGGTTGAGACGCATGGTGTTTCAAATTCAACGGGGGCTGTTCCTAGCGGATTTCGCCGATTACTACGCTACCTTAGGGCTGCCCATCAACGCAGATCCCAAGGAGATTCGTAAGAGCTATCTCAAAATTGCCCGACGCTTGCATCCGGACAGTGCGGCAGCGGCAAGCGCCACCGATAAGCAACTAGCAGAACAATTATTGTCTAAGCTGGTCAATCCTGCGTGGGAACAACTCTCTCAGGATAAAAACAGAACAGAATATGTTCTCTTGCTCAAGCTCAAGGGGAAAGCCGCAGCACGGCAAACGATCGATCCCAGCAGCTTAGCTGCGATGGCGCAGGATCTCATGACTGCAAGCAACTTGGATCATGCCTACCGATCGGCGGTGCAAGAACTATCCCACCGTCAATATGATCAAATGGATCAAGTCATTGAGTTAACTGCCCAACTGAGTGAACTCAACCTAGTTTACTTAATGCGCACCGAAGGAGAAGGGCTGAATATTGCTACCCAAAGTCCTGCGGGTGCGAAATCTACATCAGCAACGACCTCAGGGAATTCATCGGGTAGTCCAGCCACCACCAACCCAACCCTCGGTGATAAGAGCAAAACCCCCTTTGCCCATATCCCACGCCAATCCCTCGCCGAGCCCTACTACAACCGGGCAGAGCTCGCTTTTAGAAGGCAGAACTACGCCCAGGCTATTTTAGAGCTGCGAGACGCCCTCAAAATCGAGCCCAAAAATAGTCGGTTCCACAGTTTGATGGGGATGGTTTATTTGGAACAAAAACAAGCTACGATGGCTCGCATCAGCTTTGATAAGGCGTTGGAATTTAACCCAGAGGAAGAAATGGCTCTGGTGGGGAAACAGCGTCTTCAGCAAATGGCTGCAAAAACGACCCCTACCAATGGTGCAGCCGGAAAGTCTACGGCGGACAAGCCAACCCCTGGGAAGTCCGGTGGTAAGGCGAACGGAAAATCCGATGGAAAATCCGGTGGATTATTTGGAGGGCTATTTGGGAAGAAGAAGTAATGGTTTATCAGCCGCCAAGTGGGGCGAGGGATTTATTGCCCCTGGATGTTGCGCAAAAGCGTTGGATTGAACATCGGCTTCAGCAGGTTTTGCATCGCTGGGGATACCACCGGATTATTACATCTACCCTAGAGCGGTTGGATACTTTGATGGCAGGGGGCGCGATCGCCCAACGCCAAATCTTGCAGATCCAGACAGCGGATGATGAGGCATTGGGCCTGCGTCCGGAGCTGACGGCATCGATCGCGCGGACGGCGGTGACTCGGCTGGCAGAGGGCAACCAACCCCAGCGGCTGTACTACAATGCCAACGTCTTTCGGCGACCGGAGGAAGGCAGTCACAGCGGCCAACAAGAGTTTTACCAAGCGGGCGTGGAACTGCTGGGGGGCAGTGGCCTGCTTGCGGATGCGGAAATTCTGTTATTGCTGATGGAGAGCCTCGACAATGTGGGGCTCGGACAACAGTGGCAGCTCGTCCTGGGGGAAGCGGGGCTGACCCGATCGCTGCTCTTGGCCTTTCCGGAGGCGATTCGATCGAAGGTGCGACGGGCCATTGCCCACCTCGATCGCATTGCCCTAGAGGAAATGCCGTTATCCGATGATTTGCGGGAGCGGGCGCTCTTTCTCTTGGAACTGCGGGGCAAACCAGCGGATGTCATTCAACAAGTCAGCCGTCTCCCCTTGGATGAAACCCAATGGGCCGCAGTCAACCATCTCAAGTCGTTGATTGAACTGCTGCAAACAACGATGCAGACATCCACCGAGGCGCAAACCACAGTAATCCCGATCGTGCTGGACTTGAGTTTGATCCGCACCTTTGACTACTACACTGGCATTGTGTTCGAAGCAATCAGTCATGGCCCAGCGGGACAGTTTAGTTTAGGGCAGGGGGGCCGCTACGACGAACTGCTGGGGGTTTACCATCCCCAGGGAGAATCTCGCCCAGGGATTGGCTTTTCCCTGGAATTAGAGCGCCTTCACCAGGCCCTGCTGCCCACAGGTCAGCTTCCCAGTACAACGCCCCGGAGTGATTGGCTGGTGGTGTCTGGGCAGGAAAGCACCCACGCGATCGCCTTTGCCCATAGCCAAAAGCTGCGGCAATCCCAGAACATGCTGCGGGTAGAAGTGGATTTGGGCGGACGATCGCAGGACGGGATCCGCACCTATGCTGAAGGGCGCGGCATTGCCAATATTGCTTGGATTAAAGCGGATGGTTCGATCGTGGAGGAACGGCTGGCCCCTGCGCTGTAACTACACACACGCCTGCGGTGAGTGGGAGGATTCTCCACTGCGATCGCGGGTGGGTCTCTAAGTTTGTCCTAGGCAAAGGCTTGTCCTAGAGGAAAACCCTCGTTACCCTAGATTTCTGTATCCTTAAATCCTGTTAGAAGAGAGAACACTGTGGCCCATTCGATCGTAAGTGACGTCTGTGAAGGCGTTGCAGATTGCGTTTCTGCTTGTCCAGTTGCTTGCATTCACCCAGGTGAATCCCCTAGCAAAAATTTGAAGGGAACCGATTGGTACTGGATTGATTTTTCAACCTGTATCGATTGTGGAATTTGCTTGCAAGTGTGCCCGGTGGAAGGTGCGATCGTGCCGGAAGAACGTCCCGATCTGCAACTGCACAAGGCATAGGCTAGCTTAACTCAATCACCCAAACTCCTTGGACGAAATTCCCCGTCTCAGGGTAAAGTTTGGGTGGTTCTCTTGGTCGATCGGCGCAATCTGAGCCACTGATCACCGATTACCTATCATTCCATTTGGTTTACCCCATCGCATCAAGTCCCATGGCCGATCCCATCCTGGTTGTTGAAAATGTCCACGCAGGCTACATCAAGGACTTAGATATTCTTCAGGGAGTGAATATGATTGTTCACCCAGGGGAGTTGGTGACGATCATTGGCCCGAATGGAGCGGGAAAGTCAACACTGGCTAAAACAATTTTTGGATTGCTGACACCCCACACCGGGCAAATTATTTTCAATGGTGAAGCGATCGCGGGGTTGAAGCCGGACCAAATTGTGCCGAAGGGCATGGGCTATGTGCCACAGATTTCCAATGTTTTTCGGTCTTTGACGGTGGAAGAGAATTTGGAAATGGGGGCCTATGTGCGCAATGTGGCCTTGGAACCGTTGAAGCGGGAAATGTACGATCGCTTTCCGAAGCTGGGTGAACGGCGAAAACAACGGGCGGGCACGCTTTCCGGGGGTGAGCGGCAACAACTAGCCATGGCGAAGGCGTTGATGTTGCGCCCTAGTTTGTTGCTGCTGGATGAACCTTCGGCGGCCCTGTCTCCGTTGATGGTGACTTCGGTGTTTGAACAAATTCAAGAAATTCAACGATCGGGGACGGCGATTTTGCTGGTGGAACAAAATGCTAAGCAAGCGCTGAAAATGTCCGATCGGGGCTACGTTTTGGAGGCGGGACGCGATCGCTTTGAGGGTCGGGGCATTGACCTGTTGAATGATCCCAAGGTAGGCGAACTGTATTTAGGGGTGGGTCAAGCACACTAGTCAAAGCAACGAGTTGCGAAAATCCATCACCAGAAAATCCATCACAATTAGTGCGAGAAGGTTAGTGCGAGAAGATTCCAGCAAGTAGCAGAGGAACCGCGATCGCGAGGCTGACAATCAGCATGAGTGTGCCTGCATCTACGTTGATTTCCCGAGGAATTAATTCCTTTGAGGAATTTTCCTGTTGGGAATTGGGCCGATTGGGCTTGTTATTCATATCCATTTATCAAGCACGACTGCGCCTAGGGTCATGGCCGAAACCCATAGGTCGTGCTGTTTCTCCTAGTTTCAGGGTAGCTTGCTCAGGGGAAGCTTTGTTCCTTCAGTTGCAGTTTTTAAACATTAGCTCACGATAGTCCTGTGCTTATTGGAATCTACTGTGTTCATCGGAATTTACGAAGTTGCGTTTGGGAAACCATTAAATTTTTCATAAAGTATACGTGAAAATACCACCAATATTGATAATCTCTCCTTTGAGAAGTTTTCACTAAGAGAGCAGCCCGATCGGGCTGAAGCGGCTTGACTGGCCCTCGATGAGAGTCGGTTCAGCTCACGGTTATGCCCCAACCGTCTCTCCCTATACCCAGCTCAGATGGTCTAGCAAGGCTACGGCCCGCTAGATGACTCTTAATGGCTTCGCGTACAAGCTCTATACAACCTCCATACAACTATGTTTCAATCGACTGTTTCTTCGAGCGTCGGCGCGATCGCTTTAACCGATGCGATCGCCCCTTTTGGACTGACTTCTAGCACTAACCATCCGCTGCACCTGCCGAATTATGCGAGCAGTGCGGTTCGGGAGGTGGCGTTCATTGATGGGGGCTTGTCGGATGCCCAAACGCTGATCAACGGGTTAAAACCGGGGACTGCGGTGTATGTGCTCGACCCCTCGGGGAATGAACTGGGTCAGATCACGCAAGTCATAGCGGGCTATGACAACCTGGCAGCGGTGTCGCTGTTCTCTCATGGCAGTGATGGGGCGTTGCAGTTGGGTAGCACTCGTCTGAATATGGCAAACCTACTGGACTATGCAGGGCTGTTGCAGTCTTGGTCGAGTTCGCTGGCTGCGGATGCGGATGTGTTGCTCTATGGCTGTGATGTGGCGGCAGAGGCCACCGGACAGAGTTTCGTCAGCCAACTGGCAACCCTGACCGGAGCCGATGTAGCGGCATCCACCGACCTGACGGGGAACGCCGCCCTGGGGGGCGATTGGGACCTGGAGTTTAGCACTGGTCACATCGACACCGATGCTCCCCTGCTAGCGGGGTTCCAGCAAGCGTATCAAGGGCTGCTCGCCCTGACGGAAGACACCAGCATTGCGCTGCCGGGAGTAAACCGTAGCTCCGTCGCCTGGGGCGATTACACGGGCGATGGCAAGCTCGACCTCATCCTCACTGGATCCGATAACTCTGGCAACTTGATCGCGAAGCTGTACAAAAACAATGGCAGTGGCGGTCTGACGGAAGACACCAGCATTGCTCTGCCGGGAGTACGCGATAGCTCCGTCGCCTGGGGCGATTACACGGGCGATGGCAAGCTCGACCTCATTCTCACTGGATTTGATAGCTCTTTCAACCGGATCGCGAAGCTGTACAAAAACAATGGCAGTGGCGGTCTGACGGAAGACACCAGCATTGCGCTGCCGGGAGTATCCAGTAGCTCCGTCGCCTGGGGCGATTACACGGGCGATGGCAAGCTCGACCTCATCCTCACTGGATTCGATAGCTCTCGCAACCGGATCGCGAAGCTGTACAAAAACAATGGCAGTGGCGGTCTGACGGAAGACACCAGCATTGCGCTGCCGGGAGTATACCTTAGCTCCGTCGCCTGGGGCGATTACACGGGCGATGACAAGCTCGACCTCATCCTCACTGGACGAGATAGCTCTGGCAACCCGATCGCGAAGCTGTACCAAAACAATGGCAGTGGCGGTCTGACGGAAGACACCAGCATTGCGCTGCCGGGAGTAGCCGCTGGCTCCGTCGCCTGGGGCGATTACACGGGCGATGGCAAGCTCGACCTCATCCTCACTGGAGTAGATAACTCTGGCAACCGGATCGCGAAGCTGTACCAAAACAATGGCAGTGGCGGTCTGACGGAAGACACCAGCATCGCTCTGCCGGGAGTATTCAATAGCTCCGTCGCCTGGGGCGATTACACGGGCGATGGCAAGCTCGACCTCATCCTCACTGGATCTATCTTTGGCAACCGGATCGCGAAGCTGTACCAAAACAATGGCAGTGGCGGTCTGACGGAAGACACCAGCATTGCTCTGCCGGGAGTAGACTTGAGCTCCGTCGCCTGGGGCGATTACACGGGCGATGGCAAGCTCGACCTCATCCTCACTGGAGTAGATAACTCTGGCAGGATCGCGAAGCTGTACAAAGACGTCCCCAATAAACCGCCCGTCGCCACCAACGACAGCTTCACCACCAACGAAGACACGCCCTTGACGGTGACAGCAGCAAACGGGGTGCTGAGCAATGACACCGATGCCGACAACAATACCCTCACTGCCATCCTGGTCAGCAGTCCCAGCAACGGCACTCTCACCCTCAATACCGATGGCTCCTTCACCTACACGCCCAACGCCAACTTCAATGGCAGCGATAGCTTCACCTATCGCACCAATGACGGCACCGTCAACTCGACGAACATTGCCACCGTTACCCTCAATGTCACCGCTGTTAATGATGCGCCTTCCTTTACCAAAGGATCGGATCTCACCGTCAACCAAAATGCTGGGGCACAAACTATAACCAATTGGGCAACCAATCTCTCCGCTGGCCCTGCCAACGAGTCGGGGCAAACCCTCAGCTTCACCGTGACCAATAACAACAATGCGCTGTTCAGCGTCCAACCGACGATCTCCCCCAACGGTACCCTCACCTACACCCCCAATCCCAACCTCAGCCCCAACCTTACCAACCGCACCGCCATCGTCACCGTCACCCTACGCGATAGCGGCGGCACCGATAACGGGGGACAAAACACCTTCACCCAGACCTTTACGATCGTCGTCGGCAAAACCCAAAACGGCGGCAATGGCAGAGATAGCCTGAATGGCACCGCTGGGAACGATCGCCTCAATGGCAACAACGGCAATGACACCCTATTTGGCGGCGCAGGCAACGATGAATTGTCTGGGGGGAACGGGGATGATGTCCTCGATGGCGGCACGGGCAACAACACCCTCACCGGTGGACTGGGAGCCGATACCTTTGTCCTCGCTTCCGGCGGTAACCAGCGCATTACCGATTTCCAAAATGGGACCGATCGCTTCCGGTTAACGGGCGGCCTCACCTTTAACCAACTCACCTTCCAACGGGATGGAACCCGCACCCGAATTAAGATCGCGGCCACGGATGAAACGTTAGCGGTGTTAGACAACATCACCGTCAACCAGCTTGACTCCACCGATTTCGTCACGGTCTAACTCGGGCAGACGATCGCTCAACTGGATTTGGAGAATCTCCGATCGAAGTGGGCGATCGTGTTGTTTGGACATAAAATCGGCATCTCCTCCAATCAATTTCGTCACATTGCGCAAGATGATCCGGTTCAAAATCGCAAGAGTAGACACGACTAATTTTCCTGAACATCATAGAATTTAAGCAAGCAACACTCAGTTAAATGTTGATATCAATCATTGGAGTCTTCACGATAGGAGATTTAGCATGAAACTCATTCATCCCTGTAATCCATCAAAGCCCCTTCAAACCGCCGTGCTCAGTGCGATCGTGCTCACTCCGATCGTCTGTTTAAGTGGAAACACAAGTGCGACCGCGCACGATCGCCCAACGTATTACAAAAAGATCGATCGTGCCGCCCTGACCATTGCCGCTGATGGCGATCCAGCCGATGTCTACTTCCCTCGATTATCCAAACACCAACGCGATCGGGCGGAATTGCCTGTTGTCCTGATGCTACCGGGAGCCTTGGTCGATAAAGCAGATTATTCCAATTTCGCCACCCAAGTCGCCCGTTATGGCTTTGTCGTCGTCGTTCCCAACAATCAGCGAACCTTGATCGCACCCAATGGTCAACTCTTTCCCGGTCTTTTTGCCGAACAGGAACAGGTACATCAAGTCCTCGCCCAAATGCGAATTGAAGATCGCAATCCCAAATCACCCATTTTCAAACTCGTTGATCCCACTAAACTCGGATTGATGGGACATTCCTTTGGCGGCGGCGCAGGACTCGGCGCAACCCAAACCCAGTTTTGTTTACCGGGGATTTGCTCCGGGACCTATACTCGCCCCCCGGAACTCAAAGCCGGAATTTTCTACGCCACCAATTATCGCAATCAGCAGACCCAGCAATTTTTGCCCATTAACAATACTGGCATTCCGATCGGCTTGATTGTTGGCAGTCTCGATGGCGTTGTATTACCGTCTGCCAGTCGAGCGACTTACGATCAAATTGTGAATCCACCCAAAGCGTTTATTACAGTCGCAGGTGCGAATCACTACAGCATTACGAATCAAGATAATCCCGTTCGTGAACCCAGTCGATCGACTTTAGATCAAGCGATCGCAACCCAGACGATCGCCCATTGGAGCGGACTCTTTCTCCGAACCGTCATGCTGAACGATCGACGAGGTTTAGATAAGGTTCTCCGTGTGGCGGATGACCTCGATCCGAATGTCACGGTGATTCGTTAAATCCCTAGATTTCCTTCTGTTTTTAGCAAACTGAAATTGTCAAACTCTACTCTATACAGAAGACTGTGCGCTATGCTGACCGCCCCCTCTTTGTCGAACCTATCTTCCGCTCATCTGTCCAGTTCGATCGCATTCAATCCACCGTTTCAGAATCCGTTAACGATACCCGCGACATCTTCTCCGATCACGTCGATCGCTTTTATTGATCGCAACCTCAGTGATACGCAAACCCTAATCGCCGGATTGCAACCGGGGACGGCGGTGTATGAAGCGGTCGCGCTTTCCACCCCAGAAGCGCGATCGAGGTTGCTTTGAGCGCCAGAATCCGATTCACCGACCCCTTGCAGATTGCACCGAGTCCGAACCTCTCAAGGTAAAATGGGACTCATTCGCCATTGAGTCCGATTGGACGAGTAACCGTGAGATTATTGCAGTTTAACCGCCCAGAACGACAGAAAGAACGTCAAATTCTAATTGAGGCAGGAGTCTGGAACGCCTCTGACTCCTCAGATTCGTATTGACGCAATGTTTTGGATGCAGCTATCCCCGCGCAATTGATTCAAGGCTCGCTGGACCACCGGAGTTTCGCCGCCATTCTTCAGGACGGGCACCAAGAGCAAGAGTGCATTCAAGGATTGCTCAAATACGATCGCGGCGTCCACTTCCCAGAGATTAATTACCCGGTAATCTTGCCGCACCTCCAGTCCCATGAAACTGGAAAAAGCCTGCTCCCACTACGAGAACAGACTTTTTCTCATTGACCTTACTAGCGACTCAGCCTTGGACAATATTCGATTAACTATCTTCGATCGCCCGCTCAAGCTGCTTCCGCTCCGGTAACCCCAGCATGTCCGCATTGGTCTTGCCAGGAGCCACCATAGGATAGCAGTTCTCATCCCGCCGCACATGCACATCCATCAGCACCGGGCCATCGTGGGCCAACATTTCCGCCACGGCTTTGGACAGATCATTGCGATCATGCACCACAATCCCCTTGACCCCGTAGGCTTCGGCAAGCTTGACGAAATCAGGCATCGAAGGCTGCATGTTAGAAGAAGAATAACGCTCACCGTGGAATGCTTGCTGCCACTGCCGCACCATCCCCTGCCAGCCGTTATTGATAATCACCGTCTTCACCGCAATGCCGTACTGCATCAGTGTGCCCAACTCCTGAATATTCATCTGGATACTGGCATCACCACTAATACAAATCACCTGCTCATCGGGCACCGCCACCTTCGCCCCCATGGCCGCTGGCATCCCAAAGCCCATCGTCCCCAGCCCTGCACTGGAAATCCAACGACGGGGGCCATTCTTGAGGAACTGAGCTGACCACATTTGGTGCTGGCCCACATCCGTGGTGTAGTAGGCGTGGGGCGCTTGCCGACCCACTTCCACAATCACCTCCTGGGGCGACAGCATATCGGGGTAGCGGGGAACTTGCAGCGGATAATCTTCCTTCCAGCGGGCAATCCGACCCAGCCAAGCATCGGTCTGGCCAGGATTTTGGGGATCGGCTTCCGCTTGGCTGCGTTCCAGTAACTCCTGGAGCACGACTTTGACATCCCCCACGATCGGCACATCGGGCTGGCGCACTTTGGCCACTTCCGCCGGATCAATGTCGATGTGAATCACCTTGGCATGGGGCGCAAAGCCATCCAGCTTACCCGTCACCCGATCGTCAAACCGTGCCCCGACTGCAATCAACAGATCGCATTCCGTCACCGCAAAGTTAGCATAGGCAGTCCCATGCATCCCCAACATCCCGAGGGCCAAAGGATGGTGCTCATCAAAAGACCCAATGCCCATCAAGGTGGTGGTCACAGGGAGTTGAAAGCGTTCCGCCAACTGCTTCACTTCATCCTGGGCACTCGCGACAATCGCGCCCCCACCCACATACAGCAGAGGACGATTGGCTTGGCGAATCAGCTTCAACGCTTGACCAATTTGGCGCGGATTGCCCTTCACCGTTGGTTTATACCCCGCTAGTCGCACATTCCCTGGCTCAACGGGCACATAATCAAAAACTTCTAACCCCACATCCTTGGGCACATCCACCAACACCGGCCCCGGACGCCCCGTGCTGGCAATGTGGAACGCTTCCGCCACCACCCGTGACATCTCTCGCGGATCCCGCACCACGTAGGAATGCTTGACGATCGGCAGGGTGATGCCCCAGATGTCTGTTTCCTGGAAGCCGTCGGTGCCAATCATGTGGCGGGGGACTTGCCCGGTGATCACGACCAAGGGAATGGAATCCATATGGGCCGTGGCAATGCCCGTTACCAAATTCGTTGCACCGGGACCAGAGGTCGCAAAGCATACGCCCACTTCACCCGTCGCCCGCGCATAGCCATCGGCAGCGTGAGCAGCCCCCTGCTCATGACGAACCAAAATATGTCGCAGGTCACCCCGCTCTTCAAATTTATAAAGTTCGTCGTAGATGGGTAGAATAGCACCGCCTGGATAGCCAAAAATATGCTTCACGCCGTGGCGTTTAAGGCTATCGAGCAGCGCGTAAGCACCTGTGACCCGTTGGACTGCTACCGATTGCTGCAATTGCACTGGGGAACCTCACCAAAAGCGTCTAGATGGATGGAAGTAAAGTTTCCTGAAAAGAGAATTAACCTCAGGATACCCAAAATAGAGGGACTGGCTGAGCCGATCGCGCAGGGCTGAACTAGGAGCTACACTGAATATATAGAGCGACAGCTATATCGACTATATCGATCGACCTGAAGCAAAGTATCTAGATCCAGAAGAAATTTCTTTTTTTGGAATTTAAAAAAATCAGTTCTGTAACGACTGATGCAATTCTATAAGACCTAAGTCTAGAGGCGATTTTGTTCTCTGTCGAGGTCAGCAGGCTTAAAAATTTAGACGGATTTGGCTGGAAGCGTTATGTTATCAGCGATACAGCCGTTAGGACTGGTCAACACCTGATGACATCGTTACAACCTGTCTTTACAACCTGTCTTTACAAGTCCCAGCAGCTAATCGGGTGGACAACCTAGCTCATCCTCCTGGAGAGGTAAAGTAGAGCGGATTATCCAGAGAATCCCGCTGGCTGATGGCTGAGTTCATAGGACAGCCTGCCTAGGGAATCGTTGACAGGACATCTTGGGTCATAGAACATCTTGAAAAACCTGACGACTTCTGCGCCAAGTCCAAATCCCGATCGCCGCCACAATCACGCTAATCCCTAGTAAAACGAACCCTGGATCACGAGGAGAATTGGGATTGGTGGGATCTAGGGGAGGAGACAGTTTGACGAAAAACTCTGTCAGGACTAGGGGCAGGGAAATGGCGATGTTGATCACGTTATTTTGGAAGCCGAAGACCTTCCCTCGCATCGAGGCGGGCGTTTGCTGCTGAATCAACGTTTGCATGGGGACTACGATCAGCACCGACCCCAGCCCCAAAAAGGCACTCAACACTAACGCGATCGCCAATTGATGGATGAACGCAAAGCAAAACAAAGCAAAACTGACGCTCAGAAAGCCAATCAGGGGGAGAGGTTTGTGGTGGAAGCGATCGCCCATGACGTTCAGCAACGTTGCCCCCAAAATCATGCCGACTCCCGCCGCCGCAATCAAAAAGCCAAATTGGTCAGCCTGGAGTTTTTGGCCGGGACTGATTTGAATTTTGCTCGTCAGGGCGATCGACAGCACGGTTAACGAAGCAAACACTGAGTAGATAATCATCAGCTGCACGATCGCGTTACTCACCAGGCGATCCTTGCGTAGATAAGCCAAGCCCGCTTTGAAGTCTTGCCAAGGATGCAAGGTGTCTTCAGCCCGTTGGCGGGTTTCCCGCATGGGCAAGCGAGCCAAAATAATCGCGCCTGCCAGGTACAGCAACCCTACTGTGAATTCCTTACCAAACTCAAAGGGAAGATTCCCAAGTCCCCGGCTGAGGTACTCCACAAGATCGAAAATCGGGGACGCAACCGCATGCCCCACCACGATCGAGCCAATCATCGTCGTCGCAAACAGGGAATTAGCCGCGATTAAATTCTCCCGAGCCACCAAAAAGGGTAATACACTTTGTTCCGCTGGGGCAAAGAACTGGGTCAATACCGACTCAGCAAACACAATCACCACTAGCAACGGAAAGCCACCGGGAATGAACGGTAGCAGCAGCAGCATAATGGCCCGCCAGAGATTGCAATGGAACAGGACAGATTTCTTGCGCCGTCGATCGACAAAAATTCCCGCCGCCGAGCCAAACAAAATGGCCGGAATGGTGGAAGCAATAAACAAAATCAACAACCGCGAGTTCGGATCCAGAGCCCATTGGATTGAACCCATGTTAATTTCAAAGGCTTGATACCGTAGATTTTCTGTGAGGAGAGAAACTTGGAGGGTCAGAAAAATCTTGTCCGCAAGCTGGGAACAAATTTGGCCAATCCAAAGCTGCATGAAGGCACGATCGCGCAGGAGGGCCGAAAAACCAGTGGATTGAGGTTGCTGACTCACGGGATGCATATCGTCATGGGGAAGAAAAGTGGCTTGACGCGCAGTGGACTCACGAAAAGTGGACTGAGAGAAGCCGTCCCCTAGTGTGCAGTCTGGAGGTGAATTCTGGCTAGTCCTGAAGAAAAATGTCTCAGCAGTTTACAAGGATTAGTCATCCCAATCCGCATAGTTATCGATCTCACAGTGACAACTTGAAGGTGACGAACTTAAAGTAACGAACTTAGAGCAACGAACTTAAGGCGCAAACTCCAAGGGGGTAGCCCCAAGGGAAGTGGAGAATGCTGACAAATCAAAGTTGTAGCGACTTTGACTTAGCTTGTGATAGAACATAGGTAGATTATGTTCAGATAAGTGCAGATGTAAGCCAGCATCAGTCATTACGGGTGTAGGCATTTATTCAACGTCTGATAGGGTTTCTAGATCAGTTCAACTTGCTCACCTTCAGCCTATGAGCGAAAAGACGAAAACAGTGACTGGGGTTAGATTGATGACTCAGGAGTTAGATTGATGGCTCAAATGTAACTGCTGCTCTAGTGAATTGATTTTGTAGCCAATGCCAGTTTTTAGCTTGGCTCAGTATTCGAGAATGAAAAGCATGTCTGAACAAAGTTACTGGGCAAAATGAGTCGCGTACTCTGGAACTCAGGGGTAGGACAGTTAGCCCACTGGGCTACTAGTTGGCTACTAGTTGGCTACTACGGACGGGTTAGGCTGGCCGTGGGCAGAGTTGACCGTGGGCAGGGCTGGCTAAGGGTAGCTGTGACCAGAATTGAACCGTAGGCCAGTAGGCTCTAATGCGCTGTAGTCATTCAGTAGCATCAAGGGCAGTATCCATCCAGCGATCGCTCCAGTGACTCAATCCTAGAAAACTTCCTCAAAACCTCATGATTTCGAGTCAGGTTGTCTCATTAAATTCTCGTTTGTCTGGCTAAAATTGAACCAATAAAACGTTTGACAATACCCGCCTTAATCTCGATTTATTTCACTTTTCTGCTTTTATTCCGCACTTAGGTTAAAAATCACAATCTATGCAAACTCACGGGGAAGCACTGAAACCAATTCGTTCTCTAGAGGACGCTGTAGAACGCTGTCAAGTCTTGGGAATGCGTTTGAGCCGACAGCGACGCTACATCCTAGAACTCCTGTGGCAGGATCAGGAACATCTATCTGCCCGTGAAATTTACGATCGCCTCAACTGCCAAGGCAAGGAGATCGGCCATACCTCGGTGTATCAGAACCTGGAAGCCCTGTCCGAGCAAGGGGTAATTGAGTGCATTGAGCGGGCCGATGGTCGTCTCTATGGCAACATCAGTGATGCCCATAGTCACGTCAACTGTCTGGATACCCAGCAAATCATTGATGTGCATGTGGATTTACCGCCGGAACTGATTCAACAGATCGAAGCCCAGACCGGCGTCAACATTACCGAATATCGCATTGATTTTTACGGCTATCGCAAAGCTTCCTCGGAACCGATCGGGGAATAACGGCATCTTGGTAGATGGCAGGGGAGGACAGCCTCCATCTCCTCGATCGATCCCCTCACAGCCTGCAAGGAGCCCCATCCCCTGAACAGAACGAGTCATCCGGATGATAAATATTGTGATCCTCGCTTTCAGGGGCGGTTCAGATTTGGAAATTCGTGTTTCAATAGGCGTACCTTACAGTTGCTCCATTGACTCGGCCAGTGCGTCATGGTTAGGAAACCCCTTGTACAGTCTTGGTTGCAGGCATTTGTTAAGCCGCCATCCCAAGGCAAATCTGTCCTTCCCCGGAACCGTTTGACTCAAGAACTCCCCACGACTCACAATGAATTTGTGGTGGAGTCAGAGCCTGTGATTCGTGTGCCTGAACAGCCCATCCCGCCCCCCCTTGAGCCTGAGGTTGGACTAGAGCCAGCCCAAGGGATTCTGGAGGATGCAGCGACCGCTGAACTCTCCCATACGCTGCCTCTGTCAAGGATCGAAGGCATCAGTGGTCGTTGGGAAAACGGTACACAGGAAAACGGTACACAGGAAATCAGTGGAGAGCCACAGGCGGATCGTCTCCCCTTTCCCCCCGGGTTTGTCGATCCTTGGGCCAATGAGGCCGTGAGACCAGTGGCCTTTGATCCCTGGGAAGACGAAATTAGCAATCCCGCCTTGAGGGAAATTGATATTGCCATTGATCAGGATCTCGATCGGGAGGACGATCGTTCGGATGCAGCCTCTCCCGCATTTTTCGATCGGGGATCAACGCCCTCTACGAAGGGAAAAAATCGGAGATTCCGGAAAACCCAGCAACGATCGCGGAAGGCCCCTTCCTCCAATCCCCCCCAATCTCGCCGCCCCTTCAGCCAGCAGGCTAAACAACAATTCAAACGAGTGGGCCAAGCGAGCGTAACCCAATTCAAGCGAGGCTGTACTGCGGTGGGGCAAGCCACGAAAACCCAGGCTCAGCTTGCCTATAGGCACACTACGCGGACGATCGTGCAACACCGATGGGCCGTGGCTGTTATTACAGTTTTTGTCTTGGTGGCCGGTAGTGGGACAGCGGCCATGTGGTGGCTCTCCCGCATTCCTCCGGTGCCTGAATGCGAAAAGATTTCCACTTGGTCGGTCGATGCCGAACGCTTGTACTGTGCCCAAGTCGCTGCCCAATCTGGTCAACCGGAGGACATTCAGCGCGGGATTAATCTCGTGAAACATTGGTCTGCGGATCATCCTCTATATACCCAAGGACAACGATCGCTCGAGCAGTGGTCTAATGCCTTGCTCAGCTTGGCGCGGGAAAAACTGAACCAAGGGGATTTGGATGGGGCGATTCAAATTGCCCAAACCATTCCAGAATCCAGTCCCCTCTACGGCGAGGTGAAAGACTCCATTCAGCGCTGGCAGACGGAACGCAATCGCGGTCAAAAACTCTACGATCGCATCATGGTGGCATTAAAGCAGCAATCCTGGAATGAATCATCGGATTTGCTGGCAAAGCTAACCTTGGTGGACGATCCCAAGTGGCAAAATCGGTTATCGGACATTCGCAAACAGATTGATGACGAGAAACTAGCGGGTTATTACCTCAAACAAGCCCAAGCGTTTGTCAAAGGCCAACCTGTGGAGACTTGGGGGCAGGCGATCGCGCTGACCGATCCCATCAATCGCAAAACCTTTGTCTGGCAAGCAGCCCTCAAGGAAATCCAAGGATGGCGCGATCGGGTCTTGAAGTTAGCTGCTCAAAAATTGTCCCAAAAAGACATTGCAACAGCGAGTCGTTTAATTCAGTCCATTCCACAAAACATTGAACTCACCGAAGCCCATAAAGATTTGGTTGCACTGGTGCATGCCTCGGAATTAGATGGGACAGCTCTTCCCAGACAGCCCTTGCTGCAACAACTGGGACGCATCACCTTGGCAAATTTTGCGTTGCAACACATCGATCGTAAAAGTCCCTTCTCAGCCCAAGCTGTAGCGCTGCAACCGCGTTTGGACATGCAGGCAGAAGATGCTTTTCAGATCACAGTCGCCCAAAGCCTAGCGAATCTTGGCCAGGTGCCGATGCTGCAAGCGGCGATCGGGCAGATTCAGCACATTACCCCAAAACGGCCCCGCCGAATTGAAGCCCAAACTTTCCTCGCCCAGTGGCGCAAAGATATAGAACGGTTGGAAGATCGCCCTATTTTGGTTCAGGCTCAGCAGTTGGCCCAGGCGGGTACGGTGGAGCAATTGCGACAGGCGATTCTGCTCGCAGCCCAAATTTTGCCTAAACGGGCCTTGAGGGTTGAAGCCCAAACCCAAATGAGTGCCTGGAATAGCCAAATTCAGACCCTGGAAGATCGACCTATTTTGGTACAAGCTCGCACCCAAGCCCAGTCCGGTCAGTTGGGGCAGGCTATCAAAACAGCCAATCGCATTGCGCCCAAGCGTGCGCTCCACCGAGAAGCGCAGCAGGACATCGCCAATTGGGCAGATCAGTTACAAGCGATCGCCGATCGGGCAACCCTGGATCGAGCGACAGGCTTAGCAGCAGAAGGCTCTCTGACCCGCGCGATCGAATTGGCCTCCCAAGTGTCTAGTCGATCGGTGTACCCTGAAGCACAGGGTGCGATTCAGCAATGGTCGAGAGAACGGGCTGAAATTCGTCGTCGCCAAGAACTCAAAACGGCTGATCCCGCAGAATCCTCCGATCAGCAAACGGAATCCTCTGCACCAGATCCCGACAGCATTGAAGAGGCCAATCCATCTGAGGTATCTTCAGACCGTGTTGAACCCTCTCCAAGAGATAATTCAACGGATCCTACTCCCCCTAGCTCCTCTCCTTAAATTTCCATGAATGCCTCGTTTGCTGAATTGACGGCTCCCGTTATTTGCATGGTCGTGGAGGCTGACTCTGCGATGCGACGAGAGTTAAGCTTCTACTTGCAACAGCATCCTTGGCAGATTGTTGCAGAAGTCACCACAACGGATCTCGCGTGGGAACGCTTTATGACCTTGCGTGACACCCCCCAAGCGATTCAATGGGTGGTGCTAGGAGTCCCGTTAACCGGGCGGGGCTACGGAGATCGATCGGGGTTAGCCCTTTGCCAAGCCTTAAAAGCAATCAATCCGACAATTAAGATTATTTTGCTGGCGGATTTGCGAGATCCGGCGCTGTTCGAGGCTCGGCAATTAGGGGTCGAGGGGTGCTTTGCTCGGGACACACCGATCGAAAGCCTAATATCGGGGTTTACGCAGATTTTGCAAGGGGAAACCGTTTGGTCAGCGGATCTGCCGCTGCCAACGGATCAGCGAGGATTTATTCTCCCTGGCAATCAACCACGATCGCAGTTACCAGGCACGTCTGGGCAATCGTTTGGGCAATCGTCTGGGCAATCCATCCCCCTCGCTGGAATTCAACAAATTGACACCCTGCTGCTGCAACTAGAGCGACAACTCCGGACGCGAGCCTTATCTTGGGTCGATCGCCTCGTGCTCCAAGGCCGCTGCCGCGAGTTACGGGCGGCTCGCTGGATTTTGGCCCAGTTAGCCTCACAATCTAGCCCCTCGCCCAAGCTGCCTGCTTCCACCAGGCCAACGGAGAGTTTGTCTCCTCCCAGTTTGCCATCCATGTCACCCTCTTCATCCCAGTGGCGAGCCTCCCAACCGTCTTGGCCCTCCGCAGACTCACCCTTCACCAGCTCACCCTTCACGAAATCGGGCCTAGTTTCGCAACCGCTCGCCATGCCCCCCAAAAAGGTGCAAGACCTGCTTTTCGAACGACTCGCGAGCAAACTTCGCTGGGAATTGAAGAATGTCAGCTCGATTCCCTTGGAGATGGATATTCTGCGCCTCGATCGCAAGCAAGAATTGCTCTATGTTGTGCTCCGTAAGGTGGAAACCTTGCTGGCTGAACTGACCTTGGCCCAGGTAGACCCTCCGCAATTAACGGCTAAACAGGCTGAACTCCTCACCGATCTGTGGGAAGCCTCAACCATCGACTTTTTGGGGAAGTACTATACCCTACGCGATAGTATCCAAACCATTGAAGTAGTACCCGCGGTGCTCCATAGCTATCCGATCGTGCAACGGGACATTTTGTCCAAGATTCCACTTGTCCCGGATTTGTTTGCCTATTTACTGTTTCAAACCCCTCTGATTCAAGAGTTTACGCTGACTAGTCCTGGCGCGGCACCCGTCTCCTCGGAGCAACTCGATCGTGCCGCAGCGATTTTAGAAAACCTGGTCATTCAAATTGCCAATGCAGTGATTCAGCCTATTCTGAATCAATTTGCAGACTGGGAGCCGATTAAACAAAATTTCTACGATCGGCGGCATATGACGAGCCGCGAAATTGAACGCTTTCGCAATGATCTGTCTTGGCGGTATCGGCGCGATCGCTGGTTTGATACCCCCACCCATATCTTTGAAAGCCAATATCGCCTATGGACGCTGAGCGATCGAGGCATTCGACGCATTGCGATTTATTCACCCCGTCGCCAGGAATTAGAAACGTTGTCTGGCATTCCCCTAGCCGTCACGATCGCCCTGGAAGCCAGAGATGCCCTGTCTCCTCGGTTGCGGGCAGCATTTTCCATCTTGGGGGCAGGGGTCGTTTACCTGCTGACAGAAGTGGTGGGACGGGGGTTGGGGTTGATTGGCCGAGGCATTGCCAAGGGAATTGGGGATGCGTGGCAGGATCGGCGCTCATAATGGAGGTAGCCGAGAGCTGTATGGAAGAAGATTGCTCTCAGACGAGATGGCTCTCAAGGAATCTTAGAGGATGATCTAACCTGCCTAAAAATTGCCGCTAAAAACTTTTGCAAGACTGTGTCATTTTTGGGTAAAGCGACTACACTGAAGCTGCAAGATGTCGTCACAATTTCGGCTATTGGAAACTTCGTAATTCACACAACACATCACAATCCATCACAACTATGTTTGAGTCTTTGCTGGGTGCGATCGCACTGATGTTTGCGGGTTACATTATTGGCTCCGTGCGGATCGTTGAAGAAGGTGACGAAGCGTTAGTTCAGCGCTTAGGGGAGTATAAGCGGACTCTTCGGCCTGGACTAAACTTTGTTGTTCCGGTCATGGACTCGGTGTTAGTGGAAACGGTGCGTGAGCAGTTGTTAGACATCGAGCCCCAAAAAGCCATTACCAAGGATTCTGTCCCCGTTACGGTGGATGCGATCGTGTACTGGAGAATTGTGGATCTGTACCGCGCCTATTACAAGGTTGACGATTTGGAAGAGTCGCTGAAGGAACTGGTTCTCAGTTCTCTGCGGGCAGAGCTAGGTAAGTTTGAGCTACAACAGGCGATCGCCTCCACTCGCGGAATTAGTGATTCTCTTAAGCGAGATATTGAAGAAAAGCTGCGGGAATCTGATGAAGATGTCGCTCGGCAACGCTTGCAGCACGAGCAAATTTATCCTGATCCGGAAAACCGTCCTCCGTTCAAGCCTTTGAATACCTGGGGCATTGACCTGGTTCGGGTTGAGGTTCAAGACATCAGTATTTCCGATGAGATGCGGCAGTCTCTGGAAAAACAACGGGCCGCCCGTGCCCAAGGGGAAGCGACTCTGGAAATCACCCGTGCTACGGTGGAGTCCATTCGTCAGCTATCGGAGGCCTTGGAAAACTCAGATAATCCCCAAGCGGTGTTGCAGTATTTGATTGCCCAAGACTTTGTAAAAGCCAACGCTGAGATCGGTAAGAGTGAAAATTCCAAGATTCTCTTTATGAATCCCGGTGCTCTCAATGAAGCCCTCAGTGATTTGCTGGTACACCCATTACCCAAGGATAGTCACCACCCCGGTAACGGAGCTGCATAGTAACAGCATCGTCAACATTGAGTCCTTGAAACTTCAACACAGTTTGGATTGCTATTGATAATCCTTGCGCAAACTGCTCTGAACGTTAGTCAGAGCAGTTTTGTTTTAGGGGCTGTATACACTTAAGAGATCATATTGGAAACTGGCATTTCCCAAAGTTCAGCGAATATCCTGGAGATTGCTGTGTAGATGATCTAACGAAATAGACTGGGCAATGGGTCTATCCAGTCTAGCGCCCATTGCCCAGTCTTTCCTTTAACAACTGCCTGTCAATAACCGCCTGTCAATAACCGTCTGCCAACAGCAGCGGCCTAATCAGCCGCGACTAGCAGCCGACTATTTGCGTTTACCCGATCGCCGACCCCCTTCATCATTACTCCCACCGTGGGGCTGGGAGTTACCCGGATCGCAGCCTTCGGAACCATTACCAATGCCTTGGTTGCAATGCTTTTTCTTCTTTTTGCCGTACTTGTCATCGTCACGATCGACCACCAAAACCGTACCTTGACTCGTGTTTACGGATTGGTAAGTGGTGATTAGCTGACTCACTTGGTAGGTCGTCGTCTGGCTAATATTGACCGTTTGTACTACCGTCCCAGGAACAGCCGTGAGAACCGAACTGAGATTGCGGCTAAACACAGATAACACTTGATTGACTAGCATAAAGCTACCTGTTTGGAAAGAAGCAGGATAGCTACAATTGCGCTGGGGTGCAGGTAAACCAATCAAATCGAAAGCACTCAGGTTAATGTTTCGAGCAACGCTGAAGAAAGTAACTTGGGCCTCTTGCCACCGTTGAGTCCGGCTTACTTGAGTAAAGAAGTCATACATTTGGACTGATCGATCGATGCTGTAATCTTGGTTCACATCAACACCGTACACCGTCCGCACGAGACCGAAGTCTGAAGCACGATCGGGCAGAACTAACGTGACTGCTGTGTGTTCCGACAGCATTTCAAATTCACTGTAGCCGATAAATTCATTCTTGGTATTGAATAGCCGAACGACTACACGATCGCCAGCTTTCAAGCCCTTAACAAACTTAGCTTTGTACTTGTCTTTCAGCTTGTATTTAAAATCGCCTAAAAACTGTTCTCCAGAAAATCCCGTACGTTCCTTCGATTTAAAGGAAATTCGAGCAATCACGTTGGAGAGGGTTCGTTCTTTCTGAACGATCGAGAGGTTAAATCCACCTCGCTCTAAACGCACCTGATCCCTGTGGTTACGACGGTCTTTCTTGCGATCATCTCGATCGTCATCATCCCGATCTTTGCGATTTTTACGCTCGTAGCGATCGTCATCATCTCGATCATCGTCATCATCCCGATCTTTGCGATTTTTACGCTCGTAGCGATCGTCATCATCATCTCGATCGTCACGACTGCGATAGTCAAAGGTCTGATTGCTAGCAATTTGCACCGTGTTACTCATTGCGATCGCGCTGTAGCGTTGAATCTGCTCATAGCGCACAAGTTGATCTCGTCTACCACCCCGCTCATCGTAACGCAGTAAAGCAACGGCCTTGAGTTCCACTTGGGAAAGGTCGGTTGTACCCAACTGTTTCTGGAGTTCTCCGCAATCGATCGTTTCTGGAGCCAGGGTAATCCGTCCATTACTGTTAGTAATCAACCGGGCACCTGTACTGTTATAAATCTGCACCCATTCATTGTTACGGCGGGCATAGATTTGATACACCGCATTGGCATAACTAGTAATTGGTTTATTGCCAATATCCAATTGCAAAACCAATTGATTTGCAGTGGTCAATCGGGCCAAAAAGAGATTAGCAGACCAGCTTTGTTGAGTAATGTAACTGGTTGCAGAAGCTGGCTGCACGAAGGGTGAGTGAATGGCATAGCTGCCCAGCAATGAAGTGAGCGTCAAAGCAGCGATCGAAACCGATTTGAAACGATGTAAAGCTTGGGCAGAAGCAGATTTTTTCATGGATTTGTAGAGCATCAAAGGTGAATGCAAATTAATCACTAACTTGTAGAATCACTAACTTGTAGAACAGATGTAGGCTTCGGTTGTAATCGGATGCACCAGCCTAATTTCCTCCCTAGACAACCCATATTCCTAAAAGTTCCCACTTCATCATTCTTTTACACAAAGCGAGTAAAAATTCCGATCGTAGATCTTTCAACCCCTTTCAAAGCCTTTTTCAACCCATCAAAACAGTGCAAATCATCCAAAATACAAAAAAGAGTAGAGTTTGGGCATTTAGCACTCTCTACTCTGCAAAATTTAGGGGTGATAAAAATCAAGAGATCATCAAGCAATTAGTCATCAACCCATTGGGGGATATGTCTCAAGTCGTTGCCATGGGGCTTGACGCCATTAAATGACACTTGTGCGGCGACGGACATTGCGGACATTGCGATACAACATACCGCCTCCCATTACAACCAACCCTAACCCTAAACCGGGTTCAGGAACTTTTCTGGGTTTGGGGGGTTCTGCGATTTGGATCTTACCCACCACTTTGTCACTGCCACCACCAGCATTGACCTGTTGGAAACGACCGGCCACTTTAAAACCGCCGGAAGAGAAGCCCGTCAAGAAGCTATTTCTCACATCGTTAACGTTCAGCTTGCCACCGCTCAGCAAAAAGCTCACGGTAGTCGATTCACCCGCCTTCAGGCCCCCGTTGGCATTGCCCCCTTCAAAGGAGTTGCGAGGTGTGCTAATCCCAGCGGTGTAGGTGCCAAATTGATTGGTTGGTGACAGGTTAACGTTTTTCCAAAGTTGAGTAAAGTTACTCCCAGACGGTGTCAGGCTGAAGTTGAGGAAGGAGGGCATGTCAAACGCCACACCCACCAAGGTAGATGCCGTTGCCCCCAAACCCAGCTTGCCATTGGTGGTATTCGTCATGTCCAAATTTAGAAGGACATTGTCTCCTTGCTGGGCAAAGCTGAAGTTCAACTTGGCAGAAGCCCCGGTATTTTCGGTACTGCCGTATTGAGGAGACAAAAGGAGCGAAAAAGCCGATTGAAAGGTCGGTGCAGTGCTGGTATTAGCAGTGCTGGTATTAGATGGCGTAGTTGAACCAGATGGGGGGGCAGTAGGGGCAGGTGTTGTGGTGTTACCCGCTTTGGGCTTAGCGTGGGCCGCTAGGGGGGCTGCTAAGCAAAACATGGTACCGATACAAAGAATTCCCAGCGATCGTTTTGCTGAGAAGGTGTTGAGAGAGCATTTCATGGATAGTGTAGTTGCAAAGGACAGTGGAGCACTGGATATCGATTTGCATCGGGTCAGTTTGCACAAGACCCTAGAACGTTCTTTCCTTGTATTAAAAGAGATGCTGCCCCCAAACTGGATTCGGAGGAATACCTGTTTTCTGGGGGTTCCATCGAGGTTTTGCTTTACAGAACCTTCATGTTGCCCGTCTGATTCCAGTCATTCGCGTGATGAGATCGATCTGGAGATTGCCTGTGTGGACTGGGTAGTCAACTCATCGGCTCCATTCAAAGCTTGTGTGAAGTTCCTAGCTTGGTAGAAGCTGGCGGAAGCCCAGTAAAAATACGGAGATCTTGCAAAAAGATGGAGACGAAGGCTGTTGAGCACTAGTAGACGGCAGTCCCTACCTGCCTGATTCCGGTACCCCGATCCCCAGTCCCCGTCTGCTTCCTTAGAATAATTACATAAAGGAATACGAAATCACGACGGGGGATGCGATGCAACCGAGCAATCCAAACCAATTTACCGAAAAAGCCTGGGAAGCGATCGGGCGCACCCCCGACATCGTGAAACAGGCTAATCAGCAACAGATTGAAACGGAACATTTGATGAAAGCGTTGCTGGAACAGGAAGGCTTAGCAACCAGCGTCTTCAACAAACTGGGGGTGAGCGTGCAGCGGCTGCGTGAACGCACGGAGGAATACATCACCAAGCAGCCTAAGGTAAGTGGTGCTAACCAGAATGTTTACTTTGGCCGATCGGCGGATAGCTTACTCGATCGGGCGGAGTCCTACCGTAAACAGTATGGCGATGATTTTATTTCTGTCGAGCATATGCTGCTGGGCTATGCCCAAGATACCCGCTTTGGGAAGGCATTATTCGTAGAATTCAAGCTAGATGAAGCAAAATTAAAAACAGCGATCGAGCAGATTCGGGGGAATCAAAAGGTGACAGACCAAAATCCGGAAGGCAAATACGAAGTCCTGGAAAAATATGGCCGTGATCTCACTAAGTATGCCAAGGAAGGCAAGCTGGATCCGGTGATTGGTCGGGACGATGAGATTCGCCGGACGATCCAGATTCTCTCCCGGCGGACGAAGAATAATCCCGTCCTGATTGGCGAACCGGGGGTGGGTAAAACGGCGATCGCGGAAGGACTGGCCCAGCGGATTGTCAGCGGAGATGTACCCCAGTCCCTGAAAGATCGCACCCTGATTGCCCTGGATATGGGGGCGCTGATTGCTGGCGCGAAGTATCGCGGGGAATTTGAAGAGCGGCTGAAGGCGGTGCTGAAGGAAGTCACCGATTCCCAGGGCAACATCATCCTGTTTATCGATGAAATCCACACCGTAGTGGGTGCAGGGGCAACCCAGGGGGCGATGGATGCCGGGAATTTACTGAAACCGATGCTGGCGCGGGGCGAGTTGCGCTGTATTGGGGCGACGACCTTGGACGAGTACCGCAAATATATTGAAAAGGATGCGGCCCTAGAGCGGCGTTTCCAACAGGTCTATGTCGATCAGCCCAGTGTGGAGGACACGATTTCCATTCTGCGGGGGCTGAAGGAACGCTATGAACTGCACCATGGGGTGAAAATTTCCGATAGTTCCTTGGTGGCGGCAGCGACGTTATCAACACGGTACATCAGCGATCGCTTCCTGCCGGATAAGGCGATCGACTTGGTGGATGAGGCTGCGGCTAAGCTGAAGATGGAGATTACCTCGAAGCCGGAGCAGTTGGATGAGGTCGATCGCAAGATTCTGCAACTGGAGATGGAACGGCTGTCCTTGCAAAAGGAATCGGACGTAGCGTCGAAGGAGCGCTTGCAACGGCTGGAAAAGGAACTGGCGGATCTCAAGGAAGAGCAAAGTCGCTTAAATGCCCAGTGGCAAGCGGAAAAGGGTGGCATTGGTGAGTTGCAGAAGATCAAGGAGGAGATCGATCGGGTCAATTTGGAAGTGCAACAGGCGGAGCGGGATTATGACCTGAACCGAGCTGCGGAACTGAAATATGGAACACTGGCCCAGTTGCAAAAGAAACTGGAGGCGACAGAAGCCAAGCTCACAGCAACGCAAACAACGGGTAAATCACTCCTACGGGAAGAGGTAACTGAATCGGACATTGCTGAGATCATCAGTAAGTGGACGGGAATCCCTATCAGTAAGTTAGTGCAATCGGAAATGCAAAAGCTCTTGCATTTGGAAGATGAGCTGCACGATCGGGTGATTGGTCAAAATGAGGCTGTCACTGCGGTGGCGGATGCGATTCAGCGTTCCCGTGCGGGGCTGGCTGATCCGAATCGTCCCATTGCGAGCTTTATTTTCTTGGGTCCCACGGGGGTCGGTAAAACGGAATTGGCGAAGGCTTTGGCCGCTTACCTGTTTGATACGGAAGATGCCATGGTGCGGATTGATATGTCCGAGTACATGGAGAAGCACGCGGTTTCTCGCTTGATCGGAGCGCCTCCGGGCTACATTGGCTATGACGAGGGGGGACAACTGACGGAAGCGGTGCGGCGACGCCCCTTCTCGGTGATTCTGTTTGATGAAATTGAGAAGGCTCATCCGGATGTATTTAATGTCATGTTGCAAATCCTGGATGATGGGCGGGTGACGGATTCCCAGGGGCGCACGGTGGATTTCAAAAATACGATCATCATCATGACCAGCAATATTGGATCGCAATACATCCTGGATGTGGCGGGGGATGATAGCCGCTATGAGGAGATGCGATCGCGGGTGATGGAGGCGATGCGGGGCAGTTTCCGGCCTGAGTTTCTCAATCGGGTGGATGAAACGATCATTTTCCACAGTTTGCAAAAGGACGAAATCCGCAACATTATCCGGCTACAAGTTCAGCGGTTGGCGAAGCGGTTGGACGATCGCAAGATGACGCTGAAGCTGTCGGATGCAGCGTTGGATTTCTTGGCGGACATTGGCTACGATCCGGTCTATGGGGCTCGGCCTATTAAGCGGGCGATCCAGAAGGAGGTGGAAACCGCGATCGCGAAGTGCATTCTGCGGGGTGAGTTTAGCGAGGGGGATACGATCTTTGTGGATGTGGGGGCGACGGAGCGGCTGGAGTTCAAGCGGTTGCCTTCGGAGCTGACGGTTACGCAATAGTGTCTATCGCCAGTGTCTGTTGCTGTAGGGTGCCTGTAACCGTAATGGGTTGAGGGTTATGGGCAGCTTGTCGGACAATCTTAAATTTTCCTGTTGCATTGAGCAAAGACACGTTATAATAGTTCATGTGACGGGAAAATTTTTGCTGGTGTAGCTCAGTTGGTAGAGCAGCTGATTTGTAATCAGCCGGTCGCAAGTTCGAGTCTTGTCACCAGCTTTTTAAGTTTTAAACTATAGTCATTTTTGAAAAAGATTTCTGGGTCTCAGATTATGATTGCCCTTTGGGTGGAATCTGGGAGCAATTACCGTGGTGTTGGTAGCTGGAGATGCCTAATGGGGTGTTGGCAGGGCCATAGGTTATCCGGCGATCGATAAATTTTGGCGGTATAACAGAGAACGATACCTGTGTCGATTCTGTTTTTTGCTATGCCATCTTCTACCCCGGAAAGTCTGCAAAAGTTTGTGTCGTCCTGTGCTGGTTTGAAGGACGAGAAGAGTGATGCCCAAACGTTTTTGAATCGTTTCTTTCAGGCGTTTGGCTATGGGGATGCTGCCGCTGCGGGGGCGGTGATGGAGAAGCGGATTAAGAAGGGGAGCAAGACCGGGAAGACGGGGTTTGCGGATTTGGTGTGGACACCGCAGAATTTGCCGGGTGTGCTGATTGAGATGAAGAAGAAGGGGGAAGATCTCAGCAAGCATTATGCACAGGCGTTGCAGTATTGGACGTTTCAGGTGCCGAAGCCGAAGTATGTAGTGCTGTGCAATTTTGATGAGTTTTGGATTTATGACTTCAATATTCAGGTGGATACGCCGGTCGATCGGGTGAGTTTGGCGCAGTTTGTCGATCGGGCCCCGAGCGCGTTTGCGTTTATGGAGTCGAGTGTTCGGAAGCCGGTTTTTCAGAATAATCAGCAGGAGATTACGGAGAAGGCGGGGAAGCGGATGGGGGAACTGTGCCAGATGTTGAAGGCACGGGGTGCGCGGGATGGGTTTGATGATTTGGCGGCACAGCGGTTTGTGTTGCAGTGTGTGTTGGCGATGTTTGCGGAGGATCGGGGGCTGTTGCCGAGGGATTTGTTTGTGTCCTGTGTGCAGGAGTGTTTGGCGGGGACGAGTTCCTATGATGTGTTGGGGGGATTGTTTTTGGCGATGAATACGCCGGGGAGGACGCCTGCGGGGCGCTACAAGGATGTGGAGTATTTTAATGGCGGGTTGTTTGAGCGGGTGCATCCGATCGAGCTAACGGAGAATGAACTCAGGATTTTGGATGTGGCGGCGCGGGAGGATTGGAGTCGGGTGCGTCCGGCGATTTTTGGCAATATTTTTGAAGGGACGGCGAATGCAGTAGAGCGGCATAAGCACGGGATGCATTACACGTCGGAGGTGGACATTATGAAAATTGTGCGTCCGACGATTAGCCGATATTGGGAGGAGCGGATTGCGGCGGCGGGGACGATCGGGGAGTTGAATGCGTTGCAGTTGGAGTTGCAGAATTATCGGGTGCTTGATCCGGCTTGTGGGAGTGGGAATTTTTTGTATTTGGCGTATCTGGAGTTGAAGCGGATTGAGCGGTTGTTGTTGGATCGGATTGCGGAGCGGCGGCGGGGCAGTAGTGAGCAGATGGCGATGGGGTTTGTGACGCCGTTGCAGTTTTTTGGGATTGATTTGAATCCGTTTGCGGTGGAGTTGGCGCGGGTGACGCTGATGATTGCGCGGAAGATTGCGATTGATAATTTTGGGATTGTCGATCAGCCTGCGTTGCCGTTGGATTCGTTGGATGACAATATTGTGTGTGCAGATGCGTTGTTTACGGAATGGCCGAAGGCGGATGCAATTATTGGGAATCCCCCGTTTTTGGGTGGGTATCGGATGCGTCAAGAATTAGGAGATGCTTATACTGAAAAAGTTGCTAGCAATTTTTTCGACGTTAGAGACAAAGTTGATTTTTGTATTTATTGGTTTCGGCTAGCTCATCAACACCTTAGCAACCATGGAAGAGCAGGTTTAGTAGGAACTAACACTGTTAGTCAAGGCACTAGCAGAACTGCTTCGCTTGAGTATATTGTTCAAAATCAAGGTTATATACATGATGCAATTTCCTCTCAACCTTGGTCGGGAGATGCTAAAGTTCATGTGAGTCTTGTTAACTGGACAAAAATCAAGCCGCACAAATATTACCTTAATAACAATGAAGTATCTCAAATTAATTCATCATTGACTAATTCAGTTGATGTCTCAGTTGCGGAACGGCTAACAGCTAATTTGGGAATTTGTTTTGAAGGTGTTAAGCCAACAGGAAAAGGATTTTTGCTTAATCATAAAGAAGCTCAAACTTGGATTCAATCTGATGCAAGTAATGCAGATGTAATGAAGCCTTTTTCAGATGCAACTAGTCTGACCGATAAACCCTCTGGCAGTCCTGATCGTTGGATCATTGATTTTTATGGGCTAACTCTAGAAGATGCCAGTAATTACCGGATACCTTTTGAACGTGTAAAAACTCTAGTAAAACCAGAACGCGAAAAAAATAGAGATCAAAAAACGAGAGAATTTTGGTGGCTCTCACCACGGCCACGACCAGAAATGAGACAGGCATTGTCAAAAATTAATATATATTTGATTGTTCCACGACATTCAAAATGGTTTATGTTCCTTCCAGCATCATCAGATTGGTTGCCAAGCGACTCAACCAAAGTTGTAGCCTCAGAAGATTTCTACATCCTCGGAATCCTCACCTCAAACGTCCACCGCACCTGGGTCAAAGCCCAAAGCTCAACCCTAAAAGGCGATACCCGCTACACCCACAACACCTGCTTTGAAACCTTCCCCTTCCCCCAAACCCCCACCCAAAAACAAATCGACGCAATCCGCACAACCGCCCTCGAACTCCACGAATACCGCAGCCAACAAATGGAGAAAAAAGGCTGGGGCATCACCAAACTCTACAACGAATACTTCCACGAACCCGCCTCCCAACTCGCCAAACTCCACAAAACCCTAGACGACCACACCCTCAAAGCCTACGGCTTCAAACCCACCGACGACCTCCTAGAAAAGCTCCTAGCACTCAACCTAGAACTCGCAGAGAAGGAGAAACAAGGCCAATCAGTCATCGGCCCCTGGGCACCCGACAATCCGCCAAAGCTATAATGTCAACAATCCGCCAAAGTGACACCCATGACCACTCAGCAAATCGAAGAAATCACCCGCCCACTAGAAAATCGGATCGCCACCCTGGAAGCCGAACTCATCCAAATCAAACAACTCATCCAACCGCTACAACCCGCTTGGGCTAGTGTATTTGGCTCATTTGCTGACTGTCCCGAATTCGATGAAATGGAAGCATTGGGTCAAACTTGGCGCGCCGCTCAAAATCAAGCCCCGGAACTTGAATAAAGATCATGTACTTGCTCGACACCGACTACATGAGCCTCATTCAACGGGGTAACGCCGATGGAAAAACGATTGTCCAACGACTCATCACAACCAATAGCCCCCTCGCCACTACCGTCATCCTACGAAGAACAAATGCGCGGTTGGCTTGACCTAATTGCCCGTGCCACAAAATTCGATGCCCAAGTGCGAGGCTATCAACTTTTACATCAGCACGCCTTGAACTATCTCATCATTGCGCCCTTTAACTTTCCTGCGATCGCAACCTACCAAGAACTTCGCAAAACCTATCCTCGACTGGGCAAAATGGATCTCAAAATTGCCGCGATCGCCATCAGCCAACAAGCAACGCTACTGACACGCAATAGTCGTGATTTTGGGCAAATTACAACACTGCAAAGTGAAGATTGGCTGGCTTGAACGTGACAACAACAAATACTTCCACGAACCCACCAGCCAACTCGCCAAACCCCACAAAGCGATCGACGACCACACCCCCAAAGCCTACGGCTTCAAACCCACCGACGACCTCCTAGAAAAGCTCCTAGCACTCAACCCAGAACTGGCAGAAAAAGAAAAAGGCGGAGAACCCGTCATTGGCCCTTAGGCACCCGATAATCCACCTAAGCTATGGCAGCATACCAGAGCAGATCGAATTGTCAGCGTTGATTCACTCACCAAATACATTAAACGCACTTGCCCAGAAGCACCCTTACCGAACTTAAATTCCAGCTTTTGAAACGTCCAATCATCCGGTAACCGCAAATTACCAGGCAGCGGCTCTTGACGGGCATTACGCGGATAGGGATCATCAATCAAATTTTCCAAAATCCCACCAATTTGCTCAACAAAATCACCCCGAAAACTCTTCGCTAATTTCTTGAACGATCGCTGGAAATTCTCCGAAGGTTCAATCGAGAATGGACTCGAGCCAGTCACGCACGCCTCCCTTTTCCACCCGAACCGTCGGTCTAGTTGCCAACGCCGCTGTCACCACATCCTGCATCACCCAAGGATACGCCGGATGCTCACGTTCAATAATGTCTAGCTTTTGTTCCCCCAATGCCCGCAAATCTTCTAAAGCAATCGGATTATTGGAAGCTGATTCTGCTGACAAACCCTGTCTTGCCTTTTTCCACGGAAATTCCAAGTGACTCATGTCACTCAAACGATATGCGTGATACCCACCAAAATAGTCCCAGACTTCATCCAAAACTTGACGAGCCGCTGGATCGATTTTTGCTATCGAAGCTAAATTTGGGGGCGGTAACTGTTTATCCTCAAATTCCCGATAGAACTGATAGGCTGGAGGACAAACTGGGCCATACCGCCAAGCCTGGATCTCATTGCTAAAAAGCGACTCTCCATACAACGCCAAATGAACACTTTGAGCATAGTAAAGCAGCTTCTGCACCTTCATATTGGTCATCTGAGCTCCAATACCTGCATCATAGGCTTTGATAATAAAGTAGCGAGCAGCATCAAGACAATCGAGCATAATCTGCTCCGTAAAATTATTTTTTTTGTATCGTCTTACATTTAGAACCCATTTCTCACATTTTACTCAAATTTATTCAAACATTCAAGTGTACTACTTGCCGTGAATCTCTCATTTAGTGACTCAGGTAGCAAAGTGCTGAAGCAGAAAAACATCCGGTGACATTTTGACAGGATTAGATATTCTTGTGTTCAAACTGAGATTCAGCAACGGTAGCACCGATCGTGGCAGAAGTAGATCGAGGTACCCGCAGACTGCAAAACCACCCATACAACCTGCGGGATCCCCAAACTGCAACTGTTAGCGCTAAGGGTTAACGCAACCGTTCACGACTCAAGATGCTGATGTATTGTCCGTCGGAATGGACAATCTTCATCGGTTGACTCCAATGAATTCGATCGGCGATCCGATGCGCGTGGAATTGATTAATCGTATCCTGCACAAACTCCTTGTGACCGATTAAGTGGATCTGTAAGCGTTGTTTCTCATGTTGAACTTCACGATCGCTCCGATCGCTAGAACCTTTCGCCATATTGTGAGCTTCTCCTTGGTGTAGTGCATCCCATCCCTGCTGCAATCTTGCTCCCTTCGCCCGCGTGTGGGAGAAGGGCTGGGGATGAGGGTCTTAAGAAGCCCCAAAATTTAGAGCCACCCCGTTTGACATCACAAACAAGAGTGGCTCGGTCAGATGTTAAAATCCTCATCAAGCCTCCTTGCTGCTCGCTCAGCGAGGGGGAATAGCTACCCGGAGTTGGTGGTACAACAAAGGGTAGTGCTCTAAATTGTTGGGAACCCAGCGACCCCATGCTTCATGCCGACCCGTTGAAAGAAGGATGTCCATGGCAATCGCTATGAAAAACTAGCCTACGGATAAAGCCGCCGCCTGTCAATCCCGATTTACAAAACTGCTTAATTTGTAGTTTTCGGTGATGTAGAACGTTCTTAATTAGCGATCGGCCCCTGAGCCAACTGAGCACACCACTGCTCCGTCTGTTCCGGCGAAGTCAGATGAACCACAGACAAATGGGCATAGTCCGATCGCTGAAATAGCAAAGGATATTCGCGGCGTCTTTTCCGGTAGGTTTTCACCATCCACCACAGCACAGAATCAGTACTGAAAAAAGACAAGCGAAAATTTTCCCGATTCCCATTCCACAGTTCCTCTCGGTAAAACGATCGTCGCCAAGTCCGACCCAACAATCGTCCAAACACCACCCAAAACGAATAATCCAAAAACACGATCGTATCTGCCTGTTGCCAAATTAAATCCCGCACACGGCTGTAATTGCCATCCACCACCCAGCGATTGCCCCTAAGCGCGTGGGTAATGCGATCGCTAAAAATTCCATCTTCCGCCGGAGTCCAATCGGGTTCCCATTGCAACCCATCCAACTCCACATGCACCAGATCCAGCAACTCGGCCACTCGTCTCGCCAGCGTCGTTTTCCCAGCACCCGTCGTCCCCACGATCGCAATCCGCTGCATTTCCCACCCCCCAAAACTAATGAGAAATGTAACAGTTTATCTAGGCAAAATCATATTTAGCTTTATATTTAGAATCAATAGGTTCATTCGTGGTCTACGTTGGGAGACCCGCTGCAAGTCAAATAGGATCCAATCCCCCCTTAAGTCAATCAATCTTAAATCAATCTTAAGCAAATCAATAGTTTTTTGTTTGTCAACGTTAAACGTCAGCGTTCAATGTCAACATTAAACTTTGTCAGAAGACTCTAGTGATAAAACTGGAGTCAGATTCAGTCAGGAAATTTAAGTCAGAATTGCCTGAAGAAAAGTAAATATACCCTCGATCGTGCGAATTTAAGGAACTATCATAATGAACCTCGTCAAATCTATTCAGGGTGAAGACTTAGACACCCTGTTAGCCAAAGAAAAGTTTGTCATTCTGAGTTGTCTGGCAGATTGGAGTGGCCCTTGCCGAGTCATGGGCACGATCGTGGGGCAACTCGCCACCCAATACAGCCAACAAGTCAAGATCGTCAAACTCGACACGGGGTCAAACTTGCTGACAGTGCAGCGATTGGGCTTGAAAAGCGTACCAACCATCCTGGTCTTCCAAGCGGGGCAAATGGTCGCCGAATTTGTCGGCATCACCCCCTACGAGCAACTCAGCCAAACGATCGACCAGTTATTAAGAATGTCGCTGGTGGCAGGCTAGCTCTCGCAGTAGCCCCATAGAACTCAGGCAAAACTTCAACAAAAAACTTCAACAAAAACTTCAACAAAAAAAGGTGAGAGGGATTTAACTTCTCACCTTTCTCTTTGACTGAACTAATCGATAACCAGGAAAATAGTGAGCCGAAACTGAAGTCAGCCTGAAACTGAAATGAGTTTAAAACGTAAATGAGTTTAAAACTTAGTTTGAAACTGAAGTCAGCCTCAGTCAGCCCTGAGCTTCGACTGCATTTCTGTCCGCTTAATTACAAGCGTTAGGAACCCAACAGCTTAGGTTCCAGAAGTCCAAGAGTTGATATAAGCCAGTTGATCGGCGGTCAAGGCATCGATCGAGAAGCCCATCGCTTGCAGCTTCAACCGAGCAATTTCCTGATCCAAATCCGTCGGCACAGGATACACACCCGGAGTCAGTTGACCTTGGTTTTTCACCAGATACTCTGCACCCAACGCTTGGTTGGCAAAGCTCATATCCATCACCGCACTGGGGTGACCTTCCGCAGCGGCCAAGTTGACCAGACGACCCTCGCCGATGACCACGACAGACTTACCACTCTTCAGTTGGTACTCTTCGGTGAAGTTGCGCACGGTCTTGACTTCGGTGGAACGATCCTTCAGCGCTTCCAAGTCGATTTCGATATCGAAGTGACCGGAGTTGCAAACGATCGCGCCATCTTTCATAGCATCGAAGTGCTCACCGCGAATCACATGCTTGTTACCCGTGACGGTAATGAAGATGTCGCCGTACTGAGCCGCTTCAGCCATGGGCATGACACGGAAGCCATCCATCACCGCTTCGATCGCACAGACGGGGTTGATTTCCGTCACGATCACATTGGCACCCAAGCCACGAGCCCGCATTGCTGTACCCTTACCGCACCAGCCGTAGCCTGCTACGACGATGGTTTTGCCTGCCAGTAGGATGTTGGTCGCGCGGATGATGCCGTCCAGGGTGGATTGGCCCGTACCGTAGCGGTTATCAAAGAAGTGCTTGGTTTCTGCGTCGTTGACGTTAATCGCGGGGAAGGTCAACACGCCATCTTTGAACATTGCGTTCAGACGCACAACCCCAGTGGTGGTTTCTTCGGTGCTGCCGATCAGCTCTTTCACCTGCTCAGGACGCTCTTGCACCAGCGTCGCCACCACATCGCAACCATCATCGATGATCAGTTGGGGACGGTGATCCAGCGCGATTTGCACGTGCTTGTGGTAGGTGGCGTTGTCTTCGCCCTTAATGGCGTACACCGGAATGCCGTAGTCAGCCACCAAGCTAGCCGCCACATCATCCTGGGTGGACAGAGGGTTGGACGCGATCAGAATCGCATCGGCACCACCTGCTTTCAGGGCGATCGCCAGGTTAGCGGTTTCCGTGGTGACGTGGCAGCAAGCGGAAATTCGGATGCCCGCAAAGGGCTTCTCTTGGGCAAAGCGATCGCGGATTTGCTTCAGCACAGGCATTTCCCGGCCAGCCCACTCAATGCGCTGTTTTCCGGACGGAGCCAAGCCAATATCCTTGATGTCGTACTTCAGTTGTACGGGGGTTGCAATCATGTTTCAATCCTTAGAGTTTGCTTCCTGCGGGACATCCGGGCACTCCAGCGCTCCAAAACAGCTTGAAGCAGAACCCTCGACACAATGCCCCCTGAACAGGGTAGCGGATAAACCTTCTCCGCGCCACGTACCTGCCGAACCCATGAACCAACCTACTTCCCCGCTCTTGTCGATAGAAGTCGATGCGGGTGAGGCAAACCAGCCTAGAGATTAAAGCTCTGGGTGTACTCAGTGGCGCGCAGTCCCAACAGCGGGAGCGGCTACCTCCATACACCATACTCCCCTCTAGGGGGGGTTGGTCAAGCCAATTTTTATTTTTGATCAAAAATAATATTTCAATCTGGAAGGTGATCCAGGGGAGGTAAGTGATCGGGACTGGAAGGGGGAACCTCGGAGAGGCGATCGAACTCCTGGGGATGCCCACATTCTTTGCAGTAGGGCAAATATTGATAGGTGGGCTGGTGGCAGTTGGGACACTCCACGAATTGATAGAACCCGCAATGGGGACAGTGGCTATCCTGATGCCGAATTTTGCGACCGCAACCAATGCAACGGGATTTTTGGACTCGATTGGCCGCTTGTAATTTTTGGTTGAAAACAAAGCGTTGGAAGAATTTGATAATGCCGAATCCTAGTAAAGGAATCAGCAGGATGTAGACGTAGCTAACGAGGAAGAGTAACCCACCGAATAAGGCAGAAATGACATCAAAAACAAATTCAAACACCACCCCCACTTGCAGAAATTCAAAGAGTTTTAGCAGGAGTGGAATGCAGAAAATAACAAGTAAATGCCAGCTAATCAGCGCAATCAAGCCATAGCCCCGACGGTTTGCCAACCGATGCACCCAGAGGGCAAGACCAATCAGTGGAATGAGAAATAAGGCTTGAAAGAGAAATTGAATGCTGGGATACCAGAAAGCAGCTTGGTCATACCCTTGTTCAACGGTCTTAAATTGTCCTTCATCACCCAAAAATCCTAAGAAGTTGACGACTTCTGGCTTGGCTAACAGTTGTTGTTTGAGATCAGCAATTTCTTGCTTCAGGGTCGCGATCGCTTGGTTGTTCTTATCCAGTTCCTGCTTAGCTTTTTCAGCGCTGACTTCATTGATGGACTGATTCTTGGGTTGGCCTGCCAGCTTTTCCAGTAATGTTGAATCGTACTGCGATCGAATCTTCGTATTCGCCTGTTCTAGGGAACGAATTTTTGCTTGGCGTTGGTCGATCGTTTGTAGCGTTTTACGATTCTCCGCAGTATTAGCTTGATCTTGATACTCCGCTGATTTTAAGCAAGTTTTAGAAACCGTACCAAGATGATCAACTTGCAGTCGTTGATAGCGTTGCTGCACTGAGTCCTGGGACAAGTTTCCAGACGCAATCGATCGCTGGATAAAGGCAAAATCACGATCGGCAGGCTTGTCGGAATTGACTTCACGATAGTTGGCCCAAGCGCCATAGCAAGGGTAGGCATCCGCCGGATTGAGATGCCACTGGCTAATGTCATTCAAGCCCATGAACACATTGGTGAGGATGAATAAGTCCACAACCAAAATCACGATTAAACTCACCTTATTTAAGGGTTCGTTATTCACCGTGCGGGCATTGCGATAAAACTGACTCCACCAGCGATTCAATCTAGCAAACATGGGCAACTCTCAGCAGGGGAAACAAATCTGCTATCCTGCTTTGATTCTAGACAAGGACTCTCCGATCGCTAACGAAAAATCCCTCTGAGTATCTGAAGATTCGTGAAGCTCGTCAAAACAAAAGGGGCCAACGATCGCCACCCATCACAAGCACGATCGTTCACCCCTCAATTAAGCTTAGCCAATGTATCTCAGCCCAACGGAGAAACCTGTTTCATCCTCAATCCTGCAACCAGTCCGGCGATCCGCTACCGCAGAATTTCTGGGGCTGCGACCTGCTGACTGATGGCTGCTTTCGTTTTGGCCGTTTTGGCATCCGATTTCGATTGGATGGGCGCAGCGGACTGTTGCGGGAAGGATTCATCAATCTGAATGGGAGCGACATTCGCCTTGGGAGCCGCTTGTTGCGAGAGCCAGAAAACCCCACCCGCCATCACGGCCCCATAGGTCAGATAGAGATGCAAGGGATGCACATTCAAACCGCCACCTTTCTTGGGGGTCGCGTCCGTCTGGTTGTAGTACCAAGTCGGCACCGCTTGAGCTGGCTGCGGATCGGGAAATCCATCGGTCAGTGCCCCCAAACCTAGCCCAAAGGTTTGCTCTAGCCGCCGCACAAAGCCACGTAGGTAAATATCCTCCGGCAGATGCTCGATATTGCATTGCTCGATCGCTTGCAAATGATAGAGCGGAATGAACGTCCGGGCATGAATCTGCGCCAGCGAGAATCCCCGACTCTGGCGCTCGTACTTAATGCGGGCACAGAGACGACGCAGCCGCACCGCCCGCTCATCGGCAGCTTTTTGGGCCTGTTCCGCTGGGGTCAGTTTGCGTTCCCGAGGCTTCGGCTGGAATACGGCCAAGGCTGAATTGGGCTTGGTTTGCAGCACCTGCTCGATCGCCTTAAAAGTAGCAGCGTCTTCCTGGTCTTCTGCATCGGTCTGTGTCTGTTGGACAGACTCAGCGGAGTTCACTGCATCAACAGTGTCTGGGGGAAGGGGAGGGGAAGTTTCTAGGGACGGAGGGGCGATCGTGGCATCTCCAGCCTGCGTGACACAGCGCACGGCCAGCCGAATCGTTTCTCGAATCACCGACTTCAGCATGAAATGGGTACTAGTGCCATTCTCCACCGCTAACTGTTGGAGTTGGTCAAGCGCTTGTCGATATACATCGCTGCGGCAAAGGGCTGTTTCAACTTGGGCGATAATTTGTCGGCAATGATCTGCCGCTTCAGCACCGGGCGTTGTGTTATGTAAGCTTTGAAAAGCGCTATCCTGTGCGAGCATCCCTACATTCCTCATGAAATCAATCTTGATCCATCCCAGGCAGGTGCTGTGGGTGAATTTTCCTGCGGCAGTCCCCCTTGGACATACCTAGCCTTTCAATCACTTGGAGAGATTTCCGGAGAAGTTGATTAAGAATCCCAAGAGTTGCGTCAGGGCAGTCTGTCAGCTCTGGACGATCGATACAATGGAAGATAAGCGGACACCTCCTGGACAAGCCCTATGGATACGCTAACGATCGATGTTTCTGCTGCTGGCCTGACGGATGATCAGTTTTATAGCATCTGTCGGCAAAACGAAGTGTTGCGCTTTGAAATGACGGCGCGGGGAAATTTGATTGTGATGTCCCCAGTGGGTGGTGTGAGCGGCGATCGAGAAATGTGGCTGGGGGCCAAGGTGTGGAACTGGAATGATGGAGCCCAGTTAGGCAAAGTTTTCAGTTCTTCCACTATCTTTCAATTGCCCAATGGGGCGAAGCGATCGCCCGATGTCGCTTGGATTGCCCTGAACCGTTGGGCCGCACTCTCAGAAGCCGAGCAGGAAAAATTTCCGCCCCTTGCCCCCGATTTTGTCATTGAACTACGATCGCGCACGGACGATTTAGCCACCCTCCAAGCCAAGATGCAGGAGTATTTAGACAATGGGGTGCAGCTGGGCTGGTTGTTTGATCCCCAAAACCAACAGGTAGAAATTTACCAACCAGGACAACCCGTCGAAGTGCGATCGCTACCGACCCAGCTATCTGGCGCAGACCTGCTGCCAGGGTTTAGCCTCGAGGTGCCTCGGTTTTAGAAACGCCGTGCTCAACCATTTCTCATTGAGACCCCAGATCAAATCGCACTGACATTCAATAACATTGAGTAGAATCTATGGTTTGATTTCCGTAGCCTTGAACTTAACTAGCGTAGTTTTTCCAGTGAAATATAGATTGAGAGATTTAGAATGCTAGTCCGGTCTCTTTTAGCCACAAGTGCCCTCCTACTGGCTTTGCCTGCGACTGCTTCCGCTGCGGTTTACACAACCTCCAATGGACAAACTCGCTTTATTTTCAATCCTCCTTACATCGAGTACACAACTCGCATCCAAGGCAGAATTTGGATGGGTAATGCGACAGTCTCCGGCGTGCCTGTCCCCTTCAGTGGCGTCTCCCAATGGAAAGGAACCTTTCGAGATTTTCGGACAGGGCGGGGCGCAGAACAAACTTGTACAGGCGAGATTGATATTATTGAAGACCTGCCTGGGCAGTCATTTTCTGCCACTTGGAAAGTCACAGGCGGCAAAGCTTGTCCAGCGATCGGGGCAACGACAACTTTATCATTGGTAGACGCATTGCCCCGTCCCAATGCCCGTGGAGATTTTACGCCAGAGAGGGTCAACCAGTGGAATGGCGGAACCCAATCGAGTACTTGGAAAGGGTGGCAAGTTGTTTCCGCCGATGGTTCTTTAAATTGTCGAACGAGTCCGAATGGGCCAATCAAACTGACTTATCAGAAGAACCAAGGAATTCAAGCCCTCATCGATCGATCGGGCCTCGCAATCACAATGCTCAACGGGGCACCTTGGTTGAAAACTACAGATAACTGTTTTGTCCGGGCCAATTCCCAATTCATTCAGCCGACGAATGGTTTCTAGCAATCGTTTCTAACAATCGTTTCTAGTAATCGTTTCTAGCAATGGCATCTAACATGAGTCGGCGATCGTAGCCAAAATTAAGCCTACGATCGTCCACCGACTGGATAGGTCAAGTGCAGAGAAAGAGAACGCTGTAACAGAAGTGGATAAAGGGCTGCCAAAATTAGGGAACAAATTTAACAGAATTGGCCCCTTGGTTTCGCGACCCAACGCTTACCCAAATCTGGGTGAGCAGGATCTCACAAACCATGCCAAGATCTAAAGACCCACTAGATGTAGGATTTGTTCGCCCCCGCTAAGGTCATGCCGGATTCGCCCATTTCCATTGCCCAGCACTATCACGAACGCACGAAGTACAGCCCAGAGAACCTCAAACAAGGGAGCGAGATCGACTGGGACAAGCAACCTGTGCCGTTTAAGGAATATCCGATCGGCATCACCTTTGACCTCAAACCCTACCTCCAGGAATCGACGATCGCGGCCTATGCCCATGCGCCCAGTGAATTGTTTTGGTATCGACTATCACACTTGTTAGTCTGTAGCTACGGTTTAACCGGGATGATTCCCCAGAACGGTGAGCCCTATTACCTGCGGGCTGCCCCATCAGCGGGCGGGCTCTATCCAGCGGAAATGTATTTGATTTCGCGGGGGACTCCTGAACTGCCCGCTGGGTTGTACAACTACCAGGCCAAAACCCATAGTCTGCTCCATTTCTGGGAAAGCGACCTCTGGACAGCATTGCAATCCGCCTGCTTTTGGCACCCCGCCTTGGAAGGTACGCAACTGGCTTTAGTGATTACAGATGTGTTCTATCGATCGGCGTGGCGTTACCAGGATCGGGCCTACCGTCGGATTTGTCTGGATACGGGGCATTTACTGGGGAACCTGGAATTAGCGGGTTCCATTAGCGATTTTCGGCCTCACCTAATTGGTGGCTTTGCAGATCGGGCGATGAATTCGCTGCTGTATCTCGATGCGGAGCAAGAAGGGACGATGGCGGTTTTGGCCTTGGCCGATCGACGCTTGGTGAACCAAAACCTCCCCCTGAGTAAAACCGCACTGCCCAGTCAGACCCAAGCCGACTATCCCCGCAAACTGCCCAATGGCGCTTTGCTGAGTTACCTCCACCAAGCGACGGAAATTGCAGTTTCCGATGCCAAAGTGGATTGGAAGATTCCGGTTGCCGAAACCGATCGCGTTGATAAATATAACTTTCCCTTCTGTCTCAAGGTGCCCATGGCCACTAAACCGATTCTCTGGGGCCAGGATTTGACGGGATTAGAAGATACCCTTTTGAGTCGTCGATCGACCCGTGACTATAACGGCGAACCCATTACGCTGACCGAACTCCAAGCGATGCTCAGCTTTACCTATCAGCCCCAGCAATACATTGAGCAACATTTAGATCGATCGCCGGACTATTTTGACCTCAATTTGGTAGAAACTTTTATTGCTGTCTCCGGCGTAACGGGTTTGGAGGAGGGCTGTTATTACTACGCACCCAAAGCGCAGGAATTGCGGCAAATTCGGTTTAAAAACTTCCGCCAGGAACTCCATTACCTCTGTTTGGGGCAGAATTTGGGTCGAGATGCGGCGGCAGTGGTGTTTCATACCGCTGACCTTTCAGCGGCGATCGAACAATATGGCGATCGGGCCTACCGCTACCTGCATTTAGATGCCGGACATTTGGGGCAACGGCTGAACCTCGCAGCAATTCGTCTAGGCTTGGGGGTGAGTGGCATTGGTGGCTTTTTTGATGATCAGGTGAATGAAGTTTTGGGAATTCCTGCCGATGAAGCGGTACTCTACATCACGACCCTGGGACGACCTTGGCACAACCCTCGGAAATAACTGTGGTCCCAAAGCTGTCACCCAAAAACTGAGGCAAATTAAGCTGAGGCAAATTAAACTGTGAAAAATTACAGGAATATACATACTTTCTTGTAGAGGAATTACAGATTCTCTGGGATTGCTACGTTGTTTTGCAATCTCTGGGTTTAGCGATGAGACTCTCTTAGAATAGGGACATCCAAAAACGCTACATCTTGGAAGAATCACTTCAGGGAGAATAAACGATGCAAAATCCCAATCAAACTGCCCATCATGATGAAACCGTTAGTAATCTTTTAATTGTTTCATTGATTCTCTTTACAGTGTTTACATCAGTGTTATTAATCGGTTTGTTCTAGTCGTTAGTCAGTGAATTCTTGATAACTTCTGGTTAGTTGTCGGTGTTATTTGTATTGCATCAACGACGATGGATTATTTTTGGCAAAACTCCTCTGTTGGCCTTGGCTAAGTGAGCCAGGGCCTTTTGCTGGGCTTTCAAGCTTTGCTTTGCTGGACTTTACCTCGCTGGGCTTTACCTCGCTGGGCCTGTAAGCTTTTCTGCACTTTCAAGCAATTCTCTGGGATTCACTTGCGATCGCGATCGCGTAGATAAAATCCCAAGTGGTTAGCAACGGGGCGTTCAGTCATGGGAATTTTATTGTGAATTGGGGCATTCAGCACCTTGGATTGGTTGGAAATGGCCGCAACCATCGTGGTTGATCCGCCACCGTCTAAATTGAGGGCAGTCTCCGCTCCCAGCCGTTGGGCCAGTTCTGCCGATTCCTGGAGCGTGGAACCGCGACTGTAACCGGGCTGCTTACCGTCGGACAGAATCAGCCAGAGGGTATCTCCCGATCGATCCAATGCAACAAGGAGTCGAGGATAGCGACGTTGATCCTGAAAGGCCATGGGTAAAATTTTGCCGGATTTCAGGAGGAGAAAATTTCCGGCAACCGCATTCCAGGTCCCTGCTGGACAGGTGTGGGTCTCTAGAATTTGGCCTCGGTGTTGCCGATCGAAACAAATGACTGGATGATCTGGGACGGGTGGAGCGTATTCCTGGCCCTGGGCAATGGTTTGTCCCGCAGCAAAGACCCGATCGCCTGCCTTGGGAAAGTAGTCCCAGGGCGCTTCTTCCCGGAAGGGATAAAAAAAACTTGCATTGACGGCTAATTGCAAGCGAAATTCCTGCAAAAAGTCTGAGGTGGTGCGGGCTTGGGTTTTCTGTCGGCCTGTGCCCGGTAGACTCGGCGTCACCAACACCCCGATCGCTCCGGATTGCAAATCGATACGAGCAACGTGAAAAACAACAGGTTGGGAAGTGTTCAAAAATATCCGCTGGTAGGTGATTCCAGGAGCTATTTCTAGGGTGATAGCTGTACGATCGGGGCGTTGGAAATATCCCCGATTATGCATCCCGATCGGAACCAGCAGCAAAACAGTCAACACAAGCCATAGCCAGGGTTGATAACGGCGATCGGCTAAAATTTGCAATGGAAACGACTTGTGCATGATGACGCCATTGGCAATCGCTACAATCATAACTGGTTCAGTTTTTCGGTACGCATTCGAGAATCGAACCCATGGATAATTTATCGCGTTTCTACGATCGCTGAGAGGAGAAATGTCCCCAGAATTGCCTCGCAAATCCGCCAACTCCCGCCGGTTGCCTCTCGTTTTTAGTCATCTTTTGACAGGTGCGATCGCAGTGGTGTTTGGCGATGGACTGTTTCGCTTAATCTATGGAGCATTAGGCCAATCCGTGGGGGATCCAGCTTGGGCCTATGTGCAGGTGCTGTATGGCGTGCTGGGCGTGGGCAGTTTAGCGGCGGGGCTAACCCACGGTTCATCCTTCCTGGGCCATGAAAAGGCTCGATCGGGGTGGCAACGGGGAAGTCAGGGGATCGCTGCCATAGCGGCGGGTGCCTTGTTTGGCTTTGCCAATTTAGGGCGCGGGTTGGCGTTGATCTATGCCAGCCTCAACCAACCGCAACTGGCAACCCAATGGGAAAAAGATGCCAAGGTCGCGATCGTGGGAGCCTGTCTGGGAGCGCTGGGCTTCGGGTGGATGGCGATCCAGCAGTACTGGAAGCGTCAATCTTGGGAGCATCAATCTTGGGAGCGTCAATTAAGATTACAGGTAATTCTGGGCGTGATGACCTACGGAGCGGCTTTTCTGTGCAGTGCCTTAGCCAGCAATGGCTTAAGCCTCCAGCAAGGTTGGCTCGGTGGGAGTTTGGCCCTCCTAGCGTTGGTCTACTTCCTCAGCACGATCGCGGCCATCCGAACCTGCCTCCGTCTGGTGCAACGCGCTTTGCTAGACTAGCTGCAAGCCGTTTTCATTTCCCCAAGCTGCCCTGGTATGAATTTAATTCTTTTGCTCACCGTCCTTGCCATTTCTTTCTTGGTCTTTACCATCTTGGTCAAGATCGTGCAAACGACGATTAAAACTGCCATTCTGATTGCCTTGGTGGTTCTAGCCGTGCAGTTTATTTTTGGGATTGGCCCCAATGGCTTCCTGCAAATGGCGTTTCAGACGATTCAAAACGTTTTCCAACAAAATCCCAGTGGTCGATAACCCAATCCTGTCGGTGTCATGGCAGTCACTGGGCATCATGGCAGTCACTGGATAGCACGGCTATCGATAGGCTAGGACGGTCGTTTCGTCAAAATGGATTTCACAGCGGGGGGCAGGCGTCGCATAATTTTGCCATTTTCCCGATCGACGGCGACAAGGGTCACATTGGCTTTGACATACAAGGTGGCCCGATCGAGGGACTTCAGTTCATAGACCCAATTAATTCTCACCCCCTGCATATCCACCAAGCGCGTCCGAATCAAGATTTCCTCGCCCATGCGAACGCCGCGGTGGTAGCGCATGGACAGATCCACCACAAGCAGTTCGCAGCCCATATTCACGATCTCGGAATATTCAATTCCCAGAGAACGCAACGCTTCGACCCGTGCTTCTTCCATCCAAGTCAAATAGGTTCCATGCCACACAACACCACCATAGTCCGTGTGATGGGGATGCACCTTGACAGGATACTCAAACCAGTCATTAACAGAGAGATGGAGCGCCTCTTGGGTTAAGTTACTGGTGGGTAAGGCCGGTTGAGGGTTAGGCATAGAAAATCGCTGAACTAGCAGATGAAGGGACGATCGTGTATGGTATGAAAAACTATTTTATAGAAAGTTTTATTACAGGATATGATTATAAAAAGTGTTACATCATAGAACGCTAAACATCAAGAATTATATCGCTCCCTTCTCATCTAATCCGAGAAAATTCTGAGAATTCTAGGGGATGAATGGAGAATAGCCGGGGAAATTGCTTAAGATTTGCACATAATTGCGATCGGAAATCCCGCGAATTGTTAAGACCTATTGCAAGATCTATCCTAACAGTTGATAGTTCTTGATGTGCGCCAAGATTCTTTGCGTCAAGTTGCACGTTACACTCAAAAACTGTGGGCTATTGGGAGTTCGATCGCTCACCGAATTCATTACAATTCGTTGTGATGACTGATCGATTTCCCAAATATCAGGTCTATCCTAAGCATTAAGAGGGTCGCGTGGTTCAGGATTGAGGTTCCGTTGTATTTAACATTTGATGGCCTGGAAAATTCCTGGGAGATTGATTGCAAATACTTTGGACTCAATAGATGCAAACTCAATCGATGCAACCAGTCAAGCGTCACGTCTCTCGCGATCGTCCAACTTGCGATCGTCCAACTGCTATCGTCCCAGGCGACAGAGCATCAACCGGATAAAGCGCAAAGGCCAAAGCACAAGAGACTGAAGCGTTAGCAGGGTTGCTAGCAATAAAGTCCACTCTCTTACAACTGTTCTGAACTAATTGCGCGTATCAGTGAGGTCATAAAAACCATGATTGAAAGAATTTTACTGGCGGACTCGGGAACTGGTCACTCCGAAGAAATGCTCAAAGCGTTGCTGGCCATTCCATCGGTGCAGCGGGCCAATGTAACGATTTTGCATGTGGTGTCCCAGGAGCGATCGGCGGAGGCCATGGAAGCCAAGCGCCAGGAAGGCGAAGCGCTGATGGCCAACGTGGTGGAACGATTAAAACTCGATCCCACCAAGGTAACGACAATGCTCCGCACGGGAGATCCCAAGGGGGTTGTGTGCCAGGTTGCGGAAGAGGTGAATACCGATCTGATCATCATGGGATCCCGAGGGTTGAAACGGCTGACCTCGATTCTCAGCAACTCCGTCAGTCAATATGTGTTCCAACTGTCGCCCCGTCCGATGCTGTTGGTGCGGGATGACCTGTACGTGCGTCCGATCCAACGGATTATGGTGGCGGTCGATAAATCGGACACCGCTAGAAAATGCTTGGATTTAGCGATCTTCCTGTTGCGGGATATTCCCGGTGGCCGTCTGCACTTGGTGCATGCGGATGCCAATGCGAAGGAAGATTTAAGTGGCGCAGCGGCGGAGAAGGATCCGATTTTGGCAGCGGCATTGGCGCAGGCCAAACGCTATGACATTGATACCCGTTGCTGGGTGGCGACGGGTTCAGCGGGGCAAGCGATTTGCCGCACTGCTGAGGATGTGCGGGCGGATCTGCTGTTGTTGGGCTCCCCCGATCGTCGTCCGTCGATCGCCAAGAGCCTACCGGATCTCGATCGGCTGTTGGGGAGCTCCCTGTCAGACTATGTGCGGGTTCATGCCAATTGTCCTGTGCTGATGGCGAGAACCGCAGGCTAGCCCCGTGCACGCTTGACGGCTGGTGATTGAATTTGTAAACCTCTCAACCTCAATTTTTTTAGGCAGATAGAAGGATTTCGGCGATCGGAATCCGCTTCTCTCTGCCTTTTTTGATGGGAGTTGGATGGATTCGGGGTGCGGCGCAATCACGGCCCGATCGGCGCGAGATCGTCAGAACGGCTCCGCAGTTGCGCGAGGATTAAAATCGCGTTTCAAACTCAACAACGGCACGGTTATCCCCCGCGAAGTCCGTTGAACCGCGTAACAACAACTGTTCGTTAATGCGGTAGCGCAACCCAAACTGCGTCGGTTGATTACCGGAGGTCAGAATGCGTAACACAGAGGCGGAAACAACGGGCGTGCCATCGGAAGTTCGGAACAGGTCAATCCCGGCTTCGGCAGCTAGCCCCAGGGTTGTGGATTTTTGCCGCTCATCCCCGGTCACTAAAGTCGGGAAGAGGCGAAACTCACTGAAACCAAGGGCATTCCCGATCGCCCCCTGAATATTCGTCAACAGGGCCGACCCCGCCAGGTTGGCAATGCCCAGGGGACTGTCGCCCCGGCCTAGCGTATTAATAAATCCACCTCCAAGGAGCGCCACAATTTCCGTAGGGGTGCGGCTGGGGCTACTGGTGAGCTGGAGGTTGTCCGACAGTTGGCTGGCGGGGCCCAGTACGCGGGCCTGAATGCGAATCGTTTGCAAACCACCTAAGTTGGTCGCGATCGTGGGTGCATCATTAATTTCCGAGGTGATGTTATTGGTGGGGATGCGGTTGCGGGTCACTTCTGGGACGGAGGCAATCAATCGCACATCCAAAGTCGGATCCAACCCCTTATCTGGACTAAATTCAGCGCGATTTTTATAGCCGCGAGCTAGGACAAATTGCGTGGTAAATAAATTCACTTGCCCCGCTTGCAAATCAATGCGCCCATCGGGTTGCAGATCGCTTAAGGGCCCATTGAGCAATAAATTTCCCGTCGCCACAAAGTTCAGAATCGGCGCTTTGACAATCCGAATATTGTTACCCAGGGCAAGTTTTAAATTACTAAATTCAAAGGATTGCTGGGGTTGGGCGGTAGGATTCCCCGTTCCCGTTGTAGCCACGGCCTCATCCGAGAGCAACACTTGCCCATCGGCCAACCGAATTTCCCCACCAATCTTAGGTGCAAGGGCACTGCCCCCTAGGACAACGCGCCCATTGACACCCCCTTGGTACAGTCCCTTCAGGCTAATGGCGATCCGATTGAGATCGATCGTCAGGGGCGGTTGGCCATTGGTGGCATGAACCTCTTGGTTAAGATCCGGATCGGGCAGGGGGTTGAAAATGGGCAATGTCCCCTTCGCTACCACTTGGCCTCGGCTGAATTGACCCGTGACACCCTCTACGTCAATGTGATCCAGGTCAAACTTAATGCGCCCGTTGACATCGGTGAGGGCTTCAGGCAAAGCCTGGGCTTGGATCTTCGCTCCGTTTAAAACAATTTCGCCCACGGCCTTGGGTTGGAACAGCGTCCCGCTGACCGTGAGATTGACCTGACCTTTGCCCCCGGCCCAACTGACGGGTTGTCCCAATAGATTCAGCAACGCTAAACCATCATCTTTAACCCGAACTTTGAGATCAATCTCAGAAGAACTAGGCATGACCTGAGCAAAGGGTAAATTTAATGGAATGGGAACGTTTCCGGAAATTAGAAGGGGTTCGTCTGAATTCGTCAGAATGGTATTGCTAAAGTTAAGGCGACCATCAATGTAACTGAAGTTCCCTTTTGCAGTTTGAATTGGATTATTATTCAACTGGCCTTCAGCTAGATTGAGCGATCCAATTAAGTTGGGATTGCCCTTGGTTCCAGATAGCGAAACCACCGCATTTAATTTGCCCTGGATGCCTAAGGGTTGTCCCCCGATCGTGAGGGGGGTGGGAATAAAGTTTTGGATCTCCTCAACCGGTAGATTTTCAATTCTCAACTGACCCGTTTGTTCTTCGCCCCCGAATTGCACAGAAGACAGGGTAATACGTGTGTCGCCCGATCGAATTTGGAAGGGTCGCAGCCCAATTACGCCGTTGTCAAATTCTCCTTGCAGAATCACCTCATCGGCCACCAGCTTACGATTTTCGATCGTCTCCAATTGTCCTTTACGATTAACGGCAAGGTATGTGGGATAGGGATGCCATTCTACATTCTTGGCCTTCAGGTCAAACTCCGCTTTGACGCCCGATTTGAGGGAAGCCGACACTTTGATCGTGCCGCCAAATAAACCCCGCACATCCGCCAACTCCGGCAGCACCAAATTTTCCCGTTCAATCCCCAGTTGCTTCAGCCATTGATTAATTTCCGCAAAGCGCTTGAGTTGGTCTTTGACAGAATCATCCGGTAAGCCTACGGAGGTCAGTTCTAGGTCGGTGGCTTTGCTGTAGTTGGGGGGTTGTAGTCCTCGCCCTAAGTCGCTCAGTTGGAAGATTTGTGCCGTGCCCAGCACATCTTGGAGCTGTCCATCAGCAATTTCAATTTCGCCTTCAAATTTGGGATCCGATCGCCAATCCGCTGTCCCCTTGACTGCGTACTGACTAGTCACCCGTTGTTTCTTTTCATCTAATGCTGATAATGACAATACACTGTTCTCTAGGACTAGCCGGTTCTTGGCAATGAAAAAGGGTGCAGATAATTTGTCACCCACCAATGCGCCAACCTTGGGATTAATCGCAATAATTTCGCCCCGTTGGCCATTGATAGGATCGCCCGCACCCAGGTTGGCCGTGAATTGATCCGCCCGGAATGTCCCGGCCTGCAATTGGGTGGCTTGAACCGTCCCACCGTTAATCCGCCCTTGGGCCAAGTTAACCGCCCCAAAATTGGCTTGCACATCCGCCGCTGCAAACAGGCTACCGAGCTTGGGCTGGGCGATCGCCACCGTACCACTGCCCACCGTTTGCCGTGCCAAATCCACCCCTTGTAAGGTCGCGGTTAACTGTTGGCCTTGGAAGTTACCCAAGCGGGGCTGAGCGATCGCGATCGTGCCTGCCTCCAACGTCTGCCGCTGCAAATTCAACGCCACATTGCCGGACAGCAACCCACCCAATTGCACATTACCTAACTGCGGTTTGAGCGCAGCCAAGGCCGATTCCAACCCCAGATTTTGCAATTCTGCGAGGGGAATTTGCCGCATGGCCACTTGGAACAGGGAACCGGATTTACGTCCATCGATTTCCATGTCCCCCCGTTTAACGGAAGCGGTGAGCGGTTGGAATTGACCGTCTAGCAACAGTGCCACCCGATCGCCCGATCCCACCAGGTTCAGTTGCATTCCCCGACCTGTTTGTAGATTAATTCCCCCCTGCATTGGCGCAAAGGCAATCCCATTGACGACCAAACCATTGACGCCGACGTTGCCCGCGATGGTGGGAGCCGTGGGAGACCCCGAAAGGCGACCGTTGAAACTAGAGGATCCTGTAATTTGCGCGATCGGCGGGAGGGCAAGGGGCAGATCGGCGATTTGCACGCCCTGGGCCTGCACGTTCAGATCCAAGCCCGTGAGTTCTGGTTTGCCGCTCAAATTGGCAAAGACCGCCCCCGTCGCCCGGAAATCCGGTGCAGTGGCTTCCCGAACATTCACCTTTTGTCCATCCCAGTCAATCTGCGCCACAATGGGATTTTTAATGATTGAAATACCTTCGGAAAAGCGGGTTTCTCCCGTGAGGCGCAGGGCTTCCGGTCGCAGGTTCGCCAATGCCCCCGTCAGTTGCAAGCGACTGCTGAAAATCCCCCGTAGATCCGGTGAAAAGCGATTGAGGGCAATCTCTTCGGTGAGGATATTGAGTGCTAATTTACCATTGGCGATCGTGCCGTCAATCTTGGCAAGCCCACCTTCCACTTGCGCGATCGTATTTTGTAATCGAGTGATCGCCCCTTGAATAATCACATCCCCTTTTGCTGCGTAGGTCGCATTGGGGGCGGACCATTGCACAACAGTTAACGGATTGGTTAATGGGCCAGTGACTGCAACATTAGCGTTGACATTATTAACCGTAATCGGTAGATCACTACCGCCGCTATAAATTCGTCCGATTGGATCGCCGGGAACGTTCTCGGCGCGAAATGCGAGATTCAGCCGACCGGGGGCTTTTAGATCGATCGTGCCGCCGCCGGTAACCCGCCCGCCCGCTTGGGGAACAGCCAACACATCCGTGAGGGCAAGTTGTCCCGTTTTAGCATCTAAACGAAAGTCAGCTTTCACCTGTTTCGTCGGCACCCGATCGGCCACGACCAGCTTAGTATTGCGCGTGGTGCCCGTCAGGATGGGAGCCTCGATCGGCCCGGTTAATTTCACGTCCGCTGCCATTTCCCCGGTGACGGGTAGGGGAAATTTAATGGCAAAGGTTTTGAAGAAGGTGGGAATCGTGACTGCGGCGACCTTGGCGTTGAGATTAAAGCCTTTTTCTAAATCCAAGGTGCCTGTTGCAGTGACGGGAATTTGGCCCCCGAATAGGGCTTTGGTAGCACCGACTTTAATTTCTGTGCCCTTCAGTTGCAGTTCACCCGTGGCTTTGCTGATGGGGTAGGGCAGATCGGGGACTTTCAAGGTCACGTCTTTGAAGGTGGCAGTCCCGTTCAAGTTGGGTAATTTTTTCCCCGGTCGTAACTCAATGCGCAGATTACCATCGCCGCGCCCCACTGGCAGATCGATCGGTAAGCGAATCAGGTTATCGACTTCGCTGAGCAGGTAGTTTTGGCCTTGGACTTCTAGGTTGGTTTCTACCCCGACATCTTTGATGCTGCGGGATTGGCCCTCTAGCTGAAATTTACCTTCACTGCGGGATTCGCCAGCAACTTCGTAGGAAAATTGGCGGTTATTGTCAAAAATCTCAACTTTGCCGTTCAGATCGTTGAGGTAGACCGATCGACGTTTTTTGCCTTTTTCAGGGGAAGGAGAGAGTTCAACTTGGGCATTTTGCAGTTGAATTTTGGCCAGTTCCACCTTGACGGGGGGTTCTTCCTTGGATTCCTCGATCTGGGTGTCCACCCAAATACCGGGTTTGGTTTCATCCAGGAAAGCCGTTGGGTTGACCAGGGTCAGGTTTAACTTCAGCTTGCGTGTCCAGAGGGTCTGCCACAGGTCAAAGCCCACTTCGATCGCTTCAACGGTGGCGCTGTCGGCATCGGTGACGGTGGCTGGCAGGGCGCTGGGGCCAATGCGTAAGCTGGCTAGGGAATAGCGCTCCAGTTTACCGACCTGGATGGGGCGCTTGAGTTGGCGGCTCAGTTCCCGTTGCACGAGGGGCGTTAAGTCCTGCTTGATGAAGCGATCGACGGCCCATAGTCCTCCCCCCGCGATCGCCACCAAACTGATAGGAACGACAAACCGTCGCCAATGCCTGCGTCGAGGTTGGAGCGCGTTGTCCTGGCCTGGATCGTCGTGGGTCATAGGAACGGTGGGGGCTGTCTATCGGCAAGCTTTATGTTGCCTTTATATAGTTAACATACCTGACGCCATTTCGCCGGACGAGTTTCGCAGAAGACCGGAAGTCCGCCTGGGGAACTAGCTCGACAGTCAGACGTAAGTTGATGGCACAAGGATGGCGTTAATGATGGCGCAGCGACGGCACAACCCGGCTCCAGCGGATTCCAGCCGGAGATTCTGGCGATCGTCTGTCTCTGGAATTCCCAAGATGGAGTACCCTGATAAAGAAATCCAAAGAAATTTTGAGTGCCGGTTAGCCATGCGTGTCTTCGTTTTACTTTTCAACGTCGGAACAGATAACGAAGGACTTCATTCGATCGATCTAGGTGGCCAGAACATTGTTTTGATGTTTGAGGAGGAAGATGATGCGACGCGCTATGCGTTGATGCTGGAGGCGCAGGATTTTCCGGAGGCATCGGTGGAGGCGTTCCCCCAGGAGGAAATTGAGGAGTTTTGTCGGGATGCAGGGTTTGACTGCCGCTTGATTCCGCAGAATTTCCGTCCCGCCAATGACTTTGAGCGCTTGCTGCTGGCTCCCCCAGAAAACAATCGGGATAATTTTGATTGGTCGCCGGAGGGAGCACCAGCCGAGCCCGCCAGTCCCACGGTGGATGAACCGGAGGGGATGAGCCAGGATGAGCTGGAGGCGATGCGGCGACGCTTAGAAGGATTGCTGTAGGGCGGATGACTGGCGATTGGGCAGGGTACTGGAGGTGTGAGCAAGGCTATGGAAACACGCGGACATTTGCTGACGGAACAAATTAATCCCAAGAGTGCCAACTTGGATCAACTGTCTGCGTTGGAAATTGTCGATGTCTTTAACCAGGAGGATGCCCAGACGATCGCGGCGATCGCCCAAGCGCGGGAGGCGTTGGCGGAGGCGATCGATCGGATTGCGGAGGCGTTGCGCCAGGGGGGACGGTTGTTCTACATTGGCGCGGGCACCAGTGGCCGGTTGGGGGTGCTAGATGCGTCGGAATGTCCGCCTACGTTTTGCACGCCGCCGGAAATGGTGCAGGGCTTGATTGCTGGGGGCGCGGCGGCCTTGGTCAAGAGCTCGGAAGGGCTGGAGGATCGGGCCGATGATGGTGCGGCAGCGATCGCGGAACGGGGCCTGGGAGATCGGGATGTGCTGGTGGGCATTGCCGCTGGGGGTACCACACCCTACGTCCACGGGGCGCTGGCGGAGGCACGGCGGCGCGGTGCAACGACGATGTTTATGGCCTGTGTGCCCCAGGAGCAGGTGGCAGCGGCGGTGGATGTGGATATTCGCCTCTTAGTGGGGCCGGAGGTGCTGGCGGGGTCAACGCGGCTGAAGTCGGGGACGGTGACGAAGATGGCACTGAATATCCTCTCGACAGGGGCAATGGTGCGGCTGGGCAAGGTCTATGGCAACCGCATGGTGGATGTGGCGGTGACGAATACGAAACTGCACGATCGGGCGTTGCGGATTTTGACGGATTTGACGGGGGTCGATCGGGCAACGGCGGATGGGTTATTGGTGCGCAGTGGGCAGTCGGTGAAGTTGGCGCTGCTGATGCATTGGACGGGGTTGGAACGGGAAGCGGGAGAAGCGTTGTTGGCGGAAACCCAAGGGGATCTGCGCAGGGCGATCGGGCAACACGAGCAGACGCGCGCTTAAAATAGCCTGCTCACCAGATCAGATGTAATAATTGGCATCTCGACGTTTACACTTGTTGTCAACATTGCAGCAAGATCTGTCCTGTCCCCATCCCCAAGTAATTCGTGATTACAAACCATGACGAACTCCCTTGATCTCCCCTTTTCAGGCATCAAGGAGATCGGGCTCTAACAACCAACTAGAGCCGGGGGATCGAGGTTGAGGTTTTAGCCTAGATCGATCGCGGTGGTCGATCGCGGTGTTAGTGAAGTCGGTTATTTGGGCGATCGACAAGCTATGTCTTCTGGTGAACTGTAGGTGGTTGTAGATGTACCATCTTCATGGTGAATTGTGATGGAGTAACCCTGCTTATGAATACATTTGGCATATTTACCGCGTACAGATTACCCTATTTTGCTGAGATTATCTTCTCACTGTGTATAGCATCATCCGGGCTGGAAAACGTCATTTGAGACATCCTGGTTTTAGAGAGAGGTTTAATCAAGCTGCGATCGCGCCTTTAATGACAGCCGATTTCCCCTTTGATGCAATCTTTTGACGTAATCTATTGAGAAAGCATTCAGAAATTACTTCCAACAACACACCTCATCCAACTTTCCGAACTGCATCAGTAACGAGGTCATTACTAAACAATATTCAGTAAAATTCCATATCTACCATCATCATGAATTCAGCGCCAGCAACACATAAAAGATCGTTTTAGAGGATTCTACCCAATCTAGATCCGCTTCCAAGTTACCAATCCGCTGCCCATTGGACTCACCAGAATAACGCTTCAAAGGAATTAAATCCACCACTGGGCAACGTTTTGAGGCAAACTGGAAGAGGGAAGATTGTTAGGAACTGACCTTGAATATCGACGCCTTTTTACAAACCTTTGCCCGCTTTGGCATTCATCTGGGACTCGAAACCAGTCAAGCGCTGATGGATGCGCTGGACAACCCCCAGGATGAAATTCCCGTGATTCACGTCGCCGGAAGCAATGGCAAAGGCTCGGTCTGTGCCTATCTATCCTCCATCTTGGCGGAAGCTGGTTATCGAGTAGGCCGCTACACCTCACCCCATTTAGTGAGCTGGACAGAACGCATTTGCATCAACGGTAAACCGATCGCAGAATCGGATCTATGGAATACCCTGCAAGCCGTCAATGCAGCCATCCCGATCGGGGTACAACCCACCCAATTTGAAGTCTTTACCGCCGCCATGTGGCTTTACTTCGCTGAACAGGAAGTGGATATTGCCGTGGTTGAAGTGGGCTTGGGTGGACGGTTGGATGCCACCAACGTGGTGGATGAACCGTTGCTGACCATCATCACCTCCATCAGCCTAGAACACACCGAACGCTTGGGCGATACCCTGGAAAAAATTGCCGCAGAAAAAGCAGGCATTCTGAAAAAAGACTGTCCAGCCATCATCGGCAAAATGCCGGAGGAGGCATCCGCAGTCATCACTCGGCGGGCTTACGAGCTGTACTGTCCCACCTTTTATCCCGCGCCCGCCAAACCCTTAGGCCAAGGGTGGGCCGCCTACGAAGGCTTTGAATGGTTTGAAATCGATGATGAAGGCGTTGCATTGGTGCCCCGCACCCTAACCTTTGAAATGCCATTGCCGGGAGAAGTGCAACTGAACAACGTCTCGTTAGCGATCGCAGCGATGCTGTTACTGCGCCATGATAGTTGGGAAATTACCGACGAAGCGATTACAGCGGGAATCGCTAAAACCCAGTGGCTAGGGCGTTTGCAATGGCATTCCTGGCAAGGCCATAAGATTCTTATCGACGGGGCACACAATTCTGACAGTGCGAAAAATTTAAGAGCCTTTGTCGATCGCCAGCCAGTCCGGCAGATCCATTGGGTCATGGGGATGCTGTCTACCAAAAACCACCAGGAAATGTTTGAATATCTCCTGAGATCGGGCGATTCCTTATATCTCGTCCCCGTTCCGGGCCACAGCTCTGCGGACTTAGCAGCCTTGGTAACTCTGGCAAAAACCGTTTGCCCTGGGTTGGAGCGCGTCTGGGTCTTTGATGATGTGCAAAAGGGACTCCAAGCTGCCACAGACAACACACAATTCCAGGAACTCGTCGTGCTGTGTGGTTCACTCTATTTACTGGGACACTTTTTCGCCCAGGAAGGCATTCCTAAGACCTAGTCCGCTGTCGGCCTAGAATGCTGGCCCAAAACAACGAGCGATCGAGGTCAGGATCATGGGTTCCTACCTCGATCGCTCAAACTGGCGCTTAGACTCGCACTGCGGTTGCTTTCAGCTGCGATTTTAGGCTTCGATCGTCACTTTAACGATGCGATCGCCCTGACGAATGGCATTGACGACATCCATGTCATTCGTTTGACCAAAAACAGTATGAACTCCATCCAAGTGGGGTTGGGGAGAATGGCAGATAAAGAACTGGCTGCCCCCGGTGTCTTTACCCGCGTGGGCCATGGATAGCGTCCCGGCTTTGTGAAGATTGTTGTTAATCTCACACTTAATCTTGTAACCAGGGCCACCGGTTCCGGGCATGCCCCGTTCGCCGGGGCGGGTATTGGGACAACCACCCTGAATCATAAAGTTCGGAATGACGCGATGGAATGCTAACCCGTCATAAAACCCTTTTTCTGAAAGTTCTACGAAGTTTTTCACCGTATTCGGTGCATCCACATCAAAAAGCTCTAGATTAATCGTTCCTTTATCCGTTTCCATGATGGCACGGGTCATTGGCGTTCCCTCGCTGAGATGTTCTGGTTCGACTATACCGCGAATGGGGAACCGCAACAGGGGGGATTCCCCGACATCCTAGGGCAGATCGCGAGAATTTTGACTGGCTTTTTTGACCTACCTTTTTGACCTACCTTTTTGACCTACCTTTTTGGGCTGCCCCGGTTGATTTGCCTGCACCGCTCCAAACCAAATGCTCCAAACAACTGCTCCAAACTAGAGGGGCTGAAGACCACTGCCCCTCCCCCTGAAACAATACAGACGCCGATCTAGGCAACGATCGCGGCTTTATTTTGCTTGGCAATAGCCGTTAATTTCACTGATGAGAGTCGTTTCTTCACCTGAAGACGATTGCATTGACTTCAATGATGCCTGCATGGCTTTAATATCTTTGCGACCTGCGGCATCCACAAGAGTCCTGCTGGCATCACGGGTTTTGGTGTAGAGGGCAACAAACCGTTGCTGAAAGCCTTTCAGTTTCTCATCTTTGACTTCAACCGCTTGGAATACTTGGATATTTTTCTCCAAAATGCCAGTCATTTGCTTCATCTTGCCAATCTGATCGCCACCACCTTTGCTCGCGGCTTGCAGTTCGGTGGTGGCTTCGTTAGTAACTTTGACCAATTTGTTGCATTGAGACACTTTGCTATCACAGCCCACAGCCAAGGAACCCAAAGTGACTGCGATCGCGGTAAAGGCAAACAAATGACGAGAAGAATACATGACTTAATAATCTCCAAATTTTAGAAGGTGAATGGATTGGTTCTAGACACCAGTTTTCTATCTACGCACTTGCCTAAGCATATGCATTATTGCCCAAGCCTCGACATTGGGGCTCAGAACTTCCAAAAGACGTTAGGATTTGCAATAAATTCCTACTTTTAGAGCAAATTTTCAATCGATTTCGTTAGAGAATTTTGTTCTAGGAGACTGAGGCTAGGGAGCTTGGCAGTAGGTGTTAATGGCTTGCACCACTTGAGTTTGGGCCGCGTGATTGGTTTGCAGTTGGGCCATGGCTTGCCGCAGCGTTGGGGCATCGGCGGGATTGATCAGCGATCGATTGCTGTCCCGATCGCGGCTATACAACTCCACTAACTGCTGCTGAAACCCTTGTAATTTGGGGTCGTTGAGTTGCAAGGCTTGCATCGATTTTGTAGCGCGATCGAGAATGTCAGCAGCGGCTTGGAATTTAGCCGTAGGCGGTGAATTTTGGGTTTCTAGGGCTTGAATGTCTTGGCTGGCTTTGTTCGCAAGGGTGACCAGTTTATTGCAGCGATCGACTTTAGTTTCGCTACAGCCGCTAACGAAGAGACTCACTAAACCCAAGCCGGTCATGAGTAAGCCGATCGATCGGCTAGCTGGAAGGCGGGTTAGACAGGAGTAGCGAGGGACGAACCGATTCATGTGCGATGATTTCCTGCGGCAAAGCATTCATAGGGTGCCACAGTTGGAGCATTTAAGCAATGAACCTGCTTGCACGTCATCTATGCAAGCAGGTTAGCGTGGTTCAGATTAAACGAATTCGGTGAACGAAGCCGTTATACCAAATCAACTTGTGATTGCGACCCATAACGATCCCCCTAAATCCCCCTTAATAAAGGGGACTTTGAAAGAATTTGACTGAATTCCCCCTTTTTTAAGGGGGGCTAGGGGGGATCGGATCTGTAGCATTGATAAATCAATTTGGTATTAGAACGTAAACGTCGTCCGCAACGTGCCAATCAGGATGGAATCATTGCGATTGTCGTGGTTAGGCGAGGTGAGCCAGATCAAACCAGGGGTGATGGCAATATTGTCGTTGATTGGATACTGATAAAACGCTTCCACATGCAGCGAAGTATCCCGATCGCGCAAATTACTCAATGACGCACTGGTGCCCGTCACCTTGGGTTCCATCCCCACAATCACGCCAGCCACTGCCCCCGTTTTACCCAGATCGGGGAAGGCCAAGCCCACCATCCAATTCCAGATATCCAGATCGCCTTTAGTCCCTTTGAGAACACGGGTTTTCGTATACCCCACGGAACCATTCAGCACAATTTTGGGGCTGATTTGGAAGGATGCACCAATACCAAAGGAATTGCTAGAGAAGGGCGATGTGAGGGTATCAAAGGTATCGTTCACCAAATCACCATCGCTATCCGTCGGCACCAACAGGTTGGCATTCAAGCTACCCGTGGGGCTACCGGCGCTGTTAAACGTCGTTTTGTAGGAATGCACATAGGTCAAGCCGACCTTCAGTTGTTCGCTGGGCTTGAAGGTTAACTGGGCGATCGCGCCGTAGGGGCCACTGAAGAGGCCACTGCCCGAAGCTGGATCTGCCGCAGCTCCGGCCAGATACCCTGCACTCAGTTCCAACTGATCGCTAAACTCATGCTTCACCGCAATTCCCGTGCCCCCCAACAGGTAGTAAATCGCGTTGCGGGTTCCGAAGTGGGACAATGCGCCACTGCCACCGTCGCCGTCTAGGTAGGGATTGAGGGTATCGGTAAAGTCATCGGCTGCACCTGCGTTGGCTTCCACGACCACCGTTGTTTTTTCGCCCAAGGGGAATTGGTAGAGCAGGGCATCGATCGTCGCACTGTTGCCGGAATCGGCGGACAACCGCAGGGAGCCTTCGGGAATGCCCGTGGCGTCTTGGCTGAAGCCGAGGTTGCCTGCTTGAATCCGGGTGCGTAGGAGGTCTTTTCCAGTGAAGCTGGTGTCGAGGTTGAGGCGGGCGCGATAGCCAACCACGGAATTGCGGCTGGGTTTGACTTCAGGCACCGCGACGCCCAGGGCATTCAACCCAGTACTTTCACCAAACATGACATTGCCGCGTCCCACAACCACTTCGCCGCTGAGTTTGGTGGTGGTGGAGAACTGTTGTTTTTCTAATGTTGCCGTTTTAGCTTCCAAGGCATCAACTCGCCCACGCAGAGTCGCGAGTTCAGCGGCAAATTCTTCTTGCAATTTTTGCAGGGTGGCGAGGTCTTCTTTTTTGACGAGATCCGCCGTCGCCGCAGCGATCAGTTCATTGACTCGATCCATGCAGGCATTGACGCCCGCTGCAAATTCGTAGCGGGTCATGGCACGGTTGCCGCGATAGGTGCGATCGGGGTAACCCGCAATGCAACCATAGCGCTCCACCAGGGACTGCAAGGCTTGGAAGGCCCAATCCGTCGGCTTGACATCGGACAACTGGGAAACGGAGGTGACTTGCTCCATGGCGGGATTAGCGGCTAGGTCATTCGTCAAGACTTCATCCGCACGGGCCGATCCAGATAGCAGCAACCCAGCCCCCAGCAGGCAAGGATTCAGCCAAAGTAACGTTTTCAGTAGTTTTTGATTCATGAAAAATGACTCCCACACCATTGACAACAGGTGTTAACGAATAACAATTGCATAGCCTGCATTATTGCAGGATGGCGAAGCGGAAAAACGCCCATCAACTAAACAGATAATATAATCATTATCATTTTTTGCCAAATTACAGGGAGAAATCGAGCCATTTTACGATCGCGTGAGCGGGAAAGATTCAGGCCCATGCAGCATTTTTGGCCCCGGTCTAGTAATCGATAGAGGCACTCATTGCTGCTGCTGCGAGCTGATCAAGTTCTACTTTTTGGGGAGTCAAATAATAATTACTCTCAATAAACCCAAAGACGTTGGACAGCCCGTCGTAGGTGGCGATCGGCGAGGGATTGGGCAAGGGAGGGAAGGGAAGTCGTGATCCCCTCAAATTCCGGCGGTTGGCGTTGGAGTCTTGGCTCTATGATGCGAGAGGACTGAACTGGGTACCCTGGATTCTGCGGACCCTTTAGGTTGTGACTTCTTGATATCTCTAACGGCTGAATCTATGACTGACGGCGATCGCCTATCTCAACTGCTCCACACCCTGCACCAACGCTATCAATCCCTGCGGGAAGGCCAAGTGGCAGATTACATTCCAGAATTGTCTAAAGTTGATCCCGATCTGTTTAGCATTTGCATTGTGACAACGCAGGGGGAGATTTATTCCGTTGGGGATCACGATCACCTCTTTACCGTGCAGTCCATTTCCAAGGTCTTTAGCTATGGGTTGGCATTAGAAGATCATGGTCGGGATTATGTGCTGACGCGGGTGGGTGTGGAGCCAACGGGCGAGGATTTTAATTCGATCGTGTTGGATGAAGCCTCGAAGCGTCCCTACAATCCCATGGTGAATGCTGGGGCGATCGCGACGACGAGTTTAATTAAGGGTAAGACACCCGTCGATCGGTTAAATCGATTACTGGAAATGTTCAATCGCTATATTGGTCATGATGTCTTTATTGATGTGTCAGTGTTTTTGTCGGAACGGATGACGGGGCATCGCAACCGAGCTATGGCACACCTGATGCGAAATTTCGGCATGATCGATGATCCGATCGAGGAATCGTTGGATTTGTATTTCCAGCAGTGTTCGGTATTGGTCAATTGTCAGGATTTGGCAATTATGGCGGCGACGTTGGCGAATCGAGGTATTAATCCGATTACGCAGGAGCGGGCGATTGATCGCCGTTATGTGCGGGATCTGTTGAGTGTGATGTATACCTGCGGGATGTATAACTTTGCGGGGGAATGGGCCTATACCGTGGGCTTTCCGGCCAAGAGTGGGGTTTCCGGCGGCATTATTGGTGTCGTTCCCAATCAAATGGGAATTGGCATTTTTTCGCCGCCGTTGGATGTGCGGGGGAACAGTGTGCGGGGGGTGCAGGTGTGTGAGGCGCTGTCCCAGGATTTGAATTTACATGTGTTCGATTGCCAAGGGTGCTGATGCCCTTAGCTGATGCCCTTAGCGGTGATCGCGTTCCATCATGCTGATGTATTTCCAGTCGGAACCGAGGACGGGGATGGGGGGACTCCAACGAATACGTTCACAAAATCGCAGCACTTGCAGTTGATTGATCGTGGATTGGATTTCTTCGCGGGTGCCGAGGAGGTAGATTTGGAAGGGTCTGCGGCTGTCGTCGATCGGGCGATCGTCGTCGCTCATGCCAATGAACATGGGATTTCTCCTAGATGTAGGGGTGGGAGGAAATCCCAAAAATTAAAGCCACCCTTTGCGCAGGACAAGTAGGGTGGCCCGATCGAATGTTACAATCCGTGTCAGACCGCCTAGCTGGTCACGTCAGCTTGGGGGTTTAGCTACCCTTTGTTGTTGTCAGCAACGCTGGGTAGCGCTCTAATTTTTGGGGTACAGCCAACTCAATCGGTGTATGACACGGTTGCAACTGGCTATGAAAAACCAGCCTAGGGGTAAAGTGGGGCGCTGTCAACTGTATTTCAAATCATTACGATTCTGTGATGTTTAGCAATATTTTCATCGTTTCAGACGAAAAATCGTCATGTTTCCCACCGCGATCGCGGCAAAACCATCTACTTCACCCTTAAACTGGCTGTCCAATCAAAATCCAGAGGACTTAAAACCCAAGCATCCGTTCAGCGTCTGCGGGAGCACCTGCTTTGAGCCACTCGATCGGCTCTTCTTCTAATCGATCGGGATTGACCCAAACAATTTCACGCAGCTTGGCAATTTTTTGGGCTGCCTGGGTGAAGAATCGCCGTGCTGTTTTTTCATCTAACGAAACGATACTTCGATCGGTTGCCAACGCTGCTTCTAACAGCAAGATATCCTTGACCATTGCAGCCCGTTGCGGGTCAGTGTCTGCCATAGCTTCGATTGCTTCCCACAGAGTTTGATCGATCGAGACTGCGGGGAGTGCAATGAATTGTTTCCGTGAAATCATTCCACGTAACCACTGGCGAGCAAAGCGCGACTGATGTTTGTCCCACTCTGCTCTAATCTCTTGGGTCATGACAACTTTGTGTTTACAATCTCGCAGAACCAACAAAAAGTCTCGGCACCGAACAGACGTAGGATAGGTGGCCGTTGCATCCCCGCAGGAACGAGCGATCGAAGCATCAACCACTAAACGTTTCGACTCATCAACCATGGGATGTCTGCCAGAGCTGTTTTTCTGCTGCATTGAGGTAGCGGTTTTCCAACGCCAGTGCCGTTGATCCAAAATCCTCTGGCCAATCCCCAAAGGCACCTGTTGTATCTAAGTCTGCACTCGTCACCTGAGAAGACCCATCGGGCTGGCGCGTAAACCAATGTAGCTTGACAAGATTCGGGTCAAGCTGTTCTTCGGCGACTAACGTTTGAATTCCTAAGAGAAACAACTCGCTGTGAGTTTCTACAACAACCCTCACTCCACGATGAGCAGCATCAGCGAAAATTTCAGCAAGGGCGACCTGAGCACGGGGATGGAGATGAATTTCAGGTTGTTCAATGTAAACTAACTGCCCAGGCTGTGCAACCAATAAAGCAACAATGACTGGAAGAACTTGGGAAACACCAAATCCAACATCAGCGATATTGACCGTATCTTGGTGATCGGGTTGTCCCAAAACCCGTCCCACGCGCAATTCAATTTGGGTATCATTGAGCCGCTGGGTCTGAATCAAATCCGTCAAGCCCAAGGTTTGGAAAGCCCGGACAAGCTGAGCAAAGGATTCTGAGTTTTCCTGCTGAAAGCGATCGACAATATTGGCGACATAGCTCTCAAATTGGCCTACGAACGTGGTACCACGAACTGCCGCAGTTTGATAACTTCTAGTAGGATTTCCCCGAAGGGCGGGAACGTGAATAATTTGGCTGAGGAGTCTAATAAAAGAACGATTTGTTAGACGGTATATTCCCTTGTGAACTCCTAGTTTAAATTGTAGAAAACAATATTCTCGCAAAACTTGATATTCATCAATTGGATGATTATCAACCAATGCAAGGTTTAGAGCTTGCTGAATTTCATGACTATTCATACTAGGTCGTAAGGAAATCCATCTATTTACCTTCAAAAATTCTGAGATTTGTTCAGCAATATCAAATCCCATTCCAGGAGTCCAAGAAAAAGAACTCTTCAAACCTATTCCTGAAGTTGCTAAATAAACTGTAAAGTAGTTTTCTTGTGGACTGATCTTAGAAATTAACTGTTCGCCGGATGTGAATTGAATATTGGGGCCAGAGAGTAAAAGGGCACCGGGATCATAGCTAGCCTCGATCGTCTGCTTCATGAGTAACAGCGGCTGCATAAAGCTCGACTTCCCTGAACTGTTGGCACCCGCTAAGATAGTCAGATTTCCCAGTTTAATTCGTCTTTCTTCTTTGAAGGATTTGAAATTTTTGACCCCTATTTCAGAAAATGGACTAACCTCGTCCCGCTCACCTAATTTTGCAAATTCTTGACCTGATAGCATCATTGTTCTGCCCCATCCTATTGACCTAAATATTGACCTAAATAGTGCAAGTTATCCTCAAAACATTCCTTCTTTATCAGAGGCGTCCAACGATCGATCGATCGTTGCAAAGAGCGTGTCCAGCGCCAGGGTTTGCGCCAAGGGGAGTTGACCGTAGGTAAAGACGGTGGCGACCTCCGGCGGGACTAAAGCAAACAATGCCTGCGCCACGTAGGGACTACCATAGACCACGATCGCCTGTAACTGCGCTGATTCGATCGCCAATGCCTGCACGATCGCCTTCACCTGCTCCAACGCCGCCGCCTGACTGCGCAACGGGTTCCCCCGCAGGAACACTTGCAGTAGCGTAGGTTGCACAGCCCACGCCGCTACGTCGGGAGTATTGCGATCGACGATGACCGAATGGTAGCCCTTGGCCTGGGGTAGCACGATCGCGGGAGCCGTTCGCCCCAAAAACGGAGAACCCAGACTTTCATCCACCAGGATTAAATTGCGCAGCGGGGAATCCTGCGGCGATTGGCCTGCCGTTGGCACAAGGCGCGAGGAATTGGGAACCTGCACTTGCATCGAAGCCTGCAAAATTTGCTGCACCGTCGCCATCGTTTCCGGCTGGGCCAATTCTGTGAGTAGTCGCGCTTGGAAATCGAGGGTGCGATCGATTGATCGGGCCTCTGATCGATCTGTTGTCTCTCCAATGAATCGATCGGTTGATCGCGCCATTGATCGATCCTCTGATCGATGCCCTGATCGATTTGTTGATGCTTCCTCTGATCGATCCTGTGAGGATAGACACACCCGTTCCTTCGCCTGCCAAATTCGACCCAAAGATGCCCGGATCTGCTCAGCGGGAATGCGTCCTGCTGCCACCGCCTGACACACCGCCGCGATCGCCCCCTCCGCGTCAACGGGCATCATCAACAGATCACAACCTGCCTCCACCGCCAACACCGCCGCCTCGTCATTGCCGTAGCGATCGGCGATCGCGCCCATGACCAGCGCATCCGTCACCACCAACCCCGCAAAGCCCCACTGCTCGCGTAATAGCGCCGTCATCACCGATCGGGAAAACGTCGTCACCTGGTCAGCATCCAAGGCCGGAACCCGCAGATGGGCACTCATGATCGCATCCACCCCCGCCGCGATCGCCGTCCTAAAGGGCGGAAACTCCACCTGCTCCAACCGTTCCCAACCGTGGGGAATCAGCGGGACATCCCAATGGGAATCGATCGCCGTATCACCATGACCCGGAAAATGCTTGGCACAGTTCAGCACCGGATAGTCCTGGGTTCCCCGAATAAACGCCTCGGTTAAGCGACTCACGATCGCCGCATCTTCCCCAAAGGCGCGGACATTAATCACCGGATTGGCCGGGTTATTATTGACATCCACCGTCGGCGTGAGAATCCAATTCAACCCGATCGCCCAGGCTTCCCGCGCCGTCGATCTGCCCATGGCTTCCGCCAGGTGCTCGGCTTGCTGGCGATCCCGTTGCGCCACCCCCGCCAGTGCCATGGGAGGCGGAAACCACGTCGCCCCAGTAAACCGCTGCCCCACGCCCTCTTCCACATCGGCACAGGTCAGCAACGGAATCGGTGCCCAATGCTGCAATTCCTGAATTTTGAGGGCCAGTTCCGCCGCACTGCCACCCAAAAAAATGATTCCCCCAACCCCAACCTCAGCGACCAGACGGTGAAGCGTCACCCGATCGGCCTCCCACTGGGGGTACTGTAACTGGTGGTCAAATAAAAATCCTGTCGTGCGCACCACCACCATCTGCGCCACTTGCTGGGCGAGGGAGAGTTGATTCAAATCTGGAAGCTGCATACTCCTCTCCCGATCCGTCGTCAGCGTTTACGGTGCATAGCTATACCAAATTGATTGATTACCGCGACCGATTCGATCCCCCCTAGCCCCCCTTACTAAGGGAATTCAGTCAAACTATTTCAAAGTCCCCCTTAATAAGGGGGATTTAGGGGGATCGTGACGCATTGCAATCACAAGTTGGTATTGGTATTAAGATTCCAGAGCTGGCGTGGCTTCATCCTCCGCCCCGTCTTCCTCCGGTCGATCGAGCCATTCTTCCACCCCAGAGGTTTTCCGCTCTTCCGTCAGCCGATTGATCAGCCCCAGAATTTGCGTGCCCCGCTCCAGCGATCGGTCTTCCACAAAGATGACCTCTGGAGTCCGCCGTAGCCTAACCCGCTGCCCCAGCACACTGCGCACATAGCCCGTCGCCGACTGCAAGCCCTTCATCGTCTCCGCCCGAGCTTCATCGGTGCCGTAGATGCTGACAAAGATTTTGGCGTGCTGCAAATCGCCGGAAACATTCACATCCGTCACACTGACCATGCCCGTGCCGACGCGATCGTCCTTGATTCCGCTCATTAACAGTTGGCTGACCTCGCGCTTGATCTGTTCTGCGACGCGAGCGACTCGTCGATCGGTTGCCATAGTTTCCCTCCTGGGCGTTTCCCCTGGCTAGATTCTAGCTTAGACCGGATTCAGACCCAGCATCCCTTGCAAGGTAAATATAAAAAAGCCCACAATTCCTAACATGACACCGATCAAGGCGATCGCGGTGACGGGACGCTTAAACAGAGGGCCAAGCGGCGCGAGTAGGTTCAAAAACACACCCAGGATCACGCCAATTAAAAAACGGGGATATTTAGAGATTGTTGTCCAAAGGTCTTGCATGGTAATAAATTCGTTCCAATCCTGCAAATTCCTTTTATGATAGACGAATGCTGACCCAAGTTCGACCCACTGCCGTTCCCCGCCCCTTCCTCAAATGGGCTGGTGGGAAAAGTCAACTGCTCCCGCAGTATGAATCGTTCTTCCCCAAAGACTACCGGACGTACTACGAGCCGTTTTTGGGGGGAGGTGCCGTCTTTTTCCATTTGCGTCCCAAAAAGAGCTTCCTGGCGGACATTAACCTTGAGGTGATTAACGTCTACCGTTGCATCCGCGACGAGGTGCATGACGTGATCGATCTCCTGCGCGAACACCACGATCGCCACTGCGAAGATCATTACTATCATGTGCGATCGCAGGTGATGGTCAATGACGAATGGTTTTGGACGGGCAACAACCTGGAGCGGGCGGCTCGGATTTTGTATCTCAACAAGACCTGTTTTAATGGGTTGTACCGGGAAAATTCCAAGGGCCATTTCAATGTGCCGATGGGGAAATACAAGAATCCCAGCATTTACGATCCCGATCTGCTGCGGGCTTGTTCGGAATCCTTGAAGGCGACACGCATTGAACCCGTGGGGTTTGAAGAGGTGTTGAAGTATGCCAAGTCGTCTAAGGATTTTGTCTACTTTGACCCGCCCTACCATCCCATCAGTTCCACCAGCAAATTTACTTCCTACAATCGTTATTCGTTTTTGGAAGCGGAGCAAACTCGGCTGCGGGATGTTTTTGCCAAGTTGTGCGATCGGGGGGTGAAGGTGATGCTATCGAATTCGGACTGTGAGTTCATTCGTGAGCTTTATGCAGGCTACAACATTCACACGATTTACGCATCCCGTCATATCAATTCCAACGGCAGCAAGCGCGGCAAAATCACCGAACTCCTGATTACGTCCTATTAGTTGGCTTGGGTTGGGCAGCTTTCTGCAATTTAAATCGATCGGGGTGTCTGGGCGCACCTAGGCAAAGTTAGCCGCGATAGCGCTTGCTGTTCTTTGGTCATACTGGAATGCCTTCCCGCCGTAAGTTCCGAAAGAATGGGGCTTGGGCGGATTCGACTTGCTCTAGGGATGCGAGGGTAACAGAAACAAGCGTTTCGCTTTCCAGGCAGAGATCCGCAATAAAATCATTCGTCCGTTGCACTTCCAAAGCAAAATCGACCGTTCCTTTCAAAGCCACCAGGATATCAATATCGGATTCTGGAGTGGCCTCCGATCGCGCTTGTGAACCATAGAGAATCACCTGAGCAAGGCGATCGCCGTAGAGCGTCTCTAGGTACTGTCGGAGACGGGCAAGAATTTCAGGTAACTTAGGATGTTGCATTACTGGATGTTGCATTACTGTCGGGCGTCAACCGAACTCCACCACCGAATTCCACCACCGAACTCCACCTCAGTCTACCCGGAAACCCCTCTACCCGGAAACCCGTGTCTTATAATGAACTTCGGGTCAATTTGGGAGCATGATTTATGGCAACTTTGCGGTTGGAAAACGGCACAGAACTGACGGATTTAGCAGCGATCGGGCAAATCCTCGCCCCCCTCAACATCCAACTCAACCACTGGACCACGGGCACCGATCCCCAAGTGCAGGAACTCCTAGCCTGCGCTAGTTTAAACGATGAGCAAAAGGACCAGGTTCTGCAAGGGCTCGATCACTACTTTAATACGCTGAAAGAGAATCAAGGCTACACCTCGCGGGATTTGATCGTGCTGCATCCCGATGTGCCGAACCTAGAAACCCTACTGGCAAAATTTGAAAAAGTCCACACCCATGCCGACGACGAAGTGCGCTACATCGTTGATGGCGAAGGGGTCTTTGGCTTTGTGCTGCCCGATCGCTCCCAGGTGGAACTGACCGTACAAGCAGAAGAATACATCAACGTCCCCGCCGGAACCGAACACTGGTTCTATCTCACCCCCAGCCGTCGGATTAAGGCCGTGCGCTACTTTGCAGGAACCGCTGGCTGGGTTCCCGAATACACCGAAACCCCAATCCGTTTACCTCGGTTGACGGCAGTGTAGGCCGGTTTAGACAGCAATGGTAATTTCAGCATGGTAATTTCAGCACAGTCGATCGAAGTCGATTATCGTTTTCCCGCAGGCGTTGACCCGGAAAAACAGGCCAAGGTGATCGCGATCGGGCAAACGGTCGGCACCTGGGATGCCCGCTTTGCCCACCGAGAACAAGCCTTCCAGTCGTTTCTGGCGGAGGTCGTGGCCACACAACGGAACGATGACGGTTCCAGCATCGCCACCGTTCGCTTTCCTGTTGCCAATACCGAAGGAGATATTGCCAGTTTACTGACAATGATCTTCGGTAAATATTCCATGGCCGGAGCTGCAAAAGTAATGGCCGTCCGGTTGCCAGAAACCTACGGTCAGCATTGTCGCTTTGGAATTTCCGGTATTCGCGATCGGGTTCAAGTGCACGATCGACCTCTAGTCATGGCGATTTTCAAACCCGCCCTCGGACTGACCGCTGAGGATCATGCTCAAATTTTACGAGAAGTCGCGATCGCGGGATTGGACGTGATTAAGGACGATGAAATTCTCGGGAACTTGGAGGTGGCTCCCACCCTGGAGCGCCTCCAAGCCTGTCGCCGGGAAATCGATGCGGTCAAAGCCAACACGGGCAAAGAACTGCTCTATGCCGTCAACGTCACGGGCAGAGCGGCGAATCTGCTCGATAACGCCCGTCGGCTAGTGGCTGCGGGAGCGAATGCCTTGCTGCTCAACGTCCTGACCTATGGCTTTTCTGTCTTGGAAGCGCTGGCGATCGATCCAGAGGTTAATGTCCCCATTTTTATGCATCCAGCCTTTGCGGGGGCGATGTGTGGTGCACCGGATCATGGCCTCGCCTATTCCGTCGTGTTGGGAACGTTGGCGTCCCAGGCCGGAGCCGATGCCGTGCTCTATCCCGCCCACTATGGCAACTTGCCCTTTGCCGCCCAGGAGGAAGCTGCCATTCGAGATGCCCTGCGATCGCGCAATGTCTTTCCCGTGCCTTCCGCAGGTATTCATCCCGGCATTGTCCCTAAGGCACTGGCGGATTACGGTCAAGACGTGATTCTGAACGCGGGAACTGGGATTATGGATCACCCCCAGGGCGCGGGGGCTGGCGTGCAGGCATTTTTTGAAGCGTTGCAACAGGCAACTCCTGGCTATCCCTTCGATATTTCACAAGTTTCTCCCAGTGCGTTACGAACAGCGTTGGAGAAATGGGGGACTTAGCCGAACTCATAATAATCATTCCCAGCAACGATACCCACCATCGCATCCATAGCCACCATGATCACCGAGACGACCCCCCAAGCATTAGACCGATCGTACGCCCCCACGGCTCAACATCAACGAGTCGTCTTTTCAGATTTTGACGGAACGATTACCGCTGAAGAAACCTTCGTGGCGTTGCTCAAAGCCTTTACCCCCCAGCTCTCTGCGGAATTGATGCCGGAAATGTATGCGCGGCGGCTAACCCTGCGGGAGGGCGTGCGGCGGCTGTTGGAGTCCATTCCTGCCAGTCAATATCCCGAGATTTTGGAATTTTCCCGCAGTAAAACCATGCGCCCTGGATTGCCGGAATTTTTGGATTTCCTCGATCGTCACCAAGTCCCCTTTGTCGTCATTTCCGGCGGGGTGCGGGGGATGGTAGAGACCGTTTTGGGCGATCTCCAGCCCCGGATGGCGGGCATTCACGCGGTGGATTTGGATGTGTCCCAGGACTATTGCCGCGTCATTCCCACCTACGAAGATGGGACGGAACTGGTGGCCAAGGTGAACGTCATGGCCCAGTATCCCTGCCAGGAAGCGATCGCGATCGGGGATTCGATTACGGATTTAAATATGGCCTTAGCGGCTCCAGTGGTATTCGCCCGCGATCGGCTAGCGCAGTACCTAGATGAGCAGGGTAAAGCCTACATTCCCTGGAATGATTTCTTTGAGATTCGCGATTACTTAGCCCAACGCTGGGAGAAATAATAAATGATTCATCCCTAGGATTATCTGAGTTAATTTAGGGGCAACGGGATCGGGAACTATTATGTCAGGGAATGGAGAATGACAGATCTACGGAATGATTTAATCAGCGCTGCGAAATACTTCCACGATCGGGGCTGGATGTGGGGCACGGCGGGGAATCTATCGGCCCGCATGGAGGATGGTAGTTTTTGGGTCACGGCTAGCGGTAAATCCAAAGGTGAGCTCATCATCCATGACTTCATCCACATGAAACCCGGTGGCGAATGGGAAGGCAGTCGGCCCACGGATAAACCCTCTGCGGAAACCTCGATTCACGAGGCCATTTATGACCTATTCCCCGAAGCAAAAGCCTGCTACCATGTCCATTCCGTAGAGGCGAATTTGGTGTCCAATTTCACAACAGCAGATGCATTGCCCTTGCCCCCCTTGGAAATGATTAAGGGATTGGGGCTGTGGGAAGAAAATCCCCAATGTGCGATGCCCCTGTTTGTCAACCATTTGGATGTCCCCAAAATTGCAGCAGAAATCCGCGATCGCTTCTCCCAACAACCGCCGCAAATCCCCGCGTTACTGATTCGCAACCATGGCGTTACGGTGTGGGCTCATTCCACAGAAGGGGCTCGCAATGCTATTGAATTAGTGGAATACATTTTCCGGTATATGGTGCTGGAGCGACAGATCCGGCAGTAGTTCTCCAGCGTATACGGGGATGATGATTAATTGAATGATAAATTTCGGGAGCTAACGCTATGACGATTCGTGTCGTTGCCCATGTGATTGCGAAACCTGACCAAATTGATGCCTTAAAAGCCCTCACCCTCAGTATTCTGGAACCGACCCGTCAGGAATCGGGGTGTATCCAATACGAGCTGCATCAAAATCTCCAGGATCCCACAGACTTTACCTTTATTGAAGAGTGGGAGTCGGAAGCGGCCCTAGAGGCCCATTTGCAAACGCCCCATTTACAGGCCGCAATGGCGCAGTTAGACGGCATTGTGGCCGCGATGCCGGATATTCGGCGCTATCAACGTTTAGGATAGGATGAACGATTACAGTAGGGTTAGAGTAGGGTAAGTCATGGGCGATCGTGTTGAGGAAATTGCCAACTTTCTGCGGATTTCCGATCGAATTGGAACTGCCGGACAACCGAATGCATTTCAGTTTGCAGCCATCAGAGCCGCAGGCTATCAAACGGTGATTAACTTAGCTTTGAGCAGTTCAGACCATGCCCTACTCAACGAAGCCGCGATCGCCCAATCCGCCCGGTTGGAATATTTCCATATTCCCGTCGTGTGGGACAAACCAACGCTGATGGATTTTGAATTTTTCTGTCAGATTCTGAAACGTCGCCCCGATCGGAAACTCTTTATTCACTGTGCAGCCAACAAGCGGGTATCGGTGTTTGTTTATCTCTGGCGACGGATTCACCAACAGGAAAGTGATGAAACGGCTAAACAGGATCTCCAACGGATTTGGCAACCGAATGAAATCTGGACAGCGTTTATTCAGCAGGTGTTAGACCGTTACCCCCCTACCCCCGAAGTCACAGGAGTTCCCGTATCTGATCCGTCAGCCACGCAGAACGGAGCCAAAATCCAGGATTGCCCATGAGTGTAGAATCTTCTACGCCTCAGCGATCGGCCACCATCTATGTGCAACTGGTACTGACAACGCTGATTTGGGGCGGAACCTTTATTGCTGGACGCATCGCAGTGCAAAGTGTTGGCGTCTTTTCCGTCGCGTTTCTGCGCTTTGCGATCGCAGCGATCCTATTACTCCTACTTTGCTGGCTACAGCTCGGTAACTTACCCCGGCTGAATCGATCGCAATGGGTTGGGGTGACTTTAATGGGCTTAGCTGGAATTTTTGCCTACAATGCCTTTTTTCTCGGTGGACTGAAGTTACTACCCGCCAGCCGTGCTTCCTTAATTGTGGCCTTTAACCCGATCGCGGTGTCCTTGGGGTCAGCAGTCTTTTACCGCGAGCCACTGTCTAAATCCAAAATATTGGGTACGTTAATTTCCCTGCTGGGAGTCGCGATCGTCATTGCCCAGGGGAATCCTCTCAATCTATTGCATACAGGCATTGGATTGGGGGACTGGCTCCTCCTAGGCTGTGTCACGAGTTGGGTGACCTATACCCTGCTGGGCAAACAGGTTTTACGAACCACTTCCCCGTTAGTGGTTACAACCTATAGCTGCGTAATTGGGGCCTTATCACTATTCCCTATTGCATTGACAGAAAATTTATTCTCCACATTACCCAGAATTACCTCAATTGCTGCCCTTAGCATTACCTATATGGGCATTTTGGGAACGGTCATTGCATTCATTTGGTATTCCCGAGGCATTCAAACGATCGGAGCCAGCCGTACTGCGATTTTCACAAATTTAGTACCCGTGTCTGCGGTGATGATGGGGATTGTATTTCTGCGGGAATCCTTACAACCTTCGTTAGTGATCGGCGGTTGTTTGGTGATTGCTGGAGTCATTTTAACGAATCAAGCCCCGCGAACTCAGACTCCGCCAACCCAACCAACCCAGCGGCCCAGTAATTCGGGAGGATGATCCATGGTGAGTTTATTATTTGGGCTCCTGTTAGGAGTCAGCACGATCGGTCTTTTCCTAGGGCTCTGGATTTTCATTCCGGCTCCGACCTTTGCGCTGTTGCCGCTGAGTGTGGGAGCACCGGAAGTCAGCCCTTGGTTGTTGTTAATCAATTGGGGTCTAGCAGCCATCACCCTGGGCACCCATCGGGGCAATGGACTGTTTAAAGTAACGATCGCCGCCAACCTCCTAGGGATTCTCCTGGCACTGTGGCCGCTAATTCAACTCCCGATCGCCCATGCCAAAATTTCGCAAGATTTCCGCCAAACGTTCAGCCATCCCGCCTCGGTTTCTCCCAATCCCCAACAGAAACAGTATTTCAGAACAATGCCGTTCCGGTTTCGTGAAGCTTTTCTAGGATTATCCCAACCGCGAACCCGTGAAGTCCATGACCTTGTGTTTAGCGTAATCGATCGCGTGCCTTTACGGTTGAATATCTATCAACCCGAAAAAACGGGCTATTACCCCGGCATTGTCATGGTTTACGGAGGCGCATGGCAACGGGGACAGCCGAAAAACATGGAAAAACTCGGTCGGTATTTGGCGCAACAGGGCTATGTGATTTGGGCGATCGACTACCGCCATGCGCCTCAACACCCTTTTCCCAGTCAACTGACAGATGTGCATACGGCGTTGGAATATCTTAAAACCCATGCCCAAACTTACGAAACGAATCTCGATCGCGTCGCGATTTTAGGCCAATCCGCTGGTGCGCAACTGGCACTTGTGACCGCCTATCAGCCTGCACCGATCGACCTGCGGGCTGTTGTCGCCTATTATAGTCCCGTTGATCTCACTGCGGGTTACTATGACGTTCCCACACCCGATCCGATTAATAGCCGTGATGTGTTGGAGAAGTTTCTCGGTGGTAATCCTGAGCAATTCCCCGATCGCTATCGCCAAGCATCACCGTTACAATGGGTCACACGATCGCAAATCCCTACCTTTCTGATTTACGGTGGTAAAGACCACGTTGTGCAATCTCGGTTTGGTCAGGCATTGCATCAGAAATTACTGGCCCATCAATCCACCAGTCTCTTTCTAGAAATTCCCTGGGCCGATCATGCCTTTGATGCGGTTTTTAATGGGGTTAGCAATCAGCTTGCGCTCTATCATTTAGAACGTTTTTTAGCAAAACTATTGCATTCGTAAGTATTGCATTCCTAAGGCTCACAAAACCCATGGTACGTTGCACTGAATTTAGTTCGTCTTGACCTTGGGTTTCCGATCGATAATCCACATGGCTAAGTAGTAGTAAATCGTAAACAGGATGCCCGCAAAAATCTGTCCGCCGATCGGCCCATGCCAAAACTCAAAAGAGTCTTTCCCCCAGTACACCGATGCGATCGCTAGCAGCATAATTCTCGGAACATTAGCAAACATAGAAAGTGCCCATCCCAGGAAAATCAGTACTCCTGTTTTTTTCCAACTGAGCTTCATGAACTGTCCTAGCAAAAATGCGCTCCCCACTAATACAAAAGCCATACTGAATCCACTACAACCAGGTCCAACCCAAACAGATCCTTCAGGCAAAGTAACATAGGCGGCTTGGGCATTAGCTTTAAAGCCAATCAGATGGAGGCCAATACTTCCAGCCCATGCCATTATGCGCTCTAGCATATCCTCAGATGTAAAAAAGCGACAAATACGAATTGCAATGAATTCTAGACTGGGGTAGATACCTATTAAAAACAGTAAAATTGGTTTGAGAAAACGTACAAAAAACTCTAAGCCCCATTCACTCCAAACAATACCAATCAATATCACCATAACGGCTAAAGCTTGTAGAGAGACTGAGCGTTGAATTCCATGGAAAAAGAGAAACGCCAAGATTCCGCAGAGTATTGTGGTATAGCCTAACCAACGATCGTCAGGGGCAGCACATAATTTGTTAAGAGTGGAACGCTTTTTCAAAATATTTTGTACACCCAAGACAAGAAGTCCTATATTAATGATGGCGTCTGATTGCCCTTTAATAATTCCTTGTAATAAAACTGTTATCCAGGTTGGCAGATAACAAAGTGCAATCAAACTGGCAAAAGTTATGTAACGACGGTGGTTTGTTTTCAGTCCCTGTTGTAATGCTTGAGTTACAAGATTACTTACTGTTTCTAATCTCATAAAAGTATTCTAATCTCCACAAAATCATTCAAAATAACGTTACGACTTGTTCTAAAAATTTCTTGGAGGCCCATTTAACTCAGGTTAATGATAGGTGACAAGAATTTAGGTAATATAATATTAAGTTATAGAAGTTCAGACTCCAGTGATGTGTATAGACTTGCGGAGAAAGAAGGAATTTCAGCCCTCTGCTCCTGCATTATATTTCATATGTAGATTAGTACTAGGGAAGGTGGCGATCTGGATACCTTCCCTGGACATATCTCTCTAGAAGCTTATCTGTCAACCAAACTAGCTACGTCGCATTCCATAACGACCTACACCAATCATTGCAAGACCAACTACTAGTAAGTTACCAACACCAGAGAGACCCGTTTTAATCGACGCAGTTTTGGCATTTTGTTGCGCTGTTTCAGCACTTTTCGTTAATTGCTGGGCAACTTGTTGAAGTTGCTCTTGGGTGACTTTAATTTTAGGATCTGCTCCAGGCTGGACTTCTTGGAGGCGTTTATTAGCTTGTTCTAGCTGAGTACTAATGTTGTTAACAGCAATGGTCTGAAAGGTTACTGCATCTCGAATAACCAAAACACTGGAAAGGGGAAGGATAATACCCAAAATGAGGCAGGCCGTTGCAATTTGTTTGCGCAACCCACGGGTATCAAGAGCAGAAGCCATCATTAAGCCAAAGCCAAATAGAAGAATGATGGATCGATCGCTGATTTGTTGCATGAATCCCATTCGCCAAGCTAGTTCTCCGAAGTTAGGTGGAAAACTGAGAACGATGACATCAAGCAGAAAACCAATAATACAAGCAACACCAATAATGCGACAGATTCCACGGGCATAGAGAGTTCCAGAACTGGAGTTTGTGTAGCTATTTGGAGTAGATAAAGATGAAGATGCCATAGTAGTATTCTCAGTATTTACAGTGAGTGGAGAATCGTATTTTGTTTCTATTCAAGCGATGGCATTCAATCAAGCCAATTCACCGAATAATCAGTTGTGTGCGAATTGAGACGTATGGAAGCATATTCCTTCTTTCATAGGATCTCAGTGTAAATCCTGAAGGAGATGCCCTGATTTCCAAAAAAAATATGTGCATTAAGCTGGTATAAAGAGTAAGGGTATTTTTAGAACAATCCCCAAGTCCTTTATAGAAGGTTATACCGACTCAGCTACATGCTTACGACGCCGCAGCATAGTGGCACCCATGACTGCAATGCCGGGAAGAAGAGCAGGCGTAGGAATAGGTTGCACTTCTGCACGTTGAATTTGTGCGGATGCAATACTGATCAAAGGCTCATTATCGTCATCAAACACGTTGAAAAAACGAGTTGCAAGGTCGTTCTTGCCATTATTAACTAATCCAGGCAGTACTGAAAATTGAGCAGTCCCCAGTTTGAGTCCAGCCTGATCAGGATTCACTGAACCACCTGTTAAAGCAATACGCAAAATCTGATTGGTCTCTCCGGGCAGTAAAGAACCGGCAGTAGGACCAGTAACAGACAAACCACTAAAAATGCCAGTCTTGGTAAAGCTCGAAAACCCTAACTCAGTATTGTCAAAACCAATATCAAAGCCAAGCTTCGTGATTTTGTCATCTTCGGCAACACCGAATGTTTCCAAGAAGATATCCACATTTAAGATGCTACCAACAGAAGTAACAATATCTTTTGCTGTGTCACCATCTACAGAAGTTCCAGTTGGCTTGAAGGAAATGCTGAGTGCTTGAGCCGGAGACTGCACGGTTGCCATCACACCAGATACAATGACGCTCGCCAGCGCAACTTTGGCAGCCATCGTTTTGAGATTCATACTTGATCTACCTAAAATGAGTGTGTTTACTTGCCAAATCACGTTGCAATATCACAACTAGTGACTTACTTCAACCTTGCCTGGAAATGACATGACCTAGATCAAGCGAAGATTGATGAGTCTGATGGGTAGTGACACCTGAGGTAGATGGAAAGAAACCTGATAGAAGATTGACAAACTTCCTATTTCTTGCAGGAAGGATTTTCTTGTCTCAATCTATCTTATGCAAGAATACGGAGACTGGCTAGTTTTTGGGCTGGGCTTTATGGAGACTTTACAGAAGTAAGCTATTTGCTCAGAGGGATTCGGTAGATTTTCATATTTTATTTCAAATAAATAAAATTCATTCAGATCATCACGTTGATAACAGGCTTTTTAGGGATTGGTCAATTTTCTCAATGACTTCCTCTAAGCTAAACTGCTGTTTTGCAGTTTCTAGGGCTGCTTTGGCAAGACTCTCCATGACTGTAGGAGACTTGTAGGCAGTTTGAATGACATGAGCCAGGGCGATCTCATCTCCTGGAGATGTCAACCAGCCTGTTGTTTCTGGATTGACTAATTCCATTGCTCCGCCAGCTGCTGCTGCCACAATTGGAGTCCCACAGAGCATTGCTTCGATGATGACTCGTCCAAACGGTTCCGGAGCTGTCGAAGTATGGGCCACTAAGTCACAGCTTGCCATTAACTGAGGAATCTCAGATTGAAACCCAAGAAATTTGACTCGATCGTGCAATCCCAATTGCTCAACCTGGTGATGGAGTTGCTGGACATATTCAGTTTCACCAAACAAAGCATCACCCACCAGAACCGCTGCAATTTCTTTAGGACAATGGGCGATCGCTTCGATCAAAATATGCTGACCTTTCCAAGGAGACAGACGGCTGAAGTGTCCCACAACAAAATGATTTTCCAGACCAATTTCCTGTTTCCAAGGTTCAGCACGATCTCGTCCCAATTGGGCTAATTGAGCGTAGCGATCGGCATCAAAGCCATTGTAAATAACCTGGACTAAATCAGCTCGGCCTCCTGCTTGAACAAAGGCATCTCGTGTTGCTTGGGAATTCGCAATGACTAAAGCAGCACAGTGATTGGCCAACGTGACGACAACTCGTAGATTAGTTTGACTGAAATGCTCAGGGGATAGAATATCCCTTAAGTGATACACCAGGGGGCGACGACTGAGGAAGGTGGCGATCGCCCCGACAACGAAAGCTTTTTGCGTATTGGCGTAAATGAGATCGTACTGTTTTGCTAAGTTTGCCGTTTTGACAACTAAGGGTAGAAGTGTGCCTAAACTGGTTAAACCGCTAATCAGTCCAGTTTCTTTACTGACTTTGACCGCTTGCTGGGTGAGAATTTGTACCGGAATTTGACGGTCTTCGAGCGCTGAGCGAAAGTTGCCATCGGCGAAGAGTCCGACTAAACAATGGTGACGAAAAGTGGCGGCGACATCTAGTAGGGAGAGTTCTGCTCCGCCCAGTTTGCCACTCTGATCGAGAAAGAGAATGTTCATGGAAACCTGGATTGCGAAAGATAGAAGGGACGATCGATCTCTTCATACCGAATCAGCCTGGTTGACTGACATAACTCAAACTACACTCACCCCAGTCACCCCAAACTCTCTCGCTCTAGGAATAAGGTTCAAACCCAATTGTAGGTTCCGGCAATAACTTGAACTGCGAGAGACAATCACTGAGTGCTTAACTCTGGCCCCAATCCCCCTTAGTAAGGGGGATTGGGGCGGTAGGGGAGAATACGATCGAAGGTACGTTACTCTTTACGATCGCTCTAGGGGTAAATCCGGAGGGAGGTGTGCGGTGGACCCAAGTGTTTGGACAAGATCTAATGAAAGTTAAGCTCTAAGTGTAACGTGAGCTCAGCTAGCTCATAGATCAAAAGAGATCGATCTAACCAATGCTTCAGTTAATCAAACTCATTGT